>NZ_CP034451.1:4502500-5102500 GCF_003952525.1 Mesorhizobium sp. M3A.F.Ca.ET.080.04.2.1 | reverse complement strand
CCGGTGATCTCGTCGACGACCGTATCCCAGATGACGCGCACATTGTCCTTCTTGAACAGCCGTTCGCGCAGGATCCGCTCGGCGCGGAAATCGCTGCGCCGGTGAATGACGGTGACGCTCTTGGCGAGGTTGGCGAGGTAAAGCGCTTCCTCCACCGCGGAATTGCCGCCGCCGACCACCGCGACGTCCTTGCCGCGGTAGAAGAAACCGTCGCAGGTAGCGCAGGCCGACACCCCGAAGCCCATGAAGGTCTGCTCCGAGGGGATGCCCAGCCATTTGGCCTGCGCGCCGGTGGCGATGATCAGCGCATCGGCCGTGTAGACCGTGCCGGAATCGCCGGTAGCGAGGAACGGCCGCACATTGAGGTCGACCTCGGTGATGATGTCGTTGACGATTTCGGTGCCGACATGCTCGGCCTGCTTGAGCATCTGCTCCATCAGCCAGGGACCCTGGATAGGATCGGCAAAGCCCGGATAGTTCTCGACATCGGTGGTGATCATCAGCTGCCCGCCCTGCTGCAGGCCGGCGACCAGCATCGGTTTCAGCATGGCACGGGCGGCGTAGATTGCCGCGGTATAGCCGGCCGGGCCGGAGCCGATGATGAGAACGGGAGCATGTTTGGTGTTCATAGAAAAGTCCCCTGCGGCCCAAAGCCGTGGTTTTGTCGTCGGTAATGTAAGTGTTGCCCGCCAAGCCAGCAAGGCAACTTACCTTTCGTCCCCGGAAAGCTTCCGACGTGCCTCGCGGTTCCGCGCACGATAGTTGGCAGCGCGCAGCCATGCGGAGCGCTGCCCGCCATATCGGGCAATATCGCGGCCAAGACCAGCAAAAATCATCCGCAAGGGATGGAATGCGACGCAAAGTCTAATTACAAACCGCGAAAGATTCTTGCGCGAAAGTCGACCATGCCGCTCAAAGCCGATCTCGATGCCATCGACTGGAAAATCCTGCGCGAGCTGCAGAATGACGGCCGTATGACCAATGTCGAGCTGTCGAACCGGGTCGGCATCTCGGCGCCGCCTTGCTTGCGCCGCGTCCGGCGCCTGGAAGAGGCCGGCATCATCCGCGGCTATCGCGCGCTCCTCAACGCCCCGGCACTTGGCATGGATGTCGTTGCCTTCTGCCTGATCGGTCTGCATCATCAGGCCGATGCCGAGTTGAAGACGTTTGCCGAGCGCACGCGCGGCTGGCCGATCGTGCGCGATGCCTGGATGGTGTCAGGCGAATCCGACTTCCTGCTGCACTGCGTGGCCAGCGATCTCGGCACCTTCCAGACGTTCGTCATCGAGGAGCTCGCCTCGGCCCCCAATGTCGACACGGTGCGCACCGCGCTGACGATCCGCCGCGTCAAGGACGAAGGGCTGGTGGCCTTTCCGGGCTGACTGGAGGCGCCGAGCTTCCAGCAAAAGCGCCGCAAAACCAGCGGCTTGGCGCTCGGCCCTGAATCACTATGCGATCAAAGCGCCCGTATCGCGGCGAGCAGTCCGTCGAGATCATGCGCATCGCATAATGGCGAAACGGAGAGCCCGCCCATCATCGAACCCTTGCCGTCGACCAGCCAGCCGCGTCCAAGGCCGGCGCGCTGGCCTGCTTCCATGTCGGCCGGCTTGTCGCCGACGATCAGCGAACGCTTCAGATCTATGCCGAGCCGGCGCGCAGCCTCGACCAGCATCCCGGGGTTAGGCTTCCGCATCGGATGGTCGGCGACCGCCAGCGGTCCCGAGCCGGCCTCGTGATAGGCACAGGCAAGCACCATGTCGACGGCGGCATTCCGCTCGGCAAGCAGGCCAAGCACCCGCCGGTTGACGGTCGCGAATACGTCCCAGCCGAAATAGCCCCGCGCGATGCCGGACTGGTTGGTGATCACGATAACCGGGATGCCCTGTCGGTTCGCGCCCTCTATGGCAGGCGCGATCTCGTCGCGCAGCACAATGTCGTCCGGATCGTCGGGATAGCCGGTATCGACATTGATCGTGCCATCACGATCGAGAAAGAGCGCCGGAAGGCCGGCTGGAAAGCTGCTGCTTCCGACTCGTTCGATCCAGAGGCCGGGCTCGGCGAGCGGATGGACGGCACCCTCAGCCATTGCTGAGACGCGCTTCCACCGCTTCGCACAGATGGTGATAGAGGCAAAGGTGCCCCTGCTGGATGATCGGCGTCGAGGTCGACGGCACGTTGAGCAGGATGTCGGTCAACGGCTTCAGCTTGCCGCCGGTGTCACCAGTGAGGCTGATCACCGTCATGCCCATGGCCCGCGCCTGCTCGGCGGCGGCAAGGATGCTGGGCGAATTGCCGCTGGTGGAGATGGCGAGCAGGACAGCGCCTTCCGAGCCGTGCGCCTCGACCTGGCGCGAGAAAACCGTGTCGAAGCCGTAGTCGTTGCCCCAAGCCGTCAGCACCGCCGCGTTGGCCGGCAGCGCAATGACATTGTAACCCTTGCGCTCCTTCAAGAAGCGGCCGACCAGTTCGCCGGCGATGTGGATGGCGTCGCTCGCCGAACCGCCATTGCCACAGATCAGCAAAGCCTTGCCCTGCGACAGCGCCTCGACGACGGCTGCAACCGCGCGTTCCATCTCCTCGGTGAGGTCGCGCTCGACCATCGCCGTGATCGCTGCCGCCGAGCGGACCAGATAGTCGTTCAGTTCTGACATGAAATCCTCAATTCGTGCCGCCGGCGCGCAGCTTGCCGATCGTGCCGGTCGTGCTCTTGCCGGCGACGAGGTCGACCAGCACCACGCGCCCGCCGGCCTTCTGCACCACCTCGGCGCCGACCACGGTCTCGATCGTGTAGTCAGCGCCCTTGACCAGGATGTCGGGCTTCAGCGCTTCGATCAGTTCGAGCGGCGTGTCCTCCTCGAACACGACGACCGCGTCCACGGAAGCAAGAGCCGCCAGCACGCAGGCGCGGTCGTGCTGGTCGTTGACCGGACGTCCGGAGCCCTTGAGCCGTCGCACCGAGGCATCGCTGTTCAGCCCCAGCACCAGCCGATCGCACTGGCTGCGCGCGGCGTGCAGCAGGCTGACATGGCCGGCATGCAGGATATCGAAGCAGCCATTGGTGAAGCCCACCGTCAGGCCTTCCTCCTTCCAGGCGGCCACCATCCTGGCCGCTGCGCCGGCATCGAGAACGGCGTCCTTGTGAGCGACCGGTCCGTGCGAGCGAAACAGCGCGCCGGACAGTTCTTCGACCGACAGCCGCGCCGTGCCGCGCTTGCCGACCACGACGCCGCCGGCCGCATTGGCGATGACGGCGGCATGGACGCGGTCGGCGCCCGCCGCGAGCGAAAGCGCGAAGGTCGCGATGACTGTGTCGCCTGCGCCCGAAACGTCGAACACCTCGCGCGCCTGCGTCGCGATATGGCGGGCATCTTCGGCGGTGACGACGCTCATGCCCTTTTCGCTACGCGTTGCAACGATGAAATCGAAGCCATGCGCGGCGATCAGGTCGCGCGCCGCCGCCACGATCTCGTCATCGCCAAACACCGCATGCCCGACCGCCTCGCCGAGTTCCTTGCGGTTCGGCGTCACGGCCGTGGCGCCGGCATAGCGCCCGTAGTCGCGGCCCTTCGGGTCGACCAGGACCGGCTTTCCGGCATCGCGGCAGATCGCGATCAACTCTCCGGCGACCCCGTCGAGCAGGATACCCTTGCCGTAGTCCGACAGGATGACGACGTCGGCGCGGGCGAGTGCCGCTTGGAAATGCTCGACCAGCATCGCCCGCTCGCCGCGGGAAAGCGGCTTGATCTCCTCCTCGTCGAAACGCAGCACCTGCTGGTTCAGCGCGCTGAACCGGCTTTTCGAAGAGGTCATGCGGTCCTGATGCTGCGCCAGTCCGTCGGTGTCGGCGCCGAGGTCGCCGAGCATGCGAACGAGATTGTCACCGGCTTGGTCGGCGCCGATTACCGACACCGGGATTGCCGCGCCACCCAATGAGACGATGTTGGAGACCACGTTGCCGGCGCCGCCCATGGCCAGCATCTCGCCCCGCCCATGCAGCACCGGGATCGGCGCTTCCGGCGAGATCCGTTCGATCACGCCACTGACGAAGCGGTCGAGAATGAAGTCGCCGACCACCAGCACCGTGACCTCGCCGAAGCGGGCGATGGTGCGATGCAATGGTTCCGGAGAAGGCAGATGGTGCTTGATCATCTCACTGGCATGCGCCCGAAAGGCTGGTCTGGAGTTGCAGCGCCAAAGTCGCAGCGCCGGTCGTTCTTCGCGATGCCGATATACCGCAAATCGGGCCAGCGCAACGGCGGGCCTGGGCCGGCTTGCGACTAGCTGGCAGTCGGATCAGCTCTTTTGCAGGGCAACATGAACGCCGAGGCCGACAAGCACGGCACCTCCCGCGCGCTGCATCAAGCGTTGCGCACGGCCCGAGCGCCGCAGCCGCGCAATCATCGCGCCGGCCAGCAAGACGCAAACAATGTCGGCCGAGGAGAACATCAGGTTGACGACGGTTCCGAGCACGATGAACTGCATCCAAATCGGGAACGCCGCCGAGGCATCGATGAACTGCGGCAGGAACGCCATGAAGAAGATCGCTGTCTTCGGATTGAGCACCTCGACGGCAATGCTCTCGAAAAAAGCGCGGCGGGCCGATTTCCGCTCGATGGCGGGCAGCGCCATATCGCCATCCGTGCGTTTGCGGAACATGGAGACGCCGAGCCAGACCAGATAAAGCGCGCCGACGAGCTTGACCGCCAGATAGAGCGGCGGCGCCGCATGGAACAGGACGGACAGGCCAGCGGCGGCCGCGAAAACATGCACATAGCCGCCGAGATGGATGCCCAGAGCCGCCGTCAACCCCGACCAGCGTCCGCGCGCCATGGTCTGCGCAGCGGCGTAGAGCATGGCAGGGCCGGGAATATAGGCGAAGATCGCCGTGGTGGCCAAAAACGCGATGAGCAGCTCTGTCGACGGCATCTGGTCCCTCACGATATGCCGGGCGGCGGGAGCCGACTGAAGCGGGAACTTTGCGGCCTCACTGTGGCGATGAACCGGTCCGCCCTGATTTGGCCAGAACGCGCGCCATGAACTTCTCACGGTCGATTACCGCGCGCTCGTGAAAACCTTCCCCGATCAGTCCGTTCTCGTCCCTGCACGACACCTTGAAGCGCAGCTTCCGCCCCTCCACGGCGACAAGCTCGACATCGGCGGTGACCGTCATACCGACGGGCGTGGCGGCAACGTGGCTTACGTCGACATGCGTGCCGACCGTTTTCTCATGGCTGCCAAGGAACGGACGCAACGCCTCGACGCACGCCCACTCGATGAAGCCGACCATGAAGGCGGTGGCGAAGACCGGTGGCATGTCGTTGAAGCCCGCGAAGGCCGGTGTCATGGCCGGCACCGTCAGGGAATCGTCGACCCGCACGGTTTGAAGATGGCGAAGGCCAGGCTTTAAATCGGATGTCATGATCATACCAAGGGCAAGAAGCGCACGCCGACGGTTCTTGCCGCGGCACTCGAAAGCGCCGTAGTTGCTTCGACTGACAAGCAGTTCGGCGCGCGGCAGAGCTTATGGCGCAAGCCGTTCCGCCGATCCAGCCCTACATTCGTCGTAGCCGATGGTCCGTGGCAGCGACCTTTATCGACACTACCACCGGCCTCGCCTATAAGGGCCGGATTCGGCAACGCAAGCAGAGGCCTTCATGATCATCGTCACTGGCGGCGCCGGTATGATCGGCTCCAACATCGTCGCCGCGCTCAATTCCGAAGGTCGTGACGACATCGTCGTCGTCGACGATCTGACCGATGGCCACAAGATCGCCAACCTGGCCGACCTTCACATTGCCGACTATCTGGACAAGGACGAGTTCCTGGCCCGGCTCGAAGACGGCCGGCTCGGCCGCATAGAGGCGGTTTTCCACCAGGGCGCCTGCTCGACCACCACCGAATGGAACGGCAAGTTCATGATGGAGGTGAACTATGCCTATTCGAAGCGGCTGCTGCATGCCTGCCTCGGGCTGCGCGTGCCCTTCCTCTATGCGTCCTCCGCTTCGGTCTATGGCGGCGGCAGCGAGTTCCGCGAGGAGCCTGAGTTCGAACGCCCGCTCAACGTCTATGCCTATTCGAAAAAGCTCTTCGACGACTATGTCCGCCGCAACGTGCTCGGCACCGATCATTCCCAGGTGGCGGGCCTGCGCTATTTCAACGTCTACGGGCCGCGCGAGGCGCACAAGGGCGCCATGGCCTCGGTCGCCTTTCACCTGTTCAACCAGGTCGGGCGCGGCGAAAACCCGAAACTGTTCGGCGCCTATGACGGCTTCGGCCCGGGCGAGCAGAGCCGCGATTTCATCCATGTCGGCGATGTCGCCGACGTTAATCTGTGGCTGTGGAAGCGCGGCACGAGCGGCATCTTCAACTGCGGCACCGGCCGGGCCCAACCGTTCCGAGCTATCGCCGAAACGGTGATCGGCACGCTCGGTAAGGGTGAGATCGAATTCATCCCCTTCCCCGACCATCTCAAGGGCAGCTACCAGAGTTTCACGCAGGCGGATATGTCCCGCTTGCGCGCGGCAGGATACAATGGACAATTCCGGACTGTCGAAACCGGTGTCAGAGACTATGTCGAATGGCTGAGAGCCCAACGATCCTCGTGATCGGCCCACGCTGGGTGGGCGACATGGTCATGTCGCAGTGCCTGTTCTCTGCGCTCAAAGAGCAGCATCCAAACGCCGCGATCGACGTGCTGGCGCCCGGCTGGGCGGCGCCGCTGGTCAAGCGCATGCCCGAAATACGCTATCAGATCGACTTCCCGCTGATGCCAGGCGCGCTCGAATTCGGCAGCCGCCGGCGCTTCGGCCGCCTGCTGCGCGGCCGCTACGACATCGCCTATGTGCTGCCGGGGAGCTGGAAATCGGCACTGATCCCGTTCTTTGCCCGCATTCCCCGCCGTGTCGGCCATCTCAGGGAGATGCGCTACGGCTTGCTGACCGACATCGTCCCCTTGCCTGACGCCCTCAAGCGGCGCACGGCACGCGCCTATTTCAGCCTGGCCCAGGGCGGCACGTTTCGCGCGCCGCAGTTCATAGTCGATGCGGACAACCAGGCGGCCCTGCTCGACCGGTTCGGGCTCGCTTCGGGAAAATTCGTCGCCTTGATGCCGGGGGCCGAGTTCGGCCCTGCCAAGCGCTGGCCCGGCGAATACTATGCCGAACTGGCTCGCGCCATGATGGCGAAAGGGCTCGGCGTCGCTCTGCTCGGCTCGAAGAAGGACGCCAGCGTCACCGGCGAGATTGCCGCGCTGGCGCCTGGCGCCGTCGACATCGCCGGCAAGACAAAGCTTGAGGACACTATCGACCTGATCGCCGCGGCGAAGCTCGCCGTTTCGAACGACAGCGGGCTGATGCATGTCGCGGCAGCCGTCGGCACGCCGATCGTCGCCGTCTACGGCTCGACATCGCCCGAGAACACGCCGCCGCTGAGCGACCGTTCGGAGCTGATCTGGCTCCACCTCTCCTGCTCGCCCTGCCACAGCAAGACCTGCCCGCTTGGCCATCTCAACTGCCTGAAGACGCTCGACGTCGCGAGGGTCGAAGCGGCGGCCGACCGATTGCTTGAGGTTGCGGCAGCCGCATGAGGGTACTGATCGTCAAGACGTCCTCGATGGGCGATGTCATCCATAGCTTCCCGGCCGTCGAAGATGCGCTTCAAAATTGCCCCGGCCTAAGCTTCGACTGGTGCGTGGAGGAGGCTTTCGCCGGCATAGTCGCCATGCACCCGGCGATAAAATCCATACACAAGGTAGCGATCCGGCGCTGGCGCAGGACGCTTTTCAATGGCCAGACGTGGCGCGAGATGGCCGTCCTGCGCCGCACGCTCCGCACGGCGCATTATGACCTGGTCATCGACGCGCAAGGGCTGTTGAAATCAGCGGTCGTCGCAAGACAGGCCGGCACGGCGACCGCCGGCTTCGATCGATCGAGTGCACGCGAGCCCTCAGCGACGTTGTTCTACAACCGCCGGTACGCCGTACCGCGCGACCTCCACGCCATCGAGCGCACGCGGCGGCTGTTCGGGCTGGCGCTTGGCTACGAGCCCGATCTTTCGCGCCTTGGCTCCGGCATCGTGCCGCCGCAAGGCAAGCTTCCCCTGCCCGAGGGCAGGCTTGCCTTCCTGCTCCACGGCACCAGCCGCGAAGACAAGAAATGGCCGGTGGAGGACTGGACCGAGACGGCACGGCAAATGGTGTCCCGGCACCTTACCCCGGTCGTCACCTGGTCGAACGAAGCGGAAAAGCGTGTGGCCGAGGCGATCGCCAGCGCCGCGCCAGGCACCGTGCTGATCCCCAGATCACCCCTTGTCGAGATCGCTGCCATCCTCGGCCGGTCGGCGCTGGTGATCGGGGCCGACACCGGCCTCACCCATCTCGCCAGCGCCTTCGGCCTGCCGACCGTGGCCATATTCCTGGCGACCGAGCCGGGTCTCACCGGCCCGCGCGGCCCGTACTCCTCGACCTTGCTGGCATCCGACGGCGGCAAGGTCACGCCCGCCAAGGTGATGGCTGAGGCTGAAATGCTGATGCAGCGGCAGACACTCGATCAGACGGCCGGCGCTGCCCCCCATTGCCCTACCGGGCATTTCTCCCCGTGAACGGGGAGAAAGAGGCTGGCCGAGATGCGGGCACCCATCTGCAAATGCTGAAAATTGGCGAACTCATCAACGACAGGCCCCTTCTCCCCGTTCACGCCCGTTCACGGGGAGAAGATGGCGGCAGCCAAATGAGGGCGGCGCCGGCGTTTGCAAATTGCAAAAGGACTGTAGGCCTAGAAGCGCGTCGCGCTGAAACGTATCCGGGCGGCGTGCTTTAAGTCTTTGATTTGATGCATGTCGTTGCCCCAGAACCGCTACACACTTCTGGGCGACATGCATTGGCTTTCAATTTAGATGAACTGCACCTGGACGATCTCGTAACCCCGCGCGCCGCCGGGCGCATTGACCTCGATCGCGTCGCCGACTTCCTTGCCGATCAGCGCGCGCGCGATTGGCGAGGAAATCGAGATGCGGCCGGACTTCACGTCGGCTTCCTGGTCGCCGACGATCTGATAGGTCTTCTTTTCCTCGGTGTCCTCGTCGACCAGCACCACGGTCGCGCCGAACTTCACCTTGTCGCCGCTGAGCTTCGAGACGTCGATGACATCGGCCCGCGCGATCAGGTCCTCGAGTTCGTTGACGCGGCCCTCATTATGGCTCTGCGCCTCCTTCGCAGCGTGATACTCGGCATTTTCTGACAGGTCGCCATGCGAGCGCGCTTCGGAGATCGCCTCGATGATGCGTGGACGCTCTTCCTGCTGGCGCCAGCGCAGTTCTTCCTTCAATGACGCGAACCCCTCGCCTGTCATCGGGACCTTGTTCATGTTGCCTGCCCTTTCCTGCCGCCACCCCCGCTTGCCGGGAATGGCCCTGTCGATGGGTACAAAAAGAAAACGGTCCGGCAGCCTCGGGCTAACGGAACCGTTTCACCACAATTTCCCCGAATATAGCGATCTTTTCGCGATTTTCACGCCCAAAAAACAAGTTTGGCAAAAACATCGCTGCTTTCGCAGGCTTACCCGGCGTCAATTGCAGCAGGGAACAGCAAAACCGGCTGTAATTGCTTACAGCCGGTTCGCGGGCTCCGGAGTTTCAATCAGCTTTTCAGGAAATGATCGATCTGCTCGGCCAACATCCCGTATTCGCGCGAGCCCTTGCCGGTCCGCTTCTCGATCTCGCTGAGCTGCTTCTGCGCGCCGGCAAGGTCGCCCATCTGCAGATGCGCCTCGCCGAGATATTCGCGCACCAGCGTGTAGTCGGGGTTGATGCGCAGCGCTTCCTCATAATAGCCGAGGCCGACGGTGATGCGGCCGGAGTGGCGGTGCGAATAGCCAAGATAGTTGAGGATGCGCGGATCTTGCTTGTTGGCGGCGAGCGTCAGCACCGAGATCGCCTCGTCATAGCGGCCGGCCATCGCGAGGTCGTGACCTGCCTCATAGATGCTGTCGTCATCGAGCATGCCGTACTGCGGCACGACGCATTTCTTCTTCTTCTTGTCCCAGACTTCGCCCTTCTTGCACTGGGTGGTGCCGCCACTGTTGCCGCCACCACCGCCTTCGCCTGCCGCAAAGGCGGGCGCCGCAAACAGCGGCAAGGCAACGGCAACAGCCATGACCTGAACAAGCAAACGTCTGCGCATCGAAGCCTCCTTGAGCGTGACAATGCGAGACTAACGCCGCTTTTGCTCCGTTTCATCCCCGAAAAGGCGCCGGCACCGAACTATTTTGCGGGCTTGGTAGCCGCTTTTTGTGTCCGGACGTGACGCCGGCCGCAAATCCGCTATCATCGGATCAAGCGCATCACGCGGAGAAAGGCCAGTGCAGCAGCGCCTCGAGAAGGAATGGGAGCTTTCCATCGACCCGGACACGGTGCGCCTGTTCATCCTCAAGGCCAAGGCGCTGAGCGCCGCCGTCAACGAGGATTACGACGACGGCGCCGAGCATGAGGTCGAGTTCGACGGCGACAGGCACGACAACCACCATCATGACGGCCTGATCGAGGAATCGTCGGAAGACCTCACCGGGGAAGAGTTTCGCCAACTCATCGATGACCTCAATGTCGATGAGGCGGCCGAGCTCATCGCGCTGGCCTGGGTCGGCCGCGGGGATTACGACGCCTCCGAGTGGGCGGACGCGGTGGCCGCCGCGCGTGAGCGTGTAAACAAGCGCACTGCAAAATATCTGCTTGGCCTGCCATTGCTCGCCGATTGGCTGGAAGAAGGCCTCGAAGCCATCGGCGCGTAACGCCCAAGTAATCGATTGTGATCGCTACGGCGCATCTTTACGGCAACTTCAACCCGCCGGCGCCGTTTCCGGGCGATGGCAACGCTTGGCCTTTCAGGATTCTGCAGACTGGCGCTGCGCTTGGCCGCGGCCGCCATGCTGATTTTGCCCGCGCAGGCCCGGCACCATCACCGGCATAAGAGCCATCTGCCGCCCGTCAGCCGGAATGCCACGCCGCAAATGCCGCCGACGGCGCCTATTCCGGAGCCGCGGCCCGACGCTGCCGACAGCACCGGTACGGGGACTTCTGAGCAGGGTGCCCAGCAGCAGCCGTCGACCCACGATGACTTCGTGCCACAAACGCCGGCAGTCGTTGCGACGCCCCCTGAAAAGCCGACAGAGCCGGAAGCGGAGCCTCCAAACGCGGCACCAGTGCCTGCGGAAAAGCCCCCCGAGATTGACAAGGGCGAGACTGGCAAGGACGAGAGTGGCAAGGACGAGACTGGCAAGGGTGAAACTGGCGAGGAGAAAATTCCCGCCGATCCGCGTTCAGCCGAGCTTCCCGCCGACAAGATGCCGGAGCAAGAGGTGGCATGCCGTGAACGGCTGAAAGCGCTCGGCGTCGACTTCGAGGAACACCAGGCCGAGCACGACGCCGAAATCGGCTGCTCGATCCCCTACCCTATCGTGCTGAAGACGCTCGGCAAATCCATCGCTATCGGCTCCGGCACCGAATTGAATTGCCAGATGGCCGAAGCTGCGGCGCGTTTTGCCGCCGATGTCATCCAGCCGGCGGCAAAGGCCGAGTTTGGGACGGACCTGAAGTCGATCGGCCAGGCGTCCGCCTATGTCTGCCGGCCGCGCCATAACGGCGGCAGGCTGTCGGAACACGCCTTCGGCAATGCGCTCGACATCGCCTCCTTCACGCTGTCGGACGGCCGCAAAATCGAAGTCGGTCCCGTGCCGCCCGAACAGGATGCAAAATTCCTGAACACCGTGCGCAAGGCTGCCTGCGGGCCGTTCAAGACCGTGCTCGGTCCAGGCAGCGATCCCGACCATTCGCTGCACTTCCACCTTGATCTCGAGCCGCGCCGCCACGGCGGCACGTTCTGCCAGTGAAAATCAAGAACAGTGCCGTAATTCGGCCGCAGGCATGAACGCCGGCGCTGATCTTTCCTTTACTCTTGCCGACTAGACTTGTGCCATCCGGGGACAGGATGCCTTTCGATGGCCACGAGACTTGGCGCCATGCTTGCCGTGGCGCGGCAGAACAATTGCGCCCGTATCGTCGCCGTCAGGCTGACCGCTGCGTTTGCGGTCGCGGCCGTGTCGGCCTGCACGACCGGCGACGTCTTCTCGCTCCAGCCGGCCGTCGACGTGGGCAGCCAGACAGCGGCGGTAGCCGAAGTGCCGCAATATTCCGGCATGCAGCGCCTCGTCCCGTCCGATCCCTATCTGACGACAGCCGCCTATCCGCGCATGGATGAGCCGATGTCGCCGCTCGAGCAGATGCCCGCCAGCGAGATCGACTGCCGCAACGAGTTGAGGCGTCTCGGCGTCGTCTACACCGACATCCAGCCGATCCATGAAGGCCAGTGCGGCATCGATTTCCCGGTGAAGGTCTCGGCCATCGGCAGCGTCCAGATGAAGCCGGCCGCCACGCTGACTTGCAACATGGCCGCCACCTTTGCCGCCTGGACAAGGAACGAGCTCGTGCCGGCCGCCCGCTGGCGCTATTTCTCCGGTGTCAGAACCATCCACCAGGGCTCGAGCTACTCCTGCCGCAACATTGCCGGCGAAGGCGTCCTGTCGGAGCACGGCAAGGGCAACGCGCTCGACGTCATGAGTATCGAGCTCAACAATGGCGACGACATCGACGTCCGCAAGCCCGGCCTGTTCGCATTCCGCACCCGCGGCTTTCTCAACAATGTGCGCGCCGATGGATGCCAGTATTTCAACACGGTGCTCGGCCCCGGCTATAATTACGACCACCGCAACCACTTCCATTTCGACGTCAAGTACCGCAGGAGCGGCCACCGCGCCTGCCGCTAGGAGCACGTCCGGGAAAGGGAAACGCTTAGGCTCGGCGGCCTTGCCGTAGCCCTGCGTCTGGAATTGCGCAAAAGCAAATAGTTAGAGCCCCTGCCCAATCAACCCGACGCCGCATAGAGTGGCCGGGTGTGGTCTTGGGAGTGGCCTTGTGAGCAAGCGAGGGCTGAGGCGGCGCGCAACGATCTGGCTGGTGGCGTTCTGCGCTTTCTATCTGGCGTTTGCCTATTTCGCTGCGCCGGAATTTTGGACCTGGCGGGAACGCGGCTTCCGCACCGCGCACTTCGAGATGGTGACGCACACTCCGCAGGGCATTCCCGGCGACCCGATCAATGTCGGGCTGGTCGGCACCAAAAAGGAAGTCGTCCACGCCTTTGCCGTTGCCGGCTGGGACACGGCCGATGCGGTGACGCTGAGGACCGCAATCGACATCGGCGAAAGTGTGCTGTTTTCCCGTCCCTATCCCGATGCGCCGGTGAGCCGACTGCTGTTCGAGGGTCGCGCCCAGGATCTCGCCTTCGAAAAGCCGGTCGGCGACAGCGCCGACCGGCGCCACCATGTGCGCTTCTGGCAGACCAACACGGCCGGCTACGACGGCCGTCCGCTCTGGCTGGGCTCTGCCAGCTTCGACCGCGGCGTCGGCTTCAGCCACGACACAGGCGCGATCACCCATCACATCGGTCCCGACATCGATGCCGAGCGAAACTTCCTGATCGGTGACCTGAGGGCGGCGGGCATGCTGATCTCGACCACCGAAATACCCGGCATCGGCGCCACCAAAATCGGACGCAATGGCGGCGGTGACCCTTATTTCACCGACGGCATGGCTGTAGTCGGCGTACTCAGACAATTGCCCTGATGCATGTCGCCCATAAGTGTGCCGCAGTTCTGGGCAACGACATGCATAAAAGCAAAGACCTAAGCGCGTCGCCTGGATCCGTTTCCGCGCGACGCACTCTAGCGTTTCGGGCAATTTCTTATTGGCAATGCGCAAGAATGGAAAAACATCCAAAGCGCTATTTTCGAATGCACTGCAGCAATGCTATTGACCGCGCATGCTTTACGTTGAAATCGCGATCGTGGCCGCCCTTATCTTGGTGAATGGCCTTCTGGCAATGTCCGAACTGGCCATCGTCTCGTCGCGACCGGCGCGCCTCAAGGCGATGATCGACAGAAACGTCAAAGGCGCCGGCCGCGCGCTGGCGCTCGGCTCCAACCCCGGCAAGTTTCTGTCGTCGGTGCAGATCGGCATTACCCTGGTCGGCGTGCTTTCCGGCGCCTTTTCCGGCGCCACCCTGGGCGAGCGGCTGGCTGCCTTCCTGGCATCCGCGGGCGTCCAGGAAAACATTTCCGACCCGCTTGGCGTCGGCATCGTCGTGGCTCTCATCACCTATGCCTCACTGATCGTCGGTGAGCTCGTTCCGAAGCAGATCGCGTTGCGGGACCCCGAGCGCGTGGCGGTCCGCGCCGCGCCAGCCATGACAATCCTCGCCACCGTTTCGGCGCCTCTGGTCTTCCTGCTCGATATCTCCGGCCGGGCCGTGCTCTGGCTGCTCGGCCATCGCGGCGAGTCGGAGGAGAAGGTCACCGACGAGGAGATCAAGATGCTGGTCGCCGAGGCCGAGCATCACGGCACCATCGAATCCGACGAGCGGCGCATGATCGCCGGCGTCATGCGTCTTGGCGACCGGGCGGTGCGCGGCGTGATGAGCCCGCGCACCGAGGTCGACTGGATCAACCTGCAATCGGACGAGGCAGCCATCCGGCGCCTCTTGATGGAGACCCAACATTCGCGTCTGCCTGCCGGCGACGGCAATGTCGATGCCATGATCGGCGTCGTTCAGACGCGCGATCTGCTGGCAGCGATCCTCGGCGGCAAGGCGTTGGAACTGCGCGAGCATGTACGCGCGGCGCCCATTGTGCATGACCAGGCCGACGCTCTCGACGTGCTGCAGAGGCTGAAGGAATCAGACGTGCCGATGGCGCTGGTGCATGACGAATATGGCCACTTCGAAGGCATCGTCACGCCGGCCGACATACTGGAAGCGATCACCGGCGTGTTCCGATCCGATGTCGATGCCGGCGAAGAGGAAAACGCTGTCAAGCGCGAGGACGGCTCATGGTTGCTCGCCGGCTACATGCAGGCCGACGAGATGGCAGACGTGCTGGGCATCGACCTGCCGGAGAACCGCGACTACGAGACGGTCGCCGGCTATGTGCTGTCGCATCTGCATCATCTGCCCACGACCGGCGAATGCGTCGATGCTGAAGGCTGGCGCTTCGAGGTCGTCGATCTGGACGGCCGGCGCATCGACAAGCTGATTGCCACCCGCCTGCCGGACGGCCACCGCCCGATGGCGCGGCGGTGAGCAATCGGCAAATTTGCCCGACCGTTGATCCATTGACGCGCTATGAGGCTCTGCTTTCCTCACTTATGATTGACCGGCACAAAGGTGCAAAGCGCAGCGACAGCGTCTATTTCGGCAACCATGGATGTATCGAGCGACCACCCGCTGACCGACGAGCTTCTCGCGAACGTCCAGCGCCTGTCGTTCGACTATTTCCTCAACGAGGCCAATCCGGTCAACGGCCTGGTCGCTGACCGCAACACCGCAGGATCGCCCGCCAGCATAGCCGCCGTCGGACTTGCTTTGTCGTCTTATCCGGTTGGCATCGAGCGTGGATACATGACGCGTGCTGCCGCCGTCGAGCGGACGCTCGCCACGCTTCGCTTCTTCCGGGACGCGCCGCAGGGGCCAGAGCCCGACGCCACAGGCTGCAAGGGCTTCTACTATCATTTCCTCGACATGAAGACCGGACGCCGCGTCTGGAATTGTGAGCTGTCCACAGTCGATACAGCGCTTCTGCTTGCCGGTGTCCTGGTCGCCGGTGCCTACTTCGACGGGGACGACGAATCCGAACTGGAAATTCGCCGGATTGCCGATGCGCTCTACCGCCGCACCGACTGGCGCTGGGCGCAGAATGGCGGCGCCACCGTCACCCATGGCTGGCGGCCCGAAAAAGGGTTTCTGCGCTACCGCTGGGAAGGCTATGACGAGGCGCTCATCCTCTACATGCTGGGCCTCGGCTCGCCGACCTTTCCGCTGCCCCCGGAGAGCTATGCGGCCTGGCTGTCCACCTACAAGTGGAAGAAGATCTACGGCCGGCAACTGGTCTATGCTGGTCCGCTCTTCATCCACCAGTTCTCGCACATCTGGATTGATTTTCGCGGCATTCGCGATGCCTTCATGCGCGATCACGGCAGCGACTATTTTGAGAACAGCCGCCAGGCGACCTATCTGCAGCGCGACTACGCCATCCGCAATCCGAAGGGCTTCGCCGGCTATGACGAGAATTGCTGGGGCTTGACCGCCAGTGACGGCCCGAGCCCGACGAAACGTCGAATCAGGATCGGCGGGCGCCGCTTCTACGGCTATCACGCCCGCGGCGCGCCTTTCGGTCCAGATGACGGCACCCTATCACCATGGGCGGCGATCACCTCGCTGCCGTTCGCGCCGGAGATCGTCCTGCCGACGCTGCGCTATTTCCACGAGATCGATCTGCACGAGGGCAACCCCTACGGCTTCACCGCAAGCTTCAACCCGACGATCGCCGCCATTGACGGTCGGGCCTGCGGTTGGGTGTCGCCTGACCATGTCGGCATAAATCAGGGGCCGATCGCCCTGATGATAGAGAACCATCGGTCCGGCTTCCTCTGGCAACTGATGAGCCGCGTGCCGGCGATCACCACAGGGCTGCGACGCGCCGGCTTTTCGGGCGGCTGGCTGTAGGAAAGCGCGACGAGTGAGCCCGTCGCACCCGGCAGTTTGATCGGCCGCATGCGTCATCCGGCGAGTTGGCCACTCCCCGGAAATGAAAAGGGCGGCGCAAGCGCCGCCCTGTATCCCTTGGGAGGATAAACTTGATCGGCGGCTCAGGCCGCCTTGGCTTCCGCGGCGATCGCATCGGCGGCACGGGCCGCCTTGAGCACCTTGGCCCACCAGGCAACATCGTTGATCAGAGTTGCGGCTGACTGGTTCAGATGCTCGATGTCTTCCAGCTTCTTCTCGCCCTGGCGAACGGCCAGGAAATCACCCCAGGCGATGTGGACGGCCGACTTGACCGGCGCCATCTGCAGCTCGACGGCATGCAGGCGCAGCTGCTCGACGGCGCGCGAACCGCCGACGCTGCCATAGCCGACGAAGCCGGCAGGCTTCTTGTTCCACTCATTGGCGGCATAGTCTATGGCGTTCTTCAGCACCGCTGTCGGCCCGTGATTGTACTCGGCGGCGGTGAAGATGAAGCCGTCGAACTCGGCCACCTTCTTCTGCCAGCGCTGCGCCACCTCGTTCTGCGACGGCGCCCAGGCGGAGGATGCGACCTCGTCGAAGAAGGGCAGCGGAAAGTCGCGCAGGTCGACGACTTCGACATCGATGTCGGCATGGGTCCTGGCGATCTTGGCGATCCACTGCGTCGGCACGTCGGCGAAGCGGGCGGCGCGCGTCGAACCGACGACGATGGCGATTTTGGGTTTGGACATACGGGACTCTCCTTGCGGTATTTTAGGTATCGTTTGGATACCGGCGCTATATGTGATACTGACAAAGCGCGATGCAAGGAGGCACATTTTTGTTACCGAGGCACCCGTACAACACCGAGGACTGCCGGGCCGTGTCGGAAATCCTGCAACGGGTCGGCGACAAATGGACTGTTCTGGTGGTCGGCAAGCTGGGCGGCGGAGCAATGCGCTTCAATGAATTGCGCGCGGCCGTCGGCGGCATTTCGCAGAAGATGCTGACCACCACCTTGCGTGGTCTGGAGCGCGACGGCTTCGTCACGCGAAAGGTGTTTCCAACCATTCCGCCGCGTGTCGACTACGAGCTCACCGAACTCGGGCACGAGCTGCTGGTGCCCGTCGGCGCGCTCGGCGAATGGGCGCGCAAGAACACTCAAAGGGTCAAGGCCGCGCGCGCGAAATTCGATGAAATGCAAAGCTACGGCCGTTTCTTTCCAACGACTTAGGCCTAGCGCCCTGTGCTGTATCAATCGTCTTGCGGGTTCGATGCTCCGACCTGCATAGGCCATCGGTCCGGCGTCATTCCAAGCTCCGGCCGGTCGATCGCAGAGTTCGCTGCTTGCTCGCCCCTGACACAATCGCTTGCCGCTCCTGCCGGTCCTCGCAAAATCGTCGCCGGGCAGATTGCACAGCTGCCCGCCGGCGTGCCAATGCCCCGGCCTCGGGAGACGCAGCCCATGTGGCCGTCGGCTTCCTTGATCTGCGTATAGGCAGTCGCTTCGAGCAGGCAAAACACTGCCGCAAGCGTCGCTGCGACCACGTTGTTCAGCGATAGTTGACGCACTGTCTTCCTGCCGTGCCAGGCGGTCATGGTCACGCAAATGTGCGATGCCGACTGTGAAGAGCATCACGCGGGCGTCGCCGATGCCGTTACCTGACCCGCAGGAATCTCGCGATCAGCTCTCAGCCGGAACCGGCTTCGGCTTGCCCTCACCGTCCAGCGCCACCATGACGAAGTCGGCATGGGTGACCATTTCCATCAGGTCGGAGAGATAACGCTGCGCCCAGGCCTCGACCTTGAGCGTCATCGAGGTGCGGCCCACGCGCTCGACATGGGTGTAGATGCAGAGCGTGTCGCCGATCTTCATCGGCTTGGCGAAGGACATTTCCTTCACTGCGGCCGTGACCACGCGGCCCTTGGCCCGTTCGGCCGCGCGGATGCCGCAGGCAAGATCCATCTGCGCCATAACCCAGCCGCCGAAAATGTCGCCGGCCGCGTTGGCGTCGGACGGCATGGCCAGCGTCCTCAGCGTCAGGTCGCCGAGCGGCTTTCCATCCGTATAGTGTACCATGCGAGGTCCTTCAGCCGCTGCTTTCCCGAAGCCGTAGCAATGCGGTTGCAATGTCGCAAGCTTTGCTGAAAGCGAAAAGCGCACCGCTCACTCGGTCGCTTTTTTCACAAGCCATGCCGGAAGCCACGGCGACGCCATAAGCCGGCAATGTCTAGGCTAGGCCCCGGATTTCGGAGCCCGCCCGCCCATCATGCAGACCTATGATTTCATCATCGTCGGCTCCGGCTCGGCCGGCTCGGTCCTTGCCGAAAGACTGTCGGCCTCGGGCCGCTTCTCGGTGCTGGTGCTGGAGGCCGGCGGAACCGATCGCAGGTTCTACGTCCAGATGCCGCTCGGCTACGGCAAGACCTTCTTCGATCCGGCCGTCAACTGGAACTACAAGGCCGAGCCCGACGCCGGTCTTGCCGGCAATACCGACCACTGGCCCCGCGGCAAGCTGCTCGGCGGTTCGAGCTCGATCAACGCCATGGTGTTCATCCGCGGCGCGCGCGAGGATTTCGACGCCTGGGCCGCCGCCGGCAATCCCGGTTGGAGCTATGACGACCTGCTCCCCGCCTTCAAGGCGCTGGAGGACAACGAAGCCGGCGCCGACCAGTGGCGTGGCGTCGGCGGTCCCTTGCACATCACCGATTGCTCGAGCGCGGTGCACCCGCTGACCAAGCGCTACCTGGCGGCGGCCCAGCAGGCCGGCCTGCCGCTCAATCCAGACTTCAACGGCGCCTCCCAGGAAGGCGTCGGCGTCTACCAGATCACAACCAGGAACGGCCGCCGCATGTCCGCAGCCCGCGCCTTCCTGCGTCCGGCGATGAAACGCGGCAACGTCCGCGTCGAGACCAACGCGCTGGCGACGAAAATCCTGTTCGAAGGCAGGCGCGCCGTCGGCATCGAGTACCAGCAGAACGGCGAGACGAGAACCGCGCGCGCCGGCCGCGAGGTCATTCTGTCGGGCGGTTCGATCAATTCACCGCAACTGTTGCAGCTTTCCGGCGTCGGTCCCTCGGCGCTGCTTGGCAGCCTGGATATCCCGGTTGTCCACGCCAACGAGAATGTCGGGGCGAACCTGCAGGACCATGTCGGCATCAACTACACCTTCAAGGGCAAGCTGCCGACGCTCAACCAGATCCTGCGCCCCTGGTGGGGCAAGCTCTTGGTCGGCATGCAATACATCCTGCTGCGCTCCGGCCCGCTGTCGCTGTCGATGAACAATGCCGGCGGCTTCTTCCGCACTGACCCGTCCTTGGCGCGCCCTAATATGCAGCTTTATTTCCAGGCCTTCTCCACGGTCATTCCGAAGAGCGGCGAGCGCCCGATCCTGACGCCCGATCCATGGCCGGGCTTTTCCATCGGCCTTTCCAACTGCCGCCCGTCGAGCCGCGGCGAGATCATGATCCGCTCGAAAAATCCGCGCGACTATCCACGGATCACGCCCAATGCCTATTCGACGAATGCCGATGTCGACGAGATGCTGGCGGCGGTGAAATTCGTGCGCAAGATCGCCTCGATGCCGGCAATGGCCGAGATCATCGAGGAAGAGGTTTTGCCTGGACCCTCAATCACTTCCGATGCCGATCTGATTCAGGATTTCAGGAAGCGTTCGGGCACCGTCTATCACCCCGTCTCGACCTGCCGCATGGGGCCGGACGCCGCGCGCGCCGTGGTCGATCCGCGGCTCCGAGTGCACGGGTTGAGCGGCCTGCGCGTCATTGACGCCTCGATCTTTCCCGACAACATCACCGGCAACACCAACGCCGCCTCGATCCTCACCGGATGGAAAGGCGCCGAGCTGGTTCTGGAGGATCAGAAATGAAGATCAGCGACGTCAAGACCTGGGTTGTCGGCAATCCGCCACCCGGCATCGGCGGCAAGTATTTCATCTTCGTCAAGCTCACCACCGATGGCGGCGTGGTCGGCTACGGCGAGGCCTACAACGCGACCTTCTCAGGCCATGTGACCGCCAGGATGATCGAGGACATGGCCGAGCGTTATCTGGTCGGCCGCGACCCGCACGACATCGAGAACCTCTTCCGCCGCGTCTATTCCTCCGGCTTCACCCAGCGCCCCGACGTGTCCGGCATGGGCTGCTTCTCGGCGCTCGAAATGGCCTGCTGGGACATCATCGGCAAGGAAGCGGACAAGCCTGTCTACAAGCTGCTCGGCGGCCGGGTGCACGAGACATTGCGCTCCTACACCTATCTCTATCCGCAAACCGGCAGCGTTCATTCCGAGGATGCGCGCGGCAAGAACGTCTACAACGATCCCGACATGGCCGCCGCCTGCGCGCTGGAATATGTCGAGCAGGGATTCAACGCCGTGAAGCTCGACCCAGCCGGCCCCTACACCGCTTTTGACGGGCACCAGCCGCGCCTTGTCGACATCGACCTCTCTGCGCGCATGGTCAAGGCGATCCGCGAGGCGGTGGGCACCAGGGCCGACATCCTGTTCGGCACGCATGGCCAGTTCACCGCTTCGGGCGCGCTGCGGCTCGCGCGCGCGATCGAACCTTACGATCCGCTGTGGTTCGAGGAGCCGGTGCCGCCTGACATGCCTGAAGTGATGGCGCAGGTCGCGCGCGGTACGTCGATCCCGATCGCCACCGGCGAGCGGCTGACGACGAAGTTCGAGTTCGCACGCATCATCGAGAACCGGGCCGCGACCATCCTGCAGCCGGACCTTGGCCGCTCCGGCGGCATCCTGGAGACCAAGAAGATCGCCGCCATGGCCGAGGCCTACCACATCCAGGTCGCGCCGCATTGCTATTGCGGGCCGATCGTCGGCGCCGCCAACATCCAGCTCGCGGTGACCTTGCCCAATTTCCTCATCCTGGAATCACTGAAGCAGTGGGACGGTTTTCACGCCACGCTGCTCAAGAAAAAGATTGAATGGCAGGACGGCAACGTCATCCCGTCGAAGGAGCCGGGTCTCGGGGTCGAGCTCAACGAGGCGGTCTGCGAGGCGCATCCCTATGACGGCAAAGACCTGCATCTGCAGATGATGCAGACGCCGCTGATGCCGTGACCGCGCGCCTCGCCTACGGCTTCATCGGCCTTGGCCATCTCGGCGGCAATCTCGCCGCCAGCCTGCTGCGCAACGGCTTTACCGTCACCGTCTTCGATCGCGAGCCAGCGGCGATAGAGCGTCTTGTTGCGCTCGGCGCCACGGCGGCGGTCAGTCCTGCCGAGGCCGCCTGTGCCGGCAATGCGATCACCTGCCTGCCCTCTCCAAGAGTGAGCGAGGCGGTGCTCGCCGGCCCCGACGGATTGCTTCAAGGCCTGCCCGCGGGCGGCACCTGGATCGAGATGTCGACCAACGGCCGCGACGAGATCCTGCGGCTGGCGGAACTGGCTTCGGCGAAGGGCATCGAAACGCTGGAATGTCCGGTCACCGGCGGCGTGCATCTGGCGGCGGCAGGAAGAATCACCGCGCTGGTCGGCGGCGATGCCGCGCTCTACGAGCGGCACCGGCCGGCGATCGAGGCAATGTGCGCGAAGTCCTTCCTGATGGGCCCGGTCGGCTCCGCGGCGGTGATCAAGGTCATCACCAACATGTTGGCCTTCATCCACCTCGTTGCCGCCGGCGAAGCGCTGATGCTGGCCAAGCAGGGCGGGCTCGATCTCGCGCAAGCCTACCACGCCATCGTCGCTTCCTCCGGCAACAGCTTCGTTCATGAGACCGAGAGCCAGTTGGTGCTGAACGGTTCCTACGACATCGGCTTCACCATGGAATTGGCGCTGAAGGATCTCGGCTTCGCGCTTGCCATGGGCAAGGATCTCGGCGTCCCGCTCGATCTCGCCGCTCGCGTCAACGCCATTTTCGAGCAGGGCAAGCGGACCTATGGCGGCGACGCCTGGTCGACGCAGATCGTCAAGCTGCTCGAGGATGCGGTCGGAACCGAGCTTCGCGCTCCGGGCTTTCCGGCCACGCTGCAGCCATAGCCGGCAAATTTTTTGCCAGCCATTTCAGCAAGCTAGCGGCGCTCGCGGAATCTGCCCGAGAGGGAGTTGATTCAACATCTCAGCGTCAGCGCCCCGGGCAGGATCTCGAAGGTTGCCGGGATCCGCCCCGGCGACTCGCCGTCTATGTCGACCAGGGCGCCGTTCTTCTCGGCATCGCCCACCGGTTCCACCAGCACCTTGCGGCCACGCAATATGGCGATCGCAGGATGGTTGCGATGACGGCCGCCATAGAGCAGGCGAATGTCCCGGATCAGCCCCAGCTTGTTCGCCGCCCGAACGATCACGATGTCGAACTCTCCGTCGGAGAGGTCGGCGTCCGGCGCGATCATCATGCCGCCGCCGAAGAACTTTCCGTTGGCTACCGCCACCAGCGCCATGCGCGCCTCGACCGCATCGCCGTCATCGATGGTGATCCTGACATTCTGAAAGCGGTAGCGCATGAACTCCAGCACCGTGCGCCAGAAGAACAGCGCCTTGGCTGAGACCCTGCCCTTGCGTTTGTCAGCGTTGACCGCGCGGTCCGTCGCGCCGGAGAGGCCGAGGCTGGCGATGTTGATGAAGTGGCGGCTGGCCAGCGCGCCGTGATCATCGATATAGCAGACGCGCCCGGCATCGACTTTTCGCGTGTCGGCCTCCGCAATGTGCTTCAGCGTGGCGTCGATGCCGCGCGGCAAGCCGAGCCCTCGCGCGAAATCGATCCCCGTGCCGCAGGGCAGGAGCGCGAGCGCGCTCGTGCGCCCGCTCTCCTGCTTGACCTGCAGCAGGCCGTCGGCAACCTCGCTGGCTGTGCCGTCGCCGCCTGCCGCGATCACCAGTTCGCAGCCATTGGCCGCGAGGTCGATCGCCAGCCGTTCCGCATCGCCGCTGGTCTGTGTCTCGCGCAGATCGAATTCGCCGAAATGCCTGTTGAGCGATGCAGCCGCCTCCGGCCAATGGTGTTTGAGCCTGCCGCCCCCGGCAATCGGATTGAGAACCACTCCGACCTTCAAACGCACCTCCCCGAAGCAGTGTCGCTCGAAACCGTACGGCGGTTTGGATCAGCGACATGCATCATCAAGAGCCTGGAGCGGCCCCGGCAATTCCTTTGCCGGCATTGAAACGCGGGCCGGCTGGGAGGGCAAGGCTCCAGTGTCCAGGGGCCGCAGAATAACGAGAGCAGGCTGGCCAAGCGGTTCGGAGCTTGAGTCGGTGGACTTGTTCACGATGGTCCCCGATAATCCCGCTATCCACAGCTTCGCGGGCATTCCGCAAGGCCCTTACCCGGCGTACATTCAACCCATCTCAGGCGGCTACCTGACGCCCCGCCGAAAGGCAAAGCGCAAGGCGGATTTCCTGAGGCCCGTATGGCCCTGATCAAGAGCAGGTTCGCCTGTTGGAGGGATGGATGCATACGGGGCCGCGGAAAGCGTGCGAACGCCGACGGCGGACCGATGCTGCCATGAAGGCGGTGAAACCTTCGATGGCGCGCTGAGCGAAGCTCGCGAGAGTGGAGTTCGGCGTGGTCTGGAACGGGCGCCGCCCTGGGTGGCGACTGGCAGGGCCGTCAAAATCAAGGCTGGCCTGGCGCGACATCTTTCGGGAGTTGCTGCCGAGACCGGATCCTGATCTGACAGGGAGGCGCTGGGAGAGATCCCAGCGCCGACTGTCTTTCGGTCCTGCCCGGTCCGTGATCTCTCGCTGTTTCACGCCCTGCATCCTTAGCGGTTGGGCTGCTGCCGATGCTATCGTGCAACAGTCGGAGGCCGAGCACCGCGCCGTCATGCACAATTCATAATCGCGGCCAAATCCCGCCTTGTTCGACGGCCATTGATCGTCGCGAAGGAATCCGAAGGGACAGGACCGTGATCAAGACCGCCCTTGTCGCAATGACCATTGTCGGTTGCGACTGCGACGCCAAGCTCTGCGAATTTATTGGCGAGACGCCAGCCAAATGGGCGACGATCGCCGACTGCGAGGCGGCGATGAAGAGCCAGATGCTGCACCAGCGCAACTTCGGTTATCCGCTGGTTTCGGGCATCTGCCGCACCAAGGGCTCGGCATCGTCCTCCGAACTCGCCGCGAAAGCATCGGGACCGGAGCTGAAGCCGGTCGACAGCACCGTCGAGACCACCGCTCCATTGCCGCCAGAACTCAGCCATCGCCCAAGCGTGCCCCTCGGAGCGACGGTGACGGCCAGCGAGACCGAAGCCGCGCGACCGGTTGCCTTCGAGGCTGCGCTCGACGGCGGCAGCGCCGTGCTCTACCGCACCAAAGCCGGCTACGCAGTGGTCAAGACCGATCTCGGTCGCGCCGCCTCGGCGACGGTAGACATGGCGAAGCGCTCGGCGAACTGGCTGGCCGGGCTGCTGCCGAGTGGGCTATAGGCGCCTAGAACCAACGAACCCTTCGTTGGTCCAGCCGAACGAAGTCCTTTCCAGGACTCGCCCGCTCTGGCATATGCTGCGCAGCACAATCGTGCTTATCGAAAGTTTCCCGCTTTGCATCCCGCAATTGAATTCATCGGTGCGCTGGCCGCGCTCATCACCACGCTTGGCTGGATTCCGCAGGTCGCCAAGGTCGCACGCGAGCGGCGGGCGGGCGACATTTCGCTCTTTGCCACCGGCTCCATCGCCACCGGCGTCTTCCTGTGGACGCTATACGGCGTGATGATTGCGTCGTGGCCGGTCATTCTGGCCAACGGCATCACCTTCCTGTTCGTGATCGCCATCATTGGCATGAAGCTTCGCTTCGGTTGAAAATTCCGGCTCGATGCTGGATGATCCGCGCATCCGGGAGGGGGACCGTTTCATGAGATTTGCCGTTCGTGCCGTACTGTGCCTGCTGTGGGTGTTTGCCTCGCAGCCGGCCGGGGCGCAGGCCACCGATGCGAGTGACGATCACGTCACAATCTTTGCCCCCGGCGATCCGGAAATGGCGGCGGCCACGCAAAAGGCGCTTGCCAGCCTGGACGAGTTCCTGGCCCTCGCCGACGCGCCGCCGCCGGGCACCTCGCGCTTCAAGCTGAAGGTCAAGATCAAGGACGGCAACGTCACCGAACATTTCTGGGTCGTGCCCTTCCGCCGCACCGAAACCGGCTTCGTCGGAATCTTGTCGAACCAGCCCGCCGAGGTCCACACCGTGGTGCTCGGCCAGATCATTGAATTCACCAGGAATGACATCTCCGACTGGGGATACACAAAGGCGGGCCACCAGGTCGGCAGCTTCACCGTCTGCGTGATGCTCAAGAGGATGTCGGAAGACGAGGCGGACTATATGCGCAGCAAATTCGGCTTCGACTGCTGAACTGGCGCTTTATCCGATCTGCTCGTCCCGCGCTCCGATCTTGCGCACCAGCGCTGCCGTCGCCAGCATCGTGCCGAGGTCGGCAATCATCGGCGCGACATGCGTGTTGTAGTCGATCGGCATCGAAATATCCGGCAGTTCGAAAAAGTTCTTGGCTCGCGGCATCAACAGGAAGCCGTCGCTGCCGTTCAGCGCCACTCTCGCCTGATCCTGCGGCGAGGTCTCGACAAGCCAGGTCAGGGCCTGCGCCAGTCGCCCTGTGACCAGAGGCCGTGCCGCTTCGACATTGTCGGTGCGGAACTCGTAGACATCGTCGAGTTCAGGCACGCCGCAGGTCAATTCCTGCAGTCTGTTCGAGAATATGCCGCGGAAGAAACCGACCACCCTGTTGGCCTTGCGCGCCGCCACCAGCATGCCCGGGAATGGCTCGATGGTTTCGAAGGCGACGACAACGCCCTTGAAGACCGTCCTTTCGCTCTTGCCGGATCCTTCCGACAGCCTTGCCTCGAAAAGCTCAAACGGAAAATTTTCGTAGCGCCCCGATATAGTGTCGTCGAAGCTCTGCCGGTTGAAGGCGCCGACCGTCTCGCGCGGCAGCCTGTCGAAGGAGTTCGGCCGCGCACCGTGCTGGTAGCGCACCTCCCGCACGAAGCCGAAGATCATCGGCAGGAGCGTGTCGCGGAAGGACTGCTGCAGCCGCGTTGCCGGCTTCATCGCCTGGAAATAGAGCAGCATCGCCGCTACGAACCCGCCGAAATAGAGAAAAACATGCGGAGTCGAGAACCATCGCTCGTTGGGATCGGCTAGCTTGCTGAAAAGCCAGGCGACAACGCCGATAAAGAGGACGAGCAGGCCGAGGAACAGCGGCACCCGCCAGCGGACCTGCCGGTAGGCCGTGGCCCGCTTCGCCTCATAGGCCTCGATGTCGCGCCTGATGCCGGCGATGACCGCCTCGCTCGGCATGAAATCCGCTGCTTCCATGGCTTCCCCCCAACCGCTGCCGGACAACGGCCATCATAGCGGCTTTTCACGCGAAAATCGCCATGCCTGGCGGATCTGCATTCAAGACCGCGGGCCTGGAAAGATCACGCCAAGGCGCGTTTCGGCTTTGCGTTTCAAGTCCCCCTTCAGCCCTTCCAGCGCAACCAGCCTTTCATCGTCGCCGGCGCGGAGACGCATGAAGAAATGCATGCGGTAGGCGGCGATTGCACCGCGCGTTCCGGCATCGGCGCTGATGTCGACGACCAGGATCGAGCCGATGCGACCCGGCCATGGCTGCCTGGCAAAGGCGGTGCCGAGGAAATCGCCCAGGCCGTAGGCCACCAGACTGCGGCCGATCCGTTCGATCGGCTGCACGACATGGGCGTGATGACCGGCGATCAGGCCGACGCCATGCCCCGCCAGCCGTCTAGCCAGTTCCCGCTCGCCTAGCCGGGGAAAGTGACGGAACTCCCAGCCCCAGTGCGGCACCGCACACACAAGGTCGAGTTCCGCGAGCGCTTCGCGCGGCCATTCAGCCGGGTCGCTCGCCATCGAAACTCGACCCTGGAATGCCTCTTCCCCGGCATTGCGCCAGAGCGTGAAGGCCGCGAAGCCGATCGACAGCGGCCCAGCCGCGAGGCGCTGGACTTGTCCGCCCGCGACGGTGCCGATGGTGCGGATGCCCAGCCTGTCGAGCGCCGCAACCGTCTCTTCGAAGCCGACGACTCCCTGGTCGAGCGCGTGGTTGTTGGCGAGCGACAAGACCAGCTTGTCACGGGCGATCCCAGCAGCCGCAACCGCATCAGCCAGGAAGCGTTCGGTCATTGCGTGGCGGGCTCCGAGCCTGGTGCCCAGGACCGCTCGTGGCCGCTCGACGATCGGGCTCTCGCAATTGCCGATAACCAGATCTGCTGAAGCGAGCAGCGCCGAGATCATCGGATCGAATTCCGGCGTGCCGCTGTTGGCCACCGCCGAAATGTCGCCAATGAAAGCAAGCCTTACCCTTTGCACTGGCGGCGGATCGATCAGCATTGCGGACGAGACTGCGAACCCATGCCTGTCGCCGCCAAGCGACGGCTTCAGGAAACGCGGCAGCCAGGACAGCTTGTAGGAAAGCGGATAGTTCGACACGCGATGCCCATTCGTTTGCCTTGTGTAGACGGTTCCTCCGAGCGGTTGAAGCGGTCCCACGGGCAGGCGTTCGGTTAACACCAGGCGCAGATCCACCTCCCGACAGGCATCAACGGCCAAACAGGTGTATGTTGGCTGCGTTGTGAATGGAGAATGACGATGACGCGCACGGTCGGCCTGGTGGTTGTCGCCTTGTTTTTTTCCTTGCCGATCTCCTCGGTCGCTGCGGAAATGCCGGGGGCCGCCAAAACACTGTTCGAGGCGAAGACCGTTTCCGAGCGGAACTCCGCTCTTTCCGCGCTGGAGGCTGCAGCTCCTGGCAGTCCGGCATCGGCCTATGCCGCCGGCGCCGGCGAATTCTTCACCGCCCTGGAAATCCTGGCGAGTGGCCTTCACCGCCACGGTTTCGAGAGCCCGCAGTCCTTCATGCTGCCGCTGATGCGGCTTCCGGTGCCGGACAATCCCAACCCGCAGCCGCTGACTTATGAACAATTCCGCGCCATCCTGGCTGCCTTCCGCGACCGGCTGGAGAAATCCGCCGCTACGCTCGGCTCCGTGCCCGGCGATGCCGACATAGGCATGGTGGTCGACCTCACGCGCGTCGGCATCGATCTCGACGAGGACGGCAACATCGCACCGGATGAGAGTGCCGCAGCGATCATGGCTGCCCTGTCGCGCGGCGGCACACCGGATTCTGCCGTCCCTTCACTCACTTTCCGGTTCGACCGCGCCGACGGCTACTGGCTTCAGGGCTACGCCGAGTTCCTGATGGCCCAGGCCGATTTTTGGTTGGCGCATGACTTCCGCAATGCCTTCGACGGCTCCTTCCACATGCTCTTCCCGCGCGCGCGACTGCCGCTGCAGGATTCGCTCGTGCCGCTGGACGGTGGCATGAGCGGCAACATCTTCTCGTCGGAATGGCGCTTCGCTGACTTCATCTCGCTGGTGCATCTCGTCAACTGGCCGGTGATCGAGCCGGAGCGTCGGCAAGCAGCGCGTCGCCATCTCCTGGAGATGATCCGGCTTTCGCGCGAGGACTGGAAAGCCATCCGCGCTGAAACGGACAATGACCGCGAATGGCTGCCGGGTCCGCAGCAGAAGGGCCTCAATCCTCTCACCGGCCTCGAGGTCGGCGAGGAGCAGTTGCAGGCATGGCTCGCCACTTTAACTTTGGCCGAGGACCTTCTGGAAGGTCGCGTGCTGCTGCCGCATTTCCGCATCGCCGGCAAAGGCATCAACATGAAGCGGTTCTTCGACGAGCCGAAACCCTTCGACCTCGTTCTGTCGATCACCGGCCCAGCCATCGCGCCTTATCTCGAGAGCGGCAAGATCCTCACCAGCGACGACTTCGATCAGATACAGCATGAGTTCGGCGGCGCCGGCTTCCTGACTTTCGCGCTGTGGTTCAATTGAAGGTGGCGTAGCTGCTCGACACCACTCCTGACAGCCCTCTGTCAGCAGCGTCGGTGCCGGTAGCTTGCCTCACCACTCCGCTCTTTCCATTTCGGGCGAGTCCTCCCATATTCCGCCCATGGCCAAACTCCCCGACAAGAAAACGCCGTCCCAGGCGCCGGACGATCATGGCACGCCGAAGCGGCGCAGCCCACTGACCGAATTCCTCGACGCCGCCGAACCGTTGGAACGTGGCGGCTTTTCCGAAGCACCTCAGGCCGAGTTCGCGGGCGCGCCGCTGACCGGCTCGATCGCCGATTGGGCCGGGCAGATCGAGCGCGAGGCGGAAAAACAGCCGAAGGCGAAAACGCCCAAGAAGATCCCCGAACGCTCCGCTGCCCCCGGGCGCACCGCGCGCGGCACTTCGATGGGCGGCGCCGCCTCCGCGAAGGAACGCGCGGCCGCCGGCCTCAACCCGGTCGCCGGGCTCGATATCAGCCTGGAGGACGCCGAGCAGGTTTCGTCCAGCGGCGTCACCGCCACGGTCGCCGCCCTTTCGGCGCTGATCGAATCCGGCAACCCGCTGCACAAGGACGGCCAGCTCTGGACGCCGCACCGGCCGGCCCGGCCGGAAAAGTCCGAGGGCGGCATCGCCATCAAGATGGTTTCGGACTTCGAGCCGGCCGGCGACCAGCCGACCGCGATCAAGGACCTTGTCGAGGGCGTCGACCAGAACGACCGCACCCAGGTGCTGCTCGGCGTCACCGGCTCCGGCAAGACGTTCACCATGGCCAAGGTGATCGAGGAGACGCAGCGCCCCGCGCTGATCCTGGCGCCCAACAAGACACTGGCCGCGCAGCTCTACGCCGAGTTCAAGAAGTTCTTTCCCGAGAACGCGGTCGAGTATTTCGTCTCCTATTACGACTACTACCAGCCGGAGGCCTACGTTCCGCGCACCGACACCTACATCGAGAAGGAATCTTCGATCAACGAGCAGATCGACCGCATGCGCCACTCGGCGACGCGCTCGCTGCTGGAACGCGACGACGTCATCATCGTCGCCTCGGTCTCCTGCATTTACGGTATCGGCTCGGTCGAGACCTATACGGCGATGACCTTCCAGATGCAGATCGGTGACAGGCTCGACCAGCGCGCCCTGCTCGCCGACCTTGTCGCCCAGCAATACAAGCGACAGGACATTAACTTCGTGCGCGGCTCCTTCCGCGTGCGCGGCGACACGATCGAGATTTTTCCAGCCCACCTCGAGGACCGCGCCTGGCGCATCTCGATGTTCGGCGACGAGATCGAGGCGATCACCGAGTTCGATCCGCTGACCGGCCAGAAGACCGGTGAGCTGAAGAGCGTCAAGATCTACGCCAACTCGCACTATGTGACGCCGCGCCCGACCTTGAATCAGGCTATCAAGTCGATCAAGCAGGAACTGCAACATCGCCTGCAAGAGCTTGAAAAGGCAGGGCGTCTATTGGAAGCGCAGCGGTTGGAGCAGCGCACGCGCTTCGACCTCGAAATGTTGGAAGCGACCGGTTCCTGCGCCGGCATCGAGAACTATTCGCGCTATCTCACCGGCCGCCAGCCGGGCGAGCCGCCGCCGACATTGTTCGAATATGTGCCGGACAACGCACTGATCTTCATCGACGAAAGTCACGTCACCGTGCCGCAGATCGGCGGCATGTATCGCGGCGACTTTCGCCGCAAGGCGACGCTGGCCGAGTACGGCTTCCGGCTGCCCTCCTGCATGGACAATCGCCCGCTGCGCTTCGAGGAATGGGACGCCATGCGCCCGCTCTCGGTCGCGGTCTCGGCGACGCCCGGCGGCTGGGAGCTCGACCAGTCCGGCGGCGTCTTCGCCGAGCAGGTCATCCGCCCGACTGGACTGATCGACCCGCCGGTCGAGGTGCGTCCGGCCAAGACCCAGGTCGACGATGTCGTCGGCGAAATCCGCGACACCACCGGGCAGGGTTATCGCACGCTGGTCACGGTCCTCACCAAGCGCATGGCCGAGGACCTTACCGAATATCTGCATGAGAACGGCATCCGCGTCCGCTACATGCACTCGGACATCGACACGCTGGAGCGTATCGAGATCCTGCGCGACCTGCGCCTCGGCGCCTTCGACGTGCTGGTCGGCATCAACCTTTTGCGCGAAGGCCTAGACATCCCCGAATGCGGCTTCGTCGCCATCCTCGACGCCGACAAGGAAGGGTTCCTGCGCTCGGAAACCTCGCTGATCCAGACCATCGGCCGCGCCGCCCGCAACGTCGATGGCAAGGTCATCCTTTACGCCGACCAGATCACCGGCTCGATGGAGCGCGCGATGGCGGAGACCAACCGTCGCCGCGAGAAGCAGATGGAGTGGAACGCCGCCAACGGCATCACGCCGGAATCGGTCAAGTCGCGCATCGCCGACATCCTCGACTCGGTCTACGAGAAGGACCATGTGCGCGCGGACATCTCGCAGTTCACCGACGATGCCGGCGCGATGGTCGGCAACAACCTCAAGACCCATCTCGAGGCGCTCGACAAGCAAATGCGTGATGCCGCCGCCAATCTCGACTTCGAGAAGGCGGCCCGCATCCGCGACGAGATCAAGCGGCTTCGCGAGATGGAACTTGCCATCTCCGACGACCCGCTGGCGCGCGAGGTGGAGGGCCAAAGTCCCGCCTCGGGCCGTGAGAAGGGCAAGCACAACAAGGGCGTTGCCAAACACCGTACGGCCGAAGAACAGGAGCGTTTCCGCAGGCTCGACGAAGCACGCGCCGCCGAAGAGGCGGCGAAGGCTGCCCGGCCCAACATGTTTCGCAAGCCGCATCTCGACGAGATGGGCGCCGATGGCGCAATGCCGGTGAAGAAGCCGCTCTTCGCCAAGCCCTCGATCGACGACATGGGGCCTGGCACCGACATGCCGACGCCGGCGGGCGCGGTGTCGCGCTCGTTGTTCAAGAAGCAGTCGGCCGCCGAGGCGCACGGCTCCGACTTCGGCATTCCCGGTGACCCCAGCAAATCGCTGTTCAAGAAGAACTCACTCGACGAGATGACCGTGCGCCGCACGGAAAAGCCCGTCGAGGGAAAGGTCCCGGCGAATCCCCAGCCGATTTCCCCCCAAATCGGGAAGATGTCCGGTTCACCTTCCGGAGCTGCAGCGCAGCCGCAGCGAAGGACGGGCAGGACAGAGGGAGGCGCGAAAGAACGCGACGACAAACCAATTGTCCGTCAGCGCGTCGGCATCGGCTCTCACGAGGATCCGGCCGACGAGCGTCGACAGAAACGCCGGCCCGGCAAGACGGGGCGCCCAGGGCACTGACAGCGTCTTCACCTTCTCTCCTTGGGGAGCTATGACCCGGCCAGTTCCCGGCCGACATGGCCCTTGCCATTCGCCCCTTCCCGGTATACCCAACCTCCTAACTCGAACGTCTGGAAAGGAGGGCTGCGTGTCTATCGATCACCACCGTCAGCGCGGCCCTGTCTGTGCCCTGCGAGCTTGCTTGCAGGGCTGACCAGGACGGTCCGGGATTTTCCCCGCTTCGATTTTTGGTCTGCCCTTCGTGGTGCCGCCGAGTTTGGCCTGATGGCCTGCCGGCACACCGTCAAAGTGCATCAACCGGAGTTTCTCCGGGCAGACCAGAGAAATCGACATGGCCCTGATCAGCCTTAGATCGCTCGGCGTCACTATGAGTGCGCCGCTCTTTTCCAACCTCGACCTCACCATCGGCTCCGGCGACCGGCTCGGCATCGTCGCCGCCAATGGCCGTGGCAAGACCACCCTGCTGAAATGTCTGGCCGGCGAGGTCGAAGCCACCGCCGGCGACATCACCAGGTCGAGAGGCCTGCGCGTCGGCCGCGTTGAGCAGTCCGTGCCCGGCGCGCTGTTCGACCGCAGCTTCCATCAGGTCGTCGCCGGTGCCTTGCCGCCGGAGCAGCCCGACAGCGAACTCTGGCGCGTCGACGTGGTGCTGGATTCACTCGGCGTGCCCGAGGAAATGCGCGGCCGGCCGATGCGGGCCTTGAGCGGCGGTTGGCAGCGGCTGGCGCTGATCGCCCGCGCCTGGGTCACCGATCCGGACGTGCTCTTGCTCGACGAGCCGACCAATCATCTCGACCTTGCCAGGATCAGTCAGCTGGAAGGCTGGCTCAACGCTTTGCCGCGCGAGGTGCCGGTGATCGTCGCCAGCCACGATCGCGCCTTCCTCGACGCCACCACCAAGCGCACACTGTTCCTGCGCCCGGAACAATCGCCGGTGTTCCCCCTGCCCTATTCTCGCGCCAAACATGCGCTCGACGAGCTCGACGCCTCGACGGCGCGCAGGTTCAAGCGCGACATGAAGATCGCCCGGCAATTGCGTCGCCAGGCCGCCAAGCTCAACAACATAGGTATCAATTCCGGCAGCGACCTGCTGACAGTGAAGACAAAACAGCTCAAGGAACGCGCCGAGAAGCTGGAAGATGCAGCCACCCCGGCACATCGCGAGCGCTCGGCCGGCGCGATCAGATTGGCGAACCGCGGCACCCACGCCAAAGTGCTTATCACACTCGACGATGCGGCGGTAGAAATGCCTGACGGCACGCTGTTGTTCAGGACGGGCAAACGCCACATCTGCCAGGACGACCGCATCGTGCTGCTCGGCCGCAACGGCGTCGGCAAATCGCGCTTCATCGCCATGATCCGCAACGCCATCGTCGAGCCCGGAGCAGTGCAGAACATCAAAGTGACGCCATCGACGGTGCTCGGTTACAGCGACCAGGCACTGTCGAGCATCGGCGACGCCGACACGCCGCTGGCAATGCTTTCGCGAACCTTCGACGTCGGCGAGCAACGCGCCCGTTCGCTTCTTGCCGGCGCCGGAGTCGCCGTCGAGATGCAGGAGCGCAAGATCGGCGCGCTATCTGGAGGGCAGAAGGCGCGGCTGATGATGCTGGCGCTCAGGCTCACCGACCCAAACTTCTACCTGCTCGACGAGCCGACCAACCACCTCGACATCGACGGCCAGGAAGCGCTGGAACAAGAATTGCTGAAGCATCAGGCAAGCTGTCTGCTCGCCTCTCACGACCGTTCCTTTATCCGCGCCGTCGGCAACCGCTTCTGGCTGATTGACAAACGGCGGCTGATGGAAATCGACAGCCCGGAGGCGTTCTTCCGCTCCGTAGCTGAAACGCCCAGTTGAGCGAGCGGCCGGCACTCCGGCGGGCCTAGCCACTTCTCCAGCCCTCGCGGCGCGACAATTGCGCTCTTATTGGAGCCTGCCGATGCAAGTTCGTTTTGCGCCTTTCGGTCTAACGAACCGTTGTTGCCCGGCTCATCCAGCGCAGGCCTTCTAAAAATTCCTCGCGACCGTGTAGGATAGGTGTCGCCTCGTCCGTCCTATGGTCGCAACGCCAATCAACCGAGAAGAGGACCCCGCAGATGACTGACCAGACCCCACCCCGGGCGAAAGTGCTTGGCGGATTGACCCCCTATTTGCAGGTCGACGGCGCCATCAAGGCCGCCGAATTCTACAAGAAGGCCTTCGGCGCGGAGGAGGTGTTTGCCTATCCGCCGGACGAACAAGGCCGCACCATGCATATCCATCTCCACGTCAACGGCTCGACGCTGATGCTGGGCGACGCCTATCCCGAGCACGGCCATCCGCATCAGGCGGCGCAGGGCTACACGCTGCAGCTCCATCTCGGCAGCGACGACATCGACGCCTGGTGGAAGCGCGCGGTCGACGCCGGCTGCGAAGTCGTCACGCCGCTCCAGGTGATGTTCTGGGGCGACCGTTGGGGCCAGGTGAAGGACCCCTTCGGCGTCGCCTGGGCGATGAATGCGCCGGTGAAGTAAACTCGGCTTGTCTGCCTCTGCCCAGTTTGAGAGGCCGGATCGCCCTGAATAGCCCTTCGCAATTCGGCTGGCAATCCGTGTGAGAGGTAGCGGCGCATCTTGCAATCCTCGTTCGACCTCGCATCGCCTTCTCTCAAGAACCTGAGAAGGTTGGTCGCTAAGAAAGGAACCCCAATGTCCTATGTCGATGGCTTCGTGCTTGCCGTGCCAAAGGCAAATCTCGAGCAATACAAGAAGATGGCTGAAAAGGCCGGCGCCGTCTGGAAGGAACACGGCGCGCTCGCCTATGTCGAATGCACCGGCGACGACGTGCCCTACGGCGAACTCACCTCGTTTCCGCGCGCCGTGCAGGCCAAGGAGGATGAGATCGTTATCTTCGCCTGGGTCGTCTATGCATCCAGGCAGAACCGCGACGCTGTGATGGCCAAGGTGATGGCCGACGAGCGCTTGAAGGCGGACTGGGCGACGATGCCCTTCGACGGCAAGCGCATGATCTTCGGCGGCTTTCAGCCGTTCATCGAGCTGTAGGCGCGAGACAACGCCAGCGTCGGCAGATCACAATCCTTTGCGATTGGCCGAGATGCTCGTCGAAGCCGAGAGGCGTCGGCCGAACGGCGACGAGTGACTAGCTCAGCCTGTCCAGCAGCGGCTTCAGCCGGTCGCCGTAGCGCTTCCACAGGTCGACGGAGCCCTGATACATCGGCTGGCGCACCTGCGCCGCCGATGCCGTTCGCACCGCACGGTCGGTCTCGTGGAACGACAGCACCTTGTCGTCCCAGGGCAGGCCGAGATGGGCCATCAGCGCCCGCGTCTGCGCTTCCTGGTCGGCGACGAAATCCTCATAGCGCACATCGTGCACGACACCGGACAGCACCTTGTGCCAATGCGCCATGATGTCGGTGTAGAGGTTGTGGAAGTCGGCAAGCTCGGCGAGATCGTAGCCATAACGATGGCTGTCGCCGCGGAAATGCACCTTGAAGATCGAGAGACACGTGGCCGCCGCGTCGCGCGCGCAATGCACGATCTTCGCCTTCGGCAGCATCATATGCAGGAAGCCGACCAGCAGGAAGTTGCCCGGCATCTTGTCGGTGACATGACGGAAGCCCGGATAGCGGGTGTGCAGCATGTCGAGATAGGCCTGCCCGGCTTCGGCAAAAGCCGTGTCCGGCATGTCGGCGATTCCCGACGGAAAGCCGCCCGGCATGCTCATCGGGAACTGCTTGCCGACGACCGTCTTCAGGATGCTGAGCTCGCCGGCGCCAAACACCTGCGGATGGCTGGCGATGATCTGCTCGACCAGCGTCGTGCCGGAACGCGGCATGCCGACCACGAAAATCGGCGCGTCGTCGGAGATGTCGCTCGGCCGGTGCTTGTCGAAGAAGGCCTTGTCGAACACCGCCTTCATCGCCTCGAACTCATCGCGCGTCCTGGCCGGATCGTAGTCGATGCCCTTGCGGCGAATGGCGTTGCCCTCGGCGAAATAGTCGAAGGCGCGGCCGTAGTCCTTCAGATCGTCATTGGCCTTACCGAGGCCGAAGGAGAGCTGCATGCGCGCGAGGCTGTCCTGCGGCGCCTTGCTATGCTGGGCCTCCATGCCGGCAAGCTCGCCATCGCGCTCCGTCTGGCGCTTGACTTGCGTCAGCAAAAGCCAGGCCTTCGCCATCGCGGGAGCGATCGCCACCGCCTGGCGGGCAAGATCGGCAGCCTCGGAGAGCTTGCCCTTCTCCATCATGGCCACGCCAAGCCCGTAGAGCAGTTCCGCATCCTTGGGCCGGATCGACAGCGACTCGCGGAACAGGGCGATCGCGTCGTCCAGCCGCCCGGCTTCCTGCAGTGTTTCCGCAAGGCCGATACGGGCGCGGACATGGAACGGGTTGCGGCCGATGGTGCCGCGATAGATCTCCTCGGCCGCCTCGAACTGGCCGAGTTGTTTCAGCGACGAGCCGAGATTGTCGCGCGCGGCAAGCTGGTCCGGACGGATGTCCACCGCGCCGCGGAAGAAATCGACGGCGGCAGCGACACGACCGAGGTCGCGCATGACGGTCCCCATATTGTTGAGGAAGTCCGCATTCCTGGGCTGCAGCGTCACCGACTGCTCTATGAGGTCGAGCCCCTCCTCGCTTCGGCCGGTCTGATGCAGCAGCAATCCGAGGAAGTGCAGCGCTGCGGCGTGGTCCGGCTTCTGTCCCAGCACCTGCCGGTAAAGCGACTCGGCTTCCTGCCGGCGCCCGGCCTGATGCAGTTGCAGCGCTCTCTGCGCATAAGGATCGAGCGGGCTTGCCGAACCGGCTTTGCCACTCGCGCCCGCCGCTCTTCTCTGATCTCTGTTAATGGGAAACCTGCCGTGTTTGTCCGCCCGCCGAACTAAGCCATGCGGGCCGGAGATTCAAGACTGGCCTGACGTATGAGCCTGCACGGCACGCCGATCCTCGTCGTTCCGACATCGGTTGCAACTCCAGTTTGCACGTTTGGCGCCGCGGAAAATCAAAGCGCCAGGAGGGCTATACTGACCTATGCTTGAGCGTGCGCTGACCCCAGATATGAGGTCTATTCGAGAGGCAGCGTCAGGCGTGCCGGGGGCCGCCCGCGAAGGTTGTCTTGCCACTATCACGTTTCCGTGTAATAAATTTCGTGTTCGGGCATTTGCGACCCGGAGAGCGGCACGTTTTGGACGACCTTTCCCCGATAGTGTGAATCTCTGACGGCCCCGTATTTCGGCGGGGGGTTTGACCATGCGCAAATGCATGACTGCCGAAGCAACCACCAGGACTTGCCCAAGGCGCAAGGCAGCGGGCAGACCACAACACTGATACGGGTGAAGGAGTTTCCCCAATGGCCCAGACCGGCACCGTAAAGTTCTTCAACGCCACCAAAGGCTTCGGCTTCATCACGCCCGACGGCGGCGCCAAGGACGTGTTCGTCCACATCTCGGCGATCGAGGCTTCGGGTTTGCGCACCCTCGTCGATGGCCAGAAGGTCACCTTCGACGTCGAGCCGGACCGCATGGGCAAGGGCCCGAAGGCGGTCAATCTGCGCGCTGCCTGATTGTCCGCCGGCCCGCGATCAAGGGCCCGGCACGATCGTGAACCGGCTTCAGTGCCGGGCTGAATTTCGAAGGCGCGGCGGTTCCGTCGCGCCTTTTTCGCGGCCGCAAAATCCCGCCCGAGGGAGCGAAAACTTTCTCTTGCCGATAGCGCTAAAATAAAGGACAAATTTCCTCTCGGGCATTTGCCGGCCCGAGACTGACTTGATGGGATCAAAGGAGTTTCCCATGCCGCAGACCGGCACCGTCAAATTCTTCAACCATGCCAAAGGCTTCGGCTTCATCACGCCGGATGATGGCGCGAAGGATGTCTTCGTCCACATTTCGGCTGTGCAGGCGTCGGGTCTTCCCGGTCTTGAGGATGGGCAGAAAGTGACATTCGACACCGAGCCGGACAAGCGCGGCAAGGGTCCGAAGGCCGTCAATCTGTCGATCAGCTAACCCGGCTCAGGACAGATCGGACGGAGGTTGATGAGGCGGGTACGCTCTCGCCCGGGTAAGATTTTGCCCAAGCCGCGAAGTTGTCCAGCCGAATTCCGTTCAGCCTCCGTTCAGCCACGGTCTTCTATTAATCTTTGCTAAAGCCGGTCCGCATCCCCGAACATACCCGGGCCGGCGCGAAGGAGACCGAAAATGAACCGAATTCTCAAGACCGCCATTTTGACCGCGGGCATTGCCGCAACCACCTTGGCCACCTTCTCCGCGGCCAATGCGGATGACTGGCGTTGGCATCGTCACCACCATGGTGATGCGCTCGCGGCCGGCGTCGTCGGCCTGGCGGCAGGCGCCTTGATCGGCAGCGCGCTCAGCAATCCCGGGCCGAGATATTATGATCCAGCCTATGATGATGGCTATTATGTCGACCCGCCGGTCCGCCGCTACTATGCGCCGCGCGTGGTCTATGCCGACCGCTATGCCGAACCGTGGACCCGTGCCTGGTACGAGTATTGCTCGGACCGTTACCGCACCTTCAATTCGCGCACCGGTACCTTTACCGGCAATGACGGCGAGCAGCATTTCTGCGTCGCCAACTAAACATTTAAGTTCCCTGCCCCAGCAAAGGCGCCGCCATTGAGCGGCGCTTTTCTTTGCCGGTTACGCAGATCAGATGAGAAACGGATTGGTCCGTCGCTCCTCACCGAAGCGGCCGCCCGGCCCGTGGCCGCAGATGAAGCCGATATCGTCGCCGAGCGGCAGCAGCTTGTCCTTGATCGAGGCGATCAGCGCGGCGTGATCGCCGCCCGGCAGATCGGTGCGGCCGATCGAGCCGCTGAACAGCACGTCGCCGACATGGGCGAACCTAGCCACGCGGTTGTAATAGACGACATGGCCGGGCGCATGGCCCGGGCAGTGCAGCACCTCGAACACATGCTCGCCGAACGACACCATGTCGCCTTCGCTGAGGAAACGGTCCGGCACGCAGTTGCGCACCGGGTCGGTAAGGCCGAAGCGCCTGGCCTGGTTTTCGAGATTGGCAAGCAGCGGCCGGTCGGCCTCGTGCGGTCCGATGATGTCGAGGCCGAGCGCATCCTTCAGGTCCATCGCGCCGCCGGCGTGATCGATATGGCCATGTGTGATCCAGATCGCCCCGGCGGTGATGGCATTGTCCTTGAGCACCGCCAGTATCTTGTCGACATCGCCGCCGGGATCGACGACGACGCCGGCCTTGTCGTCCATGTCGAACAGGATGGTGCAATTCTGCTGGAAGGGCGTGACCGGCACTATGCCGGCGTTGAGCTGACCCATGGCTTTCCTTTCCAAGTCTGGCTGGAGCGCCTCAGCTCTGCACAGAATCGCTGAGCCGCTCTAAGTGTTTGTTTTTGCACAATTCCGGACGGAAACCGCTACGCACCATTCCTGGAATTCTCTAGTGAAAACAAACAGGGGCGGCTCGAAAACCGCCCCGTTGCGTCAGAACCTGCGACTGTTTCTATTCTGCGGCGATCGCGTGCTTTGGTTGCACGGCAGCGGAATAGTCGTTCATCAATGTCTTGGCGATCTCGCCGACCTCGAATCGGTATGGGCCGATTTCGGAGACCGGAGTGACTTCGGCAGCAGTGCCGGTGAGGAAGCACTGCTCAAAACCCTCGAGTTCGTCCGGCATGATCGCGCGTTCGATCACTTCCACACCCCGGTCCTTGGCAAGCCCGATCACCGTGCGGCGGGTGATGCCGTCAAGGAAGCAGTCGGGCGTCGGCGTGTGTATCTTGCCGTCCTTGACGAAGAAGATGTTGGCGCCCGTCGCTTCCGCGACCTGGCCGCGCCAGTCGAGCATCATGGCGTCGGCATAGCCCTTGGCTTCCGCCGCATGCTTGGACAGGGTGCAGATCATGTAGAGGCCGGCGGCCTTCGACTTGGAGGGCGCGGTGCGCGGATCGGGCCGGCGCCATTCGGCGATGTCGAGACGGATGCCCTTGAGCTTCTGCGCCGGATCGAAATAGCTCGGCCACTGCCAGATGGCGATGGCGCAGTTGATGCGGTTGTTCTGCGCCGAGACGCCCATCTGCTCGCTGCCGCGCCAGGCGATCGGGCGCACATAGGCGTCCTGGAAACCCTGCTTCTTCAGAAGCGTGCGGCAGGCCTCGTCGATCTCGGCCACCGAATAGGGAATCTTGAAGCCGAGCAGGCGCGCCGACTCGTGCAGCCGCTCATTGTGCTCGGTCAGCTTGAAGATCTGGCCGCCATAGGCGCGCTCGCCCTCGAAGACGGCGCTGGCATAATGCAGGCCATGGGTCAGCACGTGGATCTTGGCGTCGGTCCATTTGACGAACTCGCCGTTCATCCAGATAAAGCCGTCCAGTTGATCGAAGGGAACGGATGCCATGGGAACCTCCCGCGGGCGCGGCCCGCATATCATTGTGTCGTTCAGCGTTTCGTGTCAGCCGCGCGACGGCGTCTGGAACGTCAGCCGGTGCCCGCAAGCGTAGGCGGATAATCAAAGCATGGCAAACTCAGGAAGTTCCAGAAAAACGACTTCCGCTTGCCTTTTCGATCGCAATCCGCCGAAAAGCTTGTCAAAAATTACCATTACCGGGAAATTACGTCAACAGTGCTGACATAATTTCCGTTTCGCATGGAGAAGAGATGACGGATCGAAACCCCGCAGCCGGAAAACCGATCAGGACGGCGGTCACCGACGAGGACGGTATCGACTTCGCCATCATCGAGCTGTTCTTCTTCGCCTACCGCGATTTCACTTCCGATCCCGACCAGATCCTGGCCGATTACGGCTTCGGCCGCGCCCATCACCGCGTGCTGCATTTCGTCAACCGCAGGCCCGGCCTCACGGTTGCCGAGTTGCTGGACGTGCTGAAGATCACCAAGCAGAGCCTGGCGCGGGTGCTGAAGCAGTTGATCGACACCGACCATATCGTCCAGCTGCAGGGTCCGCGCGACCGCCGCCAGCGCGAGCTCTACCCCACCGCCAAGGGCCGCGCCCTGGCGCTAGCGCTCGCCCGGCCACAGTCGCGCCGCATCCGTGCTGCATTGGAGGATTCCGGTGCCGCCGAACGCGCTTCGATCGAAAGATTTCTGGAGGCGATGGTCAATCCGGAACTAAGAGCGCAGATCGACATTGTGCCTGCGCAGACATCGGGGAAAAACCATGGAGACCAGTGAGAAGGTAGATCATCCGGCGGCGCCCGACGATGATGCGCCGCATCTGCTGGTGGTCGACGACGATACCCGCATCCGCAACCTGCTCAAGCAGTATCTGTCAGAGAATGGCTTTCGCGTCACCGTCGCCGGCAATTCCAGCGAGGCCCGGCGCAAGCTCGCAGGGCTCGATTTCGACCTGCTCGTGCTGGACGTGATGATGCCCGGCGAGACCGGCGTCGACCTCACCAAGGCGTTGCGGGCCGAGAAGAACGTGCCGATCCTGATGCTGACGGCGCTCTCGGAGACCGACAGCCGCATCACCGGGCTAGAGGCCGGCGCCGACGACTATCTGCCGAAACCTTTCGATCCGCGCGAATTGATCCTGCGCATCAACAACATACTGCGCCGCGGCGGCCCGACGGCGACGCCCAAGGTCGAGCAGCTGGTGTTTGGCCCCTATACATTCCAGATCGCCAAGCGCGAGTTGAAGCGCGGCGGCGAGGCGCTGAAGCTGACCGACCGCGAACAGGAGATCCTGGCCATCTTCGCGGCGCGCGCCGGGGAGACCATACCGCGCCACGAACTCGTCGGCGACGAATCGGACGTCGGCGAGCGCACGATCGATGTCCAGATCAACCGGCTGCGCCGCAAGATCGAGCGCGATCCGTCCAACCCGGTCTGGCTGCAGACCGTGCGCGGTATTGGGTATCGGCTCAGCGTGGAATAACATGCTCATCGACGGCCTTTGGTGAACGGCCATCGACGAGCGGAAGGGCGAATGGCGACCACGCAACTGGAACAGCCCGAAGGCGGCGGCCACGGCGAACTCGCGATGCGCACGCTAAGAGCGATGCCGCGCGCCTGGAACCGGTTCTGGCGCCTGGTCGCGCTCTACATGCCGAAGCGGCTCTATGCTCGCTCGCTGATCATCGTCATCGCCCCGATGATCCTGTTGCAGTCGGTGGTCGCCTTCGTCTTCATGGAACGCCATTGGCAGACGGTCACCCAGCGCCTGTCGCAGGCGACCGTGCGTGACATCGCCGCCATCATCGACATGATGGAGACCTATCCGCACGACGCCGACTACGCCAACATCATCCGCATCGCTCAGGATCGCATGCAGCTGAAAGTGGATCTGCTGCCGCCCGATCCGCTGCCGCCGCCCGGCCCAAAACCGTTCTTCTCGATCCTCGACGAGGCCCTGTCGTCGGAGATCACTAGGCAGATCAACCGACCCTTCTGGATCGACACGGTCGGCAATTCTAACATCGTCGAAGTCCGCGTGCAGTTGGAAGGCAAAGTCCTGCGCGTCTTCGTGCGCCGCAGCCAGGCCTACGCCTCGAATACCCATATCTTCCTGATCTGGATGGTCGGCACCTCGCTGGTGCTGCTGATGATCGCCATTCCCTTCCTGCGCAATCAGATCCGGCCGATCCTCACGCTCGCCGAGGCTGCCGAGAGCTTCGGCAAAGGGCGGCCGATGCCGCGCGATTTTCGTCCGCGCGGCGCCGAGGAGGTGCGCCGTGCCGGCTTTGCCTTCATCCAGATGCGCGAGCGCATCGAGCGCCAGATCGAGCAGCGCACGGCGATGCTCACTGGCGTCAGCCACGACCTCAGGACCATCCTCACCCGCTTCAAGCTGCAGCTGGCGCTGGCCGGCGGCAAGGCCGAAACCAAGGCCGCGCTCAACCAGGACATCGACGACATGCAGTCGATGCTGGAGGGCTATCTCGCCTTCGCCCGCGGTGAGGCTACGGAAGACGCCGGCCGCTTCGACCTGCAAGCCTATTTCCAGAAGCTCGGGGAAGAAGCTTTGCTGCGCAGATGCAAGCTGTCGACAACGCTTGTCGGCGATCCGACCGTGCATGTGCGGCCCAACGCCTTTGCCCGGCTGCTCTCGAATGTGATCGGCAACGCCTTCCGCTACGCCAAGACCGTCGAAGTCGATGCCAATCACGGTCGCGGCTCGCTGACGGTCACCATCGACGACGACGGTCCGGGCATTGCGCCCGAAAAGCGCGAGGAGGTGTTCAAGCCGTTCCTCAGGCTCGACGAGGCGCGCAACCTCGATGCCAGCGGCACCGGCCTCGGCCTGTCGATTGCCCGCGACATCGCCCGCAGCCATGGCGGCGACATCAGCCTCGAAGACAGCCCGCTCGGCGGCTTGCGCGCCGTGATCAAGGTGCCCGCGTAAGTCGGGGCAAGGACGGGAGTCATCCGCCCGTCATGAAACCATGGTCAAGAGCGCGCATGAAGCGCGCGACCCAGATCGATTCGGCCCTGCCGCCAGGCTTCGATCCCGTGCCCGCCCGGGTGCGCTGGAGCGAAGCGCAAGCTGCTGCCTGGTCGCCGCTCCGCCATCACAAGGGCTGGGCTAAAAATCTTTCCAGCGAAGGGCAGCCATGCGCATCCTGATGGTCACCGACGCCTGGCGGCCGCAGGTCAATGGCGTCGTGCACACGCTGGAACGGCTGACCGAGACACTGAAAACTTTCGACGTCCAGGTCGACTTCCTGACGCCGAACACTTTCCGCACCTTGCCGCTGCCGACCTATCCGGACATCCGCCTGGCGCTTACCACGCCAAGCCGCGTGGCGCAGCTGATCGATGCGCGCAAGGCCGACCATATCCACATCGTTACCGAAGGTCCGCTCGGCATCATGGCGCGCCGTTATTGCCGCAGGGCCGGCCGCCCCTTCACCACCAGCTATCACACGCGCTTCCCCGAATATCTCAGCGCCCGCCTGCCGGTGCCGGAGCGTTGGACCTACAACTGGCTGCGCGACTTCCACAATTCCGGACACGGCACGCTTGTCGCCACGCGGTCGCTGGCGGACGATCTGGCCGCGCGCGGCTTCGACAAGCTGAGGCCTTGGACGCGCGGCGTCGACACCGAGCATTTCCGGCCGGAAAAGCACAAGCAGACGAGCTTTCCCCGTCCGGTCTTCCTTTGCGTCGGTCGCGTCGCGATCGAGAAGAACCTGAGCGCCTTCCTCGACCTCGACCTGCCCGGCAGCAAGGTGGTGGTCGGCGAGGGACCGGAATTGGCGAAGCTCAAGGCACGCTATCCGAACGCGCATTTTCTCGGCCATCGCCCGAACGACGAACTGGCGGAAATTTACGCATCGGCCGACGTGTTCGTCTTTCCGAGCCGCACCGACACGTTCGGCAACGTCATCATCGAGGCTTTAGCCAGCGGCACGCCGGTGGCCGCCTACCCGGTGACCGGTCCGATCGACATCGTCGGCGACGGCATCGGCGGGGCCGTGTCCGAGGACCTAGGCGAGGCCGCGCTCAAGGCGCTCCAGGTCGACCGCGCCGAGGCGCGCCAGCGCGCTCTGCGCTACAGCTGGAAGGCCTGCGCCGAAATGTTTCTCGACGTCGTCGAGGAAGCGCTGGGAAAGACGCGCAAGCTCGCGGCGTGAACGCCTTGGCGTATAGGATGCGTTGAGATTCAGGTCAGGCCGAGCTGAGAATGGTGGGCTCCGAGAACCGGAGCGGAGCGTCGTCTTTGGATATGTGAGCACCGGAAGCGCAGGAGACTGCCGTTCGCAAGCCGCCCTCACCTCAATATCAATGCATCCTAAAACAGCCGCCCGCCGTCCGGCACCCTGCGCTCGATGGCGCCGAGCACCACGGCGCCCTCCTCGTCGGGAAAGCCCAGCGTCAGCACTTCGGACATGAAAGGGCCTATCTGGCGCGGCGGGAAGTTGACCACGGCAAAGACCTGCCGGCCGATCAGTGTCTCCGGCGCATAGTATTTGGTGATCTGCGCCGAAGATTTCTTCACGCCGATCACCGGGCCGAAGTCGATCTTCAGCTTGAATGCCGGCTTGCGCGCCTCGGGGAAAGGCTCGGCTTCGATGATCGTGCCGGCGCGGATATCGACACGGTCGAAATCGGCAAAGCTGATCTCGGGCTTGCGCGCGCCACTTGAACTCATTGCAAATCCCGGCGGCGTTCAGGCAGTTCCATGCGTTTCGAACAGCACGCTGGACAGCGCGTCCTTGGCCGACGTGCCGGACCAGACGACGAACTGGAAGGCCTGGAAATAGCATTCGCAGGCTTCGAGCGCCGACGACAGCAACACCTCGACCTGCTGGCTCGACGGCTCGACCCCGCCGGCCAGCAGCAGCGACTGCCGGAACATGATGGCGCCTTCCTGCTCCCAGAGGTCGAAATGGCCGAACAGCATCTGCTCGTTGATCAGCGACAGGAGCCGCATCACTTCGAGCGTGCGCATCTCCGGCACCTTGATGTCGAAGGCGCAGGCCAGATGCAGCGCCTCAAAATCCTCCATCCACGAGAAGGAGACGTGATAATCGGTCCAGCTGCCTGCCACCGAAATCGAGATCTCGTCGTCGCCGGCGCGCTCGAAAGCCCAGTCGTTGTTGTGCGCCACCTGCTCGATCACATCCACCGGGTGGATTTCGCGGGAGAATTCGAGTTCGAGGAGTTCCATGAATGCTTCCTGTGTTCAGGGGAGCGCCACACGCTCCGCGGGGCACACACGACGAACAATCCTGTCCAGAACTCGGACGGCCGGGGCTTTCACAGACCCCAACCGGACCCCACCGCCCGGCGCATGACCCAGCTTCGAATCATGCAACAAATTCAGTCTATTGATCGGGAGTCGCGTGAACAGCCCAATTTTTCGCACTGCGTCATTCGCATGTGGAAAGGCGCTGTCACAAAGATTCATGCAATGCCGGTAAGCGATTCACGGCAAAGCGATTTTTCGGATCGCGCTTTGTGGAAAAGTTTACGATTATTTTTTCGTTTTGGGCTTCGCCGCCGCCGTAGGTGCGGCCTGTCCCGTCAATTCGGCGAGCTTTGCCTCCAGCGCCTCGATGCGCGCCGCAAGCAGGATGTTGTCTTCCCTGGCCTTGACGGCCATCTCGCGCGCGGCCTCGAACTCCTCGCGCTGCACCACATCCATTGAGTTGAGGATGCGCTCCGCCTGGCCCCGGAAGGCCGTCTCCACCTCGCGCCGCACGCCCTGGGCGGCGCCCGCGGCATCGGTCATCAGCTTGGCGAATTCATCGAGAATGCGGTTCGGTCCGTTCGACATGGCAGATCCTCGCTTGCTGAGTTTGACGTAGTGGCGAGCGGCGCCGAATGCAAGCGAAGCCTGCCTTGACCCCGCCAAAAGCCTGCCGCATGGTCCGCGCCGATCGATCACCCACCGGGAGACCAGTTTGAGCGAATACTTCCTGCTGCCGCTGGCCTCCCTGCCCTTCCCAAACATCGATCCGGTGATCGTCCATGTCGGACCGCTGGCGGTGCATTGGTATGGCGTCGGCTACATCGTCGGCATCCTGTTTGCCTGGTGGTACGCCAAGCGGCTTGTCACCAATCCGCGGCTTTGGCCGGATGGCAAGCTGCCGATGAAGGCGGAAGATCTTGACGACTTCATCGTCTGGGCTGCGATCGGCGTGGTGCTCGGCGGGCGCACCGGCTATGTGCTCTTCTACGACTTGCCGCGCTACATCGCGCATCCGCTCGACATCTTCGCGGTCTGGCAGGGCGGCATGTCTTTTCACGGTGGGTTGCTCGGCGTGATCCTCGCCATGACGCTGTTTTCGCTCAGGCGCGGCATTCACACCTGGACGCTGTTCGACGTCGTCTCGGCCGGGGTGCCGGTTGGCCTCGGCCTCGTACGCCTCGCCAATTTCGTCAATTCCGAGCTCTGGGGCCGGCCGACGGACGTGCCCTGGGCGATCGAATTTCCCAATGGCGGCCCGTTCACTCGTCATCCGAGCCAGATCTACGAGGCATTGCTGGAGGGCCTCATATTGTTTCTGGTGCTGCGTTTCCTCACCCATTCGCGGCTCAAGCTGAAGACGCCGCGCTTTGTCGGCGGCGCTTTCATCTGCGGCTACGGCCTGTCGCGCATCTTCGTCGAGTTCTTCCGCGAGCCGGATCAGCAGCTCGGCTATCTGCTCGGCACCAACTGGCTGACCATGGGCATGATCCTCTCCACGCCGATGGTGCTCGCCGGTATCTGGGCCATGGCAACCGCAAAGCCGGTGACGCAGCCGCAGGCGGCATGACCCGGCTGAAGGACCGCATCGTCGACCTGATCGGCGCGGTGGGGCCGATCCCGGTCAGCGAATACATGGCGCTCTGCCTGTTCGATCCCGAGCATGGCTACTACACGACGCGCGAGCCGTTCGGCGCCGCCGGTGACTTCATCACCGCGCCGGAGATCAGCCAGATGTTCGGCGAACTCGTCGCCGTCTGGCTTTACCAGTCCTGGCAACGCATCGGCCGGCCGCTGCCTGTCACCGTGGCCGAGATCGGGCCGGGGCGCGGCACGCTGATGAAGGACATGCTGCGCACCTTGCTGCGCCTCGATCCGGCTTTCGCCGGCGACGCCTCCTTTGCCATGGTCGAGACCAGCCCGCGCCTGACCAAGATCCAGCAGGCGACCCTTGCCGGCCAGCCGGTGAAGCTCGCCTGGCATGAATCCGTGGACGCGCTGCCCCGGCAGCCGCTGATCATCGTCGGCAACGAGCTGTTCGACGCCGTGTCGATCCGCCAGTTCGTTCGCACTGGAGCAGGCTGGCGCGAACGCCTGGTGGGCCTCGATGACGCCGACCGGTTGCATTTCTTCGCCGGTGCCGGCTCGGTCGACCCGTCGCTGCTGCCCGACGACGCTGTTGATGCGCCGGAAGGATCTATCGTCGAGATTGCCCCTGCCCGCGCGGCGCTTATGTCGGCGATTGCCGAACGGATCGCGGTCCAGAGCGGCGCCGGGCTGTTCATCGACTATGGCTATTTGCGACCGGGTGTCGGCGACACCTTGCAGGCCTTGCGCAGACACGATCACGAAGATGTGCTGGCCAATCCGGGCGAGGCCGACCTCACCGCCCACGTCGATTTTGCCGCCCTTGCCGCCACCGCGCAAACACACGGCCTCGCGGCACAGTTGGCGACGCAGGGTGACTTCCTGCTCGGCATGGGCCTGCTCGAGCGTGCCGGCGCGCTCGGCGCCGGTGCGGACAGCAAGACCCGGCAGACCATCTCCGATGCCGTCGAACGCCTCGCCGGCCCCGACGCCATGGGCAAGCTTTTCAAGGTCCTGACGATCCTCCCGGCGGTGGAGGCCGGCTGACATCGGCCCCAAACCCATACAGGCTGGTCCGGCCACTTGCCGGAACTTCGCCTTGACGAAATGGCCGCCAGAGACAACAAACCCATCCATGCTGAATCAGACGAAACCAGATCCAGTAAGGTCGCCTCATCTGGACGAGGTGAAGGCGAAAGGCATCCGCCACGGTTACTTCACCCGCATCGGCGGCGTTTCAAGAGGCATCTACCGTGGCCTCAACATCGGCATGGGGTCGAACGATGACCAGGCGCTGGTTGCGGAGAACCGCCGCCGCGTCGCCGAATGGATGGGTGTCTCGGTCGACCATCTCTTGACTGCGCATCAGGTCCACTCCCCGGACGCCGTCATCGCCCGGGAGCCTTTCGCAGGCCCGCGCCCCACGGCCGACGCCGTCGTCACCGATCGGCCCGGCATCGCGGTCGGCGCCTCGACCGCGGATTGCGGGCCGGTGCTGTTCGCCGATGCCGAGGCCCGCGTCATCGGCGCAGCACACGCCGGATGGAAAGGCGCCTTCACAGGCGTGCTCGAAAACACCATTGCGGCGATGGAGGGCTTGGGCGCCCGCCGCGACCGCATCGTCGCTGTTCTCGGCCCCTCTATCGGACCCGAGAACTATGAAGTCGGACCGGAATTCGTCGCCCGCTTCGCTGAGGCCGACGCCGCCAACCACAGCTATTTCAGGCCGTCGGCCAATGCGGGCCGCTCGATGTTCGATCTCAACCGATATACGGTCGATCGGCTGCGCAAGGCCGGCGTGATCGCTGAAGGGCTCGGTCGCTGCACTTACGCGGAGGAAGACCTTTTTTATTCTTACCGGCGCACCACCCACCGCGGGGAAGCGGATTACGGGCGGCAGGTATCGGCAATCGTTTTGGAGAAAGAGTAATGGCGCTGCATTTCGAACGTTCGGAATTCGACGCGCGGCGCGACCGCCTGCTGATCGAGATGGCCGAAAAGAAGCTCGACGCCGTGCTGCTGTTCGCCCAGGAGAGCATGTATTGGCTGACCGGCTACGACACGTTCGGCTTCTGCTTCTTCCAGTGTCTGGTGGTGAAGGCTGACGGCTCGATGGTGTTGCTCACCCGCTCCGCCGATCTCAGGCAGGCGCGCCAGACCTCGATCATCGACAACATCACACTGTGGACCGATCGAGACGGTGCAAACCCGGCGATCGACCTGCGCAACCTGCTCAACGACCTCGATTTGCTGGGGGCCCGCATCGGCGTCGAATATGATACGCACGGGCTCACCGCTTACAATGGCCGCCGCCTCGACGAGCAGTTGCAGACCTTCGGGCAGATCGCCGATGCGTCCGGCATCGTGGGCCGGCTGCGACTGTTCAAGAGCCCGGCCGAAATCGCCAAGGCGGAGAAGGCGGCAGGTCTTTCCGACGACGCCCTCGATGCCGCCTTGCCGCTGATCAAGCAGGGGGGCGACGAAGCGCTGATCCTCGCCGCCATGCAAGGCGCGATCTTTGCCGGCGGCGGCGACTACCCGGCCAACGAGTTCATCATCGGCTCCGGCATCGATGCCCTGCTTTGCCGCTACAAGTCCGGACGCCGCAAGCTGAACAAGAACGATCAGCTGACGCTGGAGTGGGCGGGCGTCTTCCACCACTATCACGCTCCTATGATGCGCACGGTGCTGACCGGCAAAGCCTCGAAGCGCCACCAGGAACTGTTCGATGCCGCCCGCGCCGCCATTCTCGCCGTCGAGAAGGCGATGACGCCCGGCAACACTTTCGGCGACGTCTTCGACGCGCATGCCCGCACGCTCGAGGCGCACAATCTCACCAAGCACCGCCTGAACGCCTGCGGCTATTCGGTCGGCGCCCGCTTCACCCCGTCCTGGATGGACATGCCGATGTTCTACCAGGGCAATCCCGAACCGATCGCGCCCAACATGACGCTGTTCGCTCACATGATCATCATGGACTCAGAAACCGAGACCGCGATGACGCTCGGCCGCACCTATCTCACCACGGAATCGGCGCCGAAGCCGCTCTCGCGCCATGATCTCGACTTGATCGTGCAGTGAATCCATAATGATGGGCTCACGCGGGGGCGTTCGCCAGCAGGGAGTTTTCAGGCAAATGAGACGATCGCAGGTGACGACCGTGTCATTGCTTGCGGCGCTGGCGCTTACCGCTTGCACCAATGCCAAGGACGTGCTGGAGCCGTCCGCCATCACACCGCCGGCGAGCTCCGCCCAATCCGTGCCCGCCGCCCAAGGCGCATCGGCCGCCACATCGCCGACGACGAGCTCGCCGGCTCCGGCACCGGCAGCTTCGGCACCCGCCACGCCGGCTCAGACTGCCGCCCTGGCCAAGACCCGGCTCCAGGTTGCCCCGATCGTCGGCGCCTCGGTGGAGGCCGCAGCCCCGCTGACGGCGGAACTGCAGACGCGTGCCAAGCAGCGTGGCGTGACGCTGGTCGGCAGCACCGACCAGACGGCAACGCATGTGCTGAAAGGCTATTTTTCCACCATGACCGAAGGCAAGGACACCACGGTCATCTATGTCTGGGACATCTACGACCCGTCCGGCAACCGGCTGCATCGCATCAATGGCCAGCAAAAGTCGGCTTCGGCGGGCAGTGGCGAAGGCTGGCCGGCGGTCGCGCCCGCGACCATGCAGGCCATCGCCGACCAGACGATCGACCAGTTCGCTGCTTGGCTTGGCACCGGCGGCGCCGGCTGAGCAACGGTTCCAGGAAAGTGCGCAACGGCATTTCGTTCGCAACTGCATCAAAGCAGAGAGGCGGAGCGTTCAGAGATTCTGCCGGGCGCCGAACCGGTCCCGCGGACCTGTTGCCGGCTTGCGATGCTCTCGGCCTTTGATGCAGCCGGCTGAAGGATTCCCAATTACGAGGCTTGCAATACCGGCGCGGGCCGCTAAAAGCCCGCATCAAAGGCTCACGAGAGTCTGTCAGGTCTCTCCATCCTTCACCAGGAACGGTGCATGAAGCTTTTCGCGGGCAATTCCAACAGGGTGCTGGCCGAAGCGGTCGCTCGCTATCTCAACATCCCGCTGGGGAAAGCGAGCGTCAGACGCTTCGCCGATCAGGAGATCTTCGTCGAGATCCAGGAGAATGTCCGCGGCGAGGATGTCTTCATCTTGCAGTCGACTTCTTATCCGACCAACGATCATCTGATGGAACTGCTCATCATGATCGACGCCTTCATGCGCTCTTCGGCCCGGCGCATCACGGCTGTCATTCCCTATTTTGGATATGCCAGGCAGGATCGCCGCGCCTCCGGCCGCACGCCGATCTCGGCCAAGCTGGTCGCCAACATGATCACGCGCGCCGGGGTCGACCGCGTCCTGACGCTCGATCTCCACGCCGGCCAGATCCAGGGCTTCTTCGACATCCCGACCGACAATCTGTTCTCGGTGCCGGTCATGGCGCGAGACGTGAAGGCCAAATACAAGCAGCTCGCCAATGTCGTCGTCGTCTCGCCCGACATCGGCGGCGTGGTCAGGGCGCGCGCGCTGGCCAAGCGCTTCGATGCGCAATTGGCGATCGTCGACAAGCGTCGCGAACGCCCAGGCGAATCCGAGGTCATGAACATCATCGGCGCCGTTGCGGGCAAGGACTGCCTGCTGATCGACGACATCGTCGATTCCGGCGGCACGCTCTGCAACGCCGCTGACGCGCTGCTTGCCAACGGCGCCACCAGCGTCACCGCCTATATCACCCATGGCGTGCTCTCGGGCGGCGCGGTCGCCCGCATTGCTGGCTCGAAGCTGCAGGAACTGGTGATCACCGACTCCATCCAGCCGACCCAAGCCGTGCTCGACGCCCCCAACATCCGCGTCATCTCGATCGCCGACCTGATGGGCGAGGCGATCTCGCGCACGGCAACCGAAGAATCGGTGTCGAGCCTGTTCGACTAAAGCGCGTCGCGCTGAACAGATTCGAAAGGCGACGCACTTTAAGTTTTTTTTATTTGATGCATGTCGTTGCCCCAGAACCGCTGCACCCTTATGGGTGACATGCATTAGACCGCCCCAGCTTCCGACCTTGCAGGGCCGCTGGGCCGCTTGTGTCCCTCGCTCGGTTCGCGCGCGCCCCGCATATAGCCGCGGGGTGAGGTTCCAAGCATGCGCTTGAACATGGTGATGAAGGCCGGCACGCTGTCATAGCCGAGATCGAGCGCCACCCTGGTGATCGGCTCGCCGTCGGCAAGCCTGGGCAGCGCTGCGAACAGGCAGGCCTGCTGGCGCCAGGTCGACAGCGGCAGGCCGGTCTGGCGGTGGAAAGCGCGGGTGAAGGAGCGCCGGCTCATGCCTGCGGCATTCGCCCATTCGTCGATCGTCGCATGCGGCGACGGGGCAGCCACAAAGCGCCGGCAGAGTGCGGCCAGCCTCGGATCCGACGGGAACGGCAGGCCGAGCGGCCGTTCCGGCAGGTTGGGGATCTCATGCAGCAAAAGCCCCATGATCAGCCCGCCGCGGCCTTCCAGTTCGGCGCCCTGCGGCAGCTTTTCCGATTCCACGATCAGGCTGTGCATCAATTCGGTGATGCCGACGACACGCAAGCCCTCCGGCAGCCCGGCAATGGCCCCGGGCGTGACATAGACCGAACGCATCGAGACATCGCCCAGCATCTCGACGGAATGCTCGATGCCTGCGGGGATCCACATCGCATGGTCTGGCGGCACCATCCACCGCCCGTGCTTTGTCGTCACCAGCACGACGCCTACCAGCGCATGCAGCAACTGGCTGCGGCTATGGCGGTGCAGGGGTACATGATAGCCGTCGGGATACTCGTTCGGAAGCGCTACCGCAGGCGCGACGACTTCCTCCAGCCACTGCCAGCGCGTTTGATGCAGCCGGCCAAGCTCGGCCGCATCGCCCCTGAATATCTCCCTGCCGTGCGGCATGGTTGTGGCCCACTCGCGAAACAATTGGACCAAACCACGAAAGAAGTCGCCATTCAAGCAGAATATAAGGCACCCAGCCTATACGGCTGGCCGCGGTTTGCCGCCAGAAGTCCACGGAGCATTGCCTTGACCGATACGACCGCCACCACCGTCGCGACGCCAGCGACGGCAACCAACATCTCGGCGCAGGCGACGGCATTCACCGTCATCCTTGCGGTGAGCTTCTGCCACTGCATAAACGATATCATGCAGTCGCTGTTGGCGGCCATCTATCCGCTGCTCAAGGAAAACTACGGTCTCGATTTCTGGCAGATCGGTCTTTTGACCTTCACCTTCCAGGTGACGGCATCGCTGCTGCAGCCGCTGATCGGCATGATCACCGACAAGCGGCCGATGCCCTATTCGCTCCCCTACGGCATGGCTTCGTCGCTGATCGGCCTGGTCGTGCTCGCTTATGCCGGCCATTACTGGCTGCTCCTGATCGGCGCCTCGCTGATCGGTATCGGTTCGGCGATCTTCCATCCGGAATCCTCGCGCATCGCCCGCTTCGCCTCTGGCGGCCGCTTCGGCCTGGCGCAATCGCTGTTCCAGGTCGGCGGCAATTTCGGCCAGGCGATGGGCCCGCTGCTGGCAGCCTTCATCGTCGTGCCCTTCGGCCAGACCAGCATTTCCTGGTTCGCCATCGGCTCGCTGATCGGCATCATCGTGCTGTGGCAGGTCGGCGGCTGGTACAGCCGGCTGCGCGCCTCGATGGCCACCCGCAAGCAGCCTGTTCACGTCTCACCCTTCGCGCGCAAGAAGGTGATGGGCGCGCTCGCCGTGCTGACGCTGCTGGTGCTGACCAAGAACGCCTACATCGCCTCGATCTCCAGCTACTACACCTTCTACGCCATCCATAAGTTCGGCGTTTCGGTGCAGATGTCGCAGGTGATGCTGTTCCTGTTCCTCGGCGCCTCGGCGCTGGGCATCCTGCTCGGTGGCCCGTTTGGCGACCGCTACGGACAGAAGGCGATGATCTGGTTCTCGATCGTCGGCGTGCTGCCGTTCACCCTGGCGCTCCCCTACGCCAACTTCGAATGGACGATGGTGCTGACGGTGCTGATCGGTCTGATCCTGTCGTCGGCCTTCTCCAACATCGTCGTCTTCGCTCAGGAACTGGTCCCGGGCCGCGTCGGCATGATCGCCGGCATCTTCTTCGGTTTCGCCTTCGGCATGGGCGGCATCGCCGCGGCGGTGCTCGGCGTCATAGCCGACATGAAGGGCATCGACTTCGTCTACCAGCTCTGCTCCTACCTGCCCTTCCTCGGCCTGCTGACGGTCTTCCTGCCGAACATGAGGGAGGCGAAGAAGGCCTGACGTCCAGAATTGGAATTGTCGGGCCGGGCAGTCAGTCCGGCTCGGCCGCGCTCCTGACTGGTGGCAGCTCCGGCGCTTCCAGTCCGCCGAAAGGATCGCGCCAGGCATCGATCGCCTCGAGCCGCCGGTACCAGCGGCTGACAGACGGATAGTCATCGAGCGGCAGCCTGGCGACACTGTTGAAAGGCAGCAACGTCGCCATGCGAAAGTCTGCATAGGATACCGTCTCCAACCAGCCACACTTGTTGTGAAAGCGCCGTATCCAGGAGTGCAGCGGCCGTGTGGAACCGCCTCAGTCCCTCCTCGACCAGCGCTTGGTCGATCGGGCCGAGCCGGTAGCGCTGCTTGGTGCCGCGCTCGAAATGCACCATGTCGCAGGCCCGGACAAAATTCTCCTTGCCCCAGCTCAGCCACCGGATCATGTCCGGTTCGTCGTCGCCGCTGCGCCAGAAATCCGAACGCGCGTCGCGCGAAAGCCGGCAGGCGATTGCGTCGGCTTCCCACAGGCTCCATCCCGGGCCGGCTAGTATGGGTATGGTCAGGTTTGGGTTGAGCGCGCGGTAATGCTCGGTTTGCCCGGGCGCCATGGGCGCGGCGAATTCGAACGCGATTTTCGCCTCGAGATGCCGCGCCACGGCAACGGCCAGGCGAGGATTGGGATTGCGGCTGAACAATAGTTTCATGTCGGTCCACACAGATCTTTCGGATGTCCGCCCCCAGGACGATTGAAATCCGCCCAATGCTACATCCAATGCTTTCATCCGGAGAGGTGTCGCGCGACCGAGGTGGAACTTGTATGAAGCCGAAGCGTCGGCCATGCCCTGCCGGAAATTCTCATGAACGCCCAGCCAAGCTTCCGCGGCTTGCACCCTCGCCCGCCTTCCGCTATAGAGCCGCCACCCGCGTAGACACCCTTGGAGGCAACGCGGAGGAAGGCCGGCTAGGCCTGCATGATCCCCAAATCGGATTTTGGACCAGATCGTGCAAGGCCATGACGGCTTTCGACGTTTACGGCGGAGCATTGAGCTTGCCGCGGACGCTCCATAACACGCGAAAGGAAATGCCATGAGCCACGATACTTACGAGCTCAAGGCCGAAGCGCGCGAACAGGTCGGTAAGGGGTCCGCCCGTGCAGTTCGCCGCAACGGTAAAGTGCCTGCAGTCATTTACGGCGACAAGCAGCCTCCCCTGGCGATTGCGCTGAACTACAAGGACGTCTTCTACAAGATCCACGGCGGCGGGTTCCTGACCACGATCGCCACGATCGATGTCGACGGCAAGAAGATCCAGGTCCTGCCGAAGGACTTCCAGCTCGATCCAGTCAAGGACTTCCCGGTCCATGTCGACTTCCTGCGCATCGGCAAGGACACCGAGGTCAATGTCGACGTTCCCGTTCACTTCATCAACGAGGAGAAGTCGCCCGGCATCAAGCGCGGCGGCGTGCTCAACATCGTTCGCCACGAAGTCGAGTTCCACTGCCCGGCCAATGCGATCCCGGAATTCATCACCGTCGATCTTACCGGCACCGACATCGGCGATTCGATCCACATCTCGGCGGTTACCCTGCCGGCCGGCGTCAAGCCGGTGATCTCCGACCGCGATTTCACCATCGCGACCATCGCCGGCTCCTCGGCGATGAAGCCGGAAGCGGCGGAGACCACCGAAGTGGCCGAGCCTGAAGCGGCGGCTGCTGCGGCCGAAGAGAAGTAAGCTCTTCCGCGCCCGGAGGCGACGATGCTTGTCTTTGCAGGCCTCGGCAATCCGGGCGCGAAATATGAGAACAACCGGCACAATGTCGGCTTCATGGCGGCGGACGCGATTGCCCGCCGCCATTCCTTTTCGCCCTGGTCGAAGAAATTCCAGGGCCTGATTTGCGAAGGCGTGCTCGGCGGCGAGAAGATCCTTCTGATCAAGCCGCAGACCTTCATGAACCTGTCCGGACAGTCGGTTGGCGAGGCACTGCGCTTCTACAAGCTCGGGCCTTCCGATCTGACCGTCTTCTACGACGAGATCGACCTCCCGGCCGGCAAGGTCAGGATCAAGGTTGGCGGCGGCTCCGGCGGCCATAACGGCATCCGCTCGCTCGACCAGCATGTCGGCAAGGATTTTCGCCGCGTGCGCATCGGCGTCGGCCATCCAGGCGTCAAGGAGATGGTGCATGGCCATGTGCTCGGCGACTTCGCCAAGGCCGATCGCGAATGGCTCGACGTCCTGCTCGACGCGATTGCCGACGATGCCGGATTGCTGGCCAAGGGCGACGACAGTTCCTTCATGAATCGCATCACGCTGGCGCTGCGCGAAAAGCTGGTGCCGACCGGCGACGACGACCGACCGCCGCCGAAGCCGCCGAAGGCCCAGAGCCACATCCGTCAGGCGCGCCAGCACCAGGCGCCGGCAAAGTTGCCTGAAAGCGGGCCGATGGCTGCGATGCTGAAGAAGCTGTTTGGCGGCAAAGACTGAGGCCGACCAGGGATCGCAGCGCAGGACTTGACGATCGTCGCCGCTTTCGCCCATAGCCCTCACCAAATCGAACTCCCGATAGGACCGAAAGAACATGGGTTTCAAATGTGGCATCGTTGGCTTGCCCAACGTCGGCAAGTCGACGCTGTTCAATGCGTTGACCAGGACGGCCGCCGCGCAGGCCGCCAACTATCCATTCTGCACGATCGAGCCGAACACCGGCGAGGTGGCGGTGCCCGATCCACGTCTGCAGAAGATCGCTGAGGTCGCCAAGTCCAAGGAGATCATCCCGACCCGCATCTCCTTCGTTGACATCGCCGGTCTGGTGCGTGGCGCCTCCAAGGGCGAAGGGTTGGGCAACCAGTTCCTGGCCAATATCCGGGAGGTCGACGCCATCGTGCATGTGCTGCGCTGCTTCGAGGATGACGACATCACCCATGTCGAGGGACGCATCGATCCGGTCGCCGACGCCGAGACCGTCGAGACCGAGCTGATGCTCGCCGATCTCGAAAGCCTCGAACGCCGCATCGTCCAGATCCGCAAGCGCGCTGCCGGCAAGGACAAGGAAGCAATGACGGTGCTGCCGCTCATGGAAGCCGCGCTCGAGCTGCTGCAGGGCGGCAAGCCGACCCGCATCCTGCTCGAGGGCATCGCGGCCGAGGACCTGCGCATCCTGCAGGGGCTCAACCTGCTCACCTCGCATCCGGTGCTTTATGTCTGCAACGTCGCCGAGGCCGATGCCGCGACCGGCAACGAGCACAGCAAGGCCGTGGAAAAGATGGCTGCCGCGCAGGGCGCCAGCACCGTGGTGATCTCGGCGGCGATCGAAGCCGAAGTCGCCCAGCTTTCCGACGAAGAGGAAATGGAATTCCTAGCCTCGCTCGGCCTCGATGAGCCGGGTCTCAACAAGGTGATCCGGGCCGGCTACGAGCTGTTGCAGCTCATCACCTACTTCACCGCCGGGCCGAAGGAGACGCGCGCCTGGACCGTGCACAAGGGCGCCAAGGCGCCACAGGCCGCCGGCGTCATCCACACCGATTTCGAGCGCGGCTTCATCCGTGCCCAGACGATCGCCTATAACGACTTCGTCACGCTGGGCGGCGAAGTCGCGGCCAAGGAAGCCGGCAAGGCGCGCGACGAAGGCAAGGAATATGTCGTCCAGGACGGCGACGTCATGCTCTTCAAGTTCAACACCTGATTTTGCCCGGCAATTGGCTGGTGGCTGCGCTCGGCTCCGCTCACCAGAAATCACTTGACCGAATTGCCTTGAGCCTTCATCCGGGATGCCCAACCTTGGGGATCACGCATTCCGGATTGTCGACATGACCCGAAAGACCTGGGCCTACGAGGATTTCGTCGAGGGCGCCACGCTCGACCTCGGCAGCAAGGATGTGAGTGCCGCCGAGATCATTGAATTCGCCAGCGAATTCGACGCCCAGCCGATGCATCTCGATGAGGAGGCCGGCAAGGCGAGCATCCTCGGTGGTCTTTCGGCTTCTGGGTGGCACACCTGCGCGATGTTATTCGACTCGCAGGTCGCCGGGATCGAGCATGTGAAGTGGAAGAAGCCGTCCTGGCCGGCGACCGGCTCACCGGCACAGTCACCGTGCTTTCCAAGCGCCAGTCGAAGTCCAGGCCGCAGCTCGGCCTGGTTGCCATGCGCAGCGAGCTCTTCAACCAGCGCGGCGAGAGTGTCTTCGAGCTCGAGAACACTGGCATGTTCCTCGCGCGTGATGCCGCACAGGGCCTGTCATGACTTTGGACGAGTTCTTCCTGATCGGCGAAACCGTCACGCTCGGCTCGCACAAGTTCGAGGCCGACGAGATCAAGGCCTTCGCCCGCAAGTACGACCCGCAGGCCTTTCATGTCGATGAGGAAGCCGCGCAGAAGAGCGTTCTCGGCGGGCTCTGCGCCTCCGGCTGGCACACCGCCGCCACCTGGATGAAATACAATCTGCAAAAGCGCATGGAGACCGAGGGCGTCCGCTGGACCGGCCCTGGACCGCAGCCGGAATTCGGCCCCTCGCCCGGCTTCCGCAACCTGAAATGGCTGAAACCGGTCTATGCCGGCGAGACAGTGACCTTCACGCGCACCGCGCTCGCCCATCGCCCGCTTGCCGCGCGCCCCGGCTGGAACCTGCTCACGCTGCGCTCGGAAGCGTTCGATTCGACAGGCGCCAAGGTGATCGAGTTCGACAGCGCTGTGTTGGTGAGGGTGAATGGTGAATGGTGAAGGGTGAATGGTGAATAGTAAGTAGTAAGTAGTAGCCAGGGAGCTACTATTCACTATTCACTATTCACTATTCACTATTCACTATTCACCATTCACCACCAATCAATGCCCCTCGAAGCCGATCAGCGTCCGGACCGGCACGCCGAGCGCTTCCAGCTTCCGGCGCCCGCCGAGATCCGGCAGGTCGATTACGAAGCAGGCGGCAACGATGTCGGCGCCGATCTGCCTGAGCAGCTTCACCGCCGCCTCCGCCGTACCCCCGGTGGCGATCAGATCGTCGACGAGGATGACCTTCTCACCCTCCGAGACGCCATCCTTGTGCATCTCCATCTCGTCGAGCCCATATTCGAGGCTGTAGGCGACGCGCACGGTCTCGTAAGGCAGCTTGCCCTTCTTGCGGATCGGCACGAAGCCCGCCGAAAGCTGGTGCGCCACCGCACCGCCGAGAATGAAGCCGCGCGCCTCGATGCCGGCGATCTTGTCGATCTTCAGCCCGGCGTAAGGATGCACCAGTTCGTCGATGGCGCGGCGGAAGGCGCGCGCATCGCCAAGCAAGGTCGTGATGTCCCGGAACAGGATGCCGGGCTTGGGATAGTCGGGGATGGTGCGGATCGCGGCAAGCAGCGTGTCTTCGAGCGACGATTTCATCAGGCGGCTCCCCGGCCCATGATCTGAGATTCGGGCAATGATCGTGAACGGACCGATCGTAGCCGCCCGCAAGGATGACGGCTACCGCCTACCGGAAAATTGTCTGGCAAATGATCAGATCGGCGTGCCGAGGCAGTTGAAAGACAAAGGGCGCCCTGCGGCGCCCTTCAAGATCTTGTGGGACTGGTCGCGGGCTCAGTGCGCCACGTCGGCCCACACCCGGCGCTTGGTGAGATAGACCAGCGCGCCGAACAGAACCAGGAAGATCAGCACGCGGAACCCGGTCTTCTTGCGGTCTTCCAGATGCGGCTCCGCGGCCCACATCAGGAACGCCGACACGTCGCGCGAATACTGGTCGATCGTCTGCGGCGAACCGTCGTCATAGGTCACCTGGCCGTCTGAGAGCGGCTTGGGCATCTTCAGCGACACGCCGGACAGGAAGTACGGATTGTAGTGCGTGCCTTCCGGGATCACCATGCCGGCCGGCGGCGTCTGGTCGTAGCCGGTGAGCAGCGAATGAATGTAGTCCGGACCGCCCTGGGCGTACTGGGTGAAGATGTCGAAGACGAAGCGCGGGAAGCCGCGCTCGACACCGCGCGCCTTGGCGAGCAGCGACATGTCGGGCGGAGCGGCGCCGCCATTGGCGGCGGCGGCTGCCTGCTCGTTCGGGAACGGCGCCGGGAAGTGATCCGACGGCTTGCCCGGGCGGTCGAACATGTCGCCGGCGTCATTGGGACCGTCATGGATCGTGTAGCTGGCGGCAAGCGACTTCACCTGCGCGTCGGAATAGCCGAGGTCCTCTAGCGTACGGAACGCCACAAGGTTCATCGAGTGGCAGGCCGAGCAGACTTCCTTGTAGACCTTCAGGCCGCGCTGCAGCTGGGCCTTGTCGTAGGTGCCGAAGGGACCCGCGAAGCTCCAGCCCATTTCCTTCGGTTCATTGATCGGGAAATGCGTCGGCGCGGCCGCGTTGTGTTCCTCCTCGGCGGCAAAGGTCCCTGCACCTGACATACAAGTACCCGCGACCACCAGGCCAAACAAAGCCAGCGAGGTGAGAATCTTCTTCATGCCAAATCCCCTCAGATTCTCAGCCTTTGGTTTCCGGCGCGGCCGTCGCGCCCGCCGGATGCCCGCTGCCGCCCTTTTTCTTTTCCAGCACCGCCTCGGTGATCGAGTTCGGCAGACGCCGCGGCGTCTCGATCAGGCCGAGCACCGGCATGATCACCAGGAAGAAGGTGAAGTAGAACAGCGTCGCCATCTGCGCCATGAACACATAGCTGCCCTCCGCCGGCTGCGAGCCCAGCCACCCGAGCAGGATTGCGTCGGCCACGAACAGCCAGAAGAACAGCTTGTACCAGGGCCGGTAGACCGCCGAGCGCACCTTCGATGTGTCGAGCCACGGCACCAGGAACAGCATGGCGATGGCGCCGAACATGCACAGCACGCCGCCGAGCTTCGAGTTGATCGGCCCGATGTTGAAGGTGATGGCGCGCAGGATCGCGTAGAACGGCAGGAAGTACCATTCCGGAACGATATGGGCCGGCGTCTTCAGCGGGTTGGCGATCGTGTAGTTGTCCGGATGGCCGAGATAGTTCGGCAGGTAGAAGACGAAATAGGCGAAGAAGAACAGGAACACGATCATGCCGAACGCGTCCTTGATGGTCGCATAAGGCGTGAACGCAACCGTGTCGGTCTTCGACTTGACCTCGATGCCGGTCGGGTTCGACTGGCCGACGACATGCAGCGCCCAGATGTGCAGCACGACGACGCCTGCGATCATGAAGGGCAGCAGATAGTGCAGCGCAAAGAAGCGGTTGAGCGTCGGATTGTCGACGGCGAAACCGCCAAGCAGCAGTTCCTGGATCCAGTTGCCGACCAGCGGAATGGCGCTGAAGAAGCCGGTGATGACGGTGGCGCCCCAGAAGCTCATCTGGCCCCATGGCAGCACGTAGCCCATGAAGCCGGTCGCCATCATCAGCAGGTAGATGATGCAGCCCAGGATCCATAGCAGCTCGCGCGGCGCCTTGTAGGACCCGTAGAACAGTCCGCGGAAGATGTGAATGTAGACGGCGACGAAGAAGAACGAGGCGCCGTTGGAATGGAGATAGCGCAGCAGCCATCCCGAGTTCACGTCGCGCATGATCTTCTCGACCGAATCGAAGGCGAGATTGGTGTCGGACGTGTAGTGCATGGCCAGCACGATGCCGGTCAGGATCTGCGAGGCCAGCATGATCGACAGGATGCCGCCGAACGTCCACATGTAGTTGAGGTTGCGCGGCACCGGGTAGGAGACAAAGCTGTCATGGACCAGCCGCGGCAGCGGCATGCGCGCGTCGAACCAGCGCTCGATACCGGTCTTGGGCGTATAGGTCGAGTGTCCCTCGCTCATCGAATTATCCCCCTGCCTCAACCGATAAGGATCTTGGTATCGGAAATGAATTTGAATACCGGGATCGCCATGTTCTCCGGCGCCGGACCTTTGCGGATGCGGCCGGCAGTGTCGTATACCGAGCCATGGCAGGGGCAGAACCAGCCGCCGAAATCGCCTTCCTGGCCTAGCGGGATGCAGCCGAGATGGGTGCAGACCTGCACCATGACCATCCAGGCTTCCTTGCCGGCCGTTGTGCGGTTGGCATCGGTCGCCGGGGCATCTGCAGGCAGGTTGGCGTTGCGCGCGATCGGATCCTTCAGCTCGTCAAGGCTTACCGCCTCGCCGTCCTTCATTTCCTTTTCGGTGCGGTTGCGCACCACGACCGGCTTGCCGCGCCACTTGACGATCAGCGAGCTGCCGGGCTGCAGCGAGGAGACGTCGACTTCGACCGAGGCGAGCGCCAGCGTCGAGGCATCCGGCTGCATCTGGTCGATGAACGGCCAAGCGACGGCGCCCGCACCGACCACGCCGGCCATGCCGGTGGCAATATAGAGAAAATCGCGACGGTTGGGATCGTGGATGTCGGTTGCGCTCACGGGTGCCTGATCCTTTCGCCTCTTTCCGTGCCGGCGGCCGAGCCTTGTCCCGCTCAATCGCGCCGGCCCGACAGCGCATGGCGAACAGGCTAGCGAATTCCTCCGGCATTTGGAGTTCGGTTTATGCGTGAAGCCCGTTTTTGTCCAGACGGGTGAAGGCACAAGGGCAGATTGTCGCGGGTGCCTGGCGCGGCCCCGCCAAGCGGTGCGCCGACTGCCCCTCGAGCGCCCCGAAACAACGGGAAATCCTGCCCGTTTTCCAGCCCCTACCCGGCTCGACAGCGGCAGATGGCGCGGGCTATTCTGGAGCCATGGCGCATGTCATCGAGCGTGACAGATGGGCGCAAGCGCCCGACCGTTGGCAAGGTGAGCTGCAATGCGGCGCCTTCGGCTCCAATAGCTGCCTGATCTTCAACTACCTGCCCGAGATCGGCGGCGGCCCGCGCCTGCACAAGCACCCCTACGCGGAGATCTTCATTGTCCGCTCCGGCACCGGCCTGTTCACGGTCGGCGACCAGGAGATCGAGGCCTCGGCCGGGCAGATCCTCATCGTGCCGCCCGGCACGCCTCACAAATTCACCAATCTCGGCCCCGGTCCGCTCGAGACCATCGACATCCACGAGAATGGCAGCTTCATCACGGAATGGCTGGAGTAGCTAGCTGGCCCCCAGCCTGACCAACACCGCCCGCGGGATATCGTACTCGCGGATCGCGGCGTCATGCTTGCGAAAACCGCAGAGCTCGCGCTGGATGAAATATGCGTGGACGGCAGCCGCCGCTTCCTTGAGCAGCCGGCTGCGATGCTCGCCCTCGCCGTTCTCGCGCAGCTTCGCCAGAGTCTGCTCGACGCGCTGGCCGGCGCGGCCAAGAGCGGCCGCCTTCTCGGCGAGGATTTCGTGGCCGAGCAGGTCGAACGCACTTTCCTGGGCGCCGCTTCGTCCAAAATTCGTGGGCATCCGTACCGACATGGCCCGTTCTACTCCGCCGGCCGCGTCTCTTCCAGCGCGCTTTCCTCGTTGAACAGGAAGCCGCCGGACTGCCGTTTCCACAGCCGCGCATAGAGCCCGTCGAGCGCGACCAGCTCGTCATGCGTGCCTTGCTCGACGATGCGACCGCCGTCCAGCACCACCAGACGATCGAGTGCTGCGATGGTCGACAGCCGGTGAGCGATGGCAATCACTGTCTTGTTCTCCATCAGCCGCGCCAGATTTTCCTGGATCGCGGCCTCGATGTCGGAATCGAGCGCCGAAGTCGCCTCGTCGAGGATCAGGATCGGCGCGTCCTTGAGGAACACGCGCGCGATCGCGACGCGCTGGCGCTGGCCGCCGGAGAGCTTCACGCCGCGCTCGCCGACATAGGCCTCGTAGCCGACGCGCTCGCGGTTGTCGCGCAGCCCCATGATGAACTCATGCGCCTCGGCCTTTTTCGCCGCGGCGATCACCTGAGCGTCGGTCGCATCCGGCATGCCGAGCTTGATGTTGTCGCGCAGCGAGCGATGGAACAGCGCCGTGTCCTGGCTCACCACACCGATATTGGCGCGCAGCGAATCCTGCGTCACATGCGCGATGTCCTGGCCGTCGATCAGGATCTTGCCGCCTTCGAGATCGTAGAGCCGCAGGATCAGATTGGCCAAGGTCGTCTTGCCGGCACCCGACGGACCGACCAGTCCGACCTTCTCGCCCGGCCGCACGACGAGATCGATGCCGTCGAGAACGCCCGCTCCCTTGCCGTAATGGAAGGTGACGCGACTGACGTCGATGCGTCCCCCGTTGACGAACAGTTCGCTGGCGTCCGTCGCATCGATCAGCCCGAGCGGCTGCGAGATCAGCGCCTTTGAATTTTCCAGCACGCCGAGATTCCTCAGGATGCTGTTGAGCTGCATCATCAGCCGGCCAAGCAGCATGTTGAGCCTGAGCACCAGAGAAAGCGTGAAGGCGACGGCGCCGACGGTGATCGAGCCTTCCACCCAGAGATAGATGGCAAAACAGGCGATCGCCGTGATCATCACCCCCGAAAGCGTCGTCAGCGCCATGCGCACCCCGGTCAGCCGGCGCGTGAACGGCCGCAGCGCATCGAGATAGATGTCGAAGCCGTTGCGGATATAGCGGTCGTCGCCATCGGCCGAAAACAGCTTCAGCGTCTGCACGTTGGAATAGGAATCGACGATGCGGCCATTGATCATCGAACCGGCCTCGGCCGTCGCCTCGGCATGCTTGCGGATCGCCGGCAGATGAAGCCTGGCCAGCCAGGCGAAAGCCACGATCCAGATGACCACCAGCACCGCCAGCCTGAGATCGAGGCCGGCGACCAGCGCCAGCGTCGTCACCGTGTAGACGATCATGAACCAGACGACCTCGAGGAAGCTCTCCATCAGGTCGCCGGTCGCCTGCCCCGCCTGCCAAACCTTTGTCGCGATGCGGCCGGCGAAATCGTTCTGGAAGAAGGCGTAGGACTGACGCGAGACATGCCGGTGCGCCTGCCAGCGCACCAGATTGTAGAAGCCCGGCGTGATCGTCTGCTCGTCGACCAGCGCCGACAGACCGACCACCAGCGTGCGGATGACGAGCACCACCGCGCCCATGAACAGCAGCTCGGGACCGGCGGCCGCCCACAGCGCATGCCAGCTGCGCTGTCCGGGCAACTGGTCCAGTATGTCGACCAGCCGACCGACGAAGTAGAACAGCCCGGCTTCGACCAGCGGCGCGACGCCGCCGATGACCAGCATGGCGAAGAAGGCGAGCTTTGCCTGCCCGACATAGTGCCAGATGAAGCCGCCGACGCTGGCAGGTGGCCGAAGTGTCGCCGGCTCGCGGAACGGGTAGACCCAGCGCTCGAACCAGCGGTAGACGGCCTTCATCATTCGGCGGCTTCACCCTTGGCTATCGCATCGTTGGCGGCATCGGTGGGCGCGTCGTCGAGCAGGAAGCCACCGGACTGGCGCTGCCAGAGCTGGGCATAGAGCCCGCCTTTGGCGACCAGTTCGTCGTGCGACCCTTCCTCGATGATGCGGCCCTTGTCCATGACGACGAGCCTGTCCATCGCGGCGATGGTCGACAGCCGATGCGCGATGGCGATCACGGTCTTGCCCTGCATGAGCCTGTAGAGGTTCTCCTGGATCGCCGCCTCGGCTTCGGAATCGAGGGCCGAGGTCGCCTCATCGAGGATGAGGATCGGCGCGTCCTTCAGCATGACGCGGGCAATTGCGATGCGCTGGCGCTGGCCCCCGGACAGTTTGACGCCGCGGTCGCCGACATAGGCGTCGAAATTCTTGCGGCCTTCGGAATCGGAAAGCTCGGCGATGAAGTCCAGCGCCTCGGCCCGCTTGGCCGCCTCGACCAGCATCTCTTCAGTCGCGTCGGGCCGGCCGTACAGGATGTTTTCACGCACCGAGCGGTGCAGCAGCGAGGTATCCTGTGTCACCATGCCGATCTGCGCGCGCAGCGAATCCTGTGCCACCGCCGCGATCTCCTGGCCGTCGATCAGGATCCGGCCGGCTTCCAGGTCGTAGAAGCGCAGCAGCAGGTTGACCAGCGTCGATTTGCCGGCGCCCGAGCGGCCGACAATGCCGACCTTCTCGCCAGGCTTCACAGTCAGCGACAGGTTCTCGATGACGCCCTTCTGCCTGCCGTAGTGGAAGCGGATATCTTCGAAACGGATCTCGCCCAGGCTGACGGCGATGTCCTTGGCGCCCGGCCTGTCTTCGACCAGGCGCGGCAGCGAGATCGATTGGATGCCATCTTGGACCGTGCCGATATTCTCGAACAGGCCAGACATCTCCCACATGATCCATTGCGACATGCCCCACATCCTGAGCACCAGGCCGATGACAACGGCCACCGCCCCGATCGTCACCGCATCGCCGAGCCATAGCCACAGCGACAGCGCCGTGACGGAGAACAATAACAGCGCGTTCAAGATGTAGAGCAGGCCGTAGAGGATGGTCACCAGCCGCATCGAGCGGTAGACCGTCTCGAGGAAACCCGCCATGCCTTCTCTGGCGAAGCCCGCTTCGCGGCGCGCGTGGCTGAACAGCTTTACCGTCTGGATGTTGGCGTAACTGTCAACGACTCGACCAGTCATGGTCGAACGCGCATTGGCCTGCTCTTCTCCGACCCTGCCCAATCGAGGGATGAAATAACGCAGCAGGGCGATGTAGCCGACCAGCCACACAGCCAGCGGCGCCGCCAGCCGCACGTCCGCCGAGCCGACGATGAACAACATGCCAAGGAAGTAGACGATGACGTAGTTGAGAACGTCTATGATCTTCATGACGCAGTCGCGCACGGCAAGTGCGGTCTGCATCAGCTTGGTGGCGATGCGGCCCGCGAACTCGTCCTGGTAGAAAGCCATGGACTGTTTCAGCAGGTAGCGATGCACCTGCCAGCGGATGCGCATCGGATAGTTGCCCATCACCGTCTGCTGGTTGAGCAACGAACGCAACCAGACGGTGCCGGGCAGCGCAACCAGCACGATGAAGGCCATGCCGGCGAGCTTCCAGCTCTCTGTCTGCAGAAAGGTTTCGCGGTTCTGCGCCGACAGCCAGTCGACGATGCGGCCCATGAAACCGAACATCCACACTTCGGCGACGGCGATTGCCGCCACCAGCAAGGCGTCCAAAATGATGTAGGGCCAGACGCCGCGCGTGTAGTGCACGCAGAAGGCGACCAGCGTCTTCGGCGGCTCGACCGGCTCCGCGGCGGGAAACGGATCGAGCCTTTTTTCAAACCAGCGGAACATTTCCGGGCACTCGACTGTCTTGCGCTCACGCGGCGCGGGATTGATGGACAAGCTTGCCTGGCCGCGCGGCGCCGCGGGCCGGCGATACGGAATCGACCGCATCGCCGGCCCTGCTTCGCGCAATATAGGGTGTCGCGGGCTTTTCGCCGACAGGCTGCCGGGCCGATGATCCTGACGACAAGCTGTCGCCGGCCCGTGCTTTGTTGCCCGGCCGGATCATCCGGATGATGCGGCGCACCAGCGAAGGCCGGCTGGGGTCGGGCACGGCATGCGAGAAATCGACGTCCGGAAGCATGCCGCGATGCGGACGTCGGCGCGTCTCGGCGTGCACCGCTGACGAATAGGTTTCGCCGATCAGCAGCGCCCAAGTCGCCATCTTGCGCTCGTGCAGGGTTCTCGAGCCGGGTATTTTGTAGGGATCGAACACTGGTCCGTCCTCCATGTGCAATTGCGATAAAAAGGGTGAAACGAACACGACCGCCGGCATTCGGCCGGAGGCACGGAATGCGTCGGTCCAGACACGACAGACGTCGGCCGTGACACGTTCAGGTGGGACGTGGCGTCCCTTTGGCAGTTTGAAAAACATCGCGAGATTCCTTCGAGAGCCGAAACTGGGCTCGGCGGGAATCGGTGCGATGAGGACTTAAAGTGTCAGGAAAATCGTCGTACCGAAACCGCCGTCGGGCGTAGATGGCCCCAGGAGAGGCGCTGGATGTGCATAGTCATCATGTGGTCCCCTCCCTTCGGTTCGGGTTGACGATGAGTGGCATATACTCGATTTCGCAGAATATGGCCACCCGCCAGTCCAGAAATCGGAAAACCCGCGAAGCCGCTGTGGCCGATCTGCCACTTATTAGAAGGATGCGGAAATGAACGATTGTCTCCGCATCGCGCTCTACCAGCCGGATATTGCCGGCAACACCGGGACAATCCTGCGCTTTGCCGCCTGTCTTGATCTGGGGGTCGACATCATCGAGCCGGCCGGCTTCCCGCTCTCCGACCGGACGCTGAAGCGGGCCGGCATGGATTACCTCGAAATGGCGGCGCTTTCCCGCCATGCCGACTGGCACGCCTTCGAGGATTGGCGCCGGACGAACGCCCGCCGCCTCGTGCTGCTCACCACCAAAGCCGCGATTCCCTACACCGATTTTGCTTTCGCCGCCGGCGACGTCCTTCTGTTCGGTCGCGAATCCGCTGGCGTGCCGGAACAGGTTCACCAGGCGGCGGATGCGCGACTGACCATTCCGATGCGCCCTGGCGCGCGGAGTATCAATGTCGCGCTGTCCGTCGCCATGGTCGCCGGCGAAGCCCTCCGCCAGTTCGGATAGGATCCTCAGGCCTTCCCCGCTCTGGCTTACCGCCTCGGCTCCAGCCGTCACTTTCACCCAGGCGCACATTCGCTTTCTCCTGCATTTGCCCTGTCAGGATTTCTTCGCTACAAGCTCAACTTAACTTGAGGTCAAGCGGAAAATTCGAATGACTCCGGCAAAGGAATTGACGGTCGGCCAGGTGGCCATGCGCAGCGGCGTCGCGGTATCGGCGCTGCATTTCTACGAAGCGCGCGGCCTGATCCGCAGCCACCGGACATCGGGCAACCAGCGGCGCTACGGCCGCGACGTGCTGCGGCGCGTGGCGATCATCCGGGTCGCCCAGGAGGTCGGCATCTCGCTTGCCGAGATCGCCGCGGCGCTCGGGTCGCTGCCCGAGGGGCGTACGCCGACGCGCGAGGATTGGAATCTGCTTTCAACGGCCTGGCGCGACGGACTCGACCACAAGATCAGCCAGTTGAAGAAGCTGCGCGACGGCCTGACCGACTGTATCGGCTGCGGCTGCATGTCGATCGACAAATGCCCGCTCAGGAACAAAGAAGACCGTCTGGCGCGAGAGGGTACGGGCGCAAGGCGGCTGGCGGTACGCTGATGGTCTAGCTCCAAGGCGCGTTGAGATTCAGGTCAGGCCGAGTCGAAAATGGTGGTTTCGAGAACCGGAGCGGAGCGTACTTTTCGTACGTGAGCACCGGAGCGCAGGAAACCGCCATTTGCAGGCCGGTCTGACCTGAATCTCAACGCGCCTTAATCCGCCGCCGGCAGCCGCCGCATGGTGAATTCGATGACGTCGCCCGGCCGTTCGAACCAGCTCTCGATCTCGGTCCAGTAAGCTTGCTTGGGGAAGCGCTCGAACCATTCCTTCGCCTTGAGCCGCGCCGCCGGTCGGGGCAGCACGAAGGTCTCGCGCAGGAATCCATCGCGAGGCTGCCCTTCGCGCTCGGCACGCGAGCGCTCCAGCCTCTTCTTCAGTCCATCCAGCGGCGGTCTTGCCGGCGCGCGCACGAAGGAAACTCCTTGCAGCTTGGTCAGACAGGACTTGACCCTTGCCCTTAAGAGATTAGGGATCGCGCGCGGAAAAAACGAGTCATTTGTCAGGCAAGTGGTGCCTGCGACTGGAGAAAGAATTGCAACGACGTGACCTTCCCCCGGAGCTGCCGGCCGACATCGAACAGAAGAAGATGAAGGCCCGCCTCTGGTTCGAGGCGCTGCGCGAGCGCATCTGCGGCACGTTCGAGCAGATCGAAGAGGAGCTTCAAGGGCCGCAATCCTCATGGTCGCCAGGTCGTTTCGAGAAGACGCCGTGGGAGCGCGACGAAGGCAAGGGCGGCGGCGGCACGATGTCGATGATGCACGGCCGCGTCTTCGAGAAGGTCGGCGTGCACACCTCGACGGTTCATGGCGAGTTCTCGCCCGAATTCAGGAACCAGATTCCCGGCGCCGAGGAGGATCCGCGCTTCTGGGCGAGCGGCATTTCGCTGATTGCGCACCCCTGGAACCCAAACGTGCCGGCCGTGCACATGAACACGCGCATGGTTGTCACCACGCGCCAGTGGTTTGGCGGCGGCGCAGACCTGACGCCGGTTCTCGACCGGCGCCGCACTCAGGACGATCCGGACACGCTGGCTTTCCATCGCGCCATGAGATTCGCCTGCGAGAAGAACGCCGCAGTCGCCGACTACGAGAGCTACAAGGCATGGTGCGACGAGTACTTCTTCCTGCCGCATCGCGACGAGCCGCGCGGCATCGGCGGCATCTTTTTCGACTGGCTGCACTCGGACGAGGACAAGGGCGGCTGGGATGCCGATTTCAACTTCGTCCAGGACGTCGGCCGTTCCTTCCTCGTCGTCTATTCACACCTGGTGCGGGCCAATTTCAACGACAACTGGACCGATGGCGAACGCGACGAACAGTTGATCCGCCGCGGCCGCTACGTCGAATTCAACTTGCTTCACGATCGCGGCACCATCTTCGGCCTGAAGACCGGTGGCAATGTCGCATCGATCCTGTCCAGCCTGCCGCCGGAGGTAAAGTGGCCGTAACAATCTGGTGAATCGAAGGCTGGCCTCATTGATGTCCCATTCGCCGAATCTTGGCGGGCAATGTGGCGGGGATGATTTCTTTTTCGTCTAATATCCTTTTGAAAAAATTGAGTTATTTAACGTTGGCGGGTCGGGAAGCGCCGGCGGCCGGAGTGAGAATCATGAACTCTCACAGGCCGCGACCCGACGCGACCGGACGACCCTGATAGAGAGGGGTGCCTTGCCAAACGGGTGCCCGCATTTCCAGGAGAGCATGCCAATGCGCAAGCTTATTGTGACGGCAGCAGCCGCTGCCTTTCTCGCCTCCAGTGGCGCCGCGTTCGCGGCGGTCAAGCACACCACCGGAACGGTAAAGAGCTTTGATGGAACGGCCATGAGCCTGGTTCTGGACGACGGGTCGACCTTCACCCTGTCCAAGGACTTCAAGGATCCTGGCATCCAGACGGGTGAGAAGGTGCGCGTTTCCTGGGACAAAAGCGGCAAGAACAAGATCGCCGAGGCCGTCAAGATCATGAAATGACGTCCTGCTCTTCACGAGCAGATTCTATCGTTCTCAGGCAGCAAGGAAGGCGGAGCAGCAACAGCTCCGCCTTCCGTTCGAATGCAGCCCAAGAATGGCGATTTGCCGTTTGGCTTTCGATGCAACCGAAACCGGCGGCATGTGTTATTGTTGTCCACCTGAGCAATTCCAGCAAAGTGCGCACCGGTTTCCGCGCGGGGATTGCATGAACGACTGATAGCTGGAGCCGGTCAGATCTGGGCCGCTTCGAAGCGAGGAAAGGAAAGCCCATGAAGGAATTCCAGTGCGGATCGCTCGTCCCGGGCTGTGAATGGCATACGCGCGCCGAGGAGGAGGCGGAGGTCATGCGCCGCGCAGTGGAGCATTTGCGTGAGACACATGGCGAAACGATTATTCGCGAGACGATGATCGAGGCGATCCGCTCGCGCATCCAGAAGGTCCGCGACGCGGCTTAGATTTCCCGCCTGCGTCACCGCCTGCCAGCGGCGGCAGCCCCCGTCGGCGCCTGACGTTGTGCCCGCCGTCAGCGCTATGTTGGCGAGCGGATACCCGAGGGCGGATTTTAGCCCGGCAACCCGCTCAAATCATATTTCAGCCCGCTAAATAAACCTCGCGGTAACTAGGCCGTGCGATCGTCGGACCAATAATCCGGCTGCACCGGGCCACCCGAGAAGCCCCTCGCCATCCAGGCGCTGACCCGGAGACAGAGAGGCGAGGTATTTTCGCGGATGCGCGAAAGGCACGGCAGTCGGGACAGGTTCAGCGTGGTGGCGCTTCTGCTCTGCGCGCTCCTTGCAGCGTCTCCGGCAGCGGCCCAGGAATTCACGACATCGCTGGTCGACATCCACCAGGGCTCTTGGCTCAGTGACAGGGCGAGAGGGCTAGGCAACGGCGGCTACGAGCTGCAGAACGGGAGCTGGGTCTCGTTCAACCAGTGGTACCGCACGAGTTGGGTCGACATGCATGTCGACCTGCTTACCCAGATCACCGAGGACACCGGCATTCTGTGGGGTTTCGGCACCGGCGAAGAAGGCGAGAAATATCGGATCGAGCCCAGCCTGAAGCTGGGCTTCCTTACCCAGGTGCATCCGAGTGCCAACAGCATTCTGTCCTTCTCCTTCACCACGGTCATCGGCGGCAATCTGAGCGAGAAGTCGTGCGAGGCCGATTACGGCGATCCGGGCACCTACAACGTCAACTGTCGGCTCGCGGCCGGCCTGTTGGCACCCGAGGAGACCTTGAAATATCTGGTTAACGCTAAACCAGAGACCCAGCGTCTCTGGCTCAACTACCGTGTTACGTTCTGATCGGGGCGCGCGCGTGAGAGCAGCCGCCGAAATTCGCGATCATCCGTCCTGGCTCTTGTCTTGATCTGGAGTAAGAACATGCCGTGCAATCCTTGGAAGTTGGGCGTCGCCGTAGCTCTGGCCCTGCTGCCGGCATCGATGGCGATGGCGGATGATAAGCTCGGTCCGGACCCGCTGTCTGCGATTTGCAACGGCGGTCAGTCCGATCAGGCCATATGCCTGAGCGCCACGGTACCAACCGCGACGACGCAGGCCGTGCAAGGCTGGATGAGCCCTGATGTCGGCGCCGCCTGGGCCGCCGGCTACAAGGGCAAGGGCGTTACGATCACCGTCGTCGACGACTTCTCCAGCAGCTCGCGCTTCAGCGGCAATCTCGGCCTCGGCACGCAGTATCAGCGGCATGGCGAATGGACCCGCGAGGAAGCAAGCATGATTGCTCCCCTGGCGACCATCAAATCGAAGGACTTCAGCACCAATTCGGCCGTCACGCTGGCGCCGGGGCTGAACGTGCTGAACCTTAGCTACGGCATGTATGCCAAGGCCGGCTACAGCGTCAGTCAGATCAGGTGGAGCCCGGAGGAGTCTTCAATCATCTCCTACGCCACCAATGGGAAAGCCGTAGTCGCGAAGGCGGCCGGCAACGACTCGGTCGCCGTCGGCGGCATCACGGGCGGCCAGCAGGACTATCTCGACATCGCCCTGGTCGGAAAGGCCTCGGCGATCTTCGTCGGCGCGCTGTCCACGAACGGCACGACGGCCAACCCGGCCCAGCTCGCCTGGTATTCGAACTATGCCGGTTCCAACCCGCTCGTGCAGAGCCACTTCCTGGTGGTCGGCGTCGACGGCAGCAAGACCGGCCTCTATGGCACGTCCTTCGCCGCGCCCATCATAGCCGGCTACGCCGCCATCATCGGCAGCAAGTTCACCAGCGCGACGGCCACTCAGATCACCAATGACCTGCTCAAAACGGCCCGTACGGACACGCTGGCCAACTATAACCCCTCGATCTACGGCAAGGGCGAAGCAAGCCTTTCGCGTGCCCTGGCTCCGGTGTCGATCAAGTAGGAAGATGCCGCGCCAGGCCGATCCGCCATGACGCGGTCCGGCTGGGAATAGCGTTACGTTCCAAGTGCCTGTGCGGCGCGTTCGAGCAGCGCGTCGCGCCCCAGCGCGAAGCCCGACTCGACCCATTCCTTTTCGAGATTCTTCAAGGTGGCGCCGAGCTTCGGGCCGGGCGACGCGCCGAGCGCCGTCAGGTCGGCACCCTTGACCGGAAACACCGGCCTCGCCCATTTCCGGGCGAAAGCGAGCTGGCGCGACAAGCCGCCCGCTTCCATCATCGCCTGATTGTCCTCGACGGCACGTGATCGCGCGGACGCCAGCGCAAGCCTCAGCCGGTCGATAAACCCACCCGGGTCACCGAAGTAGAGCTTCTTTGCCAGTTCCGTTTCGGTCGTCCTGGAGTCCGGCGCAACGGTCAGCGCCCAACGCCGCAGGCGTTCGATCTCGTCCTTCGAAAATCGCAGCCGTTCGCCGAGCGTCCTCATGCGCGCGGCATCGGGCGGGACGATGGCTTCCAGCCTGAGCAGCGGATCGGCCGGCCAGGCCAGGTCCTTCTCGGTCCTTACCAGCCCGTGTATGGCATCGATGCCCCATTTCTCGCTCTCTGGCAGAACGGCAGAGAGAACGCCCGCCTGGCGCATCCACAACAGGGCGCGCGAGGGATCGGGTGCCGAAAACAGCTTCTTCAGCTCCGACCAGACGCGCTCGGCCGAAAGCCGGCTCAGTCCGTCCTTCAGCCTGGCGCAGGCCTTTAGGCCCTCGGCATCGGGCCGACCGTCGCCATACCAGGCAAAAAAGCGGAAGAAGCGCAGAATGCGCAGGTAATCCTCGCGGATGCGCGCTTCCGCATCGCCGATGAAACGCAGCCGCCGCGCCTCGATATCGGCGACGCCGCCGACATGGTCGACGACCGTCCCGTCGGCTTCGGCATAGAGCGCGTTGATGGTGAAGTCGCGCCGCTCGGCGTCAAGCTTCCAGTCGCGCCCGAAGATCACCTTCGCCCTGCGGCCATCGGTCTCGACATCGGCCCTGAGCGTCGTGACCTCGTAGGCCTTGCCGCCGCCGATCGCCGTGATCGTGCCATGCTCGATCCCGGTCGGCACCGTCTTGAACCCTGCCGCCTCGGCGCGTCGGATTGTCTCTTGCGGCACTGTCGTCGTGGCAATGTCGATGTCTGCCACCGGCTGGCCGATCAGTGCGTTGCGCACCGCCCCGCCGGCCACGCGCGCCTCCTCGCCACCCTCCTTCAGCGCCCCAAGCAGTCGCTGCAGGTGCTTTTCGCCGAGCCAGTCTGCCCTGCCTGAAAGAGATACCGTGGCGCTCACCCATAAAGCCTTTCGTAGAGCGTGCGAATGATGCCCGCGGTCACGCCCCAGATGCGCTGGCCGCCATAGGGCATCTCGTAGAAGAACCATTCGAGATCGTTCCACATGCGGCTGTCGCGAGCGTGATTGGCGGGATCCATCAGGAAGCGAAGCGGCACTTCGAAGACGGCGTCGACCTCATCGGCATTGAGCGTCAGGGAAAACCCCGGGCGCACCACCGAAAGCACCGGAACGATGCGGTAGCCGCTCCCCGAGACATAGTCCGGCATGCGGCCGATGATCTCGACATGAGCACGGTCGAGACCGATCTCCTCGAAGGTCTCGCGCAGCGCCGCCGCCTCCGGCCCGGGGTCTGTCGGATCGATCGTGCCCCCGGGAAAGGCCACCTGCCCCGAATGGCTGCGCAACCTCTCGGCCCGCTTGGTCAGCAGCACGGTGGCGCCGTCGGCATGATCGACCACCGGGATCAGCACCGCGGCATCGCGCAGTGGCTTTATGTGCTTGAGCCTTGGGTGACCGGGATTGAAGCGGTGGTCGCCGAACTCGTCGCCGGTTTGCGCCTCGGCCTGCGCCGCGACGCGGACGCGAAAATCCGCGATCGAGAACGGCATTGGCGCCATCTGGTCCATCACGCGCTCAGCCGCCTGAGCTTCTCGGCCGGCATGATCGGATAGACCTCGCCACCGGAGCGGACGGCAAACATGGTCCTGCCGCCAATATCGATTTCCTCGCCGTGCTCGACGAGTTCGTACATCACCGGTCTGGCCACCAGCGCTTCAAGGCGCCCGCGCACCAGGACATAGGGTTTCAGCCCGCCGGTCGCGTCCTCGTCGACGAACCGCAGCGGATGGCCCGGGCCGGCCTGGACGACATCACCGACATTGGTGCGGAAGGTGATGACCTGGCCGTCGCCAACTCCCGAAACGTTCATCTCGACGGCAATGAACGGCGCGTCGGCGACGCGGATGCCGACGCGCTCCACCGGGGTCACCAGATAGGTTTTCCCGTCTGCGTCCTTGCGCAGCACGCTGGAGAAGAGCTGCACCAGCGGCATGCGCCCGATCGGCGTGCCGAGATAGAACCAGGTGCCGTCGGCCTTGATTTCCATGTCGAGATCGCCGCAGAACTCGGGATTCCAGCGCTCCACCGGAGCCGGTCCCTTGCCGGCCCGGGCCGCCCGCGAGATCAGCGCTTCCAGCCCACGCGCCTCGGTGGCGCCAATCAGGCTTTGCTCGCCCAGGCCCTGTTCGCGATGTCGGGATTGATCGGTCATCGTCACGAAATAGTCACTGTTGTCCCGCTTGTCAGCCTTGTCAGCCCAAGTCTGTGATTTAAGTTCAAACCCAGACGCCAGGCGAGACCGAATCGCGGCATTCTGCGACCTTGAGAATGCGGGCCGGTATTTCCAACCACAAGGATCAACGGCATGAGCGTGATGATCAAGGAAAGCCCGATGAGCGAAAAGGCCATGATCGACCAGGCCGAAAAGGCGCTGGCCGACATCTCGAAGGTTCGCGATGCCGTCGGGCGGGTGATCTTCGGCCAGGAAGCCGTCGTCGAGCGCACGCTGGTGGCGCTTCTTGCCGGCGGCCACGCGCTGCTGGTGGGCGTGCCGGGCCTCGCCAAGACCAAGCTGGTGGAGACGCTTGGCATCGTGCTCGGTCTCGATTCCCGCCGCATCCAGTTCACCCCCGACCTGATGCCGTCGGACATTCTGGGATCCGAGGTGATGGAGCAGGACGAGTTCGGCAAGCGCTCCTTCCGCTTCATTTCCGGGCCGATCTTCGCGCAATTGCTGATGGCGGACGAGATCAACCGCGCTTCGCCGCGCACCCAGTCGGCGCTCCTGCAGTCGATGCAGGAGTATCACGTCACCATCGCCGGCGCGCGCCACGACCTGCCCTCGCCCTTCCATGTGCTGGCGACGCAGAACCCGCTGGAGCAGGAAGGCACCTATCCGCTGCCTGAAGCCCAGCTCGACCGTTTCCTGATGCAGGTCGACATCCTCTATCCGGAGATCGACGCCGAGCGCCGCATCCTGCTCGAGACCACGGGTGTCGACGAGGCCAGGGCCGGCAATGTGCTGCAGCCGGCGCGGCTCAAGGAGATCCAAACTCTGATCCGCCGCATGCCGGTGCCGGAAAGCGTCGTCGAAGCGATCCTCAAGCTGGTTCGCTCGGCCCGTCCGGGCCAGGGCAATGCCGATACCGACAGGCACGTCGCCTGGGGTCCTGGGCCGCGCGCCAGCCAGGCGCTGACCCTGTGCGCCCGCGCCCGCGCCCTGTATGATGGCAGGCTGGCACCGTCGGTGGACGACATCCGGGCGCTCGCCGAACCGGTGCTGCAGCATCGTATGGCGCTGACATTCGCCGCCCGCGCCGAAGGCACCTCCGTGCGCGACGTGGTGGCGAAACTGGCAAAAGGCATCTGATGGGTCGAATAGGCGAGGTCCAGGCACCGGTTGCGACGCGCGACGCGCTCGCCCGCGGCCGGTTGCGGGCTTCGCTGGTGCCGGACCTGCTGGTCGAGGCGCGCCGTATCGTCAACACGGTGATCGCCGGTTGGCACGGCCGCCGCAAGCGCGGGATCGGCGAGAACTTCTGGCAGTTCCGGCCCTATGTCGAAGGCGACTCCTCGCGCATCGACTGGCGCCGCTCGGCCCGGGACGACCATACCTATGTGCGCGACCGCGAATGGGAGGCTGCCCACACCGTCTGGCTGTGGGCAGACCCCTCCTCTTCCATGCTCTACAAATCGGCCGGCGCCACCGTCTCGAAGGAATCGCGCGCGCTGGTGCTGGCGCTCGCCATGGCCGAGCTTCTGTCCCGCAGTGGCGAACGCATCGCCTGGCCGGGCCTGAGTGATCCATTCACCGCGCGCAATGGTGCCGAGCGGATCGCAGCGCAGCTCAGCCATGCCGCTTCGTTGCCGGCCAAGCCCGATCTGTCCGCCATCCGCCGCTTCTGCGACATCGTCATCGTCAGCGATTTCCTCGATCCGGTCGAGGAGACCAAGGCCTGGCTCGACGTGCTTGCCCGCCACGGCGTGCGCGCCCATCTGATCGAGGTCGCCGATCCGGCCGAGGAGAACTTCCCCTATGCCGGCCGCACCGAATTCACCGACCCCGAGACCGGCGACAAGCTGACCGCCGGCCGCGCCGAAATGCTGGGTGAGGAATACCGTCTGCTCTACACCGCCCGGCGCCAGGAACTGGCCGGCTGGTGCAAGCGACTCGGCTGGAGCTTCACCGTCAACCACACCGACCGGCTCGCATCGGAAGCGCTGGTGCGCGTCCACCTGGCGATGACCGCCAGCAGCGGTCATTCTGGATTGGCCGCCGCTGGCGGAAAGGCAGTCGCATGAACTGGCTGCCGCTGTCCTTCGGTGCGCCCATGGTGCTGTGGGGCCTCCTGGCTCTGCCTGTGATCTGGTGGCTGCTGAGACTGACGCCGCCGAAGCCGCAGATGGAGGTCTTTCCGCCGCTCAAGATCCTCGCCCGCGTCCTGCGGCGCGAGGAGACCCCGCAGCAAAGCCCCTGGTGGCTGACCCTGCTCAGGCTGCTGATGGCCGCCCTGATCATCATCGCGCTCGCCGAGCCGGTCTTCAATCCGCGCGAGAAACTGCCTGCGGAGGGTTCGGCCCTGGCGCTGGTCATCGACAACGACTGGGCAAGCGCATCCGATTGGGGCAAGCGCGTCGCCACCGCCGAGCGGCTGATTGCCGATGCCGGGTCGAACGGCGTGCCGGTCGTCATCGCCTTCACTGCCGAGAAGCCGAACGCCGAGATCGGTCCTTTCGATGCGTCGGCCGCCCTCGATCGCCTGCGCGCCGCAAAGCCGCGTCCGATCCCGACCGACCGGCCGGCCGTTTATGCCCGCGTCGCCGGTGCCTTGGAACGTCTGCCCGGCGCCAGCGTCGCCGTGCTTGCCGATGGGCTCGCTGCCAAGGGCGACGACGCCGCGTTCAAGACGCTTCTGGAAAAGAACGCGTCCCGGTTGGTCTGGGTTACGTCCGACCGGCTTGCGCTGACCGGCCTGACCGGTGCCGACAACCAGGTCGACGGCTTCGCGCTGACCGCCATCCGAGCGGCAGGGGATCCGGCACCGGCGCAAGTGACGGCGGGCGCCTTCGACGACAAGGGCCGTCGCATCGCTGACGCGACGCTGACCTTCGCGCCCAACCAAACCACCGCCACCGCCACGATGGCAGTGCCGTTCGAGCTGCGCAACGACTTCGCCTCTGTCGCCCTCGACGGCGAGCATCAGGCGGGTGCCGTGCGCGTCCTCGACGAAAGCTCGAAGCGCCGCCGCGTCGGACTGCTGTCGCAGGCAGAGGCCGACCAGGCACAGCCGCTTCTGTCGCCGCTCTACTACATCCGCCGCGCGCTGCAGCCCTTCGCCGATCTGGTCGAGCCGTCGAGCGCCGATCTGGCCGACGCCATTCCGCAACTTCTCGACCAGAAGCCGGCGATGATCATCATGGCCGATGTCGGCACGATCCCCGAGCAGGTCCGCCAGCGGCTGGTCGACTGGGTCGACAAGGGCGGCACGCTGGTGCGCTTTGCAGGATCGCGGCTCGCCGCTTCCGGCAATGACGACGACCTCTTGCCGGTCAGGCTGCGCAGCGGCGAGCGCGCGCTGGGCGGCGCTTTGTCGTGGACCACGCCGCAGCCCGTCACCGAATTTCCGAAGACCGGACCTTTCGCCGATCTGGCGCCGCCGACCGAGGTGACGGTGAGCAGGCAGGTGCTGGCCGAGCCGACGCCCGACATCGTCGAGCGCACCTGGGCGACCCTTGCCGACGGCACGCCGCTGGTGACGGGCCTGAAGAAGGACAAGGGCACGCTCGTGCTCTTCCACGTCACGCCGGAGGCGACCTGGTCGAACCTGCCGATCTCCGGTAGCTTCGTCGAGATGCTGAGACGCATCGTGCAATTGTCGCGCAACCAGGGTGCAGCTGTAGCCAACGCCGAGGCCGCCGCTGCGTCGCTGGCGCCTTATCGCATGATCGATGCCGACGGCATGCTGGTGCCGCCGACTCCCGATGCGCGGCCGCTGGTGCCAGCCGCCGGCCCGCTGCCGGTCACCCTGGAAAACCCGCCCGGCCTCTACGGCTCGGAGACCGGCGTTTTCGCCCACAACCTGCTCAATGCCGCGAGCACGTTTGCACCGCTCGTTCGCCCGCAGGTCTCGCTGCCGGTCACCGCTATTCCCTATGCCTTCGATGAATCCGAGAACCTCAAGGGTCCTCTGGTGGCCACGGCGCTCCTGCTGATGGTGCTCGACACGCTTGCCGTCTTTTGGATGGGAGGGCTTTTGTCGCGCCGGCCGCGTCGCGCCGCAGCAGTCGCCGCTGCCGTCCTGATCGCGCTCGGCGGGGTCTTCGGTCACGCCGACCTTGCCCGCGCCGACGATGCAAAGCCTGGCGATTCGCAGGCGATCGACGACATTTCCAAGACCCGCATCGCCTATGTCATCACCGGCGAGCCCGGCGTCGATTCGATCAGCCGCGCCGGCCTCGAGGGGCTGACCCGCTTCCTGATCGAAAAGACGGCGCTGGAGCCTGGCCCGCCTGCCGGCGTCGACATAGCCAAGGACGAGTTGTCCTTCTATCCGCTGATCTACTGGCCGATCGACGCCACCGCGCCGATGCCGAGCCAAGCGTCGATCGCCCGCATCGACGCCTATATGCAGCAGGGCGGCACGGTCCTCTTCGACACCCGTGACCAGTTCTCCAACGGCATCGGCGCCAGCTCGGCGAGCCCGGCGACAGAGCGTCTGCGCGACATCCTCGGCAATCTCAACGTGCCGCCATTGGAGCCGGTGCCATCCGATCACGTGCTCACGAAATCCTTCTTCATCCTTCCGGAATTCCCGGGCCGCTTCAATGGCAGCCCGCTCTGGGTCGAGACTTCGCTCGACGCCAGCAACACCGAAAACCGTCCGGTGCGCACCGGTGACGGGGTGTCGCCGATCATGATCACCGCCAATGATTTTGCCGGTGCCTGGGCCATCGACGAGAATGGCGATCCGATGCTGCCGACCGTGCCCCCGGATCCGATGCAGCGCGTCTATGCGCTGCGCGCCGGGGTCAACATCATGATGTATATGCTGACCGGCAACTACAAATCCGACCAGGTGCATGTGCCCATCCTGCTCGAACGGCTGGGCCAGTAGCTCATGAACTGGTCGATATCCTTTGAGCCGCTGGTTTCCTGGCCGCTTTTCGGCCTTGTCTTTGCGCCGCTCTTGTTATTGGCGCTGGCCGGCCTGTGGTTCCGCCAGCGCGGCTCGCTGCTGCGCTGCATCGCGCTGCTCGCGCTTGGCGCGGCGCTGCTCAATCCCGTTTTCCTCGACGAGGAGCGCGAGGCGTTGAAGAGTGTGGTCGCGGTCGTGGTCGACCGCAGCCAGAGCCAGGACATCGGCGACCGCACCAGGCAGACCGACGAGGCGCTGGCTGGCCTTCAGCAGCGCCTCGGCCGTTTCAAGCAATTCGATGTGCGCGTGGTCGAGGCCGGAAAGTCGGAAGCCGCCGAAGAGCGCACCGAGACCAGGCTGTTCAGCGCGCTGGAAAGCGCATTCCGCGATGTGCCGCCCTCGCGCATCGGCGGCGCCATCATGATCACCGACGGCGAGGTGCACGACGCCCCGGCCGGCGCTCCGGACTTCAACGCCCCGCTGCATGCCCTGATCACCGGCGAGGAGCATGAGAAGGACCGCCGCATAAGGTTCGAGAACGCGCCGCGCTTCGGCCTTGTCGGCAAGCCGCTCGACATGAGCTACCGCGTCATTGCCAGCGACGGTGAAACCGGCCCCGTCGACGTCCGGGTCTCGGTCAATGGCGAGCAGGTCTCGGTCGAACACGCGACCATCGGCCAGCCGATGAAGCTTGAAGTCACCATCCCCAATGCCGGCCGCAACATCGTCGAGCTCGCCATCGACCACGAACCGGGTGAGCTGACCGACGCCAACAACCGCGCCATCGCGCTCGTCGACGGTATCCGGGAGAATCTGCGCGTCCTGCTCGTCTCCGGCGAGCCGCACGCCGGCGAGCGCACCTGGCGCAACCTGTTGAAGTCCGATGCATCGGTGGATCTGGTCCACTTCACCATCCTGCGGCCGCCGGAGAAGCAGGACGGCACGCCGATCAACGAGCTGTCGCTGATCGCCTTCCCGACGCGTGAGCTGTTCGTCGAGAAGATCAAGGATTTCGACCTGATCATCTTCGACCGCTATCAGCATCGCGACGTGCTGCCGATCCTCTATTACGACTACATCTCCGAATATGTCGAAAAGGGCGGCGCGCTGCTGATCGCGGCCGGCCCCGAATATGCCGGCGAAAGTTCGATTGCCCGCACGCCGCTGATGTCGGCGCTGCCGGCCATGCCCAGCGGCGAGATCGTCGACAAGGCCTTCTATCCGCGTCTTACCGATCTCGGCCAGCGCCATCCCGTGACGCGCGGCCTCGATGGCGCCGCCAGCGAGCCGCCGCACTGGAGCCGCTGGTTCCGCACCATCGGGGTCAAGAACCCCGAGGGCGAGGTGGTGATGAAGGGGGCTGACGAGCGACCGCTGCTTCTCCTCGACCGCAAGGGCGAAGGCCGTGTCGGCATGCTGCTTTCGGACCAGGGCTGGCTGTGGGCGCGTGGCTTCGAGGGCGGCGGACCGCATGTGCAGCTCTACCGCCGCATTGCCCATTGGCTGATGAAGGAGCCGGAGCTTGAAGAGGAACGGCTGACCGCTGACGGCCGTGGCATGGTGCTGGAGATCCGCCGCCAGACGATGAGCGACGATCCCGGGCCCGCCCAGGTGATCACGCCGTCGGGCAAGGCGATGACGGTCAAGCTCGAAAAAGCCGAGCCCGGCATCTTCACCGGCAGCCTGCAGACCAGCGAGATCGGCCTCTACCAGGTCGGCAATGGCGACCTCACCGCGCTTGCCCATGTCGGTCCGATCAACGCGCCCGAATTCTCCGACGTCATTTCCACCGAGGACAGGCTGAAGGCCCCTGCGGAGGCGACCGGCGGCAGCGTTCGCCGGCTGGCGCAGACCTCCACGCTCGGCAGCCTCGCCGGCGGCGTGACCTTGCCGTCGATCGTGCCGGTCCGCTCCTCTGGCGCTGCTTCCGGCGACGACTGGATCGGCCTGCGCACCACCGACGACAGCACCCTCAAGGCCGTTTCGCGCGTGCCGTTGTTCGGCGGCTTTCTCGGCCTCGGCCTGCTGCTGCTGGCAATCGGCTCCATGTGGTATCGGGAGGGGCGCTGAGCTTCTTACCTCTCCCCTTATGGGGAAGTCGGATTGCCCCGATTTGCCCTGCCAGAGCGCCCTACTCTTCCGGCTCGGTCGTGAACAGCAGCGGATAGCCCTTGGCCTTGCCGGCATCGGTGGCCCGCGCGGCCTTCGTCTCGGCGACATCGCGCGTGAACACGGCGACGACGCACACACCGCGTGTGTGCGCGGTGATCATGATGCGATGGGCCTGGTCCTCGCTGAGCTTGAATTCACCCTTGAGCACCGTCACCACGAACTCGCGCGGCGTGAAATCGTCATTGACCAGGATGACCTTGTAGAGCTTTGGCCGCTCTGTCTTCGGCTGCGTCTTGGCACGGGGTTTGAGGACGGTCTCGGGCATCGCAATCGGCCAGTTGTGAACCAAAGCAATTCCAGGAGGAGTGCTCAGCGGTCTTCCGTCCGGAATTGCGCAAGATAACCGCCATGCACGCTTCCATTTTCTCACGCTGGAGAGCATACGTCCATTTCTCCGCCGGAGATGGCAGATTGCAGACGGACTCTATGTGGGGGAGCGCTGAATGGCGTTCAACGGCCCTGCCGTCCGGCAGTGCGGCGGATGCCGGATCGCCCGGAGCCGCCATCGCCCATGCCGGAAGCGCGCTCCCGGAGCGCGGCAACCATCCAGGCGGCAAAGCTTATCAGGGTCGCGCCGGTCAGCACGATCAGCATCCAGCTCTGCGCCGGCGTGATGTAGTCGAAGCTCGATGAAATCACCGGCGCGAAGAGTTCCGGCTCGGTTCTGCCGCTGGCGGGATCAGGCACAGGGCTGGCCGTGAAGATGATCAACGCTCTTGCCGCCGCGGTGGCGACCAGGCCGCCGAGGGTCAGCGAGCGCATCAGGGACGAAAGCCGCTTCTTCATGCGGATTGTCCTACGGCACCGGCATTGCTATCGGGTTAAGGATCGGAGCGCGCGGCGGAAGCTCCGGCGTCAAGCTTCGGCCGCCAGAAAGCCGCCCCAGCCACAATGGCTGGAGCGGCTTGCAAGATCAGCTGCGAGAGCCTGGATCAGGACTTCTTCACGTCCTTCTTCGGCGCCTTCTTCACCGGGCACTTGTGGGTCTTGGTCACCTTGCAGACCTTCTTGGCGGAAACCTTCTTCGGAGCGGTCTTGGCCGGAGCGGCAGCGGCCGGAGCCGTGGTGGTCGTCGAAGCAGCCGGAGCAGCGGTCGTGGTCGCGGCAGCATTGCCGAGAGCCGGCATCGAGAAGGCGAGAGCAACACCGAGGCCGAGGGCGGAGAGGAGGGACTTTTTCATGGTTTCATTTCCTTTTTTCGTGCGGGTCGAGGTGAGCGTCACTGAACCGGGTCGATCGGTGTCACTCCAAGCAGCTTCAAAGCATTTGCGAGCATCCGGATGCCCTGTGCCTGTTTCTTGGCGGCGCAGAACCGGTTTCCCTTTCTTTGCAGTGCTTTCGCCGCGGTGACCTGCGTTGCCGCGGCATGGGTTTCGAGGGCTTCGTCAACTTGACGGCTGAGATTGGTGCAGCGCTCGGTCCGGGTGATCGGCGTAACCTTTGCGTTGGAGGCACCGGCCGCGGCTGTGATGAGCGACATGCTGAGCAACGCCCCCATCAAGCTGATCGTGAACCTCTGCATTGGCCTTGTCCGTTACTCCGGAAACTCGCGTCGCAGCCGATGACCTGACCGCCACGGCACCGGTTATGCCCTTGTAATTTTTCACGAGTTTTTCCCGACTGTAGAATTTTGTTTCTAAATTGTTTCTGGGGAGGCCAATGCGGCCACTATCGCCGCCCCTGGCCAAGATGTGGCCCGAATTCTATCGTGTGGGTGTCACCGAAAGACGGCTTGGCCAAGCAACCGCGGGGTTCTCGTGAAATCCGACGCGCACATACTCATCGTCGATGACGACAAGGGCATACGGGACCTGCTTCAGGAGTTTTTCCAGAAGCGGGGGCTGCACACGACGGTGGCCGCCGACGGCACCGAGATGGAAGCGATCCTGCGCCGAGCGCAGGTCGACCTCATCGTTCTGGATGTCATGCTGCCCGGCAAAAGCGGACTGGAGCTCTGCCGCGAGATCCGCGCCAACTACACCACCCCGATCATCATGCTGACGGCGGTCACCGAAACGACGGATCGGGTCGTCGGCCTCGAAATGGGCGCGGACGACTATGTCCCGAAACCCTTCGACCCCCGCGAGCTCCTGGCGCGCATCCGGGCGGTGTTGCGGCGCAACGGCGCGGCCGAGCCGCGCCGGCCCGCGGCCAGGCAGGTCTACCGCTTCGCCGGCTGGACCATGGACTGCTCACGCCGTCGTCTGACGGCACCCGACGACGTCCGCGTGGAGCTGACGATGGCGGAGTTCAACCTGCTGCAGACCTTCGTCAAGAGCGCACAGCGCGTGCTCACCCGCGAGCAGCTGATCGAGCTGTCCGGCGGCGATACCGGCTACAGCTTCGACCGCAGCGTCGACATCCTGGTGAGCCGCCTGCGCCGCAAGATGGAGGACGACCCCAAGACGCCGAAGCTGATCCTGACCGTGCGCAGCGGCGGCTATCAGTTCCTGCCTGAAACGACGTCCGAATGAGACGCTTCCTGCCGCAAACCCTGCCGGTCTGGGTGCTGCTGATCGTGATTGCCGGCCTGATGATCAGCCAGGTGGCAACGCTCTACATCGTCTCGCGCGACCGCGCCGCAGCCAATGACGTGGTCGATCTCTACCGTCTCAACGACCGAGCCTATTCGCTCGTGCAGCTGATGCATGACGCCACGCCGGAGGAGCGCAAGGCGACCGCGTCCGGCCTGTTCAACGCCACCTATGCGCTGACGGTCACGGACACGCCGGCGGTGACCTCGTCGATCGCAGGTGATGACCAGCTCGCCGAGCTGGAGGATATCCTGGTGGGCCGCTTGTCCAAATTCGGCATCACTGACGCGCGTGTGCGGCGCGACCCCGCCACACAGGAGGCCGACATTCCCGACGGCCGGGTCGCGAACAAGGACGTCGGCCAGGTCGAGCGCGACCTTCTGGTGCTGGCCGCGGATTTCGCCCAGAGCGACAAGCTGACCGCATCGCTGCGCTTCGCGGACGGGCAGTGGCTGAACTTCACCGAGCCGATCACCCCGGCCGGACCGATCCTCAGCTTCGACAGCCTGCCGCTCTATGTCCTGATCGCCGGGCTTGTGGTGGTGATGTCGATCTGGTCGCTGCGCCGCCTGACCGCGCCCTACCGGATGATGGAAACCGCGGTCAACCGCATTGGCAAAGACCTGAAGAGTCCGCCCATCGCCGAGACCGGCAGCCGCGAGATCCGCGCTGCTGCAAAGGCGGTCAACGCCATGCAGAGCAGACTGCGCGACTATGTCGAGGATCGCGAGCATCTTGCCGCCGCCCTGGCCCACGATCTGCGCACGCCGCTGACCAGGATGCGATTGCGCCTCGAACTGCTGCGGAAATCGCCGGCGCGCGAGGCGCTGGCGCACGACCTCGCCGACATCGAGAGCATCGCCAGCTCGGTCATCGACTTCGCCAAATTCGAGGTCACCGAGGAAAAGGCTGAGCGCATCGACTTCTGGTCGTTGGTGGAGGCGGTCGCCGACGCCTTCGAGGACGCCTCGTTCGACGACGACGCAGCGCGCTCGCGCGGCCTGATCTGCACGGCGCGACCGGTGGCGCTGCGTCGCTGCGTCACCAATCTCGTCCAGAACGCCGTGACTTACGGCAAGAAGGCTCATCTCAGCGTGCAACGCTCGGGCGATGCGATCAAGCTCACCATCCGCGATGAGGGCCCGGGCATCCCGCAGGCCAAGCTGGATGAGGTGTTCGGCTCTTTCGTGCGCATAGAGCAATCGCGCAACCGCGAGACCGGCGGCCTGGGCCTCGGCCTCACCATTGCCCGCAACATCGCCCGGGCCGCAGGCGGCGAGATCAGTCTTTCCAATCATCCCGGCGGCGGCCTGCTGACGGAACTGCGCCTGCCGCTGGCAGCTTGAGTCAGCAGGCGGCCAGTCGCCTGCCCTCCAGGGCCGGATCGGGGCTGGATCGGCGGCGCCATCCTTGTGATAGTGCCGCGCCACAACGGCTCGAGGAAACCGAACCATGTTCTACGCAATCCTTGCCTATCACGTCGAACAGACCGTGCAGTCCTGGACGCCCGAGGAGGATGCGGCGCTGATGAAAGACCTGCTCGAGATCAACGACAGGCTGACCCGCGCCGGCAAGCTTGGACCGGCGGCGAGGCTGGGCGCGACCGCGCAAGCCGTCACCCTGCGCGGTCCCGGCGACGGCATGGTGATCGACGGTCCCTTTGCCGAAACCAAAGAACAGTTGCTCGGCCTCTATGTCATCGATTGCGCAAACCAGGATGAAGCAATTGCGGTGGCGCGCGACCTCAGGCGCGTCAATCCCACGGCCGTCTACGAGATAAGGCCGATCATGCTTTATCTGCCGGGGGCGCCGCTGCCTGCTGGGGCAGGCTGAGGACAGCCAGCCCGGCAACATCGGGGGTCACCGCAATGGGCGCTGCCGGGTGAGGCGGCCGCCAGCCGCGACATCGGCCGGGGCTTCATCGGCAGGGTAGCCGAGATCCTTCAGTTCGGGCATCGACAGGCCGGCCAAGGCCCTGCGCTGCATGGCATCCCGGTATCGGCGCCGCAGCGCCGCGAGGACGGTCGCGATATTGGCGGCGAACGTGCCGGCATGGCGGGTGGTCGGCTGGAAGGTCCTCAAGCTGATATAGGTCATTGTCACGCTCCCTCGTTGGAACTCACGAGGGCAATGTCCCGCCGGCGCGCTTTGCCAACGTTCATCCACGTGTGAAACCTTCGGAAAAACCGCGCTAAATCGTCGTTAAGTCGGCGGCGGGACGTGATATTCTTCCAACGGCTGTTTCACGGGGGCCGGAGTGCACATTCGATTGCTTGGCGGCATCGAGGTTGTCTCCGCAGACGGACAACCTCTGCACTTCGCGACGCGCAAGACGTCGCTGCTCTTTGCCGCGCTCGTTCTGGCCGGACCCAAGGGGGTTCGCCGCGAAAGGCTGGCGGCTATGCTGTGGGCCGACAGCGGCGAGCAGCAGGCGCGAAACAGCCTGCGCCAGGCCCTGGTCGACATCAGGCGCCTGTTTCCGTCCACCGGCGACGAAGCCATTCGCATTGAAGGCAATGCCGACACCATCTGGCTGGCGGCGAATGCCGAGGAAACCGACATCTGGATTTTCGACCGGAAGATTCAGGCCGAAGACGGCACGAGCCTGACGGCGGCAGCCGACCTCTACTACGGTGACCTGCTCGATGGGCTGTCATTTCCCGGCGAGATCGACGAATGGTTTGCGCCACTTCGGGCGAGCTATACCCGTAAGGCGCTGGAGTTGGCCGAGCGGCTGAGCCTCTTGCCCGAGTTGGGGCCGCGCGAGGAACAAGCCTGTGAAACACTGGCCGAACGGTTGGTCACGCTCGATCCGTGCGCCGAGCAGGCCCACCGGGCCCTGATCCGCATCCTGCGCCGCCGCGGCAAGACCAATGATGCCTTCCGACAGTTCCTGACCTGCAAGGACGCGCTGCAGCGCGAGCTCGGTGTCGAGCCCGAAGAAGCGACGCGGGCGCTGGTCGAACGCATTGAAGCGCCCGTCACAGCGCGCCTGAAAGAGCCGACGCCCGAGGTCGAACCGTCCCGCCTGGAAGCGACGGCGGAGCCGCCGCACCCGACTGCCTCGGTGCCGGAAAAGCCGTCGATTGCCGTCCTGCCGTTCCAGAACATGAGCGGCGACCCCGAGCAGGAATATTTCACCGACGGCGTGGTCGAGGAGATCACGACGGCGCTGTCGCATGTGAACTGGCTGTTCGTCATCGCGCGCAATTCCGCCTTCGCCTACAAGGGCCAAGCCGTCGACGTCACGCGCGTAGCGCGGGAACTCGGGGTGCGCTACGTGCTGGAGGGCAGCGTCCGCAGGGCGGGCAGCCGGCTGCGTGTGGCAGGCCAGCTCATCGAGGCGGCGGCGGGCGTGAGCCTCTGGGCCGACCGTTTCGAAGGCGATGTCTCCCAGGTGTTCGAACTGCAGGACCTCGTCGCATCCAGCGTCATCGGTGCAATTTCGCCCAAGCTCGAACAGGCCGAGATGGCGCGCGCCAAGCGCAAACCCACCGAAAGTCTCGACGCCTACGACCACTATCTGCGCGGCATGGCAAGCCTTTACCGCTGGACGAAAGAAGGATTGGAGGAGGCTCTGCCGCAGTTCTACAAGGCTATCGAGCGCGACCCCGATTTTGCCGCCGCCCAGGGCGCGGCCGCCTGGTGCTATTTCTGGCGAATGGCGAATGGCTGGATGAGCGACCGCCAGAAGGAAGCCGCCGAGGTCTCCCGGCTGGTCGGCAACGTCGCCATTTCAGGCCAGGACGACGCGGTGGCGCTGGCCTTCAGCGGCCTGGCGCTGGGCTATATCTTCGGCGACTACGAGGCCGGCTCGGCACTGGCCGACCGCGCGCTTGTGCTCAACCCGAACTGCGCTGCCGCCTGGAGCGCCAGCGGCTGCCTCAAGGCGTGTCACGACGATCCCGACATCGCCATCGAGCATCTGTCGCGGGCAAGACGGCTGAGCCCGCTCGATCCGCTGACCTTCTTCATGCAGACTTTTACCGCCTTCGCCCATTTCGTAGCCGGGCGTTACGATGCCGCCTGGCCGCTCGCCGAGGCGGCTTCCCGCGCGCAGCCCTATTATCTCACCGGATTGCGCGTGGCGGCGGCCAGCAACGCCATGGCCGGCAGGCCCGATGCCGCGCGCAAGTATATCGCGCGTTCGCTGCAGCTCGACCCGGAACTGACGCTCTCCAGCCTCAAGCACCGCGTTGGGCAGATCAGGCCAGCCTATTTCGCCAAATATGTCGAGGCGCTGCGGCTGGCCGGCTTGCCCGAATGAGGCGGCTTGAACGGGCTCACGTCAGATGAGGCCCGCAACCTCGACTTCCCTGCCGATGCGAAGCGTTTCACGCACCAGCAGGTCGAGATCGTCGCGCCGCGTGCGGTGATTGGTGATCGCCACTCTCAGGCAATGCCGGCCGTGAATCGTGGTGTCGGACAAGGCGGCGATGCCTTCTTCCTGCAGGCGCAGCATAAGCTCGGTGTTGAAGGCCTTGAGCTGTTCCTCGGAAGCGCCCTCCACCCGATGACGGAAGCAGACGATGTTGATCGTGGTCGGCACTGTTAGTTCGAGCGCCGGCTCTGCTTCGATCAGACTGGCGAGATAGCGTGCCTGCGCGATGTTCTGGTCGATGAGCCGGCCGAACTTCTCGACGCCGTGCTCCTTCAGTGCCATCCAGATTTTTAAGGCGCGGAAACCACGTGATGTCTGCAGACCGAAATCGTGCAGCCATTGCCCTGAGGCGAGACCGCGCGGCGTCGATTCCAGATATTCCGGCGTGACAGCGAAAGCGTTGCGGTGTGCGGATGCGTCGCGCACCAGCGCGCATCCCGCCTCGAACGGCACGTGCAGCCATTTGTGCGGGTCAAGCGCAATGGAGTGGGCCTGCTCGATGCCGGCCACAAGCGACGCGTTCTGCGGCGCGATGGCGATCAGCGCACCGATGCAGCCGTCGACATGGAACCACATGTCTTCCTCGGCCGCCAACGCGGCCAACGATCGAAGATCGTCCAGGGCGCCCGTGTTGACGGTGCCGGCGGTGCCAATCACGCAGGCCGGCTTGAAACCTGCCTCACGATCCTCCGCGATTGCGCGCTTGAGCGCATCGACGTCGATCCGCAACGCGGCATCCGTTGGAATGCGCCGCAGCGCCCGGTTGCCGAGGCCGAGCACCTCCATCGCCTTGCGATGGCAGGAATGGACCTGGTCGGAAGCGTAGAAGCGCAGCGGCTTCGGGATCGCGCCGACGCCACTCTCCCGAACATCGACACCTGCCTTGGCGTTGCGCGCCACGGTCAGTCCGATGATATTGGCCATCGAGCCGCCGCTGACCAGCGTGCCGCTGGCCGAGGCCGGGAAACCGACCATCTCCTTCAACCAGTCGACCACCTGGCTGTCCATCAGCCCGGCGGCATGGTTGCCGCCGCCGAGATTCGAGCCCTGGATCGCCGCCAGGAAGTCGCCGAGCGCGCCGGTGAAATTGCTCGAGCCCATATACCAGGACCAGAAACGCGGATGGATGTTGCCCATCGGATAGGCCATGACATTGCGGGCAACCTCGCCGTAGACGTCGGCGATCAACGACGGTTCGTGCGGCAGCGGTGCTGAAAAGAACGCGCGAACCTCGGCCGGCATCTCGCGCCACACAGGACGTTCCCGCACATCCCGCAGATGTCCGATGGCGTCGTCGACGATCCGGTGCGACAGAGCCTGAACATCGGCCCAGTCCGCCGGATCGAGCGTTTCTTCAGTGGCCATTAGTTCCCGCAAGCTGTCCATGCGATTTCTCCCACAGCCTTTCCCAGATCGGCCGATGTGCAACCAATCACGGCGGCGCCACCCGAAAACGAATGGCGCCGCGACTTGGCTTCAGGCGTCGAACTGGCAGCTCGGCGTCGACCGCGACAGCGCCGTTTCCTCCGCATCCATCTCGGCCTCGATGCCGTCGAAAAGCGGCGTCGACATGTAGCGCTCGCCGGTGTCGGGCAGCATGCACAGGATCACCGACCCGGCCGGCGCAGTTCCGGCGATCTGGCGCGCCACGGCGAAGGTGGCACCGCCTGAGATGCCGGTGAAGATGCCTTCCTGCTGCGCCAGCGCCTTCGCCCATTTGATGCCTTCGGGACCCGCAATCGGCACCACCTCGTCATAGTAGCGCTTGTCGATCGCCTCCTGCAGCACGTTGGGAATGAAGTCCGGCGTCCAGCCCTGGATCGGATGCGGCTCGAAAGCCGGGTGGCTCGCCGCCGGCGCGCCGCCGGCGCCGCGCTCCTGCCCTTTGCCGCTGCCGATCAGCTGCGCGTTGGCCGGTTCGGCCAGCACGATCTTGACCTCCGGTCGCTCGCGGCGCAGCACGCGGCCGACGCCGGCCACCGTGCCGCCGGTGCCGTAGCCGGTGACCAGCACGTCCAGCCTGGAGCCCGCGAAATCGTTGATGATCTCGCGCGCCGTCGTCGCCTCGTGGATAGCGGCATTGGCTTCGGTTTCGAACTGGCGGGCCAGGAACCAGCCATTGGCTTCGGCGAGCTCGACCGCCTTCTTGTACATCCCGAAACCCTTCTGGGCGCGCGGCGTCAGCACCACCTTGGCGCCGAGCATGCGCATCAGCTTGCGGCGTTCGACGGAGAAGCTGTCGGCCATCGTCACCACCAGCGGATAGCCCTTTTGCGCGCAAACCATGGCGAGCCCGATGCCGGTGTTGCCGCTCGTCGCCTCGACCACGGTCTGGCCGGGCTTCAGCTTGCCGCTGCGCTCGCCTTCCTCGATGATGTTGAGCGCCAGCCGGTCCTTCACGGAGGCCGCCGGATTGAAGAACTCGGCCTTGACATAGATCGTCGCATGGGCCGGGCCGAGATTGTTGATACGGATCACCGGCGTGTCGCCGACCGTGTCCAGAATGCTGTCGAACAGCCGGCCGCGACCGGCAGTGGTCCTGATTTTTAACTTCTGCAGCATGGGCTTCTCTCCTCGATATCTCACATGCCGGTTACAAACCGGCGGCTTCGGCGGCGCGGTTTCGACACGTTGCCGCGCTAGGGTTGCTCGACCTGCCGCGGATGCGGCAACGGCGGCATTCCGGCACGGAATGGGGCTGCCGGATGCTTCCTGTCGTCTTTGGTGATAGAACATGGACCAACTGGTGAGCGTTGGAGAGAGCGTGGAAACATACGTGGAATCCACCCGATCGAGCCTGAACGACACCGTCGCCGGCCTGTCCGTACGACTGCTTGGGCAACTGGCGATTGCTCGTGGCGGCGCGCCCGTCACGCTGCCTTCCTCGCGCAAGCTGCGCGCATTGCTTGCCTATCTGGCGCTCGCGCCACACCCGGTCAGCCGCAGCCGGCTTTGCGAACTTCTCTGGGATGTGCCCAACGATCCGCGCGGCGAGCTTCGCTGGTGCCTGAGCAAGCTTCGCGGCGCCTTGGACGAGCCGGGCCGCCACAGGATCGAGACCGAAGGCGACACGGTGGCGCTTCGCCTCGTCGATTTGCATGTCGATGCCCTCGAAGCGGCCGCCGCGGCGACGGAAGGTATCGATACGCTCAGCCTCGAACGCCTGCGGGCGCTCGAGCAACTTTTTGCCGGCGATTTCCTCGACGGGCTGGAGCTCGATCGAAGCCCGCATTTCACCAGCTGGCTGACCGCTCAACGCCGCCGTTTCAGCTCATGCCACGTCGCCGTTCTGGAGCACATCATCGGTCTTCTCCCGCAGGGCGCCGATGAAGCAGGCGTCTATCTGGACAAATGGCTGGAGCTGGCGCCGTTCGACGGGCGCGCGCATGTCGCGCTGCTGGAAAGTCTCGCACGGCGCGGACAGATCGGCGCCGGCGAGGAGCACCTTGCCACCGCGGCGGAGCTGTTCCACTCGGAAGAGCTGGATTTCACCCCGTTGCGCGAGGCATGGCAGGAGATCAGGGCCCGCAACCTCAGCGCGACGCCCTGCGCCCGATCCGGGCTGCCGTTCCTGGCTCCGCAACCGCCGATCGTTGCGGCCGATTCCGAACCGGCTGCGACGCGCCGGGCCTCGCTGGCGGTGATGCCGTTTGCGGAAGCCGCCGGCATCGGCACTTTCCGCGGTGGGCTGGCCGACGGCCTGACGCACGACATCATCACGCGCCTCGCCAAGCTTCGGGATTTCTTCGTCATCGCCCGCGGCTCGGTCTTTGCGCTCGCCGAGAAGGACATCGCACCCGAAGACGCCGGGCGCAGGCTCAATGTCGACTATGTTGCGACGGGCTCGGTCCGCAGCCTGTCCGGCCGCGTCATGGTCGCGGTCGAGCTCGTCGAAGTGCGCACGGCCAGAATTGTCTGGACCGAGACCTTCGAGCACAGGCCGGATGAAATCTTCACCGTCATCGAGGGCATCGGCAACAGCATCGTCTCCTCGATCGCGGCCGAGATCGCGATGGTCGAGCGCAATCGCGCGATGCTGAAGGCGCCCAACTCGCTCAATGCCTGGGAGGCCTATCATCGCGGCCTCTGGCACATGTACCGCTTCACCCGCCAGGAGAACGAACTGGCGCAGCAGTTCTTCAACGAAGCGCTGAAGCTCGACCCCACCTTCGCCCGCGCCTATGCCGGGCTTTCCTTCACCCATTGGCAGAACGCCTTCCAGCGCTGGGGCGATCGCGACCGGGAGGCGGCCCTTGCCTTTGAAAGCGCCGGCCAAAGCCTTCTCGTCGACGACCGCAACCCGGCCGCGCACTGGGCCATGGGCCGGGCGCTATGGATGCGCGGCGACGGGGACGGGTCTTTGCTCGAGCTGTCGAAGGCCGTCGACCTCAGCCCGAACTTCGCGCTCGGCCATTATGCATTGTCCTTCGTGCACTCGCAGTCCGGCGACCCGCAATCGGCGATCGGCTCATCCGACCACTCGCGCCATCTCAGCCCGTTCGATCCGCTGCTGTTCGGCATGATGGGCGCGCGCGCCATGGCCCATGCGCGGCTGGGCGAATTCGAGCAGGCCTCGGAATGGGCCCTGAAGGCGGCAGCCCGGCCCAATGCCCATGTCATTATCCTGGCCATCGCCGCGCATTGCCTGGCTCTGGCCGGGCGACTGGACGAGGCGCGGAAGTTTGCCGCCGCGATCCGCAACACCTTGCCGGATTACCGGGCCGACGATTTCATCGCCACCTTCCGCTTCGATCGTGACGGCCAAGCCCTGTTCCGCAATGGCGCCAAGCTCATCGGATTGCATTGATCCACCGGCAACGCCGGCATCACCTGAACATCGGCACGCCTAGCGCATGAGCGGTCCGCTCGCCTTCCTCCACGCATCGATGCCGCCCTGGATGTGGCGGGCGCTGGCAATGCCGACGTCCTGGGCCGCCTGCACGGCCATCGCCGAGCGTTCGCCGAAGGCGCAATAGAACAGGATCTGCTTGGTCGTCGATTTTGCCAGCTCGTGCAGCATGCCGCCCGGGGTGATGTTTTCCTGCAGCCGCGCATAGGGCAGATGGATCGCGCCCGGAATGACGCCGTGGCGCTCGCGCTCGGTCTGCTCGCGCAGGTCGATCAGCGCCACATCGGGCCGTCCGACCAGCGCCAGCGCCTCTTCGGCGGTCACCGACCAGCCGCGACTGGCGATGTCGTCCTGGTGCAGCCCGACCCTCATATTGGCCGGCACCGCGACATCCATCATCTTCGGGTTGGAAAGCTTCAGATTGTTCATGATCTCGACATATTCGTCGACCGATTTCACCTGCAGGCGCGGGTTGAAAGCTTTCTCCTCGCCGATGGTCGACACGGTCTCCCCCTTGTAGTCGTGCGCCGGGAAGATCAGCGTCTCGTCCGGCAGCTTGAGCAGGCGGCCGAAGATCGACTCATACTGCTGCCGCGGATCGCCGTTCTGGAAATCGGTGCGCCCGGTACCGCGAATGAGCAGCGTATCGCCGGTGAAGACGCGGTCCGGCAGGATGAAGCTGTAGGAATCGTCGGTATGGCCAGGCGTGTAGATGACGTCCAGCGCCAGCCCCTCGATGGCCAGCTTGTCGCCGTCGGCAAGCCGCATTGACACCACGTCCGCCTTGGTCTGCTCGCCCATGACGGTGACGCAATGCGTCTTGTCGCGCAACGCGCCGAGACCGGTGATGTGATCGGCATGGAGATGCGTGTCCACCGCCTTGACCAGCCTGAGATCGAGCTCGTTGACCAGTTGCAGGTAGCGCTCGACCTTTTCCAGCACCGGATCGATGATCAGCGCCTCGCCGCCGCGGCGGCTGGCGAGCAGGTAGGAATAGGTGCCCGAAACGGAATCGAAGAGCTGACGGAAGATCATCCACGCCCCCTTGCGGCTGCCGGCCTAGATCGGCTCCCCGGCAGCATAAGACAAGCATGGGATGCCCGCCAGCGGAACACCCCATGCTAGGCCTAAAGGCTGAGGCTTCATGCAGTCGCCCACAAGTGTGCAGCGGTTCTGGCGACATGCAAGCACCAACGCGCGTCGCCTCACTCCGCTCGGCACGACGCGCTTTCTAGCGCCGTAAGACCGCGCTCAGCACGTCCCGGACGCCGATCGCGCCGACGAAGCGCGACTGCTCGTCGAACAGCGCCACCGGCGCTGTCTGCGACCGGTGCATGGCCAGCATCACCGTCTTCAGAGACGTGCCGGGATTGGCCCAGAACACTTGACCGCCTTCGTCCGGCTGCCTCTCGACATCGGCGCAGGACACCCAAACCGCAGGCTTTCCGTGGCGTTCGGCCGCCGTCACCAGCCCATGCTCATCGATCTTGAAGCGCGTCGTCTTGCGGCGGTCGAGCCACACCCAGCCATTCTCGCCTTGTTCGAGATCCCGCCGGTCGCGCATCACGTTCCAAGCTGTCAGCACCGAAAGCGGATTCACATTGGCGATGAAGTCCCGGACGTAGTCGTTGGCGGGCCTGAGCACGATGTCTTCGGGCGCACCGGTCTGGACGATCCGACCGCCCTCCATGATTGTGATGTGGCTGCCGATCTTCAGCGCCTCCTCGAGGTCGTGGCTGACGAAGATGATGGTCTTCTTCAGCTCCGCCTGAAGCTGCAGAAGCTCGTCCTGCAGCTTGGTGCGGATCAGCGGATCGAGCGCCGAGAACGGCTCGTCCATCAAAAGGATCGGCGCCTCGGTGGCGAAGGCCCGAGCAAGACCGACACGCTGCTGCATGCCGCCCGAAAGCTCATGCGCGTATTTCTTCGACCACTGGTCGAGGTTGACGAGCTGAAGCTGCTTTCTGACCCGCTCCTTGCGCTCGGCTTCCGGCACGCCGGCAAGCTCGAGGCCGAAGCCGACATTTTCCTCCACGGTGCGCCATGGCAGCAGACCGAACTGCTGGAACACCATCGCGACCTGCTTCTGCCGCAACCGCCGCAACGTCGCTTCGTCGCACGTCACGACGTCGACGGTGCGGTCGCCGTCCTTGACCAGCACCTGCCCGCGCGACACGACATTGAGCCGATTGACGGCCCGGAGCAGCGTCGACTTGCCGGAGCCCGACAGGCCCATCAGCACCGAGATCTCGCCTTCATGCACGGTGAGGCTTGCACCCGCGCAGCCCAGCACATTGCCGGTCTTTTCGAGGATCTCGGCGCGGCTGGCCCCTTGATCGATCAGCGCCAGCGACCCAGCCTGGTCGGCGCCGAAGACGATATCGACATTCTTGAAATCAACGGCGACGGTCATTTCTTGCCTCCAACGCCGATGCGGGTCATGCGGTCGAGCACGATAGCGAGCACGACGATGGCGAGGCCGGCTTCAAGTCCGAGATCGATGCGGCGCGAGCCGAGCGCGCGGTTGATTTCAGTGCCGAGGCCGCCGGCGCCGATGAGCGCGGCAAACACCACCATCGACAGTGACAGCATGATCGACTGTGTCAGTCCCGCCATGATGGTGGGCAGCGCCGAGGGCAATTCAACCTTCCATAAAAGCTGGCTCTTGGTGGCGCCAAAGGATTCGCCGGCCTCGATGATCGCCTTCGGCACCGAGACGACGCCCAGATGGGTAAGTCTGACGGCGGTCGGGATGACGAAGATGATGGTGACGATCAGGCCGGGCGCATTGCCAAGGCCGAACAGGGTCAGCACCGGGATCAGGTAGACGAAGGTCGGCAGCGTCTGCATCAAGTCCAGCACAGGCAGCATGAAGCGATAGACCTTCGGCTTATGCGCCGCCCAGATGCCGAGCGGCACGCCGATCGCCATGGCCATGGCAGCCGCCGCTACCACCAGCACCAGCGTTTGCACCGTCTGCTTCCATAGGTTCTGGTTGATGATGAAGAGAAGGCCGATGAAGACCGCGATGGCCAGCGGCCGCGAGCGCTGCAGGAACCAGGCGATGACGGCTATGACCAGCGCCAGGAGCACCGGCGGCACCAGGAGCAGAATGTCGACCAGACCGTCGAGCAGGAAATTCAGGCCGTTGGAAAAAGCCCTGAAGATGGTGTCGAAATTGTCGGTGAGAAACCCGAAGAAAGCCTTTCCCCACGGACCTATGGGGATTTTGTAGGCGACCAGAAATTTCGAAATTGGATCCATCTTCCCCTCATTGATCTTCGCTGTCCTTGCCGGACAGTCTCACAGCATATGAAAAAGGGCAGCCTTTTCCAGTGGCTGCCCTTCATTCGATCATGCCGACCTCAAAGCCGGCTCAGCCCCCGAGCGCGGTCTTGACCGCGGCGGCGGCGTCGCCGCCGTCGAAGGTGGTGACGCCGGCGATCCAGGGCGTCACTGCATCCGGATGCTTCTTCAGCCAGTCCGTCGCGACGGTGTTGGCATCGCCACCCTTGAGGATGGCGTCCATCATTTCGCCTTCCATGTCGAGATTGAACTTGAGATTGGCGATGAATTTGCCGACGTTCGGACACTCGGTGGTGTAGCCCTTGCGCACGTTGGTCGAGACGGTCGCGGCGCCGAAGCCGCTGTCGCCCATGCCGTCGAGGTAGGTGATCTTCATGGCCCCCATGACGGGATGCGGCGTCCAGCCGAGGAAGGCGATCCATTCATTGTTCTTCATCGACTGCTCGGCCTGCGTCAGCATGCCGGCCTCCGAGGATTCCACCAGTTCGAAGCCTTCCAGATTGTCCTTCGGGTTCTTGATCATGTCGAGGATGATGCGGTTGCCGTCATTGCCGGCCTCGATGCCGTAGATCTTGCCGCCGAACTTGTCCTTGAACTTGCCGAGGTCGGTCAGCGTCTTGACGCCGGCATCCGCGACATAGGTCGGCACGACGATGCCGTAACCGGCGCCAGCGAGGTTCTGGCTGATGGTTTCGACCGAACCGTCAGCAGTATAGTCCTTGATGTCGTTGGTCATCGACGGCATCCAGTTGCCGAGGAAGACGTCGAGGTCCTTGTTCTTCAGCGAAGCATAGGTCACCGGCACCGAAAGCTGGATCACCTGCGGCTCGTAGCCGAGCGCGGTGAGCAGCACCGACGCCAGACCGGTCGTGGCCTGGATGTCGGTCCAGCCGACATCCGACAGCCGCACGGCCTTGCAACTCGCCGGATCGCCCGCGTAAGCAGCGGTCGTAGACAGAAGCGCCGCCAGGCCGAGCCCGGCGACGAAAGATTTCATACGCGACATCAACTTTTCTCCCATTGCGATTCTTAGGCGATGCGAATTCACGGTTCTTGCGCCGCCTTGTTTCGTCAGCCAAACATCATTTTGAAGTGGTTTCAAGCGGTGCCACATCACGATGAACGCCGCGCGCTGGCCATTCAGCGACATGCCGTCGCTTTTCCGATAGGTGTCGCTTTTTTGGTGGACGGTGCAGCCGCCCCCTCCCCGCCGCTCGGCAAGTCGTCTTAAAAGGACAGCCATGGCAAAGCTGTATTTCCACTACGCGACGATGAACGCCGGCAAGACGACGATGCTCCTGCAGGCGTCCTACAATTATCGCGAGCGCGGCATGACGACGATGCTGTTCGTCGCCGGCCACTATCGCAAAGGTGACAGCGGGCTGATCTCGTCGCGCATCGGCCTCGAGGCCGAAGCGGAGATGTTTCGCGACGGCGACGATCTCTATGCCCGTGTCGCCGAGCATCACCAGCACCAGAACGTCCATTGCATCTTCGTCGACGAAGCGCAGTTCCTCGAGGAAGAGCAGGTCTGGCAGCTTGCCCGCATCGCCGACCGACTTAACATTCCGGTCATGTGCTATGGCCTGCGCACGGACTTCCAGGGCAAGCTGTTTTCCGGCTCGCGCGCGCTGCTCGCCATCGCCGACGAGCTGCGCGAAGTGCGCACCATCTGTCGCTGCGGCCGCAAGGCGACGATGGTGGTGCGCCTCGGCCCCGACGGCAAGGTTGCGCGACAGGGCGAGCAGGTGGCAATCGGCAAGGACGTCTACGTCTCGCTCTGCCGCCGGCACTGGGAAGAAGAGATGGGCCGCACCTTGCCCGACGATTTCATCGGCTTCATGAAGCGTTGAGCGGATCGGCCGCGTCACGTCGCATAAATCGCCAGCCGAGCCGCATGCCAAGCGTCGCCAGCGCGATCAACCGCCACGCCCGTGTCGGCCCGAGTGCATGCGCCTGATCCGCAGAGATCGCGCCGCCATCGCGAGCGTAGCGTTTGTTAAGGCTTCGGCCGTATAAGGCCGAGAGCCAGAATTCTTCGGGATCAGCCATGCTTCGCGCCATTTCGTCTGCCGTCATCTTCCTGCTTGCCGGCGGTCTTGCCGCGCATGCGGGTGGCGACGCGGCGCTCGGCAAGAAGGTCTTCAATCGCTGCATCGCTTGCCACGAGGCGGCGACCGACCGCGACAGGGTCGGCCCGCATCTGATGGGCGTCGTCGGGCGCAAGGCCGGCTCGGCGGAAAGCTTCGCCAGCCACTATTCGCAGGCCATGAAGGAGGCTGGCGCGGCCGGGCTCGTTTGGGACGAAGCCAACCTAGCCGAGTATCTCAAGGCGCCCAAGCAGAAGGTTCCCGGCAACAAGATGGGCTTCAGCGGACTGACCAGCGACGAAGACATCGCCAATGTGATCGCCTATCTCGAGGCCGACCCGAAACCGTGAGCAGCGCCAAGAGGCTGGCATCGGCCATGTTTGAAGCGATCATTTCGGCGACAATTCGATGGTATGCCTCAAGCGGACTAAGGCGCCGTAAAAACAGGAAGTTAAGTCATATCAGCTAAAGCCGGACGAAGGCGACGCGCACTACTGGCGCCATTGGCATGCTTGCCTTGTCTTTCAAGGGCCTGAGCAATTCTTTTGTTTTGACGCGCCTCCTTGTCTTCCTTCTTTCAATCGCCTGAGGCGCCACATATATTCGCCGCCACGTGCGACACGAAACCGGATGCCGAAGCGGGAGGCCCCTATGGCGACATTGCAGAATTTCGATGCCGAGATTGCCAAGACCAAGCAGGTCGTCGATGACATGCGCACCAAGATCGAGCAGTCCGGGACAGTGCTCGATACACTCGCCCAGGCCGACAAGAAGATCGGCGACGCCAATTTCGACATCGAGAACGCCCGCATCGAAGACGTGGTGAAGCAGCAGAAGATCATGGAAGGCAACATTGCCGACCTGATCATCGGGCTTGAGGACGCCACCAATGTCTTCGGCGCCGAATTCGAGAGCATGAAGAACTATACCGGCTGGGAAAACTTCGTCGGTGTCTTCTCGGAGCAGAGCAAGCAGCGCATGCGCACGGACCGCGTACGCAACATGTCGCTAGCCGGCAACCTGCAGGAACTGCTCGCCAAATCCGACACCATCGTCGGCATCCTGAAAGCCCAGAAGCAGATCCTCGACCAGCGCTACAAGACGTCGGAGGCCAGCCTGTCGCAGGTTATCGAACGCCGCAAGGCGACCATGGCCAACCTCGAGGCGGTTCAGAAGCGCATCGAGGAGTTGAATCCGATGCTGCTCGACATCGAGAACAAGATCGCCGCTTCCACCAGCCAGAAAGATCGCACCCAGCTCGAAGGCGAGCGCTCGAAAATGGCGACCGAATACAACGAGAAACAGGCCAAGGAGCAGGAGCTGCTCGCCGAGAGCCAGACGCTGGAGCGATATACCTCGATGTTCCAGACCTTCGTGGACTCGCTGAACAATCAGATCGCGGCGCAGTCGACGCTGATCAACAAGCTGACCATCGATACCGAGCAGCGCATCGTCCTCTACAAGGCGCTGGAAGATTCGCTGAAGACGGCCGCCCAGCAGGACGTGGCCCACAAGATCAACACGCTGGGCAGCCAGGTCGACAACACGGCCGAAGAGACGATGGCCGGCATCGGCGCCGCCTCGCAGAAGCACATCGGCGACCTGCTCGAGATGCATGAGAAGAACATGGTGGCGAGCGCCGACATCCAGCGCCGCAAGAAGCTGGCTGACGATGCCTTCGCCCGCCGCTTCGACGAGGTGATGAAGAAGCACAATTCGGCGAACTACGTGCAGCAATAGGCGGCGCGCCCGCAGTCTTTTCCAGGGCAGCGAAATGACCCCTGAAAACGAAGCGGCGGCACGCTATTTCTCCGCCATCACGGCGGCGCTGAGCGGGCTGGAAGTGTTCATGCGCGACGACCGCTCGCCGCTCTACCGGCATGGCATCGTGGCCAGGATCGTCGCCGAATACATCGCCCGTCTGGACAAATCCTTCGCCTGCTGGCGCAACCGGCTCGGCTTCATGGACACGTTCCGGATTTCGCGTGCCGACAGCGGCTATCCCGTCTTCCAGAACCTGCTTGAACTGGAGAACGATCGCCGCCAGGCCGATGCGCGACTTGCCAATATCCCGCTGGCCGGCGAGTTGCGCGACGAGATGGCCGACTTCATCCTGCGCCACAAGGAATTTCCGGAAGCGCTGCAGAGGTCGATGGCCGAGCGCCTCTACCTTGAGGATGTCAAGAGCGAGGCGACCTTCGGCCCGTTCATTCTTGCGCAGACGGCGAAGGTCTCGGTCAACCCCAAGACCTTGCGGCCCTATTACCTCGTCCACTGGGCCTCGTTCGACGGCACCGCCAACCTGCCGCTGATCTATATGGTGACCGTCGAGGACTCCTCGGAGAGCATGATACGCCAACTGGTCGATGCCAATGGCAAGCTGAACGAGCGGGTCGAGATTCCGCTTCCTGTGGACGGCCTGCTCAATCCCGAGCTCGCGCACCGCTTCGACGACTTCACCGAGAAGAACTCGGCCTATTCCCTGTCGCCGGCGACCATCGCGGTCAATCTCGACAAGGATTTCGAACCACTGCATCCCAAGCAACTCCGGCGCGTCGTGCTTGGCCCCTTCTATTCCGCCGGCATCACCGAGAACAATTCGACCGTGGCCGAGGTTCTGTCCAAGGTGCGCAAGCCCGAGAATGCCTGGCTGCTCACCTGGACCATCCAGGAGGTCTATTCCAAGGGCGAGAAGCCGGGCCGCAAGGGTCTCTTCTCCAGCGAGAAGTCGACACAGGAATTCTTCATCGACACCGACAATCTCGAAGCCGCGCGACAGGGCGTTTCGAGCTACGAGAACCATGCGCTGATCCCGCACGAGGCCTACCAGGCGCTCTATGCAGCCGGCGAGGCACAGCGGATTTTTTCCGGCTACAAGGTCCACATCCTGTCGAACGGGCAGGTCATCAGCGATGTGTGACCGTCAAACCGCGGAGCATCCTTCATGGACACCGGCCTGACCACCATCCCCGAAGCGGCAATCGAGAAACACCGCGCCACGGCGCAGAGCTTCATCACCCGTATTGTCGTGCTGGAGGACCCTTCGCGCGAATCCGGTACCGTGCTCGCCGGCACCAACCGCCGTTTCGTCTCGACCGTGTCGGTCGGCTCGGTACGGCGCACACGCGAGGTCGAGCTGTCGAAAACGGTGGCCGCGGTGCATCCCGACGACCAGTTGATGACCATCCCGCAGCACACGCTGCTCTACCGCGCCCGGCGCGGCCTGGCGATCGCGCTCGCCATCTCGGATGTCTTCGCCGAAGGTTCCGACCTCGAAAGCCTGCAGGCGAAGAATGCGCGCGCACCGCTCGAAGGCGACGAGGCTGCGACCTTCAAGAAGCTCCTGTCGGCCTCTGCCTATGTTTCGGCGTTCAGCCTTGCGTCCTATCTGTTCCAGCTTATCGACAGCGACGGCGAAGCGCCGAACGACATCCCCGAACCCGACTTCCTCTTCGACACGCCGCAGGATGCGGTGAAGTCGATCGTGGCTGGCCTCGACAAGGCGATTGCCGGCTCGAAGGACGATGCCGACCTGATGACGCGGGCGCGCGCCTTTGCCCGCGTCGCCATCGACGGCCTGCTCGCGCGAAAAGGCCGCTTCGACGGCATCGGGCCGTTCGAGAACGCTCACATCCGCATCGACGTGGACGATTTCACCCTCGACGGCTTCGACGTGGCGCCCGGCAAGCGATCGAAGCCGCTGGTGATGACCTTCAAGAAGCCGGAAGAAGTGGTCGGCAACCACATCGCCAAATTCCAGTCGGTCAGGCTCGCCAAGATGCTCATGGCCTATGACTTCGAGCGCGAGCTCAATCCCTTCGTCGAGCTCGGCGGCTTCCTGTTCACCTTCATTGGCGACGGCGCGCCGGGCACCGGCAAGACGACGCTGATCCAGATGATCGCCGGCCTCGTCAACGGCTACTGCCAGGTCGCCGGCTATCCCTTCGCCTACGAGAATTTCGGCGTCGATCAGATCTCGTCCTACCAGGGCAAATCCGGCCAGAACTGTCGCCAGTTCATCAACAACGTGCTCAATCCGCGCGCCATTGGCTTCGGCACCATCGACGACATCGACCAGGTGGCGGCGCGTCGCTCCGACGACCGCGCGTCGGCCGGCCAGCAAGAGATCACAGGCGTCTTGATGGACGCCTTTGCGGGCGCCTCGACGGTGGTACGCGGCAATTGCTCCTTCGGCATGTTCTCCAACTACCCCGAGAACGTCGACGACGCGCTGCGCCAGCGCGCCGGCGCCCGCTGGCTGGTCGACGGCCCGCAGACCCGCGACGACTACATCGACATTTTCGTGCTGCTCGCCGGCAAGAACCACAAGATCCCGCTGGGCAATCACAAGCTCTATGCGGCGCAGGAGATCCAGCGCGCCGTGGCCGAGGCCTATGAGGAGCATGAGAAGCCGCAGGAAGACGGGCTGATGAAGGTCTATGAGCGCTACATGAAGGAGAACGGCGCGCCGAAGACGCTGGCCGATATCGGCACCTATCTGCACATGATCAAGGACGCCGAGCCGCGCTTCACCGGCCGCGCCATCAAGAACGTCACCGACGCCATCAAGATGCGTGCCATGGACATCGAGCTGCCAGACGACTGGTTCGAGAAGCCGGAAGCCTTCATGCACAAGAGCTACGACGACAAGAAGGCGATGATCGAGGAACTGCGCGGCCCGTTCTCGATGGAGATGGTCATGCAGGAGATCAACCGCTATGCCGATTCCGAATTCCGCTATTCCGACAAATCCGATGACGCGGCGGTCGAGAAGCTGCTGCGCGACGCACGGCTGCGCGAACGCGCCGCTCGCGAGATGGACGAGCTGAAGAAGAAGGGCCTGTGGGATGCGTAGACCTTCGTCGGCGGCGGGCACGCCCGCCACCCAAAAACCCGACCTTCTGCGCGACAACGAGCTGATCTATGGCAGGCTGCTTCCTGTCGACGAACCGCATCTCATCCAGCGCTACAACAAGGCGCTCGTCGCCTTCGGCCTTGAGCCCACCAAGCTGCAGAGCTTCCAGATCGACCGCACCGGCTTCTCGCCCGAGATCGCCGAGGAGTGCGGCGACCATGACTATCTCGATCCCAACGAGGTCAACCGCCGCTTCATCATCCTGACGCCGGCGCAGATCGACCTGCCGGTGGTGCACACCGCCTTCTCCAACACCTCGCAGCTGATGTTCGAGTTCATGTCCAAGAACCGGCGCGCCATCGATGCGCTGACCATCAAGGACGTCATCTACGGCGAGATCGAGGACTCCGTTCCCAAGGTCAACGACATCGAGGACCTGCTGTCGATCAACCAGGTCGAGTTCAAGGTGCTGTCGGCCGAGGATGTGCTGGGCAAGGCGGCCGAGCTCGGCAAGCTGGTCGACCGGCTGAAGCAGGAGCCCGATGCCTGGCGCGACAATGCCATGCTTGAGCGCATGGTCGACTTGGCCAAGGTCTGCGGTGATATCCGCGAGAACGCGCTGGTCCCCGACCAGGTGATCTTTCGCCACAACGCGTACTGGACCAGCCATTTCGGCGGGCTTTACGTGTTCGTCGACCCTGATCTGACCACCGTCATCAGTGACCCGGCCGCGCCCGGCTTCCGCCGCTCGCGCCCCTGGCAGGTGAGTTATCTGTCGATCAACGACGCCGACAGGGTGTTCCGCTTCCTCGCCGAAACCGGCCGCCTCGACCTGCCCCGCGCCTCCTGGATCGAAGCGTCAGGTTACCTCGAGCACCGCGCCGAGATGGTGGTCCGGGCGCTGATCCGCGAAGCCGAGCCCAACCGCAACCTGACCAACGTGGACAAGGTCTGGCTGCAGACCTGGATCCATGGCCATGCAGACCTGATCACCCAGGACGGCAACTTCCCTTTCCTTAATGCAGCCAAGCGCGAAATCGCCCAGTTTGGCCATCTCAAGGTCGAGGACGTCCCTCCGCGCCAGCGGTTCCTGGTCGTGCGCGCCAGGCCCGATCACCCCGATGCCTGGCTGACCAACCAGCTGATCTCGGATTTCGTGCCGCAGGATTTCGTCTCGCGCTACGTCTTCAACAAACCTGGTTTCTACCGGGACTTCGACGGCTTCAGCGACGCCTGGCGATCGCATGTTGTCGACGTTCTGAAAACCACATATTTGAAGGACAAGGCGGCGTTCCGGACGCGCCTTTACGGCTTGACTGATTGAGGGGTGACGAGAGCCATGCTTGATCCGATCGTGAGTTTCTTCACCCGAATCTTCCAATGGATCGGCCGCGGCATCGGCGTCGTCATCGGCATCCTCCTGTGGCCGTTCGTCTGGGCGGGCCGCTGGTATGGCCAGCGCGGCTGGATCCTGAAGGCCGTCGTGGGCCTCGCCCTTCTGGTGCTGATCGGCCTCTACGCCAACTTCTTCTACGCCACCCAGTGGTGGAACAGTTTCGACCCGAACTATCCCGACAAATACACCTTCGAGAAGCGCAACGTTTCGGCCGGCGAGCAGGTCACGGCCGGCGCCGGCACCGACACCGCCAAGACCTGCGGCAACTCCGCCGTCGCCCAGGTGGCTGCCGATTTGACCGACTTCAATGTCAATCAGAATGCCTGGGTCTCCTCGATGATCCTCTACAAGCTCGGCTTGTTCGGCGTCGACTGGGACCATACCCCCTGGATGGACAACAAGGCTTCCTTCCAGCGCGGCATCAACCAGGCCGTGCGCCGCACCGCGACCGAGCTTGCCGACAATCTCGGCCGCGTCCGCACCACCTCGCAGATCGACGCAGACCTGCAGGACGCGCGCGGCAATCTGCAGTTCGATGAGGAAACCTGGTATTTCGGCCTGAACCCGTTCGGCCCCAAAACGCCGACGCCGAGCTACTACCGCGATGCCGTGCGCAAGCTGCGCTCCTTCAATGCCCGGTTAGCCGCCTGCCAGGCGACGTTCGATGCCCGCGCAGACAATCTGAAGCAGTATATCGACCGCATTTCCAGCGACATCGGCTCGACATCGGCGATCCTCAAGGAGCGCGCCGAGAACCACAATAATGGCTGGTTCGATTTCCGCGCCGACGACCGCTTCTGGTTCGCCTACGGACAGCTTTATGCCTATTACGGGCTGATGAAGGCCGCCCAGGCCGACTTCGAGGACGTGATCAAGGAAAAGCACCTGCAGAACCTTTGGGACACGATGGACTCGCAATTCGTCTCGGCGCTGCGCATTCAGCCCCTCATCATCGCCAATGGCCGCGAGGACGGCTGGCTGCTGCCGACGCATTTGACGACCATGGGCTTCTACATACTGCGCGTGCGCTCCAACATGGTCGAGATCAGCAATGTCCTGAGCCAATAGCGCGAGAGCCGACCGTCGGGCGATGGCGGATTTGCGGCGTCGCTTCTGTCGCTTTTCGCGCATTGCACGGCTGTTTTGAGACTGCGGAACGGCAATCGCTCTGGCTTCTATACGGCCCAACGACCAGGGGCCAAAGACGCCGCGAAGGTCGATCGGCAACAGCAATCGTCTTTCTTTGCAGGAAACTTATTTGCATGAAAGTTGACGCCGCGACAGCGACAGGGTTAGAACATGCCCTTGCGTCCGGGCGGCGTTTCGAGCATGCACAAATCATCGAACCCCTCCCCTCCACTGCCCAATCCAGAGGAAAGCCGTCATGGCCGAAGTGAAGTCCGACATCGAGATCGCGCGCGCCGCCAAGAAGAAGCAGATCCAGGAGATCGGCGCCAAGATCGGCATTCCGCACGAGCATCTTTTGCCCTATGGCCATGACAAGGCGAAGGTCTCGGCCGAGTTCATCAAGTCGGTGAAGGGCAACCGGGACGGCAAGCTGATCCTGGTCACCGCGATCAACCCGACGCCGGCCGGCGAGGGCAAGACCACGACCACGGTCGGCCTCGGCGACGGCCTGAACCGCATCGGCAAGAAGGCGATCGTGTGCATCCGCGAGGCCTCGCTCGGCCCGAACTTCGGCGTCAAGGGCGGCGCTGCCGGCGGCGGCCTGGCGCAGGTGGTGCCGATGGAGGACATGAACCTGCATTTCACCGGCGACTTCCACGCCATCACCACCGCCCACAACCTGCTGTCGGCGCTGATCGACAATCACATCTACTGGGGCAACGAGCTCGGCATCGACACCCGCCGCGTCGCCTGGCGCCGCGTCATGGACATGAACGACCGCGCGCTGCGCGAGATCATCTGCTCGCTCGGCGGCGTCGCCAACGGCTACCCGCGCGAGGCCGGCTTCGACATCACCGTCGCCTCCGAGGTGATGGCGATCCTGTGCCTGGCCACCGACCTCAAGGACCTCGAGAAGCGCCTCGGCGACATCATCGTCGCCTACCGCCGCGACAAGTCGCCGGTCTATGCCCGCGACCTCAAGGCCGACGGCGCCATGGCGGTGCTTTTGAAGGACGCCATGCAGCCCAACCTGGTGCAGACGCTGGAGAACAATCCGGCCTTCGTGCATGGCGGCCCGTTCGCCAACATCGCGCATGGCTGCAACTCGGTCGTCGCCACCACGACGGCGCTCAAGCTTGCCGACTACGTCGTCACCGAAGCCGGCTTCGGCGCCGACCTCGGCGCCGAGAAGTTCTTCGACATCAAGTGTCGCAAGGCGGGGCTGAAGCCGGCGGCGGCCGTCATCGTCGCCACCGTGCGGGCCATGAAGATGAATGGCGGCATCAAGAAGGAAGAGCTCGGCAAGGAGAACATCGAGGCGGTCAGGAAGGGCTGCCTCAACCTCGGCCGCCACATCGAGAACGTCAAGCAATTCGGCGTGCCGGCGGTGGTGGCGATCAACCACTTCACCACCGACACCGAGGCCGAGGTCCAGGCGATGAAGGACTTCGTCAAGGCGCAGGGCGCCGAGGCGATCCTGTGCAAGCACTGGGCGCAGGGCTCGGCCGGCATCGAGGACCTGGCCAGGAAGGTGGTCGAGATCGCCGAATCCGGCGCTTCGCAGTTCTCGCCGCTCTATCCCGACGAGATGCCGCTGTTCGAGAAGGTCAACACCATCGTCAAGCGCATCTACCGCGGCGACGAGGCGATCGCCGACAAGTCGATCCGCGACCAACTGCATGCCTGGGAGCAGGCCGGCTACGGCAAGCTGCCGGTGTGCATGGCCAAGACCCAGTATTCCTTCTCCACCGATCCCAACCTGCGCGGCGCGCCGACCGGCCACACCGTGCCGGTGCGCGAGGTCAGGCTGGCCGCCGGCGCCGGTTTCGTCGTCATCATCTGCGGCGAGGTCATGACCATGCCCGGCCTGCCCAAGGCGCCGTCCTCGGAAAAGATCTTCCTCAACGAGACCGGCCAGATCGAAGGCCTGTTCTAGATCTAACTTAGGATCGGCTGACCCGACTGCCAAAGGGCGCCGCGGCAACGCGGCGCCCTTTTCGCATTCCGCGCCGCGGCTACGCCGCGTTGCGGGCCAGCGCCCGCTGGTTCGACGCATAGATCGAGTCGCGTTCCGGGAGGGCGCCGGTCTTCAGGCAGTCGATCCATTCGGCGGTCTTTAGCACCGCGGCGAAGCGCGATTGCAGCACGACACTCACCACGCGATGAATGTCCTCGGCCGACGCGTAGCCGGCGCTGTTGGCGTAGGGCACCGAACCGCTCGCGTCCGATAGGAACTCGACCGAGAAGCCCATATGCACGGCATGGATGATGGTCGACAGATCGCAATTATGCGTCATGTAGCCGACGACCGTGATCGTATCGATGCCGTTGCCGCGCAGCCAGTCTTCCAGGTTGGTGCCGGTGAAAGCTGAGGGCAGCTTCTTTTCGACATAGTGGTCGCGGACACGCCGGGCGATCTCGGGATGCAGGTCCCCGCCAGGGCTGCCGCTGGCGAAGATCGGCGAAGTCTCGGGCGCCATCTGCCTGACGACGACGACCTTGATGCCGGCCCTGGCCGCGGCATCCATGGCGCGCGCCACGTTGGCGACACTATCGGCGAAGGGCGGATGCTGGATGGCGAGATTGCCGCCGTCATAATCGTTCTGGACGTCGACGACGACGAGCGCGCGGCGCGGCTGGCTGGCTGGTGCTGACATGGCGGTTTCCTTTCGACCGGGTTGACGACCGGAAGCTAGACTGGACATGCTGGCCTAGAAAGTGGCCCGATTGACATTATTCAAAAGAATTGGGACACTTCTCCATCCCAAGCCTTGCCTCACTCCCACGGTGTCTGACTTGCGCAATCCGATCATCGCCGCGATCGCCTTTGACGGCATCAGCGCCTTCCACCTTTCCGTGCCATGCCTGGTTTTTGGTGCGGACCGCACGCAACTTGGCTTGCCGCGCTTCGACTTTCGCGTCTGCGCGATAGAGAAAGGGCAGATCCATACCGACGCCGGTTTGACCATTTCGGTCCCACACGATCTCTGTGCGTGTGATGAAGCCGATATCGTCATCGTGCCAAGCTGGAAGGATCTCGATGTGCCTTTGGCGGAGCCGCTCAAGCATGCGCTGCGCAAGGCGCATCGGCGCGGCGCGCTGATCGTGGGCCTATGCCTCGGCACCTTCGCGATCGCCGCCGCCGGACTGCTTGCCGGGCGAAAGGCGACGACGCATTGGGCCTATGCCGACCAGTTGCAGGCTCTTCATCCCGACATCGCTGTCGATGCCGACGTTCTCTATGTCGACGACGGCGACATCGTCACTTCGGCCGGCGTCGCCGCCGGGCTCGACTGCTGCCTGCACATCGTGCGGGACCGCTACGGCGCCGCGGCAGCGCTTCGCCTCGCCCGCCACGTCGTGCTTTCGCCGCACCGGCAGGGCGGACAGGCTCAGTTCATCGAACGCCCGCTGGCGCCGACGCCCAACGCCGACCGGTTCACCAAGGCCCTCGACGAGGTGCGGACGACACTCGGCCAAGCCCACAGCCTCGATAGCGTGGCTGACAGCGCCGGTCTCACCCGACGTACGTTCACGCGCCGCTTCCAGAAGTCGATCGGCGCCAGCTTCGGTGAGTGGCTGGCCGACCAGCGCGTGGGCCTGGCGCAGCGGCTGCTGGAAGAGACCGACAAATCGATCGATGTCGTGGCCTTCGAGGCCGGCTTCGGCAGTGCCACCTCGTTGCGCCAGCATTTCGCGGCGCGGCTCAAGATCTCACCGCTGCAATACAGGCGAGAGTTTTCCAGGAATGATCGTGACGAGCATCCAGCTCTGGCTGGGAAAAGCCGTGGCCAGAAGCACGGCCTATGCTAGCTTGCCGTCCCCGGACCGCGCAACGATCCGCGAATTGAGGGGTCGATCATGCTTTACATCCTTGCATTGCTGATTGGTGTCGTCGCCGGCCTGCGAGCCGGAACGGCGCTTGCCGCCACCGCTTGGGGCGCCTGGCTCGGCTGGCTGCCGGTCGCGAACAGCTGGGCAAGTTTCATGGGCCACTGGATCGCCGTAGGCATCTTCACCATCCTGGGAATTGTCGAGCTCATCACCGATCAATTGCCGTCGACACCCAGCCGCAAGGTGCCGGAGCAATTCGGCGCCCGTATCGTCGTGGGTGCCTTCTGCGGAGCCGTGATCGGCGCCCCTGCCGGCGCCACCATCGGCGGCCTGATCGCCGGCGCGATCGGCGCGGTGGTCGGCACGCTGGGCGGCGCGGAAGCGCGAGCGCGCTTGGCCGCTGCATTCGGCAGGGATCCGCCCGCCGCCTTCATCGAGGACGCGGTGGCGATCGCCGGCGGCCTGCTGATTGTAGCCGTCCTCACATGACGGCCAGGAGCTTCGACGCCATCATCATCGGAGCGGGCCAGGCCGGCCCGTCTCTCGCCGGCCGGCTTGACACTGCCGGCATGAGCGTTGCGTTGATCGAGCGCAAGTTCGTCGGCGGCACTTGCATCAACACCGGCTGCATGCCGACCAAGACGATGGTGGCAAGCGCCTATGCGGCGCATCTTGCCCGCCGCGCCGCTGACTATGGCGTCGCGCTCTCCGGTCCTGTTGGCGTCGACTTCAAGCGGATCAAGGCGCGCAAGGACAAGGTGACAAACGACGCACGCGCCAATCTGGAAAGCTGGATCGCCGGGATGAAGGGCTGCACGCTTTACCGTGGTCACGCCCGCTTCGAATCCGCGAGCACCGTGCGCGTCGGCGGGCATCTGCTGACCGCACCAAAGATCTTCCTCAACACTGGAGGGCGCGCCTCGGTGCCCGAACTGCCCGGCGTCAAGGACATTCCCTATCTCACCAATTCCTCGATGATGGATCTCGATGTACTGCCCAGCCATCTCGTCGTCGTCGGCGGCAGCTACATCTCGCTCGAATTCGCGCAGATGTTCCGCCGTTTCGGTTCGAAGGTCACGGTGATCGAAAAGGCGCCGCGGCTGACCGTCCGCGAGGACGAAGACGTCTCGGCCGCCATCCTGTCCATCCTCGAAAATGAAGGCATCACTGTCCATGTCGGCGCCGATGACATCGGCTTCGCCAGACAAGGCAACGACATCGCCGTAAGCTTCGGTGCCGGCAAGCCTCCGGCCGTCGGCTCGCATGTGCTGCTGGCGCTGGGACGCAAACCCAACACCGACGATCTTGGCCTCGACAAGGCCGGCATCGAGATCGACAAGCGCGGCTACATCGTCGTCGACGACCAGCTTCGCACCAGCGTGCCAGGCATTTGGGCAATGGGCGACTGCAACGGCAGGGGCGCCTTCACTCACACCTCCTACAACGACTACGAGATCGTCGCCGCAAATCTGCTCGACAACGATCCGCGCAAGGTGAGCGACCGCATCGATGCCTATGCGCTCTATATCGATCCGCCGCTCGGCCGCTGCGGCATGACGGAGGCCGCTGTGAGGAAGGCCGGCCGCCGCGCAGTGGTCGGCCAGCGGCCCATGACCCGTGTCGGCCGCGCCATCGAAAAGGGCGAGACGCAAGGCTTCATGAAGATCCTGGCAGATGCCGACACCGGCGAAATCCTCGGCTGCTCGGTGCTCGGGCCGGGTGGCGACGAGGCGATCCATTGCGTGCTCGATCTGATGTATGCCAAGGCGCCGATCTCGACGCTGGCGCGTGCCATGCATATCCACCCCAACGTCTCCGAGCTTCTGCCGACCATCGCCCAGGAGCTGAAACCGCTGGTCTGAGCTAAGGTCTGTTGCTCTCCCCTCCGGCGCTGCCTCACCGCCAAATGGTTCGGATTGCGCCTACAGCGCGGCTTGCGCTGGACCACTGACAACCGGCTGCGAACATGCATCGCTGGCCTTCCATCGGAGGCACCTCATGCAAAAGACGATCGAGCGCATCGCCGGCGACAGCGAAGGCGTCGCCTACGAATTCCCGGTCTTCCGTTTTGAGGGCAGCGACAAGGCGGCTCCGACCGCCTATCTGCAGGCAGCCCTCCATGCCGGCGAACTGCCGGGCGTCGTCGCCATCGATGCGCTGATGCCGATGCTTGCCGGGGCTGAGACCGAGCGCCGTATCAGGGGTTCGATCACCGTCGTGCCATGGGCGAATCCGATCGGCCGAGCCCAGTATCATTTCGGCGAGCACCAAGGCCGCTTCAATCTCGGCACCCGCACCAATTTCAACCGCGCCCTTCCCGCTGCTTGCCGCGCCGGACGCCAAGCTCCTGCCTGACGCAAGCCTTGGCGGCGCCGACCGCCGGTTGAAGACGCGGCTGCTCGAGCTTTCGCTTGGGCACGACATCGTGCTCGATCTGCACTGCGATGACGAAAGCCTTGCCTATCTCTATATCCACACCAGCCTGTGGCCGGCGATGGCCGATTGCGCGGCCGCCATGGGGGTCGACACGGTGCTGCTGTGGAGCGAGGACAGCAGCGGCACCTTCGAGGCCGCCTCGATCATGCCCTACCAGATTCAGCCGGCGAGCGTCGCGCGCTTCGACCGGCGCGTCGTCACCACGGTCGAGTATCGCGGCATGCTCTACGTCGACGGCGCGTTGGCTGCTTCCGACGCGCAAGGCCTCTATCGCCTGCTGGTGACGCGCGGCGTCATCGATGATCCGTCAGTCGCCAGCCCCCGCAGCTTCACAGGAGCCGTCGTGCCGCTGGAAAACATCGATATGATGCCCTCTCCCAGGGCCGGCGCGATCCTCTACGACGTCAAGCCCGGCGACCGGGTCGAGACGGGCGCCAGGCTGGCCACAATCGTCCATTCACCCGGCGAGGTGGACGGGCGCACGGAGGTGTTCGCCCCGCAGGCTGGATTCATTCTGACCCGGCGTTCGCGCCGCATCATCCGCGCCGGCGAGGACCTGCTGAAGCTTGCCGGCGACAAAAGGAGCCGCGATGCGCGCTCCGGCACGCTGGAAGACTGAGCGCCGTTCTCGACGGCGCCCTACCTTCACCGTCTGTATTGAATCCAGTTGCGCGGCAGCCCGTTCGCCGCTATGGGAGTCGCCATGAACATGCGTTCGAACAAGACCGTTTGGTGGTGGGCTCGCTGACAGCGGCCAGTTCGAACGCGCGTGCGTAAAGAGAGGGTGGCCGCAGCGGAATGTCCGGGCGGCCATTTGTTTTTTCAAGCCATTCCCGGGTCCGTTGCCCAAAACGCTGATGGAGACGGCAATGACGACAACAGTTCTGGACAACGGGGCGGAGCGCTTCGTCACTGCGGGCGGCGTGACGATCACCCGCGAACGCCATCAGCAGCCCTATGAAGGCGCGATCGACGCCTATGTCGACGGCCTGAATTCCCGTCGTGGCGCGGTCTTCTCCTCGAACTACGAGTATCCGGGTCGTTACACGCGCTGGGACACGGCCATCATCGATCCGCCGCTGGTGTTCTCGGCGCGCGGCCGCGCCATGCGCATCGAGGCGCTGAATGCCCGCGGCGAAGTGCTGTTGCCGGCGATCGGCAAAGCGCTGAGCGGACTTGCCGAGGTCTCCATCACCGAGACTTCGAAGCGGCTTATCCGCCTCGATGTCGCCAAGCCAGGCCGCGTCTTCACCGAGGAGGAGCGCAGCCGCGTCCCGTCGGTCTTCACCGTGTTGCGCGCCGTCACTGCGCTGTTCAGGACAGGCGAGGACGCCAATCTCGGCCTCTACGGCGCCTTCGGCTATGACCTCGCCTTCCAGTTCGACCCTGTCGACCACAAGCTCGAACGCAGAGAGAGCCAGCGCGACCTGGTGCTGTTCCTGCCCGACGAGATCCTGGTCGTCGACCACTATTCGACCAAGGCCTGGACCGACCGCTACGACTATTCCGGCGAGGGTTTCTCGACCAACGGCCTGGCGCGCGACGCCGCCGTCGAGCCGTTCAAGACCGCCGACCGCATCCCGCCGCGCGGCGACCATGAGCCGGGCGAATATGCGAGCCTGGTGCGCCGGGCGATGGAGAGCTTCAAGCGCGGCGACCTGTTCGAGGTCGTGCCGGGCCAGATGTTCTACGAGCGCTGCGAGACCCAGCCCTCCGACATTTCGCGCAAGCTGAAGTCGATCAACCCCTCGCCCTATTCGTTCTTCATCAATCTCGGCGAAAACGAGTATTTGATCGGCGCCTCGCCGGAGATGTTCGTGCGCGTCAATGGCCGCCGCGTCGAGACCTGCCCGATCTCCGGCACCATCAAGCGTGGCGACGACGCCATTTCCGACAGCGAGCAGATCCTCAAGCTGCTCAATTCCAAGAAGGACGAATCCGAACTCACCATGTGCTCGGACGTCGACCGCAACGACAAGTCGCGCGTCTGCGAGCCGGGTTCGGTGCGCGTCATCGGCCGCCGCCAGATCGAGATGTATTCGCGCCTGATCCACACCGTCGACCACATCGAGGGCCGGCTGCGCGAAGGCATGGATGCCTTCGACGCCTTCCTTTCGCACGCCTGGGCGGTCACCGTCACCGGCGCGCCGAAACTCTGGGCCATGCGCTTCATCGAGCAGAACGAGAAGAGTCCGCGTGCCTGGTACGGCGGCGCGATCGGCATGGTCAACTTCAACGGCGACATGAACACCGGGCTCACGCTGCGCACCATCCGCATCAAGGACGGCATTGCGGAGGTGCGTGCCGGCGCCACGCTGCTCTTCGACAGCGTGCCCGAGGAAGAAGAAGCCGAAACCGAACTGAAGGCATCCGCCATGCTCTCCGCCATCCGCGACGCCAAGACCGGCAACGCCGCTGGCGCCGAACGCACCACCGCGCGCGTCGGCGACGGCGTCAACATCCTGCTGGTCGACCACGAGGACAGCTTTGTCCACACGCTAGCCAATTACTTCCGCCAGACCGGCGCCAATGTCTCCACCGTGCGCAGCCCGGTGCCGGAAGAGGTGTTCGAGCGGCTGAAGCCCGATCTCGTCGTGCTTTCGCCCGGCCCGGGCACGCCGAAGGATTTCGACTGCGCCGCCACCATCAAGAAGGCGAGGAGCCGCGAGCTGCCGGTCTTCGGCGTCTGCCTCGGCCTGCAGGCGCTGGCCGAAGCCTATGGCGGGGAGCTCCGGCAACTGCACATCCCGATGCACGGCAAGCCGTCGCGCATCCGCGTCTCGAAGCCCGGGATCATCTTCTCGGGGCTCCCGAAGGAAGTGACGGTCGGCCGTTACCACTCGATCTTCGCCGATCCGGTGCGCCTGCCCGACGACTTCGTCGTCACCGCCGAGACCGAGGACGGTATCATCATGGCCTTCGAGCACCGCAAGGAGCCGATCGCCGCGGTTCAGTTCCATCCCGAATCGATCATGACGCTCGGCCACAATGCCGGCATGCGCATCATCGAGAACATCGTTGCGCACCTGCCGCGCAAGGCCAGGGAAAAGGCTGCCTAGCAACGATGGCCTCGATGGAAGACACGACGGCGGTCGCGGCGAAAGCCGCCGCGAAGCGCAAGGTCGCCGGCCTCGCCTTCTGGTCGATCGTCATCGCCTTCCTGGTGATGGGGCTGAAGTTCGTTGCCTGGCAGAGGACCGGCTCCGTCGCGCTTTATTCGGACGCCCTGGAGTCCATCGTCAACGTGATCACTGCGGCTGCCGCCTTTTGGGCAATCCGCATCAGCCATAAACCGGCCGACACCGATCATCCGTTCGGTCACCACAAGGCCGAATACTTTTCCGCCGTGCTCGAGGGCGTGCTGATCGTCGTTGCGGCGCTGCTGATCATCGCCAAGGTCTGGCAGTCACTCCAGAACCCGGCATCGCTCGAACAGCCCTGGCAGGGTCTGGCGATCAATGCCGGCGCGGCTCTGGTCAACGCGATCTGGGCCTTCGTGCTGATCCGCAACGGCCGCACCGAACGCTCGCCGGCTCTGGTCGCCGACGGCCAGCACATCATGACCGACGTGCTTACCTCGCTCGGCGTCATCGTGGGACTTGTCGCCGCGGTGATGACCGGCTGGCACATCCTCGACCCCCTGCTTGCGCTGCTCGTTGCGCTGAACATTCTCTATCAAGGTTGGAAGCTTACCGGAGAATCGTTGAGCGGCCTGATGGACCGCGCCGTCGACACCCAGGAGCATATGCATATCCGCGACATCATCTCGGCCAATTCGAAAGGCGCGCTCGAGGTGCACGACCTGAAGACCCGCATTGCCGGCCGCGCGACCTTCATCGAATTTCATCTGGTCGTCGATGCCGACATGACGGTCGGTGCCAGCCACGTCATTTGCGACCGCATCGAGGATGCGCTGAAAGCCGAGATCCCGTCGGTGCGCGTCACCATCCATGTCGAGCCGGACGACGAGGCGAAGCTGCCGAAAGGCACCTCGGCGGTGCCCTTCGCCTGAGACTCGCCCTTAGCTTTACCCTTCCTAAGGCCTGTTGAGATTCAGGTCAGGCCGAGTCGAGAACGGTGGCTGCCGAGAACCGGAGCGGAGCGTACTTGAAGTACGTGAGCACCGGCCTCCGCCGGCCGAAGCCTTGTCTTACTCCCACGTCACTTTCATGAATGCTTCGGCCGGCGAAGGCCGGAAGCGCAGGAAACCGCCGTTCGCAGGCCGGCATCACCTGAATATCGACAGGCCTTACGGCGAGCAGGCCGACTGCGGCATTGGATTCAGCCGGTAGATCTTGTCGTCGGATCTCGTCTTGCCGTCCGCCGCCCTCGAGCAGAGGTCGACGATGGCAAGCGCGCTGTTGGGGTTGGCCAGCATCATCGTGCCGTTGGCGCCCCGCTTGAGGAAAATCTCCTTCTGCGAGATGTCGCAGGCGAAATCGCTCATCTTGGCGCTTGCCGAACAGCGCCATTGGTCGGCCTCGCCCTGGCAGGAATAGGTCTGCGTGACCTTGGCTCCCTTCTGGCGGGTGGTGACTGAAACGGCGATGTCGGCGCCGTCGGGCCAATTGGCGGCATCGCCGGTTGACGCGAAGGAGGCGAGCTCGATCGGGCCGCGGAAGACGCGGATCGATTGCGTCGCTTGGTCGGGATGCGACTTCAGATGCGCGTCATCGTAGTCGCGGCCATAGCAGAAGGGCTGGTCGGCCTTCAGCCGCTCGCGCAGCGGATCCCCCAGCGCCGGATCGATCGGGTCGATACGCGCGAACTCCGCCTTGCAGGTGTCGGTCGGCATCGGGTCGAGGCGGAAATTGTCGTCGTCGCTGCCCAGCGCCTGCTTATCGTACTCCGCCGCGCCGAGTTCCTCCTCCGCGCCGGCGTCGAGATAGACATCAGCCTGAAGGTTGGAGACGATGAGCCGGCCCTTGTCGTCGACCTTGAGCGAGGCAAGCGTGCGGTCGCATTCCATGCCGCAACGGATGGCGCTCGCCTTGTCGCTCGGATCCTCCTTGTTGCACCAGCCAGCGGCCCACTCCGGCTTCGTGGCGCCGCGCACCCTGGTGGTGAGAAAACCGTTATAGGCGACGTCCGACATCGTGCTCGGTTCTTCGTTCGGCCGGCTGACCGGGTCGCGACCGTAGTAGAAAAAGATACGCGCCACCTTCTGGTGCGGATGTGCCTTGAGGTGGGCGGCATCATAGTCGCGGCCGAAGCAGGCATCGGCGCCATTGGGACTGAGTTCTGTGAGCTTGGGAGCATCTTCGGCAAGTGCCGATCCGGCAACGAACAACACAGCGCCCAGCACTGCGCCCACCGCAATCTTGGACGTCATGTGATCCCTCCTCGCACCGCAGGACGTAGTCGCAACTTATGCTAGTCTAGGGAGAATTCCAGGAGAAGTGTGTAACGGATTCCGCCCGCAATTGCGCAAGAACATACGGTTGGCGAAGCTGGGGCCACGCAGGACTGCGAGAGCCGGCCGATCGAGGAGGATGCGATGCTGCGCCGTGATATTTTCCGCGCCGGCCTGGCCGGAACAGCAAGCCTATTCGGCCTGCGCCGGGCAAGTGCCGCCACGGGCGAGGAACGGCTGAAGGTCGCCTACCACCTCAGCGACGTCGACAAGGTCAATTTCGTGCTCGGCAACATCAAGAACCACTACGAGGGCACCGGCGGCAATGTCGACGTCGTGCTGGTGGTGCATGGCCCGGCGCTCGCGGCCTTCAAGGCGAAAAGCGCGTCCGGCGCGACGTCCAGCCGGTTTGCCGGCCTCGTCCAGCAGGGGCTCACGCCGCAGGCCTGCGGCAACACCATGGACGGCATGAACCTCACGCTCGCCGACCTGCTGGCCGGCTTTCACGTGGCCGACAAGGGCGGCGTGGTCAAACTCGCCGAACTGCAGCGCCAGGGCTATGTCTATCTCCGGCCTTGAGCAACAGCGAGCTTGAACGCCGGGTCGGCAATGGCCTACGAAAGGGCGGGATATTTCGGAGGCCAGACCATCATGACGACACTTGTCATTCCCGACCTGGCCGGCAAGGTGGTGCTGGTCACCGGCGCGTCGACCGGCATCGGCGCTGCACTTGCCCATGCCTATGCCCGGCAGAAATGCCGCGTGGCGCTCCACTACAATTCGAGCCGCGACGCCGCCGAAAGGCTCGCCAATACCATCCGTGACGATGGCGGCGAGGTGTTTCTCACCCAGGGCGACTTTTCGCTGCCGTCCGATGTCGAGCGTGTGGTGGAGGAAAGTGCCGGACATTTCGGCCGGCTCGACGGGCTGGTCAACAATGCCGGCGGCATGCTCGGCCGCGTTGCCTATGCCGACCAGGACGAGGCGCACTACGACGCGGTAATGGACCTCAACGCCCGCTCGGTGCTGACCGCTTCCCGAAAAGCCATCCCGTGGCTGAAGCGCCAGGGCGGCTTCATCATCAACACCACTTCGATAGCCGCCCGCAACGGCGCCGGCGGCGGCGCCGGCCTTTACGGCTCATCCAAGGCCTTCGTCTCCAATGTGACCCGCGGCTTGGCCAAGGAGTTGATCGGCTTCGGCATCCGCGTCAATGCGGTCGCCCCCGGCACCATCCTCACGCCCTTCCATGAACGCTATTCGACCGCGGATCAGGTCAAGGCCATGGTCGCCACCATCCCACAGGGCCGCGCTGGAACGGCCGAGGATTGCGTCGGCGCCTATTTGTTCCTGTCGTCCGAGCTGCTGAGCGGCTACATCATCGGCCAGGTGATCGAGGTCAATGGCGGCCAGTTGATGCCGTGAGCCGCCGACTGCATACTCGCATGGCGCGCAACCTGGAGGGAGTGAGGAATGTACGGACTGATCGGCAAGATGCGGGCGGCGCGCGGCCAGCGCGACGCGGTCATGGACGTGCTGCGCGAAAGCACCGCCGCGCTCCCTGGCTGCCTCAGCTACATCATCGCCACCGACCCGGTCGACGCCGATGCGATCTGGGTGACCGAGGTGTGGACCGACCAGGCGAGCCACAAGGCCTCGCTGCAATTGCCGCAAGTCCAGGCAGCGATCGCCAAGGCGAAGCCCTTCATCGCCGGCTTCGAGTTCCAGGTCGAGACGCAGCCGGTGGGCGGCTTCGGCCTGCCCGCCGATAAGTCTGGCTGACCTGCGAAGCATATTTTCGCCGGAGAAACGGGTTCGCATTTTCCCGCGATCGGTCTAAGAGCGCGATATGGACTCCTCGCCAGAGCAGCCGCCTCTCGACAAACAGCCCATTGAACGCATGGCGCGCATGCGCTCGCCACAGCAGTGGCTGGCGCTGCTGGCGGTCTCGCTGCTGTTCGCCGCTGCGCTGGAACTCGCAGCACTGCCAGCGGCGCTGCTCATTGGCCCGATGCTGGCGGCGATCCTCGCCGGCACCAATGGCGCCACCGTGCGCGTGCCGCGCCTGCTCTTCGGCTCCGCGCAGGCCGTGGTGGGTTGCCTAGTCGCCGCTTCGATCTCGGCCGACATCTTCCCGGTCTTCTATGCCGAATGGCCGCTTTTTCTCGGTGCTGTCACGGCCACGCTCGCGGCTTCCAGCCTGCTCGGCTGGCTGATCAGCCGCTGGCGCATTTTGCCGGGCACCACGGCAGTCTGGGGCTCCTCGCCGGGTGCCGCCACCGCCATGGTGCTGATGGCGGGCGCCTTCGGTGCCGACCAGCGACTCGTCGCCTTCATGCAGTATCTGCGCGTCATCTGCGTCTCGATGACGGCTGCGCTTGTCGCGAAGATGTGGGTCGACACATCCGGCGTCGAAGTGCCGCCGATCATCTGGTTTCCGCCGATCGAACCGCTGCCGTTCGCCGCCACCATCGCCATCGCAATCGTCGGCGGTCTTGCGGGAAAACTCTGCCGGCTGCCCTCGCCATTTTTTCTCGGCACCTTCATCTTCGGCGCGGTAGTCCATCTCGGCCTCGGCGTGCCGATGCAACTGCCGCCCTGGCTGCTGGCCATCAGCTACGCCATGGTCGGCTGGTCGATCGGATTGAACTTCACGCGGCCGATCCTGCGCCACGCGATGCGGGCACTGCCGCAGATCGTCGGCTCGATCGTGGTGCTGATCGCCTTCTGCGGCGGCCTTGCCTTCCTCATCAGTCACCTGACCGGCGTCGATCCGCTGACCGCCTATCTGGCGACCAGCCCCGGCGGCATGGACAGCGTCGCCATCATTGCCGCCGCGGCGCAGAACGTCGACATCTCCTTCGTCATGGCGCTGCAGTCAGCCCGCTTCCTGATCGTGCTGCTGCTTGGGCCGAGCATGGCCCGCCTGATCGCCAGAAGCGTTAGGGAATAGCGCCCGTCGAATCCCGACGCCGCTAAACAGCTTCCGAACAATCGCCCTCCGACGCGCCCGACCAAAGTGCTTTGGCGGCAGTACGGGCCGATATCTCAACAGGCGCAAAAAATACTTGACTCTTATACTCATATTTGAGAGCGCGGGATCGCAATCAAGCATGGGACAGTGGAGACGAGTTGATGCGCAAACGGCCGACGACATGGCGCCAGGAAATAGCAGTGCTGGCCGGAGCCGCCGTGCTTAGCCAGGCGTTACCGGCCGCAGCGCAGGACAGCGCCGACGCCACGGTGCTCGGCAACATCGACGTCACCGCCGAGAGCGATGATATCCTCGTGCAGGACGGTTATGTCGCCAAGAAGGACCGCATCGGCACCAAGATTGATACGCCGATCGCCAAGATCCCGCAGGCGGTTTCGGTCGTCACTCAGAAGCAGATCGAGGATCAGAAGCCGCGCACGCTGAACGATGCGCTGGGCTACACGGCGAGCGCCAATCCCAACAGCTTCGGCTTCGACACCCGCTACGACGCCTTCTTCCTGCGCGGCTTCCAGGCCTTCTACAACGGCATGTTCCGTGACGGGCTGCGCCAGTACAACGGACCTTCGGCCTGGTTCAAGACCGAGCCCTACGGCATCGAGGGCGTGACCATTCTCAAGGGCCCTGCGTCCTCGCTCTATGGCATCAGCGGGCCCGGCGGCATCGTCAATGTCGTCACCAAGCGCCCCAAGGACGAGCCGTTCCACGAGATCGAATTGCTGGCCGGCGAGCACAACCGCTTTCAGGCTGCACTCGATGCCTCCGGCCCGGTGAACGGCGACGGCAGCCTGCTTTACCGCTTCACCAGCCTCGGCCGCCTGAGCGAGACAGACCTGCCTGCCTATCCCGACGACAAGCTCTATCTGGCGCCGGCCTTCACCTTCAAGCCGGACGAGGACACCAAGCTCACCATTCTCGGCGAATATTCGAAGTCCGTCACCGGCGGCACCGCGGCCTTCTACAATTCGGCCTATGGCGTGCTGTCGAATGTCTATGAAGGCGATCCTGCCTGGAACGATTTCAGCCAAGACCAGGGCCGCCTCGGCTATGAGTTCGAGCACCGCTTCAACGACGTGCTGACGGTACGGCAGAACCTGCGCTACGACGCCGTCGACAGCGACATCGAGTATAGCGGCCACTATTCGATCGGGGCCAACCAGCCGCTGCAGCGCTACTGGGGCCACTATACCGAGAAGATGAAGAACTTCGTCGTCGACAACATGGCGCAGTTCGAGTTCGACACTGGGCCGATCAGGCACACCGCGATCGCCGGCCTCGACTATGCGTGGTCGAACTATGACGCCGGCAGCGGCGTGTCCTTCGTCTCCGTCGAAGACATCGAATCCGCGCCGGTTCCCTACTATGGCGGCCAGCGGATGAACCAGCTCGGCACCTATCTGCACGACCAGATGGAGTGGAACGACTTCACCCTGTTCGCCAGCGGCCGCTACGACTGGGTGGACACCACTTCCACTGCTGCCGATTCCAGCCAGTCGAGGCAGAAGGACAGCGCCTTTTCCGGCCGGGTCGGCCTCTCCTACCAGACCGAATGGGGCATCACGCCCTACGTGAACTACTCGACCTCGTTCTCGCCCAACATCGGCTTCGTCTATGACGACATCAACAGCGACGTCAGCCACGTCGCCCGGCCGACCATTGCGACGCAGAAGGAGATCGGCGTCAAATACGAGATACCGGACCGCAATGCCACGGTCAGCGCTGCCCTGTTCGACATCCACCAGCAGGACGGCGTCGTCTTCGATGCCTCGACCGGCATCAACAAGCAGCGTCAGCTTGACCTCAACTCGCGCGGTTTCGAGCTGGAGGGAAATGCCTCCCTCGCCAACGGCTTCAGCTTCATCGCCTCCTACACCTATCTGCGCATGAAGATCGAGCGTGGCGCGGAAGGCACGGTCGGCAAGGAGCTCTCGGCAACGCCGAACCATATCCTGTCGCTCTGGGGCCACTACCAGTTCGAGAACGGCGCGCTGGGGGGACTGGGCCTTGGCACCGGCCTGCGCTTCGCCGGCGCCAGTTACGGCGACGACACCAACACTTTCAAGAACGACGCGCGCGCCTTCGTCGATGCCTCGCTGTCCTACGATTTCGGCTATCGCAATGCCAAGCTGGAAGGCGTGAAACTTCAGGTCAACGCCAAGAACCTGTTCGACAACCAGCAGACGATCTGCTCCGCAGGCTATTGCTACCGCGACGAAGGCCGCTCGCTGTTCGGGAGCCTGCGCTACCGCTTCTGATCTGGTGGGGGGCGGCGACTACTCCTCGCCGCCCTCTGCGCCCTGCGCACCCCGGCGCCAATAGGCGGTGGCCAGATGCCGCTCGCGCGGCAGGCCCCATTCCTTGCGCAGGATTTTTCGGATCTCGCGGAAGTCGGAAAACTCGCACCCGGCCCAAACATAGAAATCTCCGGCCGAAGGCCCGCGCTCGCGCAGCGCGGCCGGCAAGAGACCGGCCGTGCCGGCCTCTTGGCCCTGCCGGTAGAGCCAGTTGACGGCGATGTTGTCGTCTTCCGTAAGCGCAATCCGGTCCTCCGGACCATCGACCTCGACAAGGACCTCGGCGCGGATCGACGGCGGAATTTCCTCCAGGATTCTGCCAATGGCCGGCAGCGCCGTGTCATCGCCGAGGAGAAGCAGATTTTGCGCCTCCGGGACGCCGCCGCCGCCGGGACCGATCATGCCGACGACGTCGCCGGCCCGCGCGCTCAGCGCGAAATCCGCCGCCGGCGTTTCGGTGCCTGGATGCAGCACAAAATCGATGTCGAGCCAACCGCCGGCGACGTCCAGCGCCCGGATCGTGTAGACCCGGACCGTGAGCGCGTCCTCGCCCGAAGGCCACACCATCATCCCGTCGACGCCCATCAACGGCCACACCGGCTGTCGACCGGCGGGCGGCAGCAGGAGCCTCACATGCAGCCCGCCATGGGCGAAACGGCCGAGATCGCGGCCCGCGAAGCGCACGCGCTGCATGTGCGGCGACAGCCGCGTCGAGGATTGCACGCTGATCTCGCGGAAGAAGACGGGTGTGCCGGCATGGCTGCCGTCACCCTGCCAGCGCAGGCCGTTCGTCGTCCCCAACTGCCCGGCTATGTGACCAGCAACGATCATCTTCATATAGGCCAAGCAGGTCTCGTCCTGGGCGGCGACCCGGATCAGCATGCCCCCCTCCTCGGCAGCGGCATGCAGCGAGCCGTAATGCATACGGAGCGCCCACTGATCCGCGTGGCCGATTTCGATTTCGCAGACGCTGTGCTCGGCGCGCAGCCTGTCCATGACCGCCTGGATCCCGTCGTTTCGGATATGGGTTTGCGCGCTGAGCTGAACCATCGCCAGGCCTTTCGACAAAGGTGGAGGCGATCGGCCCTCAGGCCGATGCCATCGTCCCGGCGGGCATGCCACAGCGTCTGCGATGTTTCCACAAAAAGATGACAGGAACAGTCATATTTTTAGATCAATATCGGCGGATGACCGGCACGACGGCTTCAGTTGCAGAAGGCGATCCGATCGGCGCCCAGCGAAAAGGTCATGTCACCGACGCCTTGGCATCAGTCCAATCGCTTCATCAGGTCGTCATCCAGCCAGCGGCCGAAGAAATAGACGAGTTGCTTGTGCCACCATGGCCAGTCATGGCTGACGTCGCCGCCCCAATAATCCACCCAGGCCGGAATGGACTTGTCGCGCAGCACCTGCTCCAGCTCGCGCGTTTCGACCAGCATGCGCTCCTCCCACGCGCCCTGCCCGCAACAGAAGATCAGTCGTAGGGCGCGCAGCCGCCCGAGCAGCTTCTGGTCGACGATGCCGGGCAGATAGTCGAGCGGCGAGTTGAAGTAGACATTGCCCTCGAGCATCCGCCCGAAGAAGTCGCGGGTCGAATAGACGCCTGACAATGAGATCACGCCGCTCGCCAGCTCCGGGAAGCGGAAGACGAAATTCGACGAGTGGTAACCGCCCATCGAGCAGCCGCAGAACAGCGGCTTCAGCGTGCGCCCGCCATTGGCCTTGGCGGCAACCGCCGAAAGTTCCGGCAGCGCCTCCTCGCGCACATAGCGGAAATACGCCTCGTGGCGCGCGATGCGATGGGTCGCATCACCATGCTTGTCGAAGAAGGATTCCGAATCGATCCCGTCGAGTGTGAACAGCTGGATGCGGCCAGTGTCGATGAATTCGCTGAGCGCGCCGACGCCGCCCGAATCCTCGAACTGGTAGAAGCGCCCCTGCGAGGTCGGGAACACCACCACCGGCCGTCCGGCATGGCCGTAGCGCTTGTATTCCATGTCTCGGCCAAGGTTGCGGGCATGTCCCTTATGGTAGGAGACGTCCATCGCTCATGCCTTTTCCGCGTGGATATAGTCGACCGCCTGGCGCAGCGCCTTCGGGTCCTTCGAACGCATCTGGTAGGCGTAGTTGCCCATGGCGCGGCTGAAAACCTCTTCGATGGCCTGGTGGTGGACGATCTTGTCGCCGTGGGCGGCTAGCACGTCCTCATGGCTGTGCAAATAGTCGACATGCCGTTTGCGGCTGGCATAGGCGGTGAAATACTTGCCCTTGTAGGGACCGCCGGCAGCGTTCTTGACCACCATCTCGGCCCATGCCGCATAGACGTCGATGTCGAAGGTGTAGTTGATTGCGTCGGTCATCCAGGCCCCGGGCGGGCGCATGTTGACCTCCAGCGCGATGATGCGCTTGTCGCTGGTCTCGAACAGCTCGATGTGGAAGAAGCGCTCGCGCACGTCGAACGCCTTGAGGATCTTTCGGCCTGCCTGCTCCACCGCCGGCGTGATCTCGGGGAAGCAGGTGTAGCTCATATGGCGGTCGCGGTTGACCACCTCCATGACGCTCTGGTCGTAGCGGTGGCTGGCCGCCAGCACCACCTCGCCGTCGCGGTTGACCAGCCCGTCGAAGGTCACCACCAGGCCCTCGATGAACTGCTCCATGACGAAGCTGACCCCCTCGGGCTTGTCCTTGAAGAACTGGTCTAGTTCTTTTGCGTTGGAGATCTTGAACGTGTTCGAGGCGCCGGAACCTGAATCCGGCTTCACCACCACCGGATAGCCAACCCGCCGGATGAAGGTCATGGCGCCGGCACGGTCGGAGCATTTGCGCTGCGGAATGGTCTCGACGCCGCTCTTGCGAAAGAACGCGCGCATGCGGCTCTTGCGCTTCAGGTTTTTCACGAAATCGAGCTTGGTGCCGAAGACGTTGAAGTCGGTGCGGATGTTGGCCTCGAGTTCCAGCCAATGCTCGTTGAGGGACTCGAAGCGATCGATACGGCCCCACTTGTGGATGAAATGTCCCATCGCCCGGAACACCGTGTCGTAGTCCTCCATGTCCGCCACGCGGTAATACTCGGAAAGCGCCGCCTTGAGCTTGCCGCTCAGCGTTTCATAAGGAGCATCGCCAATACCGAGCACGGTGGCGCCGGCCTTCTTCAGCCGGTCGCAGAAATCGGCGCCGTTGGCCGGAAAATGCGGCGAGAAGAACACGAAATTCATGCACGACCTCCTCCGGGCCACGATGGACCGCGTCGGGCAAGTGTGGCGTATTTGCCTGATGCGGGGAAGAGCCCGCGATCCGTTCGGCAGGGCGGCACTTGCCTCCGGAAAGCCGCTCCTGTAAGAGACCGCCATGGCTACGCGTACCCGCTTCGTCGCTTCCTCTCGCACCGGCTTTGCCGGCGAGACCGTGCGCGCGCTCGCTTCGACCCTGCTTCTTCTCGGCCTTATCGGCGATCGCCGGGCTCGCTGAAGGAGCGCCCGGCGGTCGATGCCCGCCGCTAGAGGCGCACGCTCCTTGGCAAAGTCACATCAAGCGAACGAAATTCTGGTAGAGGCGACGCTCGCCACCAACCCGCCCAAGGCGGGCATGCGAGCCGTCCGGAGAAACGACGATGAACGCAAGAGAAGAAATTCGCGCCGGCGAGGCTGAAAGCGAGAAGCGCACGGCCGGCCACATGCCGGAGGCAGCCCGTAAATACCAACCCTACCCCACCGTCGGCCTCACCGACCGGACCTGGCCGGCCAAGGTCATCGAAAAGGCGCCGATCTGGTGCTCGGTCGACCTGCGCGATGGCAACCAGGCACTGATCGACCCGATGGGCCACGAGCGCAAGGCGCGTATGTTCGCGCTGCTGCTCGACATGGGCTTCAAGGAGATCGAGATCGGCTTTCCCTCGGCTTCGCAGACCGACTTCGATTTCGCCCGCTGGTGCATCGAGGAAGGTGGCGTGCCCCGGGACGTATCGCTGCAGGTGCTGGTGCAGTGCCGGCCCGAGCTGATCACGCGCACCTTCGAGGCGCTGAAGGGCGCGCATCGGCCGATCGTGCATTTCTACAACTCGACCAGCGAGTTGCAGCGCCGCGTCGTCTTCGAGAAGGACGTGCCCGGCATCAAGCGGATCGCCACCGACGCCGCCAAGATGATCACCGACATGGCGGCCAAGGCGGGCGGCGGCTACCGCTTCGAATATTCGCCGGAAAGCTTCACCGGGACCGAGCTCGAGGTCGCGCTGGAGATCTGCAACGCCGTCACCGAGATCGTGAAGCCGACGGCGGAGAACAAGCTGATCATCAACCTGCCCTCGACCGTCGAGATGTCGACGCCCAACGTCTATGCCGATCGCATCGAATGGATGTGCCGCAACCTCGACAATCGCGAGAACCTGATCATCTCACTGCACCCGCACAACGACCGCGGCACCGGCGTCGCCACCACCGAGCTTGGCCTGATGGCAGGCGCCGACCGTGTCGAGGGAACGCTGTTCGGCAATGGCGAGCGCACCGGCAATGTCGACATCGTCACCCTGGCGCTCAACATGTACACGCAGGGCGTCGATCCCGAGCTCGACTGCTCCGACATCAACCGGATGAAGGACGTCTACGAATATTCGAACCAGTTGAAGATTCCGGAGCGCCATCCCTATGTCGGCGAGCTCGTCTATACCGCTTTCTCCGGCTCGCACCAGGACGCCATCAACAAGGGCATGAAGGCGCTGCGCAAGGCCAACACACCGGTCTGGGAAGTGCCTTATCTGCCGATCGACCCGGCCGATGTCGGCCGCACCTATGAGGCGATCATCCGCATCAACTCGCAATCCGGCAAGGGCGGCATCGCCTATGTGCTGCATGCCGATTACGGCCTCAACCTGCCGCGCAACCTGCAGATCGAGTTCAGCCAGGACATCCAGGCGATCACCGACGCGGAAGGCAAGGAGGTTCCGGGCAAGCGCATCCATGACCGTTTCCTCGAGACCTATGTCGATCAGCCCGGCGCGCGGCTGAAATTCCTCGATCACCAGACCTATCCCGATACCGAGGTCAAAGGCCGGCGCGTGGTCGAGGCGGTCATCCTCGACAACGGCAGGGAAGTGACTATCACCGGGACCGGAACTGGCCCGATCGATGGCTTCATCGACGCGCTGTCGCGTCATATCGGCATCGAGATGTCGGTTCTCGACTATTCCGAGCATTCGCTCCAGCGCGGCTCCAATGCCTCGGCCATCTCCTATGTCGAGATGGAACATCCGGCCGGCAAGCTGTTCGGCGCCGGGATAAACACCAACATCGTCGCCGCCTCGCTGGAGGCGGTGGTTTCGGCCGCCAACCGCATCCTCGAGCGCAAGGCCGGCTGATCATTCAAGCCCTTGGGCGCGGCGCGTTCGCGAGAGCGCGCCGGCTCTCGGAACAGATGCCCGCCACTTCGTTAACCGAGCGGGAACTTTCCCGTGGCTTACGCGATCGCATAATACAAGCATTCTTGTGTGCCGGCCCGGGCCCTATATGATCGCGCCCTAACCTGTGCCGACTTCGGAAGGATCGACACTTGGAGCCTGCCACGCCTGCCGCCCCCGCAGTGCGCGAGACATTGGAGCGACTGCTTGCCAGCGAAACGTTCGGACGGTCCGAGCGCGCGCGCCGGCTGTTACGCTACCTGGTCGAGCGCGAGCAGGCCGGCGAAGGCGACAGGCTCAAGGGCCTCTCCATCGCCATGGATGTCTTCGGCAAGGATCGGGATTTCGATCCTGCGACCGATGCCGTGGTCAGGGTCCAGGCCGGGCGGCTGCGCGAGCTGTTGGCGCATTATTTCGACAACGAGGGCGTTGCCGAGCCGGTGCGCATCGCCATCCCTCGCGGCGGCTATGTCCCTTCCTATGAGCTGAATGGCATCCGCCTGCCGGCCGAAGCCGAGCATGCCAAGCCCGGCAAGAGCGCCTCGCCGCCAACCGACGTTGTAGAGCCCGCGCCGGACCGGTTCGAGACCTTGGCGGCAGCGGACGCCGCGCCGCTGATGACCACCACTGCCGCGCCGTCGCTGACGCGCCAATTGCGATTCTTCTGGGCCGCCATGGTTCTCGTCATCGCCATGCTGGGTTTGCTCATCTTTCGTCAGGGCGGCCACATCTTCGCCGGCGGCAGCGACAAGGTCGTGCCGGTCCAGACTGCCGGCACGCCGACCGCCCCTGCCTCAGCCGCCTTTGACGGCTTGCCGCTCATCTACATAGCCCTCAGAGCCGAGGGCCCGGAAGCAGCCCGTGTCGCCCTTTCGCTGCGCGCCGGACTTGCCGGCTTCGACACGATCGACTTCATCGGACGTGACGCCGACGCAAGCCGCGATGAAACGGCTGATCCGATCAGCTTCGTTTTCGAAGTCACGCCCGGACCTGACAGCGGCGACGTGACTGTGGAACTGCAAAGCGTTGCGACCGGACGCGTTCTCCTGTCGCGCAACCTGACCCCGGCCGAAAACGCGCCTTCAGCGGTCGAAGGCAGCATCGCCGGCCTTCTGACGTCGACCATTCCCGCCTCCGGCCTGATCTACAGCTACATCGACCAGAGCGGAGTCCAGACCAGCCAGATCCAATGCCTGGTGCTCGACGATCGTTATTATCTCGACCAGAGCGCCAAGAGCCACGAAGCGGCCTATCGTTGCCTGGAGAAGCTCGTCAGCCAGAGCACCAAGTCGTCGCTCGTCTATTCGGAGCTGGCTTCCCTGCATTTGGAGGCCGTCACCGATCACTACGCCTACCCGCCCGTAACGTCGATCGAGCAGGCAATGTCGTTTGCCCATCGCGCCATCCAGATGGGACCGATGAGCCCGCATGCCCATCGCGCCTACGGCTACATCAATTCTCGCCTCGGCAATACCGACGAGGCGATCCGCTGGATGCGCAAGGCCTATGAACTCAATCCATACGATCTCGGCATGGCCGCTGCCTATGGCTACGGCCTCATCTTCGCCGGCAAGTACCAGGAAGGCACACCGATCCTCGGCCATGCCGTCGACGCCTTCAGCGGCCATCCGACCTGGTGGGACTACGGTCTTTTTATCGGCGCCTTTATGCAGGGCGACATGAAAAGGGCCGCGATTGCCAGCGAGTCGCTCAGAACGACGGCATCGAAGTCGCATTATCTGGCCGCACGCCTGATCGGCGCCAAGATTTCCGGCCGTGACAAGCTCGCAAGCGAGCTCGTCAACGAACTCACCGCCGAATTCCCTAAATTTGCCGCCGATCCCCGAGCGACCTTCGCCGACAGGAAGTATCCCGCCGACCTGATTGACCGGCTGGTGCAATCCTTGCGTGCCGCAGGGCTCGGCAACCCGAGCTGACGGTCACGACAGACCAGCAATCGCGAAGATTTTACTGGCTAACGATCCGGCCAGGGAGCATCCAGCCACGGTCAGGCAATTGCTCCTCGTTTTGCTCCCCAGCCAACTCCGTCCATGCCACTCTACCCTCATGCCGCCGAATGCGGCGTTGGCCCGAAAACGATCGTCTTCCTGCACGGTTTCGGTGGCTGTCATGAGATCTGGCGCGCGGTGATCGCCGCACTGCTGCCGGCCGTCAGGGTGCTGGCCTATGACATGCCGGGGCACGGGCTTTCCCTGGATTGTCAGGCAACGGGCGGCGCCAAACAGGCTGCACTGACCATCCTTGCGGATCTGGCAGACCGCCGTCTGGGAAAAGTGCACCTTGTCGGCCATTCCATGGGCGGAGCCATCGCGACGTTGATGGCGCTTGCCGAGCCCGAAAAAGTGGCCTCGCTGACGCTTCTGGCGCCTGGCGGTTTCGGTCGGGAGATCAACGCGCCGTTGCTGCGCCGCTATGCTGCGGCGGTCGACGCGGACAATATCCGCGCCTGCCTTGCCGCCATGTCCGGACCGCAGAGCGTGCCTCCTGCCGAGACGCTGGACGTGCTGTGCCGGATGCGCGGGCGACGAGGTCAGTCGCGGAGCCTTGTCGAGACGGCGGCGATGATGACCAGGGATGGCCGCCAAGGTATGATCCCGCGGGAACGGCTGGAAAGGCTCGACATGCCGGTCATCGTGGTATGGGGAACCGAGGATCCGCTTCTGCCCGTCTGCCAGGCCGATAGCCTGCCGGCGCATTTCCATCTGCATCACGTGCTGGATGCCGGCCACATGCTGGTCGAGGAAGCGCCTGACTTGATTGCTGAGGTCGTTCGCCGCAACACAAGACGCCGCGGCAGGCGTGTGAGGCCGGCATTCGGCGCGGCCGCCAGCTGACCAGCCGTCCTGCCGTGCATTTTGTCGTAGGCTGTGTTAACTCGCTGTTAACCAACAGCGAGGCAGTCGCCATGGACAGCGGCGAAAAAATCACCCCCATCGAACCGTCGCGAAAGCTGGCGGACGCGATCCGCGACGTCAAGAATGCCTTTGCCGACCGCGACGACGTGGTGGTCGACATGCGTGAGGCGCATCGCATGCGGCTCGATCTGATCGCCGGAGAGCTCGCGCCGGTCTTCGCCGAGGTGCCGGCGGACATCGACAATTTCGACTTCACCGTTTCGTCCGGCCTGCAGCCGCGGCTATGGATCGATGCCGTGAGCCATGTCGCCATGGGGCGCGACCGCCGCACCTACCGGTTCCTCAGGGACACGCGCATCGGCCGCGTGGTGCTGGCCGAATCCACCGACATGAAGTCGGTAGCCGATGCCGTGACGCGCTACGTGGCCGAGCGCGTTGTCGAGCGGCAGCGGATGATGGAAGGCGTGTCACAAAGCGCCGCGCCTGGCCTGCATCGCGCGGCGGTCCTGGAAGCCGAACCGCCGCTCCAATCCGAGACCCGGCGAAACGGCTGGACGACCTTCTTCGCGGGCCTTGGCCTGATTGCCGCCGGCGCGCTGGTCGGCCTGGCGGTTTCGCTCGTGCTGTTCTGGGACCGCATTGCCCAGATGAAGGTCAGCTTCTGACCAGCTGACGAACCGTTTCGGCCGGCACGGCAAGGTCCAACGTCTGCAGGTCCGAGGGCGGCAATGCCGGCCCGGTCAGGCCGCGACGTGTCAGCCGGATGTCCCAACGGCCCGGTTCGCCGTCGATTTCGAACAAATTGTACTGCGCCGCCGGATGCTTGCCGCCGGGCGCCTGGCCGGCGGCGGCGACGCCGACCACCGGGACCTTGGCGCCACGAGTCCCAACGGTGAACAGCGTCGGCAGATGCGAATGTCCATGCAGGACAAGCTCGGCGCCGTGCCCTCGAATGATCTTGTTGAACCGCGCAATGCCGAACAGGCGCTTGTGCTGCGAGACCGCGCCACGCACCGGCGGATGATGGATCATGATGGCTCGGAAAAGCCCTTGTTTAGACGTGTTGTCGAGGATCTTGCCGAGCCGGTCTGCCTGACCCTCCATGAAGAAGCCATTGGCCATGAAGGGAGCCGTGGCGCGCGCCGTCGTGACGCCGATCAGCGCGACATTGCCGCGCACGCGCAGATAGGGAAAGGAATTGCGGTCGACCGGACTGTTGACCCCGTCTCCCGTCATCCACGCCGCCCATGAACGGCATACCTTGTCGAACGCGCCCGGCACATAGGCGTCGTGGTTGCCGGGCACCACGGACACGTCGTTCGGCGAGCCGAGCGTCTCCAGCCAGTGCTTTGCCATCTCGATCTCGCCGTCGAGGGCGAGGTTGACGAGATCGCCGGTCACGGCGAGGTGGTCGGGCGCATTGGCCTTGATGTCGGCGACGATCGAGTCGATGACCGCGTCGTGCATATGGCGACGGCGGTTGCGTTGCCAGTTGACGTAGCCCAGCACGCGCTTGGACGCGAGGTCGCGATAGGTTACATCGGGCAGCGGCCCCAGATGGACATCGGAAATATGCGCGAGCCTGAACATAGCTCATTCTTAAGCGACCCCGCTCGGCCTTTCTACTCACCGTTTCCTGCCAGCTTGCGGTTTCGTGGATGACCGGCGCTACGGATCCAGAAGAAGCGTTCCGCCAGACCGGCTGGCCGGGGTTGAGAGCGAAGCTGTTCCACCTCTATTTTCTGTTGCGGCGTCCGATGACGCTTGGCGTGCGCGGCCTGGTCTTTGACCGGGGCTCGAACGCGATCTTCCTCATCCGCCACACCTATGTTCCGGGCTGGCAATTGCCGGGCGGCGGCGTCGAGGTTGGCGAGACGCTTCTTCAAGCGCTGGCGCGCGAACTGGCCGAGGAAGGCAACATCGCGCTCACCGCGCCGCCGGTCCTGAAGTCGATGCATTTCAACCGGCGCGCCAGCCGGCGCGATCATGTCGCCCTTTATCTGATCGAGACCTTCAGTCAGACCGCACCGAAGCGCCCTGACCGTGAGATTGCCGAAGCCGGCTTCTTCCGGCTCGACCGCTTGCCCGAAGGCACGACGCCCGCAACCCTGCGGCGAGTTGCCGAGATATTCGGTGGGGAAAAGGCCTCGGCCTACTGGTAGTTCACGCCGCCTTCCTGAACCTGCCGCGGTCGTGCGGCGCGGCATAGTCCAGCTCGGGCCCCAAGGGAATGATCCCCGTCGGGTTGATCGATTTGTGGCTGCCGTAATAATGCGACTTGATGTGGTGCAGGTTGACCGTGGCTGAGACGCCCCGCACTTGATAAAGGTCGCGCAGATAGTTCGACAGGTTCGGATAGTCGGCGATGCGGCGCAGATTGCATTTGAAGTGGCCGACATAGACCGGATCGAACCGGACCAGGGTCGTGAACAGCCGCCAGTCGGCCTCGGTGAGGCGATCGCCGACCAGATAGCGCTGTTTTGACAGCCGCTCTTCCACCATGTCGAGAGCGCCGAACAACTCGCCGAACGCCTCCTCATAGGCTTCCTGCGTTGTGGCGAAGCCGGTGCGATAGACGCCGTTGTTGATAGCCGGATAGACCAGCGCATTGATCCTGTCGATCTCGGAACGCAGCGCCTTCGGGTAGAAGTCGCGGCTCGCGTCTCCCCAATCGTCGAACGCGGAATTGAGCATCCGGATGATCTCGGAGGACTCGTTGCTGACGATTGTCTCCTGGCTTTTGTCCCAGAGCACCGGCACCGTCACCCGGCCCGAATAGGCTGGATTGGCCTTGACGTAGATCTGGTGGAGGTAGTCGAGCCCGTAGAGCGTATCGCCGGTGGCACCGTCCTCGGCTTTGAAGGTCCAGCCGTTCTCGCCCATGAAATGATGCACGACAGAGACGGAAATGATGCCTTCCAGCTTCTTCAAGGCGCGGAAGATCAGCGTGCGGTGCGCCCATGGACAGGCAAGCGAGACATAAAGGTGGTAGCGGCCAGGCTCGGCCTTGAAGCCCTGCTTGCGACCCTCCGCCGGCGCGCCGTCGCGCGTCACCCAATCGCGCCATTGCGCTTCCGCACGCACGAACCTGCCGCCACTGTCGACGCTCGGCGCCCGATCCGTCCACTTGCCTTCGACCAGCAATCCCATGCGGAATCTCCTCGTGCGTTTCATCAGTATTTAGGCCTATTGCGGGGTTGTCGAAGCCCACAGACGCTGAACAGTTCGTCAAACGACCAACCAGACCGTCAAGCGGCGGCAGAAAGGTCGAAAGCGCCAATTGCGGAGGCAGGAAATTGATGGTAGCGGAGGCGCCCATGTTCGACTTTGCCTCCATCCGGTTCGACCGACGACGAAAGGGCGCCCGCGCTTGATGAAGCGCTGACTGGCGAACGCTGCCGCTTGCAGCAACCTTTCCTCGCATACCGGAACGCAAAGACCATGAGCCTTGCCGACGTGAAATACCTGCCGGAAACCCCGGCGCATGATCCTCAAATCGAAGACATCAACGAGGAGGCCTTCGGCCCCGGCCGTTTCGTGCTCGCCGCCTACAAGATCCGCGAGTCCGGTGGGCATGACCGGTCGATGTCCTTTGTCGCCGTCGACGGCGACACGGTGGTCGCCTCGGTGCGCATGACGCGCGTTGCCGCCGGCGCCGGGCGCGCCATGATGCTCGGCCCGCTCGCCGTTCGTCCCGCCTTCAAGAATCTCGGCATCGGTCGCAAGCTTGTCGCGATCGCGGTCGAAGCGGCGGCGAAGGCGGGCGCGCCGGCGGTGATGCTGGTCGGCGACGAGCCCTATTATGGTCCGCTCGGCTTCAAGCGGTTTCCACGTGGCCAGGTCACCATGCCGCGTCCGGTCGATCTCGACAGACTGCTCCACCATGAGATCAAGCCGGGCGCGGTGGCCCGCTTTGCCGGAGAGGTCTGCCATGCGGACACGGCGCGAGTTGCGGACCTGGCGCCGGCTGCGGGCCGGACATCGGTCAATCCGCAGGCCTCGATCGATCCGGTCATTCAGATTGCGTCCCAGCAGCGCGCCTCGTAGCATGACGCGAAATCCTGGGAGGATGCAGGCATGAACCCCAATGGCCAGATCGCGATCGTCACCGGCGGCGGCTCTGGCCTCGGCGAGGCGACGGCGCGCACGCTTGTTGCCCAGGGCGCCAGCGTCGCCATACTGGACGTCGGCATCGAGCGCGCGACGAAAGTGGCGGCCGATATCGGCGGCATCGCCGTTCAATGCGACGTTAGCAGCGGCGACAGCGGCACGGCTGCCGTCGCCGAGGTGGCGAAGACGCTCGGCGAGCCGCGCATCCTGGTCAATTGCGCCGGCATCGCCATTGGCGTGAAGACGGTCGGCAAGGACGGTCCGCACCCGCTCGACCAGTTCCGCAAGGTAATCGAGATCAATCTGATCGGCACCTTCAATATGATCCGTCTGGTCGCCGATCGTGCGGCGAAGCTCGATCCTTTGCCTGGCGGCGAGCGTGGCGTCATCGTCAACACCGCTTCCGTCGCCGCCTATGACGGCCAGATCGGCCAGGCCGCCTATGCAGCCTCGAAAGGCGGCGTCGTCGCCATGACGCTGCCGGTGGCGCGCGATCTCGCTCGCTCCGGCATCCGCGTCTGCACCATCGCGCCCGGCATATTCAAGACGCCGATGATGGCCGGAATGCCCCAGGAGGTTCAGGATTCGCTGGGCGCCGCGGTGCCCTTCCCGCCCCGTCTCGGCGAACCTTCCGAATATGCAGCGCTCGCCTTGCACATCATCGAGAACCAGATGCTGAACGGCGAAACGATCCGCCTCGACGGCGCCATCCGCATGGCGCCGAAATAGCGGCATGTCTGGAGCGCCGACAAACATCGGCGTCACCGCCGAGAAGACCGGGCCGCTGGCCGGCCTGAAGGTCATCGAATTGGCCGGCCTTGGTCCGGTGCCGCTCGCCGCATTGATGCTGTCGGAGATGGGCGCAGAGGTGCTGCGCATCGAGCGGACCGGTGGCGATCAACCGCTTCTGCCGCTCCCGGAAGAGTACGACCTGGACCGCCACGGCCGCGCCATCCTGCGCGTCGATCTGAAACGGCCGGGTGGCGGCGAACTGTTGCTGCGCCTTGTGGAGAAGGCCGACATCCTCCTCGAAGGCTTCCGTCCCGGGGTCATGGAACGGCTGGGCCTGGGGCCGGATGCGGCGCTCGAACGCAACCCGGCGCTGATCTACGGCCGCTTGACCGGGTTCGGCCAGCATGGACCGCTTTCCGGCCGAGCCGGTCACGACATCACCTATCTTGCCTATGCCGGCCTCCTGCACGCCTTCGGCCGGCAAGGGTCGCCGCCCGTGCCGCCGCTCAACCTCGTCGCCGACCAGGGCGGCGGCGCCATGATGCTGATCGCCGGCGTGCTGGCCGCCCTCTTCCGGCGTTCCCGCACCGCAAGGGCGAGGTGATCGACGCTGCGATGGTTGAGGGCGCGGCGATGTTGGCCGCACCCATCCACGCCTTTATGGCCGCGGGCTTATGGAAGGACAGGCGCGGTGAGAACCTGCTCGATTCCGGCGCACCCTTCTACGACACCTATGAGACGGCGGACGGCCGGCATGTTGCGATTGGCTGTCTCGAACCCCGCTTCTTCGCCGAATTCGCCAGCCTGCTGCCGCTCGACCGCGCTTTCGTCCACAGCCAGTACGACCGGAGCTCCTGGCCTCAGATGCGAGCCGCCATAGCCGCCAGGATCAGGCAAAAGACACGCGACGAATGGGCCGGATATTTCTTTGCAACCGACGCCTGCGTCGCGCCGGTGCTTTCATTGAGCGAGGCAAGCGACAACCCGCACAATCGCGCTCGGCAAAATTACGTGACTTCCGGTCCCCTGCACCGGCCAGCCCCAGCGCCACGCTTTTCCGTTGCAGTGCTTGAGCCTGCCGTGGCGCCGAGCTCCGCCGATCGCCAGCCGGAGCTTGTGCTAAAGCGGTTCGGCTTGCTCGAGAGCGACGTCGCGGCCCTTGTCAAATCGGGACTTCTAGACCGATAACCGGATGATGAATATCAACTTACAGCGGTGAGCGCTTTGCCCGAGCAGAAGAAGGCTGTCATCCGCGAGACCGACGCCGGGGCGATCAGGCTGGCGAAGACGCTGCTCCGCTCGGCCCGCTTCGGCGCGCTCGCCGTGATCGAGCCCGGCACCGGCTCGCCTTTGGCAAGCCGGGTCGGCTTGGCGACCGATGTCGACGGGACGCCTCTGATCCTGGTTTCGATGCTTTCGGCCCACACCGGTGCCCTTCTTGCCGATCCGCGATGCTCGCTGCTCGTCGGCGAGCCTGGCAAAGGTGATCCGCTGGCGCATCCGCGCATGACCTTGATATGCCGCGCACGGCGCCTGGACCGCGGGGCGCCCGATCACGCCCGCGCCGAACGGCGCTACCTCAATCACAATCCGAAGGCGAAACTCTACGTCGGCCTTGGCGATTTCTCGCTGTTCCGGCTCGAGGCCGAACACGCCAGCCTGAACGGCGGCTTCGGCAAGGCTTATCTTCTCGATCGCACCGACTTCATCACCAGCGGCCCCCTTGCCGAGGATTTGGCAGCCGGCGAACAGTCGGCGCTCGATCACATGAACGCAGACCATAGCGACGCGATCGCCCTCTATGCCCGTCATTTCGCGAAGGTCGAAGGCGACGGCTGGATCGCTACCGGTTTCGATGCGGACGGGATGGATCTCGCCTGCGCGGACATGACCTGCCGGGTCTTTTTTCCCCAGCCTCTCGAAACGGCGGGTGAGTTGCGCTCCATGCTGGTCGAGATGGCCAGGACCGCGCGCGCAGCCAGCTAGCCACATACCGACAGTTAATCGTCTTGAATCAAAAGCAACTCTTGAGATTTAGATGAAATGATCTACCTTTCGTTGCAGCGCTGATTCAGCGGCGCATATGCGAATCTGAACTTATTGAATCAGGCTCCATTGCCCCCATGGCGCCTTGGATGAGCCGGAATTCATGGGGGATCTATGATCTCGAACAAGCTAATCGCCAATGCCGAACCGGCGGCCGCGTTTCTGACGCTCATGGGCAATGAGAAGCGGCTGCTGATCGTGAGCTACCTGATCGACGGTGAAATGTCGGTCGGTGCCATCGCCGAAAAGGTCCAACTGAGCCAGTCGGCGCTCTCGCAGCATCTCGCCAAGCTTAGGGCGCTGAACCTCGTCGAGACGCGCCGTGACCGGCAGATGATCTATTATTCTTGCAAGTCGGACGCGGTGCGCGAGTTGCTTCGCATGCTGGAAGGCATTTTCGGCGAGGACGATCTTTCCCAGATGGCCTATAGGATGCGTCGCGCCGGGGCTTGACGATCGCTTCTGTCCTTCACTACCTCGCTGACGATTTCCTCGCCGGCGAGCATCGCATGAACCTCATCCCGATCGACGATCCGCACGACCCGCGCGTCGCCGCCTATCTCGATATTCGCGAGCGCGATCTCGTCGGCCGCCATGGGCGCTTCGTCGCGGAAGGCAAGGTGGTGCTCGATCTTCTCTTGTCGAGCCGACGTTTCGCGGCCGAATCCGCTCTCATCCTCGAAAACAGGCTGGCCGGACTCGATCCCGTCTTGCGCAAGGCCCCAGCGGACTTCCCGGTCTATGTTGCCACAGGCGAGGTCATGGACCGGATCGCCGGCTTCCACATGCATCGCGGCATACTGGCGATCGGCAGCCGCGGCGATCCCCAGCCCGTCGAGGCCCTGTTGGCGAGAATGCCCGCCAGCGCGCTGATCGTCGTTCTCGTCGGCATATCCAATCATGACAACATGGGATCGATCTTTCGCAACGCCGCAGCCTTCGGCGCGCAGGCCGTGCTTCTCGATCCCACTTGCTGCGATCCGCTTTACCGCAAGGCGATCCGCGTCTCAGTCGGCGCGGCCCTGAAGGTTCCCTTCGCCGCCTTCAGCGATAGCGCAGGTTTCACCGCAGCACTTGATCGGTTTGGCTTCAGCCAGTTCGCGCTGTCGCCGCGCGGCGAGACCGACATCCGTTCCGCGGACCGCCCGCCACGACTGGCGCTATATCTCGGCACGGAGGGCGAGGGGCTGCCGGAAGATCTGCTTGCTCGCCTGCGCACGTTGCGGATCGGCATGGCGGAAGGCTTCGACAGCCTCAATGTCGCGGCTGCGTCCGCGATCGCCCTGCATCACTTTTCCAAGAGGTAGCAGCGCGTCTCAGGTCGACGGATCGGCCTTCTGCAGCGCCCTCACGCGATCCGCAAGACTGATGCCGCGCTCGCCGGCGCCTTGTTGCCCTTCACGGGACGTTGCCAGGGCTTTGGCGATCGGCGAATCCGGTCCGTCGAGTCTCATGGTCAGATTGACGACCTCCGCCGCCAACTCGTTCATTTGTTCGCGCAGCGCCGCGCCGGCTTGAACGGCATCGCTGCCTGGCCTGGCCGCACCGGCGAGATCAGTCTTCAGCCGCTTGTTCTCGCGGGCGAGCGCCATCAGCCTCGCCTCGAGGCGCTCCCGATCGCCTTCGAGCTTTGCGATCGCCTGCTCGACGCCCTCGCTTGCGCCGACTGGGCGGCGGGTGCCGTTTGCGGCCTCCTGTTTCGGGCGCTCGCGAAACTGCGCGAGCGCCTTCTGTTGCCGATCGAGCTTCTCCTCGCGATCGGCGAGCGTCGCAAGCAGGCGCTCGACTTTCTTGTCCAGTTCGGCGGCTCGCTTCTTCTCAGCTTTCAACGCGTCGCGCACGACCCTGCCCTCGGCTGCGATCTCCTGATTGCGCCGGTCCGCTTCCTTGCGTTGGCTGCGCAGCGTTGCAATGTCGCTGGCAAGTTTTTCCAGCTCCGATTCCCGCGCCACGAGCTCGATCTGGCGATTGCTGGAGGAAAAGCTGGCGTCGTCGTACATCTGCCCGAGCTTTTCGAGCTCCAGCCCCCGCTTTTCAAGCGCGCGCTCGGCCTGCGCCAGCTTTTCGGAAAGGCGCTGCAGCTCTTCCCCGCGCCGCTGAAGCTCCTGGTTCTTGGCTCCAAGATCGGACAGGGCCTGGTCCTTGTCCTTCCTCTCGACTGCAAGCCCTTTCAGGGCCTCCTGGCCGCGGCCGATCTCGACCAGTTGCTCGGCCACCTTCTCCTGCAGGCCCTTGACGGTCATCTCGAGCCTTCGCGTCGTCATTGCGAACTCGGCCCGGACCCCGTCCTTGTCCGCCTGGATCTCGGCCCGGGTCAACGGCATCGAGCGCTCGAGGCGCCGGCGCGTCAGGACGACGGCGCGACGCCAGATAGCGGGCGCGACCAGCGACACCAGAAAGACCGCGCAGAGAAAGCCGAGGGCGAAGAACAGGGCCGACTGGACCAAGGTGGACTATCCGATAGCAGGGTGACGGTGCTCGACTGTGCTGCCCTTGGCATGGCGGAAATCCGCCGCCACGGCAAGAGCGTGCCGAGGCGCAGCGGGAGTTATCCGGTCGCTTGAACGACGTGGACCGATCAGAACGGATTCCAGGTCGGCCTCTGCGTCAGCTTCAGATAGCCGAGGTTGACGCCAAGCCGGGCGCCGACACCGGTGCGGATCGGCACCAGCAGCACCCGGTTACTCTGCAGCACGTTGAAGCCGACGCCCGCCACGACATAGGCCGAGCCGGCAACACCGCCGAAACGGTTGTAGAGGCTGCTCACGTCATCGAGATTATAGACCAGGATCATCACCCGCGAGCCCTCGCCGCCGAAATCCCAGCCGAGCGACGGACCCTGCCAGAACACCTTATGGTCGCCGGCGTTCTTGGTATAGAGCGTGCCTTCGCCATAGGTCAGGCCGCCGATCAGCGCCCCCGATCCCTCCTCGCCGAGCAGGTAGCCGTTGGGCAGGCCGTAGGAGGCGAAGATCTTCTCCACCACGGTGGCCAGGCCGCCGGACGTCGCGCCGAAGAATTTGTGGCCGGAATCGACAATCTCCTGGGCGGTGTATTCCTGGGCCCGCAACGTGGAGGCTGAGAAAACGAGGACCCCCAGGAGGGCAATCGTCATGGTGAGGACGCGGACGCAGGTCCGGTCATAGAATCGGGAAAACATGCTTCCAAATCTCCGTCAGGGAGCACTTTCGCCGACGCCTCGCATCCCCCTACGGCTCTTGCCGGCCGCTTGAGATGACTATCACTGGCAAACTATGCCGTAATCCTTTTTCAACCATTAAGCTTCCACAGGAAGATGGCGGTTCGAAGGCTCCCTTCGCGGCCGCTTGCGGGCGCGGACACCATTTTCACCAGCGGCAATTCTGGATTTGTTGATGCAGGGGCGGGCGCTGTGTATTCAGAATGTCTTGGAAAAGAGCGTGATTCGCGTAGGCGGGCGCGAAAATCGATCGCTCGGCCATGAAATTGTGAACTAGCAGGGATTTCTAAGATGGCCGAGCTCTTCACCCTTACCGCCCCCGACCTGGCAGCTCTTCTGTGCAGCCGAGTCTGCCACGACATCATTTCGCCGGTAGGCGCGATAAACAATGGCCTCGAGCTGCTCGACGAAGGCGGCGCCGACGAAGACGCCATGAAGCTGATTCGCCAGAGCGCGAGGAACGCTTCGGCGCGGCTGCAGTTCGCGCGCATCGCCTTCGGCGCGGCGGGTTCGGCCGGCATGATGATCGACACCGGCGACGCGGAAGCCGTGGCGATTGCCTTTCTCAAAAACGAGAAGCCGGAGCTTGTGTGGAACGGCCCCCGCGCGCTGTTGCCCAAGAACAAGGTCAAGCTGCTGCTCAATCTCATCCTGGTCGCCAACGCCGCCATTCCGCGTGGGGGCAAGCTAGTGGTCACGCTGGAGAATCTCGAGACCGAGCCGCGCTTTTCACTGTCGGCCAGCGGTCCGATGCTGCGCGTGCCGCCGAAATTCCTCGAACTCCATTCCGGTCATAAGCCGGAGGAGCCGATCGACGCCCACTCCGTCCAGCCTTACTACACCCTCCTCCTGGCCCGAGAGGCCAATATGACGATCTCGATACACGCGACGGCGGACGAGATCGTGCTGTCGGCGGCCTGAAGGTACGGTCAAGAACAGGCAAAGTACTGACCCGCGCCGATACTGCGGCCGACCGCGCCAAGGACAGCAACGGCCGATGTTGCGTCGGTATTGGGTTCGGCCGCAGAAAACTGCCTGGCCGCGTCTTTGCAAAAACTTTACCTAACGGCTTTCCCGCTTCTTTACCAGTTTGATCTATGATCCTCCTGGTTACCCGGACGTGCCGGTTCGCCGGTTGGGATAGAGGACCCGGAAATGAAGCGCTGCCTGTTCGTCGACGATTCCAGCGTCATCAGAAAGGTCGCAAAACGCATCCTTGGCGGCTCGGATATTGCGGTCATTGAAGCGGCCAACGGCCTTGAGGCCGCCGAAATTTGCGCGACCGACATGCCAGACGTCATCGTTGTCGATGGCGGCCTGCCGGACATGCCGGCGGTGGATCTCATTCGCCGCATCCGTGCGATGGATGGAGCGGTCAAGCCGCAGATTCTGGTTTCCCTGGTCGAGGTCGATGTCGCCTCGATCATGCGCGCCAAGCGGGCGGGTGCCCAGGGCTACCTGCTGAAGCCGTTCAACCGGGCGCAGTTGCTCGATAGCTTCCGCTCGCTCAAGATCGCTGCCTGACCAAGACGTTTCCAGCCGAAAGACGTGGCGGTTTTCCGTCCGGAATGCCGACAACAAAAAACCCGGCCGGAGCCGGGTTTTTTCCCAAACAATCGTGAAAGGCTTGCTCAGGCGCTGACCCGGATGTCTTCCGGCTCGCGCAGAACATAGCCGCGACCCCAGACGGTCTCGATGTAGTTCTGGCCGCCGGACGCCGCGTCGAGCTTCTTGCGCAGCTTGCAGATGAAGACGTCGATGATCTTCAGTTCCGGCTCGTCCATGCCGCCATAGAGGTGGTTGAGGAACATTTCCTTAGTGAGCGTGGTGCCCTTGCGAAGCGAGAGCAGCTCCAGCATCTGGTATTCCTTGCCAGTCAGATGCACGCGCTGGCCACCGACTTCCACCGTCTTGGCGTCCAGGTTGACCACCAGGTCGCCGGTGGTGATGACCGACTGCGCGTGGCCCTTCGAGCGGCGGACGATGGCATGAATGCGCGCCACCAGCTCGTCCTTGTGGAACGGCTTGGTCATATAGTCGTCGGCGCCGAAGCCGAGGCCGCGAACCTTGTCCTCGATGCCGGCCATGCCGGAGAGAATGAGGATGGGCGTCTTGACCTTGGAGAGCCGAAGCGTGCGCAGCACTTCGTAGCCCGACATATCGGGGAGATTGAGATCGAGAAGGATGATGTCGTAGTCGTAAAGCTTGCCGAGATCGACGCCTTCTTCGCCGAGATCGGTCGTATAGACGTTGAAGCTTTCCGATTTCAGCATCAGCTCGATGCTTTGTGCGGTTGCACTGTCATCTTCAATCAGCAGAACACGCATTTCATTCCCCTTTTCTGCTTCCGGGCCGTGTCATGACCGCCCGGGACCGGAGCAGCGTTTGCCTGAACAGAAGGTGCCACCGACTGGTTAACAAATCCTAATTTCGTGTCGACCACGATAGCAGAATTTTTAACCCCTTTCTACACCCGCTTGAATCTAATAACGAATCACAGACCCAAATCGCTAATGCACCACATTAATAAGCCACGCTAAGTGACTCCAGAGACTCGCAGGCCGCGTTTCCCACCAGCGCCGGAATTTTTACCCGGCCTTAAGTCCTCGGCCGTATGATTAACAATGCCCGTAAACGAATGGTTACCGCCGGCAAAAATCTTTAGGGCTTTGTTTTCCATAGCGCTGGGAAAGCCGGGGGACACGGGCGACGCTTGGGCCTTTCGGGGCGGATTGGACGATATGCAGGTGTGCGTTTGCGGAGTATCGAATCATGAAGTCACGTGAAAACCTCGTTCGGCTGAAGCAGTTTCAGGTGAATGAGAAGCGGCGCCAGTTGCTGCAGCTCGACATGATGATCGCCGAGTTCGAGCGCATGGCCGTCGAGTTGGAGCTTCAGATCGCCGCCGAAGAGAAGAAAGCCGGCATCACCGATATCAATCATTTCGCCTATCCGACCTTCGCCAAGGCGGCGCGCCTGCGCCGCGACAACCTCAGGAATTCACAAAGCGACCTCGCCCTGCAGCGAAGCACTGCCGAATCATTACTCGGCGAAGCTGAAGCGGAGCTTTCCAAGGCGGAGATGCTGGAATCCCGCGACAGCAAGATCCGCGAGGCGGAACTGGGCGGCCGCAGCGCCATGATCGGCTGATCGCCGAACGCCACCATTTCTGTCGGCGAGAATTCCCGGCATGCCGCTAAGCCGCGAGCCAGTTTAACTGCCCCGCCACCGGCGGGCCAGCGTCACGACATTACCGCCATCGTCTCGGTTCGCCGGTCCGCACGGGCATCCTTGGTGCTGTGTTTCGAGCAGTGCCTGTGCTGGGCAACCCACGAGATCGCGGCGGAACTGCCGCAGGCCTTTTTGCGACCCATCCGCCGCAGGCCTTGCAAGGCTAAGCTGGAGCGCCAACAGCGAAAAGGGCGCGAATTTCGCGCCCTTTCCTGTTTCCGGCGATCTAAAAGCCTAGTGCCGGTATTGCTGGATTCGCGTTGTCCGCAACCCGGCAAGACCGTATTCGTCGATCGATGCCTGCCAGGAGAGAAATTCTTCGGTGGTAAGCTTGTAGCGCTGGCAGGCTTCCTCCAGGCTAAGCAGTCCACCGCGCACCGCCGCCACCACTTCCGCCTTGCGCCGGATAACCCAGCGCCGTGTATTCGTCGGCGGCAGATCGGCTATCGTAAGAGGGCTGCCGTCGGGCCCGATAACATATTTGACTCTAGGTCTAACCAGATCGGTCATCGTACTCTCTACAAAAAACTCAAAGACCCAATCCCCGCCACAGTACCGCCACAGCTTTAAAATTTGCCTAAGCGAACCCTAATGACTAGGTAAGGATCGTGAATGTCGCGTTAGGGTTTTGTTCGCAATTTGAATAAATCGCCGGCCGCCCTTGAAATTGCTGGCAGAAATCGCCTCCGGCGGAGCGAAGCTGGCGCACCCGAAAGGCTTGACCTATATTCCCGCCATTGGCATTCAGCGCCATGCACGATGATAGCACCATGAACAGCCTCGATCTCCCTGGACGTCCCGAAGACACCCGCGTCGTCGTCGCCATGTCGGGTGGCGTCGATTCGTCCGTCGTCGCCGGCATCCTGAAGCGCGAGGGTTATGACGTGGTCGGCGTCACCCTGCAGCTCTACGATCATGGTGCGGCCACCCATCGCGCAGGGTCCTGCTGCGCTGGCCAGGACATCGACGACGCCCGCCGCGTTTCGGAGACGCTGGGCATTCCCCATTACGTGCTTGATTACGAGGAGCGCTTCCGCAAGGCGGTCATCGATCCTTTCGCCGAGAGCTATGTCGCCGGCGAAACGCCGATCCCTTGCGTGTCTTGCAACCAGACGGTCAAATTCGCCGATCTTCTTGCCACCGCGCAGGATCTCGGCGCCGATGCGTTGGCCACCGGCCACTACATCCGCTCGCGCGCCAATGGCGCGCATCGCGCGCTCTACCGGCCGGTCGATGCCGACCGTGACCAGAGCTACTTCCTGTTCGCCACCACGCAGGCTCAGATCGACTATCTGCGCTTCCCGCTGGGCGGTCTGTCGAAGCCGCAGGTGCGGGCGATTGCCGAAGAGATGGGGTTGACCGTTGCCGCCAAGCAGGACAGCCAGGACATCTGCTTCGTGCCGCAGGGCAAATATTCCGACATCATCGCCAAGCTGAAGCCGGCAGCCGCCAATCCGGGCGATATCGTGCATATAGACGGCCGCGTGCTCGGCCGCCACGAGGGCATCTTGCGCTACACGATCGGCCAGCGCCGCGGCATCGGCATCGCCTCGGGCGAGCCGCTCTATGTCGTTCACCTCGACGCGGACCGGGCGCGCGTCGTGGTCGGCCCGCGCGAGGCGCTGGAGACGCACAAGATCTATTTGCGTGCCATGAACTGGCTGGGCGATAATCCGTTGTCGGACATTCCCGCGGGCGGGCTCGAGCTTTTCGCCAAGGTTCGTTCGACCAAGCCGCCACGCCCTGCCGTGCTGCATCATCGCGACGGCGTGACCTCGGTGGAACTGGTCGATGGCGAGTCCGGCATCGCGCCCGGCCAGGCCTGCGTGCTCTATTCGGATGACGGCAACGAGGCGCGTGTCTTCGGCGGCGGCTTCATCGAACGCTCCGAGCGCGGCGCCGAGGCCGAGGCCATGCTTTCCAAGCTGACGCAGCGGCCCGCGCAAGTCCCGGCCGAGTAGCCTACGCCCTCGACCAGCCGCCCCAACTCAGGATTGCCTTTATGGACGGCTCAGGCGGACGGACCGCTATGCGTCACCGTGCCCGCGGTCAGGATGCGCAGCACCCTGATCGCTTCCTCGCCGTCGGTGCGCGGTTCGGCGCGCGTTTCGATGCACTGGATGAAATGGGCGAGTTCCCGCGTCAGCGGCATGCCTTCGCCGACAGGCACGTATGACGGTTCGTTGGCGGTGAAGGCCCACTGGCCGCTGTCCTGCCATACGGCGTGCCGATAGACGGCAAGCTTGCGTTCCCAGGGTTCCACGTCGTCGAACACGGCCATGGCCTTGGTGCCGACGACGGTCAGCCGCCGCTCGCGGTAGGGATTGAGCCGCGAAGCAAAGAGATGGCTGCGCAAGCCGTTCGGAAAGCGCATGTGCAGATGCGCGAAGTCGCTCAGATTGTCGAGCAGCGCCGCGCCCTCGCCCCTCACCTCGATCGGCTCGGTGCCGGTGATGGCGAGGATCATCGAGAGGTCGTGCGGCGCGAGGTCCCAAAGCGCATCGTTTTCGGTATGGAACTTGCCGAGGCCCAGCCGGTGCGAATGGATGTAGCGCACCTCGCCGAGCTCGCCACTGTCGATCAGCCCCTTGAGCGTCTCGAAGGCCGGATGAAAGCGCAGCACATGGCCGACCATGAAGACGCGGCCATTGTCCCTTGCCGCCTGCACCGAGCGTTCGGCGTCGGCAACGGTCAATGCGATCGGCTTTTCCACCAGCACGTCCTTGCCGTTCTCGATCGCGCGCACCGCCGTATCGGCGTGGAATTGCGGCGGCAGCGCCATGACGACGGCGTCGACATCTGTGCGGCTGAACAGCTTGTCCGGTTCGATTGCCAGGCAGTCCTGCTCGCTGGCGAAGCCTTCGGCTCGAGCGCGGTTCTCATCGGACACGGCATGGAGCGCGCCGAGCGCCTTGAGGGTGCGGATATGGTTGCTGCCCCAGTATCCGCAACCGAGGACTGCGATGCGCGGCTTCATTCGCTCAAGCTCTAGAGTTTCATCGCCGATGACATAGCGACGTGCCCCGTCGAACTCAACCCCGGCGCATGCGCTCATCCATCTGCCAGGCAACGCATTTCCGGGAGGAGATTATGCTGGCATGCCTGCCGCATCCGCGCTTGACAGCTTTGCCCCGCCAACCTTATATCCGCGCGACCTTGGCGATAGCCTCGAAATTGCCCGCTGAAGCGGGCGGTTCCCTCGAGCTCCTCGCCACTCCTGGCGGAGTAGCTCAGTTGGTTAGAGCACGGGAATCATAATCCTGGGGTCGGGGGTTCAAGTCCCTCCTCCGCTACCATCTCTCCCCTTGTCCGACCCGGAGACATAGGTAACAGCTTGTCCCTAAGACATGGGTGACAACCCTTCGGCGTCTCCTTCGGCCAGACCTGCGGGGCGGCACGCAGGCTTGGCGTTTCGCACTACTGCTTCACCGAGGTCGAGGTGCCCCACGTGTCCGACAGCACGTAGCCCTGCGGGTACGGGTCCGTCGGATCAAGATAGTAATTGTGCTCGCCGGTGATCCAGGCGCGGCCGGTGATCTCCGGAACGACCGCCTTGCGCCCCGCAATGTCCGCAAGCTCCACGATCCTGCCGGTGAAGCGCGAGCCGATGATCGATTCATGGATCAGCACGTCGCCCACCCCCATCAATCCGCGGGCCCGCAGCACCGCCATGCGGGCCGATGTCCCGGTTCCGGTCGGGCTGCGGTCGGAGCGTCCCGGCGACACGATGCAGGTGTTGCGGGTGACGTTGCCGGGGCCCTGGAAAGGCATCGCGAACTGCACGATCGACACGCCGCGCACATTGTCGAATTCCGGATGCACGACATCGAGCTGTTCGCGCGCCGCGCGGCGGATCTTCTCGCCGGCCACCGCCAATTCGCGAGCCTCGTCGGGGGTGACTGAGAAGCCGAGCGCCTTGGCATCGACGATGGCGTAGAACATGCCGCCATAGGCAATGTCGACCTTCAGCGTTCCGAGCCCCTCGACCTCGATGCTGGCGTCGAGGCGCTCGGCAAAGGCGGGCGCGTTGCGGAAGGTGATCGACAGGCATTTGCCGTCGCGGCATTCGGCGCGCACCTCGATGACGCCGCCCGGCATGTCGAGCTTGAAGCGCGTCTCGGGCTCGTGCATCGGCACCATGCCGGTCTCGAGCAGCACGGTGGCGACGCAGATCGTGTTGGAGCCGGACATCGGCACGTATTCCGTCGGCTCCATGATGATGGCACCCGCTGCGCAATCCTCGCGCGTCGAGGGCACCAGCAGATTGACATGCCGTGCGACGCTGCCGCGCGGCTCGCAGATAAGCATGCGCCGCACATGGTCGTGATCGCGTTCCATGGTGATCATCTTTTCCATCATCGTGCGGCCCGCCGGCGGCAGGACGCCGCCAACGATGACATCGCCGACCTCACCTTCGGCATGGCAGCCGACGACACGAATGCTGGCTTTCGTACGCATTGTTGCTCCTTGGCGACCCGGACTACTTGCCGGAAAGATAGCGTGGATAGCCGCGCGAGTCCTGGATGACCACCGTTTTCAGAACACAAATTCCTCGGCCGCAAACCGGCTCTGGCGCATGCCGCCGCCGATCGGCACCTCCGACGGCACATCCGGCGTCAGCCCAGTTCCAGCGTCGTGATCCCGAAGACCTTGGCGGCGACATTGTCGGGCGTGCCGCCTTTGTACATCCGGGTCGTGGTGAAGCCTGGACGCATGCCGGCGGACTCGAGCGCGGCGATGAGCCCGCCATTGCTGGCTGGCACGTCGACATGCAGCGTCTCGCCTTCCACGCTCTCGGCGAGCTCAGCCAGCAGCCCCAGCGCAACCTCCGTGCCGTCGGCGAACAGCGGCCCGATCTTGAAGCCGTCGCGGCATCGCCGCGCGACGCCATAGCCTGCAATGCCGGTACGATCGCTCGCGATCAGCGCCATCCGCGGCGCTCGCAGCCATCCTTCGAGAAACACCCGCCGCGGTGCTGGAAAGCACTGACGGTCGTAGGCCTGGATAGCCGCGTAGCTCTCCGGCGTCGCTGGCCGGATGTCGGCGCCGCGAATCAGGCCGTCGGGTCGTCCGCTGTAGCGAACCGTCTCATAGGCTGGCACGAAGCCCATGCGCTGGTACTTGGCCCGCTGCTCGGCCACGCCATCGAGGCCGATGATCCGGCCACCGAGCCTTGTCATGCCGGCATCCCAGACTGCCTTGCCATGGCCTTGGCCGCGGTTGCCCGGTCGGCAGATGTAAAGGCCGATGAACCCAAAGCCGGCGCCATAGGCAACGGCCGAAATGCCGGCCACCATCTCGCCGGCGACGAAGGCGCCGATGAACCCTTCGGGATCGGCTGCCCGGAACAGGCCGGCGTCGTCGATGCCTGGGTTCCAACCCTCCCCGGCCGCCCAATCGACGAGCGTTTCCACCTCGCTGGCGGTCAGCGTCCTGATCTCTCTCAGCATTGTTTCACTCGGGCAGCGAACCAGTCGAAAGAACTCTCGCCACGATAGGTCGCGGCCCGCGGCTTTGCAAAGGCTGCACTTTCACGTACGCCCGTCGGAGCGTCGAAGATCACGCTTGCAAGATTCAACGCAGGGCTGTAGGCCAGACTACGGCAGAAAGGGCGTTTTTCCGAGCCAAGACAGACGGTTAGAAAAAACGGCCGCTGTCGTCGGCGATTGTTCCAACGGGCAGCTGGACACAACCGGCGAAGGCTATAAATCTGGATTCGGTCGGGGTGGGCGACGGAAGGGACACCGCAGGGAATGGCGCTGACAGCCGAAGAAATCGCTGGTCATCCGGCAGCGCTTCGCAGTGTTCAGGAGCAATCGCGCGCACTCATCGGCGTCTATGAGACCAGCCCAAGGCTCGCGGGCGTCTTTGCCACTCAGCAGCGCTGGCTGCTCGGCCATGTCGGGCTCGCCATGCATTTCAGGTACGATCCCCAGGACCGCCGTACTGAACTCACAGCCGCCCGCTTCATCGATGTCGTAAGACGCAACTCCGTCGCCAGCCGCAACACTGCCGAGGCATTTCTCAAGGAGATGCTGCACTACAACATCGCCGAATATGTTTCGACGGGCAGCGATGGGCGCGCCCGTCCCATGCGGCCGACCGCTGCCACGATAGAGACATTCGCCGCCTGGATCCATGCCCACCTCAGAACCCTGGACCGCATCGATGATGGAAACCGGCTGGCAAGCTTCCTCGAGCGGCCCAAACTGGTGGCGAGACTGCAGCCGCTGATCTGCGACGGACTGCTTCAGTGCGAGCCGGTGCGGGAACCTGAGCAGACTTTCTCGCTGTTTATCTGGCTGAACAATGGCGGCATCGTCATGGACTGGCTGATGTCCGGTATCGATCCGGAAGACGTCAATTTGGACAGGATCCCGACCGGCGTGATCTCGATCAGCGAATTTGCGCATTGGCTGAAGCTCTCGCGCACCCATCTGGCGCGCAAGCTCCGCGACGCCGAAGCGCTTGGCAGCATCGGCTGGGTTGGCCAGCGCGGACATTCCGTCATGTGGATTTCGCGGAAGTTCTACGAGGAATACATGGCCGCCCAGGCCGCCAAGCTCGCTGTCGTCGACACGGCTTTCGAGGCATGTTTTTCGGGCTGCGGACAAGCTGGCCCCAATGCCGGTTCAGGCTGACCTCGCTGCCTATCCAGCCTTGAGGATCGCCGAGAAGCGCGGATCGAAGGCGCGGCCGATCGGCTCGGCCGCGGCACCGACCGCGATCGCCCAGGGGTCGGTGATGCCGAGTTGCAGGCGCGGCAATCGCCGTCCGGGACGATCGGCGATGGACGGCAGCAGCGGATGCATGGCCTGCAGCAGGCGGCGGGCGAGCGAAGCAGGGGCGCCGCTCGTGAGGATGACCGTCTGTGGATCGAGCATCGTTTCGATCAGATGCACGCTCCAGCGCAGATCGTGCGCGGCAGCCTCAACCCAGGCCGCCACCTTCGGATCGTCGGCCAACGCCAGCGTATCCAGGCGTTCGTAAAGCTGCGCGTCGGCGGGATTGAGTCCCAGGTGCTGGTAGAGAGAAGCCAGCGAGGCTCGGTGTTCGAGCGGCGTCGAGCCTGGGCCCGCCGGCGACAGCAGCGCCAGGCCGATCTCGCCGGCATTGCCGTTGCCGCCGGTGTAGAGTTCGCCGTTGAGTATGAGCCCGGCGCCGATGCCGTAGCCGACATAGAGGCAGACCGCGTGGTCGATGCCATGCGCCGCGCCGACGATGCGTTCCGCCGTGGCGCAGGCGGCGGCGTCGTTCTGCAGGCCGACATCCAGCCCGGTGCCCGCGGCGAGCGCCTCGAGCAACGGGAATTGCTGCCAGGCTGGCATCATCCATTTGTCGTCGGAATTGTTCAACCCGAACGGTCCCGGCATGGCGACGCCGAGCCCGACCAGCCGTCGCTCCGATTGCGCGGAGATGCCTGCCAGCTCATGCCGGACGCGGGCAACGAGATCGAGGATGATCTCGACGCCTGCCGACGGTTCGTCGAAGGGCAGGTTGGCCTCGGCGCGCGCCATCACCTTGCCGATCAAATCGACCACCACCACCCGTCCCAGGTGGCGGTCGATCTGCAGCCCGACGGCGAAAGCGCCCTCGGGCACCAGCCGGTAAGGCGTGAAGGGCTGCCCCCTGCCCTTGCGCACCGTATTCAGCGCCACTACCAGACCGTCGCGCTCGAGATCCTCGATGATGTTGGAAACCGCCTGCTTGGTCAGTTGCGTCGCGCGCGCCAGGTCGGCGCGCGACAGCTGGCCGTTGAGCCGCAGCGCCTCGATCATGACGCGGCGATTGTGGGCACTGGTGCCCTCTTGGTTGGTGCCGCTTTTGGCGCGGATGGGACTGATGTCGTGCACCGTCGTTTCCCCTCTTGACTCCATTTAAGGATTGATCGACTAATTAAGTCAAGCGAATTGACTTAATGGCGCAAGCCCGGCGGATTGAGAAAAAGACGGCAAGGCCAGCAAGCCTCTTGCCGCGCCCCGACGGCAGACCGAGGTCACACGCGATAGTCGTTCGAGAAGGTGGTGCCTTGCCTTTCGCCGCCAACTCGCCAATGCCGAAAATGGGAGATGACAAATGCTGAAATCGATCGGTAGGACAATTCTGGGCGCGGTCTTTGCGGGCGGATTACTGGTGCCGCACGCCTTCGCCGAAACGACTTTGAACGCGCTGTTCATGGCGCAGGCCGCCTACAGCGAGGCCGACGTACGCGCCATGACGGAAGCCTTCACCAAGGCCAATCCCGACATCAAGGTCAATCTGGAATTCGTTCCTTACGAAGGCCTGCACGACAAGACCGTGCTCGCCCAGGGCTCCGGCGGCGGCTATGACGTCGTGCTGTTCGACGTCATCTGGCCGGCCGAATACGCGACCAACAAGGTGCTGGTCGACGTCTCCTCGAAGATCACCGATGACATGAAAAAGGGCGTGTTGCCCGGCGCCTGGACCACCGTCCAGTACGAGGGCAAATATTACGGCATGCCCTGGATCCTCGATACCAAATACCTGTTCTACAACAAGGAGATCCTGGAAAAGGCCGGCATCAAGGCGCCGCCGAAGACCTGGGACGAGCTCAGCGAGCAGGCCAAGATCATCAAGGACAAGGGCCTGCTTGCCACTCCGATCGCCTGGAGCTGGTCGCAGGCCGAGGCCGCGATCTGCGATTACGCCACACTGCTCAGCGCCTACAAGGGCGACTTCATCAAGGACGGCAAGCCCGACTTCCAGAACGGTGGCGGCCTCGAGGCGCTGAAATATATGGTCGCGAGCTACAAGTCCGGCCTGACCAATCCGAACTCCAAGGAATTCCTCGAGGAGGACGTGCGCAAGGTTTTCCAGAATGGCGACGCCGCCTTCGCGCTCAACTGGACATACATGTACAACATGGCCAACGACCCGAAGGACTCCAAGGTCGCCGGCAAGGTCGGCGTCGTGCCGGCGCCGGGCATCGCCGGCAAGAGCGAGGTCTCGGCCGTCAACGGCTCGATGGGCCTCGGCATCACGGCCGTCAGCAAGCACGCGGATGAGGCCTGGAAATACATCGAGTTCATGACCTCGCAGTCGACGCAGAACCAGTACGCCAAGCTCTCGCTGCCGATCTGGGCGTCCTCCTATGACGACCCCGCCGTTGCCAAGGGTCAGGAAGAGCTGATCGCCACGGCAAAGGTCGGTCTCGCCGCCATGTATCCGCGGCCGACAACGCCGAAATACCAGGAGATGTCGACAGCGCTGCAGCAGGCCATCCAGGAATCGCTGCTCGGCACGGCCTCTCCGGAAGATGCCCTGAAGACGGCTGCCGAAAACAGCGGTCTCTGAGCCATCGATCCTCGAATCGCGGGCGGCTTTATGGCCGCCCGTGTTGTTCGGGCCTGCATCTCCAAGAACGGGAAGAGGCGCCTCAATGTCGGGCACCTGGATGACGACACGTGCGTGGCTGCTGATGCTGCCGCTTCTCGCGGTCATGGTCGCCGTCATCGGCTGGCCGCTCGTCGACACGGTCGGCCTTTCCTTCACCGACGCCAAGCTGGTCGGCACGGCGGGCAATTTCGTCGGCATCGACAATTATGCGAAGATGCTGACCAGCTCGAATTTCTCGCGCACGCTGGTCACCACCACCTGGTTCGCGGTCATCTCGGTCGCCGCCGAGATGGTGTTCGGCGTGCTGGCGGCACTGTTGCTCAACCAGGAATTTCGCGGCCGCACGGCGCTGCGCGGGCTGATGATCCTGCCCTGGGCGCTGCCGACTGTCGTCAACGCCACGCTCTGGCGGCTGATCTACAATCCAGAGTATGGCGCGCTGAACGCGGCGCTGACGCAGCTGCACGTCATCGACACCTACCGCTCCTGGCTGGGCGAGCCCGGAACGGCACTGGCTGCGCTGATCGTCGCCGACTGCTGGAAGAACTTTCCGCTGGTGGCGCTGATTGCGCTGGCCGCGCTCCAGGCGGTGCCGCGCGACATCACCGCCGCCGCTTTGGTCGATGGCGCCGGTCCGTTCGCCCGTTTCCGCTTCGTCGTCCTGCCCTATCTTGCCGGGCCGCTGATGGTCGCGCTGGTGCTGCGCACCATCGAGGCCTTCAAGGTCTTCGACATCATCTGGGTGATGACCCGCGGCGGGCCCGCCAACAGCACCCGCACGCTGTCGATCCTCGTCTATCAGGAAGCCTTTTCCTTCCAGCGCGCCGGTTCCGGCGCCTCGCTGGCGCTGATCGTCACCCTGCTCGTCACCGTGCTCGCAGTCGCTTACGCGGCTCTGGTCCGCAAGACCGCGGGGAGTGCCGCCTGATGGAACGCAGGAGCCCGGGCTTCACCGCCTTCATTTATGTCAGCGCGGTTCTGCTCGCCGCAGTGATCCTGGCGCCGCTGGTCTGGCTCTTCGTCATGAGCATTTCGCCGGCGGCCGATCTTGCCGCCAAGCCGCTGCGCTGGTGGCCGCAGAGCGCCGACTTCTCGCGCTATGCGCAATTGCTTTCGACCGCCGAAAACAGCGCCGGAGCCGCTTTCACCGCATCGCTGCGCAACAGCCTGGAGGTCGCCGGCATGGCGACGCTCGCTGCCATCCTGCTTGCGGTGCCGGCCGGCTGGGCTGTCTCGCGCACGCCATCCGTCGGCTGGTCGCTGTCGATGGTGATCGCCACCTACATGCTGCCGCCGGTGGCGCTTTCCGTGCCGCTCTATATGGGCCTGTCCTATCTCGGCCTGCTCAACAACGTCTTTGGCCTGGCGCTGATCTATCTGACCATCCTGGCGCCCTTCACCACCTGGCTGATGAAGTCGGGCTTCGACGCCATTCCCCGCGAGATCGAGGCCGCCGCCATGATCGACGGTGCCGGTCTGTTCCAGACCTGGCGTATGCTTACGTTGCCGCTGGCCGCGCCTGTGGTGGCGACATCGGCGCTGTTTGCCGTGCTGCTCGCCTGGGACGAGTTCTTCTATGCCTTGCTCTTCACCTCGGACCAGCGGGCCAAGACGCTGACCGTCGCCATTGCCGACCTCGCCGGCGGCCGGGTTTCAGACTACGGGCTGATCGCCACGGCCGGCGTCATCGCCGCCCTGCCGCCGGTGCTGATCGGCCTCGTCATGCAACGCGCGCTGATCTCGGGACTGACCAGCGGCGGCGTGAAAGGATAGTGATGACTGCTGAAAGACCCCGCCCCTCCGGGCTCGTCGCGATCGACCGCGAAATGGCGCGCCAGCATGGGGATGCGATCGCCTCGTTCGAGAACAACAGAGATATCGCCGGCAAGGTCGCGGCTTCGCTAACGACAAATGGCCGGCTGCTGCTGCTCGGCATGGGCGGCTCGCATGCCGTCGGCCGCGCTGTCGAGCCGATCTATCGCGCCCATGGCATCGACGCCGTGGCGATCCCGCTCTCAGAGCAGCTCGGCCAGCCATTGCCGCTGACCGGCAGGATGGTCCTCGTCACCTCGCAATCCGGCGAGAGCGCCGAAGTCGTGCGCTGGTTTGCCGAAGCCGGCTTGCCCGCAGATACGTTCGGGCTGACGCTGGAAGCCAGTTCCTTCCTGGCCCGCACGGTCCCTTGCCTCGTCGGCGCCGGCGGCACCGAGCTAGCGTTTGCCGCGACCCGCAGCCTGACCGTCAGCTTCGCACTGCACCTCGCCATCCTGGCCGCGCTCGGCCATGACCCTGCCGCTGCGCTTGCAGCACTGCAAAACCCGCAAGCGATCGAAACCGACGCCGCCTTGGCTGCGCTGAGCGATGTGGCGGCCATCGTCACCTCCGGCCGCAGCCTGCAGGGCCTGGCCGAAGCGCTGGCGCTTGGCCTCACGGAGCTTTCGCGCCTGCCCTGCTATTCCCTCGAGGGCGGTCAGCTTCGCCATGGACCGATGGAGATGCTCGGCCCCAACATCGGCGTCATCCTGTTTCGCGGCGACGATCCGACATCCGACCTCGTCACCGCAATGGCGGCTTCCGTCGTCGAGGCCGGCGCGCCGCTGGTCATCTTCGATGCCTCAGGCAAGCCGCCGGTCGCGGGCGCGGTCACGCTTACCTTCAAACCGGCTTCCGGGCTGGCCGCGATCTTCGCCATGCTGCCTGCGGCGCAGCGCCTGATGATCGCCTTCGCCGATGCCCATGTCGAGAATGCCGGAACGCCGGTTCGCTCCACCAAGATCACTCGGAGCGAATGATGCGGCCGCTTGCAGTGATCGGCAACGTCAATGTCGACCTGATCGTCGGCCCGGTCGCGCCATGGCCGAAGGCGGGAACCGAGACCGTCGTCGAACATGACGATTTGCGCGTCGGCGGACAGGCCGGCAACACGGCGCTCGCCTGGCAGGCCCTGGGCATCGACTTCGACATCGCCGCCAATCTCGGCGACGACCAGTTCGGCCGCTGGCTGCGCGAGGCTTTTGGGTCTCGTGCGGAGACATGGCCGGTTCATCCCGAAGGGACGACGCTGTCGGTGGGCATGACCCATCCGGACGGCGAGCGCACCTTCTTCACCACGCGCGGTCACCTGCCGCGCTTCAGCCTCGGCGACGTGCTTGCCGTTCTGGACGGCAACCGGCTCTCGGGCGGCTATGCGCTGCTCACCGGCTCCTTCCTGACTGACGACCTGACGCAGCAGTACGCCGCGCTTTTCGACTGGGCCGATCAGCATCAGATTGCCGTCGCCCTCGACACCGGCTGGCCGATGGAGGGTTGGACCGCTGCCAACTGCGCTGCGGCCCGCGCGTGGCTGTCGCGATCCGATCTGGCTCTCTTCAACGAGGTCGAGACGACGACGCTAGCGAGCCTGCGGAATCCCGCGCAGGCGGCTCGCGAGATCCGTCACGGCATGAAGGAGCGCGCGACCGTCGTCGTCAAGCGCGGACCGGAAGGTGCGCTTGCCATCGGCCCGGATGGGCAAATCGTCGAAATGTCTGCGCCTCGCGTCACCGTCGTCGACACGATCGGTGCCGGCGATGTCTTCAACGCCGCCTTTCTGGCCGCCCTGGCGCAGGAGCGGCCGCTCGCGTCCTGCCTTTCCGCGGCCACCCGCGTAGCGTCCCGCGCCATCTCAACCTTGCCCCGCGACTATGGCGGGCCGATGCTTTTCGAGGAAGCCGTCAATGAGCGCGCTTGAGATCCGAGACATCCGCAAGAACTACGGCGCCGTCGAGACGCTGAAGGGCATCGACATTGCGTTGGAAAGCGGCGAGTTCCTGGTGCTGCTCGGCTCCTCCGGCTGCGGCAAGTCGACCTTGCTCAACATCATTGCCGGTCTTGCCGAGGCAACGAGCGGTGACGTCTTGATCGGCGGCCGCTCGGTGCTGGGCGTTCACCCGAAGAACCGCGACATCGCCATGGTCTTCCAGTCCTATGCGCTCTATCCGAACCTGACCGTGCACCGGAACATCGGCTTCGGCCTGGAGATGCGCAAGGTCCCGGTGGCCGAGCGCGACAAGGCGGTGCGCGAGGCGGCCAGGCTCTTGCAGATCGAGCCCCTGCTCGACCGCAAGCCTGGCCAGCTATCCGGCGGTCAGCGCCAACGCGTCGCCATCGGCAGGGCGCTGGTGCGCAAGCCGCAAGTGTTCCTGTTCGATGAGCCGCTCTCCAATCTCGACGCCAAGCTGCGGCTGGAGATGCGCACCGAGCTCAAGCGCTTGCACCAGATGCTGCAGACCACGGTCGTCTATGTCACCCACGACCAGATCGAGGCGATGACGCTGGCGAGCCGAATCGCGGTCATGCGCGACGGCCGCATTGAGCAGCTCGGCACGCCGGAGGAGATCTACAACCATCCGGCCACGCTTTATGTCGCGGGCTTCGTCGGCGCTCCGTCGATGAACATGCTGCAAGCGGAGATCCAGGATGGCAAACTTGCCATCGTCGGCGCGAATACGCGGCTGGCGCTGCCGCCCCGCTACGCGAAGCTGTCCGGAGACGACGCTCCGGTCGTCGTCGGGATCAGGCCCGAGGCGCTCAGGCTTGGACCGGGCAGCGGCGCTGAACTGTCCTTGCCGGTCGAGGTCGACGTCGTCGAGTTGACCGGACCCGAGCAGGTCACCACCGCCCGGATCGGCGCACAAAGGCTGACGGCAACCTTGCCGCCGCAGGTCCGCGTCGCCAAGGGCCAGCGATGCACCTTCATTTTCGACGAAGACGCGCTTCGCCTCTTCGATCCCGCGACCGGCAACGCCCTCTGAGCAAGCAGGTCGGCCGGCGGAGAGGTGGGGCGGATCAGCGTTCGGCGGAAGGCTGATCCGCTGCAAGGACCTCAGTCGATGTCGAAGGAGACGCCCTGCGCCAGAGGCAGCGCCTTGGAGAAGTTCACCGTGTTTGTGGCGCGGCGCATATACGCTTTCCAGGCATCGGAGCCGCTCTCACGGCCGCCGCCGGTCTCCTTCTCGCCGCCGAACGCGCCGCCGATCTCCGCACCGGAAGTGCCGATATTGACGTTGGCGATGCCGCAATCCGAACCGTCCACGCCGAGGAAACGCTCGGATTCCTGCAGGTCGCGGGTGAAGATCGACGATGACAGGCCGGCGCCGACCGCATTGTGCAGGTCGAGGGCCTCATCGAAATCGGAATATCTCATCACATAGAGGATGGGCGCGAAGGTCTCTTCCGTCACCGGGGCAACCTGCTTCGGCATCTCGACCAACGCCGGGTGCACATAGTAGGCGTCGGGATGACCGTTCTCGACGCGCGTGCCGCCGGTGACTTTGCCGCCATGCGCTTCCGCCTCCTTCAGCGCCTTCTGCATGTTGTCGAAGGCCGCCTTGTCGATCAGCGGACCGACCAGCGCCGATGTCTCCAAGGGATTGCCAACGGAGACGCTCTCATAGGCCTTCTTCAGTCGCGGCAGCAGCGCGTCATAGACGCTGTCATGCACGAACAGGCGCCTGAGCGTCGTGCAGCGCTGGCCGGCCGTGCCCATCGCGCCGAACGCGATCGCGCGCAGCGCCATGTCGAGATCGGCGGTCGGACAGACGATGCCGGCATTGTTGCCGCCAAGCTCCAGCACCGCACGCGCAAAGCGCTTCGCCAGACGCGGGCCGACCTCGCGGCCCATGCGGGTCGAGCCGGTGGCCGAGACCAGCGGCACCTTCGAATGATCGACCAACGCCTCGCCGACGGCACGATCGCCGATCAGCACCTGCAGCAGGCCTTCCGGCGCGTCGGCGCCGAAGCGCTTGGCGGCGCGCTTGAAGATCGCCTCGCAGGCAAGTGCGGTCAGCGGCGTCTTTTCCGACGGCTTCCACACCACCGCGTCGCCGCAGACCAGCGCAAGTGCTGCGTTCCACGACCACACCGCGACCGGGAAGTTGAAGGCCGAAATCACGCCGACGACGCCGAGCGGATGCCAGGTCTCCATCATGCGGTGTCCAGGACGCTCGGTGGCGATGGTGAGCCCATACAGCTGGCGCGAAAGACCGACCGCGAAATCGCAGATGTCGATCATCTCCTGCACTTCGCCGAGGCCCTCGGACGGGATCTTGCCGACCTCGATCGAAACCAGCCGGCCGAGTTCCGCCTTATGCGCGCGCAGTTCCTCGCCGAGCAGGCGCACCAGTTCGCCGCGCTTGGGCCCCGGCACCAGCCGCCAGGCCTGGAAAGCCTTGTGCGCGGCATCGATTGCCCTGCCCGTATCGGCCGCCGAAATGGTCCTCAGCGCCGCGATCTGCTCGCCAGTCACCGGGCTGCGCACAACGAGGTCGCCGCCGGAAAGCGCGTCTTTGCCGACGCCGAGCTTTTCCAGAAGTGAAGCCGTTTCCTTCGCTATGGTCATTGTTATCCCTTTCACATCCCGCCGCTCAGTGGCGATGGGGAGACACCTTGAATCATGCCTGTGGGTGCCGGTTCCGGCACAGTCGGCGCTTTGATGGCGTGGAATTACTCGTTTCAGGGAAAAACCGCCACCCCGGCATGGTCCAACCCCGGTCTGCAAAATTGGGCCAGGCTGCGGAGGTGCGGATCAGCGCGCTTTCTTCTGGATCGGCTTCGCGGCGCTTTCCTTGATCAGCCGGTCGATATGCATGCGGATATGCGCAGCCTCTGCGGCGGTATTGGCAAGCGCGATCGCCCGGTCGAACGCCACACGCGCTTCCTCGTTGCGGCCAAGCTGCATCAGCAGGCCGCCCCGCAGTCCGAAGAAGTGGAAATAACCGGACAGTCTCTCTTCCAACGGCTCGATCAGGGCAAGTGCCGCCTCCGGCCCGCGCACCTTGCTGACGGCGACGGCGCGGTTCAGCGTCACCACCGGCGACGGCTGCATCTGCTCCAGCAGGCCGTAGAGCAGGTCGATCTCGGTCCAGTCGGTCTGCTCGGGCGTTGCCGCCCGCGCATGCAGCGCCGCGATTGCGGCCTGCACCTGATAGGGACCAGGCTGGCGATGGCGCAGCGCCTTGTCGACCAGCGCCAAACCCTCGTCGATCATCTTGCGGCTCCACAGCGACCGGTCCTGGTCCTCCAGCAGCACGATCTCGCCATTCTGATCGAAACGCGCCGGCGCGCGTGCATGCTGGAGAAGCAGCAGCGCGGTCAGCCCCATGATCTCGGGTTCCGCCTGGAAGAGCCGCAGCAGCAGGCGCGCGAGGCGGATCGCCTCCTCGCAGAGCGGAGCTCGCGCCGGCGCCTCGCCGCCATTGCTCGAATAGCCCTCGTTGAAGATGAGATAGATCATAGCCGCGACCGCCGCGAGCCGCTCCGAGCGCTCGACGGCACCCGGCGTCTCGAACGGTACGCCGGCGTCGGCAATCCGCGCCTTGGCACGGGTAATGCGCTGTTCCATGGCGCTTTCGCCGACCAGAAAGGCGCGCGCGATCTGCTTGACGGTGAGACCGGAGACGATGCGCAGCGCCACCGCGATTTGCTGCGTGGCCGGCAGGTCCGGATGGCAGCAGATGAACAACAGCCGCAGGATGTCGTCGCGGTAATGCGCGCCGTCCAGCCGCTCGGCAATGTCGCTCTCGGCATCCTCCAGATCGGAGATATGCTCCTCTTCCGGCATCGGCGCCTGCTTAGCCCGCTTGCGCACCGCGTCGATGCCGCTGTTGCGCCCGACGAAGATCAGCCACGCCGCCGGATCGCGCGGCGGTCCGTTCTTCGGCCAGTTCTTGAGTGCCCTCAGGCATGCATCCTGGAAAGCTTCTTCCGCTGCATCGAGGTCGCGGAAATAGCGCAGCAGCGCGCCCATCGCCTGCGGGCGGGCGGTGCTGATCGCGTTGCTGATCCAGGCAAGCTCGGTCATGCTGGGACCTTGGTCGGGTTGAAGATCGAGATCGGCCTGATCTCGTAGGATCCGCCGCTCGGATTGACTTCGGACAGCTCGCGCGCAAACGCCACGGCCTCATCGAGATCGCGGCAATCCAGCGTGTAGAAGCCAAGGAATTGCTCCTTGGTCTCGGCAAACGGACCATCGAACACGACCGCCTCGCCCTTGACCTTTCGCAGCGTCGTCGCGGCGGTCGTCGGCAACAGCCGCGCCACCGGACCGAGCCGGCCCGCCTTGGCATATTTGTCCTGGACGTTGAGGAGCTTTGCCATGACCTCGTCGTCCTGTTCCTTGCTCCAGGAGCAGACGACGTCTTCAGAGGCGTAGCAGAGGATGGCGTAGAGCATGGTGCGTCCTTTCCGTATCAAAGGACGCGACAGTAGGACCCTTCCCGACACAAGGTCGACAAAAAAATTCATAGGACGATCACGGACTTACTGTGGCGGCGTTCGTCAGGCTCCGTGCGCCTGCAGCCACCTCAGAACCAGCGTCTCCTCCTCGTCGAGGCCGTTGATAAGGCGCTGTCGCTTGTTGGCTTCGGCCATCTCGTTGAGCAGCCTGCCTTCCGACCACGCTTCGAAGACCAGCGGATGGATGTAGCAACGGCGGCACACGGCTCGCGTATTGCCCAGCCTTTCTGCCACCTTGTCGATGATGCTGTTCATCGCCCGCTTCCGCTGGGCGGCACTCTCCGGAAGTTCGGCCTGGGCGAACAGCGACGCCGCATGGATGGTGCCGCCCCATGTGCGAAAGTGCTTTGAGCTGAATTCGGCGCCAGCGGCCGCGCGAATATAGGCGTTGACGTCCTCCGAGCGAACGGGCCGCCGATTGCCGTCTTCGCCGAGATATTGGAACAGCTTCTGGCCGGGCAGATCCTGCGCTCCTCGTACCACTCTCGCGATGCGGCGATCGACCAGCTTCAGCTTCCATTCCTTGCCGGACTTGCCCTTGAAGGCAAAGCGCAGGCTGGAACCTTCGATGTCGACATGGCGGTCGCGCAGCGTGGTCAGGCCGAAGCTCTTGTTGTCCCGGGCATAAGCGGCGTTTCCGACGCGGATCATCGTGTTGTCGAGCAGCCAGACGATCGAGGCGACGACGCGTTCCAGCGGCAGGCCGCGCCGGCGCAAATCGGCGTCGACCTGGCGCCGCAGCCCAGGCAGGCTTTCCGCAAAAGCGACGAGGCTGGAATATTTGACGCCGTCCCGCTCCTCGGTCCATTGCGCATGATAGCGATACTGCTTGCGGCCGCGCTGGTCCCGTCCGGTCGCCTGGATGTGGCCGTTCGGATCGGGGGAGATCCACACATCCGTCCAGGCGGGCGGAATGACGATCGCCTTGATGCGGTCAAGCGTCGCTGGATCGACGGCGCGGCCGTTCGGTCCGAGATAGGAAAATCCCTTGCCTTTTATCAATCGGCGAATGCCGGGATCGGCGTCGCTCACATAGCTCAACGAGGCGCGTTCGGCGGACGTCTGCGCACCGTTCTTCTGCGTTTCCTCGTTGACTGCCAGCTGGTCGGAGGACGGTTGTGCTCGTTGTTGCAACATGATGGCTCCACGGAACTGCGTCCGTAGATAAGCCGCGTGCCCGGGCCTGGTTCCCGCGACGCCGATCGATCGGCTTCAACTCGGCCGTTCGCGTCTCATCAAATGCGCTGCGGTTGGCATTCTGAGGTCGGGAAGCAATCGTGGTCCGCACCGCTATTGGGCGTCACACGTTCTCGACCGCGACCGGGATGACGTCGACGGCTTGCTCGCCGACTTGGCCGCCCGTGGTTTTCAGCACGCCGACGATCGGTGCCACGTCGGAATAGTCGCGGCCGTAACCTGCGGTGATGTGGTCGTTGCTTGCCCGCATGCCGTTGGTCGGATCGAATTCCTGCCACCCGGCGTCCCGACCGCACCAAGCCTTGACCCAGGCATGCATGGCATCAGCCCCTTCGAGCCGCGGTTTGCCTTTCGGCGGTATCGTACGAAGGAAGCCGCTGACATAGCCGGCCGGAATGCCGAGCCCGCGCAGGCCGGCGATCATGATGTGCGAGAAGTCCTGGCAGACGCCACGTTTCAGCGCGAAGGCGTCGCTCGCCCGCGTCTCAACCGTGGTCGCTTTGCCGTCATAGGTGAAATCGCGGTGGATGCGGTTGCAGAGGTCGATGGCGATGGCGACCGTGGAACCCGAGAGACTTTGCCGCGCATAGTCGGTGATCGCCGCATCGATGCCGGCATGGTCGCTGGCTGCGAGGAAGTGATGCGGCGCCGATGGCGACAGCGAGCGCACCGAATCGAGCTCCGTCTTCAGGCCATGAACGTCCGGGGACACGTCGAGGCCGGGTTCCGGCCGCGAAACCGACACGCGCGCGCTCATCCTGATGTCCAATTTCTCGTGCGCGTCGCGAAAGGCGATCGAGGTGACGCTGTTGCCGAAGAAATCGGCGAAATCGGCGCGCTCGGCCGGCGATGGCTGGAAGGACAGCGAGGCGGCGATCACCCGCTGCACACCGGCGATCGTCTGCGGCATCACCCGCACCTGGTGCCGCCCCCCGCCGGCGGCAGTGGCATAGTCGTAATGCAGATGAAGCCTGATGTCGTACAGCATCGCCGCTTATCCGAAATAGGCCTTGGCCAGCCTGCTGTAGAGGTCGCCGATCTGGTTGGCGAGTTCGTCGAGCACCTGCGCGGTCATATCGGAGGGCTCCATCACGGCGATGGCAGTGTTGAGCTGCAGGACTTCCTTGGCAGCGGGCGACATGTGCCCCTCGCCGCCGACCGAGGGCAGCATGCCGATCTCGGCCTTCAACCGTTCGAGCTGGAACAGGATCGAGCGGGGATTGAGCGGGTCGAGCGCCAGAAGGTCGATCACGGTGCGCCGCCCCGCCTGCACGGGATACTGCCGGCGATGGGTCATGACGCTGTCGCCGATCTCCAGCATCATGTCGAGCGCGCCGTCGGGAGCGTCCGCCCTGGTCAGGCAGGCGAGCGTGCGGGCGATCTGGATGCCGCGCTCGAGCCGGCGGCCAATCTCCAGGAAGCGCCACCCGGCGAAGCGGTACATGTTTTCGTGCAGCAGGCCGGAAAAGCCGGCGAGCTTGCGCAGCATCACCGTCATCGCCCGCGTCGCGTCGTCGCCGGGCGCCACTGTGCTGGCGAATTGGTGGATCGTCTTCGACAGGTCCTTCAGCGCCAGCCAGCCATCCGGCGAGAAGCGGTCGCGGATCTGGCCGGCGCTATAGACGGCGCTGTCCAACGTGCTGATCAGCCCCAGTGGGATCGCGGATTCAACCTCGATGCCGAACGGTTCGAGATAGTCCCTAATGTCGGCGAGCAGCGGCATCTCGGGATCGGAGGTTTCCGCCAGCCGCACGTGATAGGCGCGCAGGATACGCACCGTGTCTTCCGACCGCTCTATGTAGCGGCCAAGCCAGGTCAGGTTCTCCGCTGCACGGCTCGGCAGGCTGCCGGGCATGGTGCGGATGAAGCCGTCGCTTTCCTGCGGCAGCAGGGTCTCGCGCTCGACCGGCCTGTCGCTGACCACCCAGACGTCCGCCGCCTGGCCGCCGCGCTGCATGGCGATCGCCGTCGGATCGAGCGAGAAGCCGACCCGAGCGAACCCGCCCGGCATCACCGTCCAGCCGTCGGGCGTGCGCGCCAGATAGACGCGCAGGCTGGCCGGGCGCGGTTGCAGCCGGCCGTCGGCGAACACCGGGGTCGTCGAAAGCGTCACCGCTTCCTGGCCGACGAAGGCTGCGCCTTCCCTTTCGATGCGCGCGACCAGTTCCGCCCGCTCCTCCGCCGAAAGCGCTGAGCCCAGTCGTGTCGCGCCGTCGTCTTCGAAAGCCACCCGTGTCGACAGCGCCGGACCGACGACCAGGCGCTCGATATTGGCAAGCACATGGTTGCGCTCGGCCTGCTGCCCGCACCACCAGGTGGCGACGTTCGGCAGGGACAAATCCTCGCCCCGCAATTCGCGCGATATCCTGGGCAGGAAGGAAAGCAGCGCTCGCGTTTCCATCAGGCCCGAGCCAAGCGCATTGACCGCCGAGACGGCGCCACGGCGGATCGCCTCGACCAATCCGGGCGTGCCGATCTGCGAATCCGCGTTGAGTTCGAGCGGATCGGCGAAGGCGGCGTCGAGCCGCCGCCACAGCACCCCGATCGGCTTCAGACCAGAGACGGTGCGCACCATCAGCTTGCCGCCGGAGACGGTCAGGTCCTCGCCCTCGAGCAGCATGATGCCGAGATAACGTGCGATATAGGCGTGCTCGTAATAGGTCTCATTGAGCGGTCCAGGCGTCAGGATGGCGACGCGACCGCCGGATTCCTTCGCCATGCCGTTCAGCGCATCGCGAAAACGGCGAAAGAAGCCGGCCAGGCGGTGCACATGCATCTCGCCATAGATGTCCGACAGGGCTCGCGTGGTGGCGACGCGGTTCTCCAGCGCGAAACCGGCGCCCGATGGCGCCTGCGTTCGGTCGCCCAGCACCCACCAGCGACCGTCAGGACCACGGCCAAGCTCGAAAGCGAGCATATGCAGGAAATGGCCGCTGGCCGGCCGGGTGCCGACAACCGGACGCAGATATTCCGGGCTGGCCGCAATCAGCCTGGCCGGCAGGATGCCTTTCTCGACCAGGCGGTTCGGGCCATAGATGTCGGCGAGGATCGCCTCGAACAGATCGGCGCGCTGGATGAGGCCGGCACTGATCTCGGCCCACTCCAGCTCATCGATCAGCAACGGGACATGCGCCAGCGGCCATGCACGCTCGTTGGCGCCGGCCTTGTCATAGACGCGATAATAGACGCCGGCGTCGCGCAGATACTGGTCGGCGCGGGCAAATCGCTGTGCGAGCCTGTCCGCGCCCAGGTCGCCGAGAGCCTCGATGAAGGACCGCCAGGCCGGGCGCGGATTGCCTGAGGCGTCGACCATCTCGTCGACGACCCCTTCGATCGGCCGATAGTGCTCCAGCAGGCTGTTCGCCTGCGGCCTACCGCGCACCCTCTTCTGATTCCCCTTTGCCATTGCCGATCAGAGTCTCTGAGGCCGCCGCAGGTCAAGGGTCATCGGGAACTCCTCGGAAGCTTCCTCTTGTCGCAGCTCATAGGTTCCAGGCGTATGACCGCGCGGCTCGAACCGGGCAAGCCGCCGGGCTTCGGCCTCATTGCCGTTCACCGGGAAGGTGTCGTAGTTGCGACCGCCGGGATGCGCGACATGGTAGACGCAGCCGCCGACCGAGCGGCCCGACCAGCGGTCGTAAATGTCGAAGACCAGCGGCGTGTTGACGGGCAAGGCCGGATGCAGGCCTGAGGCCGGCTGCCAGGCCTTGAAGCGCACGCCCGCCACGGCCACCTCGCGATTGTCGGTGACTTTCATCGGCACGATGCGTCCGTTGCAGACGACGGCGTGACGCTCCGGATTGAGCCCTTCCGTCTTCACCTGCAGCCTTTCCACCGAGGAATCGACGAAGCGGACGGTCCCGCCGATGGCGCCCTGCTCGCCCATCACATGCCAGGGCTCCAGCGCCTGCCTGAGTTCCAGCTTGACACCGGCGTGCTGCACCTCGCCGCAAAACGGGAAACGGAATTCGAGCTGGGCGGCGAACCATTCGGAACGGAAGTCGAAGCCGTTGAGCTTCAAGTCCTCCAGAACGTCCAGGAAGTCCGCCCAGACATAATGCGGCAGCATGAAGCGATCGTGCAGCGAGGTCCCCCAGCGCACGAACCGTCCGTCGAGCGGGTTCTTCCAGGCGCGTGCAATGATGGCCCGGACCAGCAATTGCTGGGCGAGCGACATGCGCGCATTGGGCGGCATCTCGAAGCCGCGGAACTCGACCAGTCCGAGCCGGCCCGTTGGACCGTCCGGCGAGAACAGTTTGTCGATGCAGATTTCCGAACGATGCGTATTGCCGGTCACATCGGTGAGCAGGTTGCGGAACAGCCGGTCGACCAGCCACGGCAAGGGCGCCTCGCCCTTGTCGGGATGCGGGACCTGCGCCAGCGCGATCTCGAGCTCGTAGAGGGAATCGTGCCGCGCCTCGTCGAAGCGTGGCGCCTGGCTGGTCGGGCCGATGAACAAGCCTGAGAACAGGTAGGACAGCGACGGATGGCGCTGCCACTGCAGCACCAGGCTTTTCAGAAGGTCCGGCCGGCGCAGGAATGGACTGTCGTTGGGTGTGGCGCCGCCGACCACGACATGGTTGCCGCCGCCGGTGCCGGTGTGGCGGCCGTCGATCATGAACTTGTCGGTACCAAGTCGCGACTGCCTGGCTTCCTCATAGATCGCCGTGGTCGTGGCGACGCATTCCTGCCAGCTGGCAGCCGGATGGATGTTCACCTCGATGACGCCGGGATCGGGCGCCACGCGGATGACATTGAGGCGCGGATCGTGCGGCGGGGCGTAGCCCTCGATGTGCACAGGCAGGCCGATGGCCTTGGCCGCGTTCTCGGCCGCCGCCACGAGTTCGAGATAGTCTTCCAGCGCCTCGACCGGCGGCATGAACACGCAAAGCCGCCCGTCGCGCGGCTCGACGGTGAGCGCGGTGCGCACCGCGCCGCCGATCTCGGTGATCTCTTGTTCGATGCGGTCCTGCTGGCCGGTCGCGACGGTGAAGGACACCGCCTGCTGGCGCCGCGCCATTTCATCGGCGCCGTCAGGCTCTGCCTGGGCGGCTCTCGGCAGGATTGTCTCGCGCGCCGGCAAGGCCCCGCGCGGCACCGACGGATCGACCGGCACGATATAGGGAAATTGCGCCGGCGGCACGTAAGGAAGTGCGCCGAGCGGCAGGCGGTAACCCACCGGAGAATCGCCCGGCACCAGGAACAGGCGGCCGCGCCGCGTCTTCCATTTCTCCGAACGCCAGCGCTGCCCCGCGGCTTGGCTGTTCCAGCGCTGGACCGGCAGCACATAGCCGGAGGGCCTGGTCAGCCCGCGCTCGAAGACGCGCGCCATGCGGCTGCGCTCTTCCGGGTCCTCCAGCTTCGAGTTGGAAGGGTCGACATTGTCCGGCAGCTTGCCTTCCTTGAGCAGCCATTCGCCCGGATCCTCATAAGCCTCGCTGACCAACGACGGCTCGATGGCGAGTTCGCCGGCGATCGCCTTGAGCAGCTTCTCTGCCTGCTCCGGCCCGACAGCGGTGTTGCCCGTCTCCCGTGCGATCAGCGAGGGGTCGCTCCACACCGGCTCGCCATCGGTGCGCCAGTAGAGCGAGAAGGTCCAGCGCGGCAGGCTTTCGCCCGGATACCATTTGCCTTGGCCGTAATGCAGGAAACCGCCCGGCGCAAAGCGTTCGCGCAGCCGGCGGATGAGCTGATCGGCCTTGTCGCGCTTGGTCGGGCCGACCGCCGCGGTGTTCCATTCGGCGGACTCGAAATCGTCGATCGACACGAAGGTCGGCTCCCCGCCCATCGTGAGCCGCACGTCCTGCTCGCGCAAAATGGCATCGACCTTGTTGCCAAGCGCATCGAGCGCCTCCCAGCTTTCGTCCGAGAACGGCTTGGTGATGCGCGGATGCTCGGCGATGCGGTCGACCCGCATGTCGAAGCCGAAATCGACATTGGCGAAGCTCGCCATGCCGGAGATCGGCGCGGCGTTGCGGTAGTGCGGGGTCGCGGCCAGCGGCACATGGCTTTCGCCGGTCAGCAAGCCGGAGGTCGGGTCGAAGCCGATCCAGCCGGCGCCCGGAATATAGACCTCGCACCAGGCGTGCAGGTCGGTGAAATCGACCGAGGTTCCGGGCGGTCCGTCCAGCGAGACGAGATCCGGCTTGAGCTGGATCAGATAGCCGGAGACGAAGCGCGCGGCGATGCCGAGATTGCGCAGGATCTGCACCAGCAGCCAGCTCGAATCGCGGCACGAGCCCTTGGCCGCGGCGAGCGTCTCCTCCGGCGAATAGACGCCTGTTTCCATGCGCACGATATATGCGATCTCGCGCTGCAGCCGCGCGTTGAGGCCGACGAGGAAGTTGACCGTGTTGGTCGGGCTCCGATCGATGCTTTCCAGGAATTTCGACAGCAGCGGCCCGGCCGGTTCCGGCGTCCGGTAGATGGCCAGGTCTTCCCGGATCTCTTCCGGATAGTCGAACGGAAAGGTTTCGGCCGCCTCCTCGACGAAGAAGTCGAACGGGTTGTAGACCGTCATGTCGGCGACGAGGTCGACCTCGATCTTGAGCTCGTTGACTGGCTCCGGGAAGACGAAGCGGGCGAGGAAATTGCCGTACGGGTCCTGCTGCAGGTTGACGAAGTGATTCTTCGGCTCGACCTTCAGCGAGTGGCTGAGCACCTTGGTGCGCGAATGGGGCGCCGGCTGCAGCCGGATCACCTGAGGGCCGAGCACCACCGGCCGGTCATATTTGTAGTGGGTCAGGTGGTGGACGGCTGCCAGAATTGCCATGGGTCCCCGGAGAATGGCGTTTCAACCGCCTGACCCTGACACAAGTCCCGGGCATTCTCCAAGCGGATGTTGCGCTGCACTTCGTAAGTCCAGGGCGGAGCGACGCGAAGCGGAGCGCAGACTCCCGAATCCATGCCGCGACCTTGGCCGAATCCACAGCGGCTCAGAAGATGGGCTGCTGGGTTGCGATCCTTCGCAGTGTGCACCGCAGCGGCCCTCGATGTCAGGGCATCGATGCTCGGGTCAAGGTCCGAGGATGAGCCATCGGCCGCTCAGAAAAACGCCTGCAGCCCGGTTTGCGCCCGTCCCAAGATCAGCGCATGCACGTCATGCGTGCCCTCATAGGTGTTGACCGTCTCCAGGTTCTGCGCATGGCGCATCACGTGATAGCCGATCTGGATGCCGTTGCCGCCATGCATGTCGCGGGCCTGGCGGGCGATATCGAGCGCCTTGCCGCAATTGTTGCGCTTGACGATGGAGATCATCTCGGGCGCCATTTTGCCTTCGTCCATCAGCCGTCCGACGCGCAACGAGCCCTGCAGGCCGAGCGCGATCTCGGTCTGCATGTCCGCGAGCTTCTTCTGGAACAGCTGCGTGCCGGCGAGCGGCTTGCCGAACTGCTTGCGGTCGAGGCCGTATTGCCGCGCCCGATGCCAGCAATCCTCGGCAGCGCCCATGGCGCCCCAGGAGATGCCGTAGCGTGCGCGGTTGAGGCAGCCGAACGGACCTTTGAGACCCGAAACGTTGGGCAGCAGCGCCTCCTCGCCGACCTCGACGCCTTCCATCACCACCTCGCCCGTGATGGAGGCCCGCAGCGACAGCTTGCCGCCGATCTTCGGCGCCGACAGCCCCTTCATGCCCTTGTCCAGCACGAAGCCGCGGATCTGGTTGTCGTGCGCGGCCGACTTGGCCCAGACGACGAAAACGTCGGCGATCGGCGCGTTGGAAATCCACATCTTGGAGCCGGAGAGCTTGTAGCCGCTCGCCGTCTTCTCGGCCCTTGTCTTCATGCCGCCGGGGTCGGAACCGGCATCGGGCTCGGTGAGACCGAAGCAGCCGATCCACTCGCCCGACGCCAGCTTCGGCAGGTATTTCCTGCGCTGCTCTTCCGAGCCATAGGCATGGATCGGAAACATGACCAGCGACGATTGCACGCTCATCATCGAGCGGTAGCCGGAATCGACGCGCTCGACTTCCCGCGCCACCAGCCCGTAGGTCACGTAATTGGCACCGAGCCCGCCATATTCCTCCGGAATGGTGATGCCCAGCAGGCCGGCCTCGCCCATCTCGCGGAAAATCGAGGGATCGGTCTTCTCGTCGGCGTAAGCTTCCTCGATACGCGGTGCGAGCTTGTCGGCCGCGAATGCGGCCGCGCCGTCGCGCACCATGCGTTCGTCCTCGGAAAGCTGATCCTCGATCAGGAAAGGATCGTTCCACACGAAGGCGTTCTTCTCGGCGGCCATGGCTCCAGTCTCCAGATTGAGATGCCCCGGCTTATCGGCCTGGGGGTCAAAAAAATCAAACAAAATTGCATCACCGATCAATGAGCGTTAGTAATAGATCATGAACGTTCAACGCCGCCTGCTGCCGAACATCAGCGCCCTTGCCGCCTTCGAGTCTGTGGCGCGTCTCGGCTCCTTCACCGCCGCCGCCCGCGAACTCGATCTGACGCAGGGCGCCATCAGTCGGCAGATCAGCCTGTTGGAGGAGCAGTTCGGCCGCCGGCTGTTCGAGCGCGACAGCCGCAATGTCCGGCTCTCGACGGCCGGCGAGATCTATGCCGAGGCGGTGCGTTCAGCGCTTGGTCAGTTGCGCGATGCGGCGCTGGGATTGATGAGCAATCAGCATAGCGGGGTGCTCAACCTCGCCATCCTGCCCACCTTCGGCACGCGCTGGCTGATGCCGCTGATCCCTGATTTCGTCGCCCGCCACCCCGACATCACCATCAATTTCGCCACCCGCATCGGCCGCTTCGACTTCGCCCGCGAGCGCCTCGACGCGGCTATCCATCACGGCCTGCCCGAGTGGCCGGACGCCGATTGCACGCTGCTGATGCGCGAGACCGTCATGCCGGTGGTTTCACCCGAATTTCTGGCTCGCGGTGCCATCGCGACGCCGGCCGATATCAGCCGCCTGCCTTTGCTGCACATGGCGACGCGACCCGGTGCCTGGAGCGAATGGTTCGAAGAGCAGGGTCTCAGCGCGCCGACCGGCCCCGGCATGCAGTTCGAGCAATTCGGCACGGTCGCCCAGGCCTGCATGGCGGGGCTCGGCGTGGCGCTGCTGCCGGAAATCCTGATTGCCGGAGAATTGCAGCGCGGCCAGTTGCTGCCGGCGCCGGGCCAGCCGATGCAGAGCCGCAGCGCCTATTATCTGGTCGTGCCGCATGACAAACGCGGCTATCCGCCGGTCGTCAGTTTTCGCGACTGGCTGCTGGGCCAGATCGCCAAGGAGCCGGCTGTCCTGGCGTGGTAGCTACTTGCACTTCATCGTCTCCGCGAGCGCCGCGCCAAATGCGCGCGCGTCGCCGTTGCATCTCGACGTTCAGTTAAAGCAGTTCCTGCCACCGCCGCGCACCATGAACGACGCGCACGATCTCGGCCCCGCCCTCGATCTGGCGATAGAGGATAAGGTAATTTCCTACAGGAAACGTGCGTAAGTCCGCCCGTACTTCCGGCCGGGCAACGCCCATTCCCGGCATTTCGGCGATGCGCTGGCAATGGGTGAACATCTCGTCATACCAGCGCAACGCCGCCGACGGACTATCCTCGGCGATGTAAAGCGCGATCGCCTCGATATCGGCCTCTGCTTCTGGTCGTAAGCGCAGTGTCATTACGACTTGCGTTCGGCGATTTTCGCTTCGAGCTTGTTTTTGATCCGGGTGAAAGCCTGATTGCCGTCGACCGCGTTGCCGCTTGCCATGCCTTCATCCCAAAGACGGCCCAGTTCGTGGATAGCCTGATCGCGCTGTGTCCTGCGAAATTTCCAGTCGCGCAATGCCTCCCGCATGACTTCGCTTGCCGAGGCGTATTCGCCAGCAGCGACGACTTCCCGCATCATGTTTGCCATTTCGGGAGTGAGGGCAACACTCACTTTCTCTACATTCGCCATGCAGATATGGTAGGCAACCTTACTACCGATTGCAAGGAAGGAACTCTTTACGCGTCCGCCCGCTACTTCCGCTTCATCGCCTCGGCAAGCGCCGCGCCGAAAGCACCCTGCGCCGGCCGTTCGGGCTGGCGCTGCGGCGCCGGCGAGCGCGGTGCGGGCTTGCCGCCGCTGCTGTCACGCTGGCCGCCCCGAGGCGCCCCACCCTGGCCGCCATCCTTGCGCATCGAGAGGCCGATACGATTGCGCTTGATGTCGACATCGACCACCCGCACCTTCACGACATCGCCGGCCTTCACCACTTCATGGGCATCCTTGATGAAGCGGTCGGCGAGTTGCGAGACATGCACCAGCCCGTCCTGGTGCACGCCGATATCGACGAAGGCGCCGAAGGCGGCGACATTAGTGACCGTGCCTTCGAGGAGCATGCCGGGCTTCAGATCCTTGATGTCGTCGACACCCTCCGCGAAGGTCGCCGTCTTGAAGCCGGGGCGCGGATCGCGGCCGGGCTTCTCCAACTCGGCGATGATGTCGCGCACAGTCGGCAGGCCGAAGCGCTCGTCGACGAAGACGCGTGGATCGAGGGCCTTGAGCGCGGCGCTGTCGCCCATCAGCGAACGCACGTCGCGGCCGCAGGCGGCGACGATCTTCTTCGCCACGCCATAGGCTTCCGGATGGACAGAGGACGCATCGAGCGGCTCGGCGCCGTTCGGGATGCGCAGGAAGCCGGCGCACTGCTCGAAGGCGCGCGGCCCGAGGCGCGACACGTTCAACAGTTCCCGGCGCGTCGCGAATGGACCGCCCGCGTCGCGATGCGCGACGATGGCTTCCGCAAGCGAGGGCCCCAGCCCCGAGACGCGCGCCAGTAGCGGCGCCGATGCCGTGTTGAGGTCGACGCCGACGGCGTTGACCGCATCCTCCACGACGGCCTCGAGAGAGCGCCCGAGCCGGTACTGGTCGACATCATGCTGGTACTGGCCGACGCCGATCGACTTCGGCTCGATCTTGACCAGCTCGGCGAGCGGGTCCTGCAGTCGTCTGGCGATCGACACCGCGCCGCGCAGCGACACGTCGAGCCCGGGGAATTCCGCCGCCGCCGTGGCGGAGGCCGAATAGACCGAAGCGCCGGCTTCGCTGACGATCACCTTCAGCGGCTTTGGCCCGCCGTCCGCAGGCAGGCTGGACAGCATGTCGGCCACGAGTTTCTCGGTTTCGCGGCTGCCGGTGCCATTGCCGATCGAAATCAGCTCCACCTTGTGCAGGCGGATGAGCTTCGCCAGCTCGGCCTGCGTTCCGCGCACGTCATTCTTCGGCGGAAACGGATAGACAGTGCTCGTCGCCACCAGCTTGCCGGTGCCATCGACCACCGCCACCTTGACGCCGGTGCGGATGCCGGGATCCAGACCCATGGTGGGCCGCGAGCCGGCGGGAGCGGCAAGCAAAAGATCCTTCAGATTGCGGGCAAAGACATGGATCGCCTCGTCCTCGGCCCGCTCGCGCAGGTCGCGCATCAAATCGAGGGTCAAGTGTAATGACAACTTGATGCGCCAGGTCCAGCCGGCGACCTCCATCAGCCAGCGATCGCCGGGCAGGCTGGCGCCGATCGCGTAGGCATTGGCGATCATGCGCTCGACCGGCCTCACCGGCGAGGCATCGTCGGCATCGACGTCGATATCGAGCGACAGCACCTCCTCGTTGCGGCCGCGCAGCATCGCCAGCGCGCGATGGCTGGGCACATTTGCCCAGCGCTCGACATGGTCGAAATAGTCGGAGAATTTCGCGCCTGCCTCCTGCTTGCCGTCGACAACGCGAGCGCGCAGGAAGGCGCGTTCCTTCATATAGCTGCGCAGCTTGCCGACCAGGTCGGCATTCTCGGCGAACTGTTCCGACAGGATATCGCGCGCGCCTTCGAGCGCCGCCTTGGCGTCGGCTACCTCTTCGGTGACATAGGCGAGCGCCAGTTGGGCCGGAACTGCGGAACGGTCGGCCAGGATCGCCTCGGCCAACGGACCGAGCCCACGCTCCTTGGCGATCTCGGCCTTGGTGCGGCGCTTCGGCTTGTAAGGCAGGTAGATGTCTTCGAGCTCGGCCTTGGTGTTTGCCGCGGCGATCTTGGCCTCGAGCTCTTCAGTCAGCTTGCCTTGCTCGCGGATCGAGCCGAGGATCGTCTCGCGGCGCGCGTCGAGCTCACGCAGATAGGCAAGCCGTTCGGAAAGGTCGCGCAGCTGCGTGTCGTCGAGCCCGCCGGTGACTTCCTTGCGGTAGCGCGCTACGAACGGCACCGTGGCGCCCTCGTCCAGCAGACCGATCGCCGCCGCGGCCTGCTCAGGCCGCGAGCCGATCTCGGCCGCGATGATTGCTGCGATGCGCTTGATGTCCGATGCCATGCCGGTCCCTGTCGAAAAGAACGGGCGACCATAGGCCGGGATGCCGGCCGCGCCAACCGCGCTGTTTTCACCTGGCAGAGAAGGTCCACAGGAAACAGCGACATGGGATCAAGAGTCGACGGTCTCAGACCATCCCGCTGAGCGCCTCGAAAAACGCCACGAGAGCGAGGTCGAGCCCGTTGTCGACTGGCTCCGCCTGAGACGACATCTTGGCGATGACCACCTCGGTCTTCGGGTTGACGTAGAGCCATTGGCCATGGATGCCGATGCCGCAGAAGGCGCCGCTTGTCGCGCCGGTCTGGTACCATTTGTTGCGGTAGCGCCCCTTGGGAAACAGGAACGCCATGGTGCCTCGTTGCCAGGCTTCGTGGCTGCCGCCGGCGGTGATCGTGTCGCGCACCCAGTCTTCCGGCACGATGCGGCGGCCGTTGGCCGTGCCGCCCTGCCGCATCATCTCGCCGATGCGGGCGAGGTCGCGCGGCGTCATCGACATACCGCCGGCGGTACGCGCCGTGCCTTCCATGTCGACCGTGACCGACATTTCGCTGGCGGCGCCGAGCGGCCGCCACAGTTTCTCGGCCAACAGATCGCCGATGCGCTTGCCCGACGCCCGCTCCAGCAGGATACCGAGCAGGTCCGAGTTGGGCGAGCGGTAGCGATAGGTCAAGCCGTGTGGCTCGGCGAGACGCGGCAGCGTCAGCAGGAACGCCGCAAGGCTTTCCAAACCGCCGCCGGGGTTCCACAGGGTCGCACGGCGATAGCGGGCGAAAGCGTTCTCGGGATCGAGATAGTCCTCGTCGAAATCGAGGCTGACGCTCATGTCGAGCACATGCCTGACCCTCGCATCGCCATAGGCCGAGCCTTTTGCCTCGGGCATGTATTGCGTCACCGGCGCTTCAGGATCGAACAGGCCCTCGCCTTCCAGGATGCCGGCGAGAATCGCCGTCACCGACTTGCTGATGGAGAAGACGATATGGCGCGCGCCGAACGCCATGTGCGGTGTCGACCAATCGCCGACCATGCGGCCGGCCTTCATGATCGTCAGCCCGTCGGTATCGGAACGATTGAGGAGGGCTTCGACGGTTTCTGCCCCGCCGGCCAAAGCGAGCTCTTCTTCGAGCAGCGCACCGAGAGGCTTTGCCGGCTCCTCGCCATCCGGTGCGGCTGCAACAGGCACGCTCGGCACCAACTCGCCGACATTCTGGAACGACCATTGGCTGAACGGCCTCAGCCGCCAATTGTCGAGCCGCACATCCTTGCGGGCAAAGCCATAATTGATCTCGAACGCAGTGTTGCCGGCCACGATCTTGTCTTTCTACAGCGAGACGTCAGGCCAGTGCGGCGGCCATAGCGTGCACGGCCTTCAGCGTCGCCACCGAATAGGCGATGTTGGTGAAATCCGGATAGCTCGAAAGCTTCACCACCACCATCCTGTTGCCCCAGTCGATATGGATCAGCTGTCCGAACACACCGCGGCACATCAATGCGCGCGAGCGCGGATCCTCGATCCAGAACTGGTTGCGATAGCTGCCTTCCGGCAGGCTGGGATTGAAGGTGGACGCATGCTTGCCGCTGCGCGTCGCCTCGATCCATTCGCCCGGGATCACGCCGCCCCCATTGTCGAGGATCAGTTGGCCGAAACGGCCATAGTCGCGCAGCGTCGCGTTGAAGCCGCCATCGGCCACCGCGTAGCCGGCGCTGTCGACGGTGAAGCAGGCGCTCTCGTCGGCGCCGAGCTTCTGCCAGAGCTCTTCCGAGACAAGCTGCGCCAGGCGCTTTCCGGTGACCCGCTCCATGACGAAGGCGAGCACGTCCGTCTCGATCGAGCGATACTGGAATGCCTCGCCATGCTCCCGCACCTTGTCCTTCAGCCGCAGGATGAGTTCGAACAGATGCGACGGCCACTGGAAGTCGGGATCGCTGTCCGGCGGGATCGGCTTCCAGCCCGTGGCGACATCGACCTGGCCGATTTCGGAATAGCGATCGGTATACTCCTCGCAGAAGCGCACGCCGGTCGTCATGTCGAGCACGTGCTGCACGCTTGCGCCTTCCCAGCCCGTCGCACCGAGTTCCGGGAGATAGTCTGTCACTAGTTTGGCGGGATCGATCAGCCCGCGGCCGACCAGGATGCCGAAGACCGAGCCGGTGATCGACTTCGCCATCGACTGCGACAGATGCAGCGTGCGCTCGTCCATGCCGTTGAAGTAGCGCTCATAGGCGATCTTGCGGTCCTTCAGCACCAGAAAACCGTCGGTGTAGGTCTCGTCGAGCAATGCGGCGAGCGTCGTCGCAGCACCGTCGCTGTCCAGCACCGGCAGTTCGTCGAGGTCGACCTCGGCCCGCTCGAAACGATGGCGGTGGCCGCTGCCGCGCCAGACCTCGGCGGTCGGCAGGAATTCGCGGATGTGCTGGAAGGCCCAGCGGTTCCACGGCGGCCGGTCCCACTCCAGCTTCGGCAAGACCATTGCCGGCGGCGAGCCCTGCATGATCGGCGGTCGCGGATCGGAATTTCGGTACGACTGCATGAGAATTTCCTTGCCGCATGTGACCACCGCTCTCCTGTTCGCCGCGGTGAGGAGCGGCCAGCACAGCGGACGAAAAGTTCTCGAAGGGCCTTTCCAGTGACGAACACCCGAAGCCATGGCGACAGCAGTGCCGCCAGGCAGATCAGGGGCGGCGCGACGCTGCGAGTTCAGCGCCGCCCCTCATCCGGCCCTTCGAGCAGCCTTCTACCCGCAAGCGGAGAGAAGGAAGAGTGCTGCTACTTCTGAACGTCCGTCCAGATGCGTGTGTAGAGTTGCTGCACCTCGGGCGAGCAGGGGGTGATGAACTCGCCCACTTTTTCGAACTCCGGCGGCACTACCAGTTCGGGCGCATCCTTCATATCATCGGGCATAAACGCCTTCGACCCCTTGATGCCATTGGCATATTTGGCGAATGCGGAGATCATGGCGGCATTCTGGGGATCCATGATGAAGTTCATGAAGAGCTTTGCGTTCTCGACATTCTTCGCATCTTTCAGGATGGCAACACTATCCATGAAGAAGGGGAAGCCCTCCTTCGGGTAGCCGAACTTGACATCGGGGTTCTTGATGCGCGAGCGCATGATGGCGCCGTTCCAGTAGTAGACGGCCGAATAGTCGCCGGCCGGTAGCTTCTCGGTCACGCTGTAGTCCATGGCCAGCCATTTCGGCTTGGCCTCGACGAGCTTGTCGCGCACTTTTTTGAGCAGTTCCTTGTCGTCCGTGCACCAGTTGCCGCCGAGATACTTGATGGCGGCGAACATCACGTCGTTCATTTCCGGTGCGACGTTGATCTTGCCGACCAGTTCCTTCGGCGGATCGAGGAAGATGGCGGAAGTGTTGATGTCGCCGCTATAAACCTTGGTGTTGACGCCTATGCCGGTCAGGCCCCACTGCCACGGAACCGTATAGTGACGGCCCGGATCCCAGGGAACGTTCACCCAGCGCTCGTCGACATTCTTGAAATTCTCCATCTGGTCGGGCCGAGCCTCGAGCAGAAGCCCTTCCTTCACCCAGATCGGCACGTAGTTGGCCGAAGGCACCACGATGTCGAAGCCGTGACCACCGGCGCGCACCTTGGCGAGCGCGGTGTCGTTGGAATCGTAGTCGGTGACCGTTACCTTGACCTTGTAGGTGTCCTCGAACTTCTTGATCATCTCGGGGCTGGTGTAGTCGCCCCAATTGAAGATGTTGAGTTCGCCTCCCGCATACGCACTTCCGGCAAAAGCAAACAATGCTAATGCCGCCGTGGCTGCCGTTGTCTTCCATTTCATTGCTGTTCTCCCGTTTGGCAATGGTTGGTCATGGTTTGCGCCGATTGACGAAGTAGAAAACGGTTACGAGCACCACCGAGAGCGCCAGGAAAACCGTGGCGATGGCATTGATTTCCGGACTGGTTTCGCGTCGCAATTGGCCGAGCATGTAGGTGGGTAGCGTATCCTGCCCGCCGGACTTGACGAATTCGGTGATGACGACGTCGTCGAGCGAAATGACGAAGGCGAGCATGAGGCCGGCGATGATGGCTGGCCTCAAGAGCGGCAGCGTCACGAAACGGAAGGCTTTCCAAGGCGTGGCGTATAGATCGGCGGCTGCGCGCTCCAGAGTCAGGTCCATGCTCTCCAGCCGTGCCCGGATCGGCAGGTAGGCGAACGGGATGCAGAAGGCGGTGTGCGCTGCGATCAGATAGCCGAGCCCTGAATAGCCGGTCCAGACCTTGATGCGCGAGAACACGATTAGGAGCGCGACACCAGTGACGATCTCCGGCACCATCAGGGGCTGGTTGATGAAGGCGTATTTGAAGGTCAGGCCGGGATACGGCGGCGTGCGGGTCGTGGCCAGCGCAGCCATGGTGGCGACAATCGTCGAAAGCGCGGCAGCCGAGATCGCCAACACGAGCGATCGGACGGAGGCGTCTTGCACGGCCGAATTGTGCCAGGCCGAAATAAACCAGCGCAGCGAGAAGCCGTCCCAGCGCGACAGCGAATCCGCCGCGTTGAACGAATAGGCGACGAGCGCGGCCATCGGCAGATAGAGCGCGAAGAACGTCACAAGCGCCACGAAGCCAAAGCCGGGCTGCGCCTGTATGTCGAACGGTCGCTTAGCCATGGACGCCCTGCGAGCGGGAAGCGTTGCGCACGTAGAACAGCAGCGCAATCATCACCAGCGCCATCAGCGTGATCGAGATGGCCGCGCCCAGGGGCCAGTTGCGGCCCGCGCCGAACTGCAGTTCGATTAGGTTGCCGAGCATCATGTTCTTGCCCCCGCCCAGCACACGCGGAATGACATAGGCGCCGAGCGAGGGGATGAAGACCAGGATCGAGCCGGCGATGAGGCCGGGCTTGACCAGCGGAATGATGATACGGCGCAGAACCTGCCAGCGGCCGGCGTAGAGGTCATATCCGGCCTCGACCAGCCGGAAGTCGAGCTTCTCCATCGAGGCGTAGATCGGCAGCACCATCAGGGGCAGATAGACGTAGACCATGCCGAGCAGGATGGCTGTGTCGGTATTCATGATCTGCAGCGGTTGTTTGATAATGCCGAGCGCCATCAGCGCTGTGTTGACCAGGCCTTCGTTGCGGATCACCTGTTGCATGGCGAAGGTGCGGATCAGCAGGTTCGTCCAGAACGGAATGGTCACGAGGAAAACCCAGACCTCGCGCGTCTTCGGCGGTCGCGTGGCAATGAAATAGGCCGTGGGAAAGCCGAAGAGCAACGTCAGTACGGTGGTGTAGGAGGACAGGCTGATCGAACGCCAGAGGATGCTCAGGTGCGCGTCCGCCATGCCCAGCGTATCGTCGAAGATGTCACGCTGGAACAGGACCGATGTCCATCCGTCCAGCGAGAAGGTACCGAACTGCACGTCGCCGTAGTCGCCCTTCAGCATGAAGGAATAGGCCAGCATCACGAAAAGCGGCCCGGTGGCGGCCAGAAGGATGATGACGAGCGCCGGCGTCGACAGCAGCCAGCGCGTGCGCACGTCGCGCCGCTCCGCTTCCTTGGCGACTTGTTCCGCGCTGGCCATCAGTCCCTCAGCACCTGCGCTGCGTCGTTGCCGATCGAGATGCCGACCTTGTCGCCGCGCTCGAAGCCGCAGCCGGCGCTGCGCGAGTTCTGCTGGCGCACGGTGAACGCTTCGCCGCTGTCCAGGCGGACATGGATATGCGTATCGGTGCCGAAATAGACGATGTTTTCGACCGTGCCCGACAGGTCGCCCTTGCCGCTGGTCAGTTTGGCGTGTTCCGGCCTGACCACGACGGTGGCATCGCCCTTCGGCGTGAATCCTTCGGCCAGGGTCGCTTCGATCGTGGCACCGGATTTCAGTGTCGCTCGCGCCTTGCCATTGCCGATGGTGGCGATCGCCGCGGTGAGGAAATTGCTCTCGCCGATGAAGTCGGCGACGAAGCGTTCCGCCGGCTTGTCGTAAATGTCCCAGGGCGTACCGACCTGCAGGATCTTGCCGGCCGACATCACCGCGATGCGGTCGGACATGGTCAGCGCCTCTTCCTGATCGTGGGTGACGAAGATGAAGGTGATGCCGGTCTCGTGCTGCAGCCGTTTCAGCTCGATCTGCATCTCCTTGCGCAGCTTGTAGTCCAGGGCCGACAGCGGCTCGTCGAGCAGCAGCACCTTCGGCTGCGGCGCCAGCGCCCGGGCCAGCGCCACGCGCTGCTGCTGGCCGCCCGAGATCTGGCTGGTGCGGCGCCCCTTCAGCGCCTCCATCTTGACCAGCTTCAGCATCTGGGCGACGCGCGCCTCGATCTCGGCTTTCGGCTTGCCGAGCATTTCCAGGCCAAAGCCGATATTTTGCGCCACCGTCATGTGCGGAAACAGCGCGTAGCTCTGGAAGACGGTGTTGACCGGGCGCTTGAAGGGCGGCAGCGGCGCGATGTCCTGGCCATGCAGCAGGATCTCGCCAGCGGTTGGGAAATCGAAGCCGGCGATCAGTCTCAGCAGCGTCGTCTTTCCGCATCCGGACGGGCCGAGCAGCGTGAAGAACTCGTTCTCGCGGATCGACACCGAGACCGTGTCGAGAGCGGCTACCTCGTTTTCACCGGTTCCAAATACCTTGCGTACACCGCGAACTTCAATCGCGTTCTTATCCGGTTGTTCCGGCACGAGTACCCCATTGAGAGAGCCTGCTCTTGGCGGCAGATTTGTTCCTGTTCGATTGTCACCATAAGCCAATCGGCTTGGCAACTGCGGAGCTTCACTGGACCTAGAGAGCAATTCCTGTGCCATCGTCAGGCCTGATAAGTGATCCTTCCACCACAGATGGTGGTCGCGGTTCGAACGGTGTGCAACGCTTCCGGCGCGGTCTTCTCGATATCGGCCGACAAGACGACGATATCGGCGAGGTATCCGGTTCTCAGGCGCCCCTTGCGATGTTCCATGAACTCGGCATAGGCGCCCTCCACGGTGTAGGCGGCAAGCGATTCATGCAGCGAGAAGCGCTGGTCCGGATCGGTTTCTGCCCACGATTTGCGTGTCATCGCCGCCTGAATGGCTCGGATCGGATCGATCGGCGATACCGGCCAGTCAGAAGCGAAGACGACATGGGCACCCGCTTTCTTCAGGGTTCGCCAGGCATAGCTCAGCGGCCAGCGGGCCTGCCCGATGCGCGCCACGGTCGGCTGCAGCGGAAAATCCATGGCCCCGGGCGCATGCGGCGGCTGCATGGAAGCGACGACTCCGAGTTCGGCGAAGCGCGGCACGTCGACCTCGGTGATGACCTCGATATGTTCGATGCGGTGCCGGCTGTCGCGCTTGCCGTTCGCTCTCTCAGCCGCTTCGTAGCCGTCAAGCACGGCGCGTACGGCGCCGTCGCCGATCGAATGCACCGCGATCTGCAGCCCGCGTTTGTCGATGGCGGTGGCGAGATCGACGAATTGCCGGGGCGTGAACAGCGGCTCGCCGGCCCAATCCGATCGGTCGGCATAGGGCTCGATCATGACAGCCGTCCAGGAATCGAGCACGCCGTCATAGAACACCTTGACGATGCCCGACGACAGCCATTCGCTGTTGTAACGCTCGGCCATGGCTGAGGCCTTGCCGAGCATGTCGAGCGTCATGAAATTCTTGTAGTGGAACGGGACCTGCACGCGGCAGGGCAGGCCTTCCTCGGCCTCGATCTCGGCCAGCAGTTCGAGCTGGTAGAGGTTGCCATCCATGTTGTGGATGGAGGTGATGCCGTGGCGTGCGCACCAGGCAAGTCCCCGCCGCATGATATCGCGGTCGGCGGCACGTTCTTCCACCGACGGCATCGTGTCCGGCTCACCGCCGGTGGACAGCCCCAACCGCACACGCCCCTCGCCGGCAAGCTCGAGCACTGGACCGAACGCCTCGCCCTCGCGCAACTCGCCTTCGGCCATACCGTCGTCGCCCATGACGATTTCATTGCCCGGACCGAGCTCGCGCCCGTGCAAAACCCCTGCCCTCTCCAGCGCCCTGGTGTTGGCCCACATCGTGTGGTGGTCGGGAGCGGCCATGACGAAAGGCCGGTCCGGCAGGATCGCATCGAGATGGTGGCGCGTTATCCTCTCGCCATCGAGCACGGTGTAGTCGACGCCCTGTCCAACCAGCATCTTGGCGTCGGGGCGCGCTTGCGCGTAGTCGCGGATCGCCTTTTGCAGCGTTTCGAAACCGTGGACGCCAGCCAGTTGCAAATGGGCAAGCTCGGCCGCACCCGAGAACAGATGCATATGCGCTTCGATGAACCCCGGCAGGACGGACCCGCCCTGGGCGTCGACAACATTGGTAGACGGTCCCTTCAGCTCTTCGACTGCTGCACGGCTGCCGATGGCAATGATGGCGCCGCCCTTGACGGCAACGGCCTCGGCGGCGGGATTGTCAGCGTCCATGGTCAGCACCGGACCGTTGATGACGATCAGATCGGCATGTTGACCCGCACCCGTGACAGACATCGCGACTCCGCGCTTTTGACGGCTGGCTGAGACCGACGCCCGTTGTGCCCAACCACCTGCACTCCGCCGGAGCGGCGGTGTCGGACAAGAAATGATGCCGGCACGCCGTCTTCGAAATTCCCCTTGTTATCCTTGGAGACAGCGTTGATAAAGAATGCGACTAATCATTCGCGTTTGTCAACGTTCGGAATTTCGAATGTATTGTGGACACCACCCTCCGCCTGTTTTGGGACCGGGCGGGGAACGAGGACATCGAGCAGTGAAGCGCAGTTTCGACCGCAAAACCAAGATAGCGCTCGAACCGCGCAAGCAGCCGCGGCAGCAACGGTCGAGCAAGGTGGTCGACAGGATTCTCGACGCGGCGCTGATCTTGACGCGGGAGCAAGGGACCAGGACACCGACGACACTTGCGATCGCACAGCGTGCCGGCCTGTCGGTCGGTTCGGTCTACCAATATTTTCCCAACAAGGAAGCCATTCTTCTCGACCTTGCCCGGCGCTGGCTGTCGTCCTTCCCCGAGGTAATAGCCAAGCGCATCAAGGTCGCTCCGCCCACCAACCGCGAAGAGTTTCGGCGGGAAGTCCGCAAGCTCTTCATCGATACATCCAGGCTCTATCTCGAAAACGCCACCCTGATGCCGGTGATCGAGGCGATATCCGGCAACGCCGATCTCAGGCCAATTCAGAACGAATATGACGACCAGATCATCGCTCTGTACGCCGCATGGCTGCAGCATGTGAACCCGGCTCTCGAAGGCAAGATCGCCAGCCGGCTCGGCCTGGTGATGATGGAAGTCGGGCATGCCTGCCGGCTCGTGGGGCTGAAGAGGGATCGCAGGACGTTCGACCTCATCGAGGACGACGTGGAAGCCATGTGGCTCGCCCTATTGAGCCCCTATCTCAACCTCGACTAAGCCCCCGTTTGGAAAGGAATTTCATGAAGACTGTCTATTCGCCTTTCCATGCCGGGCACGCAGGGCAGATGGAACTGGTTACGTCGCAGATCGTGCCGGGTTTCGAGAAGCCGTCGCGGGCGGAATTCATCAGGGCGCGGGTGGAGAGAGAGAAGCTCGGGCCGATCATCGGGCCGGTCGAGCACGATCTTGCGGCCGCCAAGCGCGTCCACGAAACCGACTACATCGATTTTCTGCCGACGGTGTGGCCGGAATGGGTCGCCGCCGGCTTCAAGGGTTCGGCCATGGGTTTCGCCTGGCCGACGCGCGGCCTGCGCGGTAATGTGCCGCCCAAACGCATCGACGCCTTGCTGGGCTACTATTCCTTCGATGCCGGCGCCACCTTCGTCGAAGGCACCTGGGCCGCGATCAAGTCCTCCTATGACGTCGCCCTGACCGCGGCGGCGCTGGTCAGGGGCGGCGAGCGGAGCGCCTTCGCGCTCTGCCGTCCGCCCGGTCATCACGCCGGCGCTGCCTTCATGGGCGGCTACTGCTTCATCAACAACGCCGCCGTGGTCGCGCAATGGTTCCGCGACCAGGGCGCCAGGCGCGTCTCGATCCTCGATGTCGACTACCACCACGGCAACGGCACGCAGGAGATCTTCTATCGCCGCGGCGACGTCCAGGTGCTCAGTCTGCACGGCGACCCGATGGTCGAGTACCCCTTCTTCCTCGGCCATGCCGACGAACGCGGCGAGGGTGAAGGCGAAGGCTTCAACGTCAACTATCCGATGCCCTTCGGCACCGGTTGGGGCGCATGGAGCGCTTCGCTGGAAGACGCCTGCGCCAAGCTTGCTGCCTATGCGCCGGACGTCGTCGTGGTGTCGCTTGGCGTCGACACTTTCGAGAAAGATCCGATCAGCCAGTTCAAGCTGAAGAGCGAGGACTATCCCAGGATCGGCCGCCGCATCGCCAGGCTCGGCCTGCCGACGCTGTTCGTCATGGAGGGCGGCTACGCGGTGGAAGAGATCGGCGTCAACGCCGTCGGCGTGCTGACCGGCTTCGAAGATCGCTGACGCATCGGGCGAAGGACGAGCCCTCCACGGAGCATCCGAGCGGAGATTTCTTCGCCGCCAGGCAATATAGCCCCGGCTACTGAGTCGCGTCGCGAGTCCATCAGATTCGATTTTGTCAAATCGCGTTTGATGTCGGATTCATCTGCGGGTAGATTAGACCCGAATCAGCCGGTCCACGGGGGGCGCGGCGACCACCCAAAGTCTCAAGTTCCGGCATACGGCCGGTACCAGACGCGGACGGCTTCGCGTTCCCCAAAGGATTCGGCTTGATTGGGCGCTGCGCGCCCTTGTGTGTGTCTTCGTAAACGTGACGCGTTTCGGGTCCGGGCGCTGGCCGATGCCAGCACCGGGCACAGGGATCGATTCCGGCCAGAATATCAAAATGAGCAGTCCCGCCGCGCTTCTCAAATCCGATGCATCAGGTTCACGCCTTGCGTCCCGCGGCGATCTCACCGGCTTCTTCATGCAATTGGCCGCCGAGATCGGCGCCGACAGCTACATGCTGGTTGCCATCGTCCACGACGAGGATCGCAACGATGCGCGCATCGTCGCCTCGAATTGGATCTTCGACGCGATCGAACTGATCGGCAAAAAGCTGATCGCCGGCCTCGCGCTCGGGCCATTGACGGCCGCTCCCGGCACACGCCCGAAGGCTCTGGTGGCGGCGCATGCGCCCGACGCCGGCACCCTGCTGACCGGCGAGGAGGCACGGCTGCTCGACGTGCTCGGCCATGCCGAAGTCTATTCATTGCGGCTCAATGTCGGTCGTCAGCGCCTGTTCGCGCTCTTCTCGGCCGCGGAGCCCGGCAAGATCGACCTGCCGGCGCTGATGAAGGCGCAACTGAAATGCTGCTACGCGCTGTCGGACATCCCGCAACTGATCGCCGCCGCCGCCATGCAGGATCCGCTTTCCGACCGCGAGCGCGAATGCCTGTTCTGGGTGTCCGAAGGCAAGACCACGGATGAGGTGGCGCTCATCCTCGGCGTCTCGTCCAACACCGTCAACAGCTACATCACCCACGCCATCCAGAAATTCGCGGCCAGCAACCGCGCCATGGCGATCGCAACGGCGATCAGGAGCGGCATCATTTGAAACACGCGCATATCAAAGCGACCGCCGAAGCTCTGTTCAACGATCAGCGCAATCCGTTCGGCGCCTTCTCCCTCGGCTCCGAGACCCATCACGCGGTCACGGTTCCGGACGCCGTGCGGCGCTGCCGCTGGATCGCCGTCGACATTAACGCCTCCGCCTTCGGACTGTTCTTCGTCAGCCCGTCGCTCGAGCGGGCGCGCCTCGTTGCCTGCTTCGATTCCGACTACCCTGCAACGGCCGTCGCAACGAAGTTCATCTCCGGCGCCAATGGCGAGGAGATGGTCCGCCACAGCCGCATCTCGACGGCACCGCGCTGGTGGGCCGACGATGTCATTGCCGGCTCGCAGCACACCCTCCAGAACCTTGCCTGGGCTGAGCGCACCGTAGCTCTTGCGCCCGGCACGAACGGAATTGCCTTCCCGGTCCACGCCGAGCGCGGCCAGTGTGGCCTGGTGGTTTTCCTGGGGTCGGAAATGACCCTGTCCGACGACATCATGTATGAGATCCATGCGCGATGCTTCACGCTGTTCGCCGCGGTCGCCCGCATCCGGCCGAGCGATGCCGGTAGGACGCGGTCGATTTCCAAGCGCGAGCTCGAATGCCTGAAGCTGACCGCCAATGGCAACACCAGCGAAGAGATCGCGAAGCTTTTGAAGCTCTCGGTCCACACCGCCAACCAGTATCTCACCCAGTCGACGCAGAAGCTCAATGCCGTCAACCGCAACCAGGCGGTGGCCAAGGCGCTGCGGCTCGGCCTGATCGAGTAGGCCGCTCAGGCCAAAGCGTTCGAAAGCTCTTCGAAATCTTTCTTACGGACAGGCGAGCGGCTCGCTCTTACGCAGGCGGGCCTGTTCGACGGCATCCTCGAGCAGCGCGGTGTTGTGCTCCGGGGTTTCGCCCGGCTTCTCGAACGACACGTAGTTGACCACCACCGAGGCTCCGTGTTCGTTCAGCGTCAGCTGGAAATAGATAGTGACGCCGCGCGGTCTGAGTTCGAGATCGAGCACGATGCGCGGATGGCCGCTCCAGTCGACATGCGCTTCGCCGCCATGGCCAAGCCTCAGCGTGCCCGGCTGGAAGAAGAGCTCGGCCGCCGAGTCCACCAGATCCGACAGGCAGGCGAAATGCTCCAGCCGGATGAAGGCGATGTAGTCGGCGACCTCGATCAGCCTGAGTTCGCCCACCACGCCTTCGATGGCCTTGGCGACGATGAGCTCGCGTGAATTGGCGTGTGGTTGCCGGTTCATGGATAGAAGCAGCTTCCGTTCATGAGGTTACTCTGCGCTCGGCCTTTTTCGAGTAGACGATCCGCACCAGCTCGGCCACGGCCTGGTAGAATTGCGACGGGATCACGCTATCAACCGAAACTTGCTTGTACATGGAGCGGGCGAGCGCGACGTCCTCGAAGATCGGAATGTTGTGTTCGGTTGCGATCTCGCGGATCTTGAGCGCCACCAGATCCTGGCCCTTGGCGACGACCACAGGAGCGGAGTCTTCCTCGCGCACATATTTCAGCGCGATCGAATAGTGTGTCGGGTTGGCGATGACCAGCGTTGCTCGCGGCACCGCCGTCATCATGCGCCTGCGCGCCCGGTCGCGCGCCAGCGAGCGCAGGCGGGACTTCACGATCGGGTCGCCTTCCGACTGCTTCAGCTCGTCCTTCACTTCCTGCTTGGTCATGCGCAGGTCCCGCCGCCAGTGGAAGCGCGACCAGACCAGGTCGGCCACCGCGATCAGCCCCGTGACAAAGACGATCGCCACCAGGATGTCGACGGCGATGCCGCGGATGACCATGCCGAACGCGATCGGATTGGTGATCATGCCGGCGAGCAGCTTGCGATGATCTTCCGACAGCGTGAAGGCAAGCACCGCGATGGCAAAAGCGAGCTTGGCCAGCGATTTCGCGAACTCGACGAGGCCCTGCACCCCGAACAGCCGGCTCCAGCCCTTGGCGATCGAGATGCGCGACAGCTGCGGCCTGACGCGCTCGCCGATGAACTGCGGAAGGTTCTGGAACACCGAGGCGCCGACGCCGGCGACCACCAGCAGCACCAGCAGGCTCACCACGGCCCGGCCGATCTCGATCAGCACCTGCTTGTAGAGCGCGATCACGTCGGTCTCGGTGTCCATCGGCCAGGCCTCAGGCTTTGCCAGGAACATCGACAGGAACATGCCGAGGTCGACGATGGCGTCCTTGGCGTAAAACACGGTGAACACCAATATGGCCAGGAAGGAAGCGAAGATCGCCGTCTCGCGCGAATGGGGCAGCTTGCCCTGCTCGATCGTGTCGCGGATCTTCTTTTCTGTGGCTTCCTCGGTTTTGGAATCCTTGTCGACCGCCTCAGCCATGGTGTCCTGACCGAATTGTCGTCAGGCAGCTTCGGCCGGGCTTTGCGTCGACGGAAGCTCGAAAGCCCCCTCGCGCGACAGCCGGACGGTCGCCACCGCGATGGTCTTGCGGGCCGCCATGATGTCGGCCAGCGCGATGCCTTCCGACCCTTGTCCGAGTTCGGATTCGATCATGCGCCGCGAGCGCGCGCCGATCGCCGACAGCACGGATTCGGTGAGCGCCGGCGGCGCGCCGCGCAGCGCCAGCGTGACGAGTTCCGTCGACAGGCCGTCGAACAGCAGCACGCGCGCCTTCTGCGTCAGCAGCGGCAGATCGTCGAAGGCAAACAGCCGCGACTTAACCCCGGCTAGATCGGGCGTGCCGGCTTCCTCCAGATCCTGCATGAGCTCGTCGAGTTCCGGCTTGGCCATTTCATTGAGCAGGCTGGCGACGCGCTCCTGACCGGCCGAGGTGTCCTTGGTCGTCTTCTCGGACAGCACGCTGGCGCGCAGCTGGTTCTCGACGATCCTGGTTGCCGCGTCCGGAATGTTGGCCATCGTCACCATGCGCTTGATGATCTGGCTGCGCATCGGCTTTTCCATGGTCAGCAGCACATTGGCGGCCGCCTGCGGCGCAAGCTTCGACAGCACCATGGCCGCGGTCTGCGCATGCTCGCCCGCCAGATAGGTCCCAAGGCGCGACGGCTCTAGCTTTTCGAGGTCCGGCCAGATCGGTGGCGGCCCCTCGGCCACGGGCTCGAACTTCCTGTCGCCCATGATGGCGCTCATCTCTTCGGGCGACAGAGACTCGTTGAGGATCGTGTCCATCCTGTCGGCGGAATCGAGCAGGCCGGCACCCTCGGTGAACTCGGCTTCGAATTCGGCGACAATGCGCTCGAGATCGTTCTGGGGAATGGTGCGCAGCAGCCGGGCGCCCTCGATCAGCGCCTTCAGCTCTTCCTGCTTGAAGAATTTGAGCAGCCGGCTGGCCGAGGGCTTGCCCATCGCCACCAGTATTGCGGCCGCCTTCTGCGGACGCGTCAGCGTCAGATTCGTCATCCTGCCTGCCCCTGCCCTCGCCGCATGCGTCCGCCGTCCATGTCTATGCGCTCTTGGCCGCGGCGATGATCTCGGTCAGCCGGATGCCGAAGCGGGAGGGATCGTTCTCCAGAACCGTGATTTCGCCGCGCGCGATCTTGCGGCCGTTGACCACCACGTCGACCGGCTCGCCGATGCGGCGATTGAGCGCCACCGTCGAGCCCTTTTGCAGCGCCATCAATTCCGAGACCGGCATCTCGGTGCTACCGAGAATGATCTGCACGTCGACCGGAATGCTCATGATGATGCCTGAGGTGGCGCCCGTCGGGGAGGAGGCGTCGGGGCGCCTCTCTTCCTCCCGAAGCACGCCGCGCAGTTCCTCGATCGCGCGGTCGAGCTGCTCGTTGGGCTGATCCGGTTCGGCTTCCAACTGGGTCTGTGCCATGCGTCGTCTCCAAGAATTCCGGCCTGGCATCAGCCAGGTATCAGTCCGTCGATGAAGTCCTGTCCGGCATCGAAGGGATGCCTGATGCGGACGGTGTAGTTTTGTCCGAGCTTTCCGAACTCACAGACGAACAGCGTCCTGTCGCGGGCGCTGAGCCTTGCCTGCGCGTGCGCGTGTTCCTCGAATTCGATCACCTGGCCGGGTTGGAAGCCGTCGAGATCGCCAAGCGTCAGTCTGGCCAGCGGCATGGTGGCTTCCAAACGCACCGTCGAGCGCATGACCTCTTCCGAGAAGCGTGCCCGCCAGTCGCCCGTCTGATCGTCCTCGCCGCTGTGGGCCGTGGCGCCGCGCGTGGCCAAGAGAATACGCTGCGGGATCATCACCGTGACCGTGCCGGTGTCCGTCGGGGTTGAGACGCCGAAGACGATGCGGATCGAAGCGCCGTCGCGCAGCACGCGCCGCCTTGCCTCGATGCCCGACATGGCCCGGGGCACCGGCAGGCGCAGTTCGAGCGAACGGCGCCCCGACCCGTTCAGCGCCACTGCCACCTCCTGGAATACCATCGTCGCGACATCGGTCTCGATCTGCGACAGCTCGCGTTCTATGGGGGACACGGGCTGATCGGGATCGCCGCCGAACAGGGCGCAGACCATGACCGCAATCGCTGGCGCGTCGATCACCAGGGTCATGGCATCGGCCGATGTCGGCGACGGAATGATGGTCATGGCGAAGGTTTCGCCGGCGCGCGAGCGCGCCTCGGGAACACGGCCGACTTCCACCGCCTGCAGGTCGACCGTGACCGGTGCGCCGAGTTCGCCGGCAAGGGCTTTCTGCAGCAGCGGCAGCGCCCGTTCCGCCATGCCCCGTCCGACGCCGATCACCTGCGCGGCCTCGCCGCTGTCGCCGACGAGACGCTCGATGATCAGGGCCCGGGTTTGTGACGGACTGCCCGGACTGGTCATGACGGCAAGCGGTCCTGACTGTCTTCGCGCATGATCAGGCCGCCTTCTTCTCGGCGCCCGTGTTCATCGTGCTCTGCTCGACGGCGTCGATCGTCGGCCGCTCATAGGACGAGATGGTCTTGCGGCCGAACTCGATCGCCACCTGCGGCAGGGCGCCGTTCATGTAGGCAAGCAGCGTCTGCTTGACGATGATGTAGAGGCGGTTCCTCTTCTCGCGCACCGTCTTGATCTTGGTGGCGACCGGACCGACCACCGCATAGGAGAGGAAGATGCCGAGGAAGGTTCCCACCAGCGCGGCGCCGATCAGCCCGCCGAGGATTTCCGGCGACTGGTCGAGAGCCCCCATCGCCTTGACCACGCCGAGCACCGCGGCCACGATGCCGAGCGCCGGCAGGCCGTCGCCCACCGCCACCATGGCGTGATAGGCCTTGAGCTTGTCGGTGCGGATGGTCTGGATCTCTTCGTCCATCAGCGCCTCGATCTCATGCGAGCGGGCATTGCCGATGATGATGATGCGGCAATAATCGCAGATGAAATGCGTGAGGTCGTGGTTCTTCAGCACGGTCGGGAATGCCTGGAAGATGGCCGACTCGTCCGGGTTGTCGATATGCGCCTCGACCTCGCTGCGCGATTTCGACCGCAGCTCGCGCATCAGGCTGTGCAGAACGCCGAGCGTCTCGAGATAGTCCCGCTCCTTCGGCACTGCCTGCTTGAAGGCTTCCAATATGCCCTTGCCGGTGTCCTTGACGGTCTTCATCGGATTGGCGACGAGGAAGGTGCCGAGCGCGGCGCCGCAGATGACCACCGCTTCCCAGGGCTGGACCAGCACGTGGAGGTGCCCGCCCATGGCCATGAAGCCGCCGAGGACGCAGCCGAGCGTCACCACAAGTCCGATCAGAATGCCCACGACAGGTCCTTCCGCATGTCACGTCGTCGGATCAGGCTAGTCTTCGTGCCTTGTGTGAGGCTTGAATCCTGCTCCGGAACCCGATTCAGCTTCGCGCAAGGAAACCTGGCTATCGTTTCGTCATAGCTTCGGCCGGAGGCGCCCGCGTGTTGAACACCTATACGAGCTACCAGCTCATCGCCAAGGACATTCCCAAGGCCATCGATCAGGTCGAGTCGCAGCCGGCCGTGAAACGCGAGACCGAGTACTATCTCGCCAACATCGGCAACGCCAAAACCATCGACGATTTCGTCGGCAACACCCGCCTGTTCAACTATGCCATGAAGGCATTCGGACTCGAAGACATGGCCTATGCCAAGGCTTTCATGGTCAAGGCGCTCAAGGAGGGCGTCTCCGACGAGGACAGCTTCGCCAACAAGTTGACCGACAAGCGCTACGCCGAATTCGTCAAGGCGTTCAACTTTGCCGCCCATGGCGAGACCGCCACGATCTACACCTCCGCCCAGCAAGGCACGGTCGACAAGTACATGCGCCAGACGCTGGAGGAAAACGCCGGCGAGACCAATCAGGGCGTTCGGCTGGCGCTCTACTTCCAGCGCAAGGCGCCCACCATCACCAACTGGTACGACGTGCTCGCCGACACCGCGCTCTCCAGCGTGGTTCGCACCGCGCTCGGCCTGCCCGATTCCTTCGCCTCCGCCGACATCGACAAGCAGGCGCAACTGTTCGAGCAGAAGCTCGACATCGCCGATTTCAAGGACACGGACAAGCTGAGCAAGTTTCTGACCCGCTTCACCAGCCTGTGGGAGATCAACAACCCCACATCCACGGCGCAGACGTCGGTCGGCGTGTTGTTCGCCCAGCCAACCACGGTCGGCATCTCCACCGACCTGATGATGGCCATGCAGAAGCTGAAGTTCTGAGGCATCATGCAGGACAGTCTCTACGTCGCCCTCTCCTCGCAGATCGCGCTCGAGCGCCGCCTCGACACCATCGCCGACAATGTCGCCAACGCCTCCACCATCGGCTTCCGCGCCACGGGCGTGAAATTCGAGGACGTGGTTTCCGGCACCGGTCTGAAGTCGGTCTCCTTCGCCTCCTCGGGCAAGACCTATCTTTCCACTGCCCATGGCTCGATGACCGAGACAGGCAATCCCTTCGACTTCGCCATCCAGGGCGATGCCTGGTTCGCCATCCAGACGCCGGCGGGTACCGTCATGACCCGCGACGGCCGTTTCTCGATGAACGAGAATGGCGAACTGATGTCGATCGAGGGCTATCCTGTGCTGGACAGCGGCGGCGCGCCGATCCAGCTCGATCCGCGCAACGGGCCGCCCAAGGCCGGCGCCGACGGGTCGCTGCGGCAGAACGAGCAGCTGGTCGGCGCCATCGGCCTCTACACGTTCGATCCGGGCGAGAACTTCGTCCGCTACGGCAATTCGGGGATCGTTCCCGCGCGCACTCCGGAGCCGGTCACCGACCGCTCCGACGTCGGCGTCGCGCAAGGCTTCCTGGAAGAATCAAACGTCAATCCGGTGCTGGAGATGACGCGGCTGATCATGGTTCAGCGCGCGTTCGAGAACACGGCGGCGCTGATCCGGCAGACCGACGCTTCCAGCGACGAAGCCATCAAGACGCTCGGCTCGAAATAGCGGCATGGCCACCGCACCTTCCTTGATACGCGCTCCTGAGAAGCCGGCGGAGGACCGGCTGGCCGGGCTCGAGCGCATCTGGCGGCGGTTCGACAATCCGCAGACGCTGCTCAGCCGCGGCGGCCGTGTCAGCGAGATCTCTCCCACCCACTACAAGGTGCGCGGGCTTTCCGACATTGCCCGGCTCGGCGATATCGTCGAGCAGCGCGGCAACGCCGGCAGCCGCCGCGGCGAGATCGTCAAGATCGGTCGCGACGAGGTCGTGGTCGCGCCGTTCGAGCGCAGCGCCGACGCCGGCATCGGCGACGCCGTGTTCCGTCGCGGCCCGCTCGCGGTCACCCCGCATGCCTCCTGGCGCGGGCGGGCCATCGACGCACTGACCCGGGCGATCGACGGCGGCCCGCCGCTGATCAGGCCGAATGCCGCCTATGATGCGGAGGCTGCTACGCCGGGCGCCATGTCGCGCCAGCGCGTCGGCACCGGCTTTCTCACCGGCGTGCGCGTCATCGACATCTTCACCCCGCTCTGTTTCGGCCAGCGGCTTGGCATCTTCGCCGGCTCCGGCGTCGGCAAGTCGACGCTGCTCGCCATGCTTGCCGGCTCCGAGGCCTTCGACACGGTCGTCGTCGCTTTGATCGGCGAGCGCGGCCGCGAGGTGCGCGAGTTCCTCGAGGATACGATCGGCGTCGAAAGCATGGCCAAGACCGTCGCCGTCGTCGCCACCAGCGACGAGAGCGCCATGATGCGTCGGCGTGCGCCCGACACCGCCATGTGCGTGGCCGAGCATTTCCGCGACCAGGGCCACCGCGTCCTTCTGGTACTCGATTCGATCACCCGCTTCGCGCACGCCTTGCGGGAGGTGGCGACTGGGACCGGCGAGCCGCCGGTCGCGCGCGGCTACCCGGCCTCGGTCTTTACCGACCTGCCGAAGCTGCTCGAGCGCGCCGGACCCGGTGCCGAGGGCCCCGGGGTTAGAGGCAAAGGCTCGATCACCGCCATCATCTCCGTGCTGGTCGATGGCGACGACCACAATGATCCAGTGGCAGACTCGGTGCGCGGCATTCTCGATGGCCATGTCGTGCTCGACCGCTCGATCGCCGAGCAGGGTCGCTATCCGCCGGTCAATCCGCTGTCGTCCATCTCGCGTCTCGCCGACAAGGCCTGGAGCGCCGAACAGCGCATGCTGGTGACCCGGTTGAAGTCGATGATCTCGCGCTTCGAGGACACGCGCGACATCCGCCTGCTCGGCGCCTACCAGAGCGGCGCCGACGCCGAGCTCGACATCGCCGTGCGCCAGGTGCCGCTGATCTACGAAGCGCTCACGCAATCGCCGAGGGACCGTGCCTCGGCGGATCCGTTTGCCGACCTCGCCCGCCATCTCAAGGGGAAGCTGAATGGCGATCAAGGAAACTGAGCTTCAGTACACCGAGCGCCTTTTGCGCGAGATGATCGCCGAGGCCCGGGCCGCAGAGGAAGCCGAAGCAGACATTGCCAGAGCTGCCAACGCGAAGGCTGCCCGCGCCATGGCTGGCAGGGCCGCCGCCATTCTCGCCAGGGCAACCAGGCCTCCCCTGCCCAGGGCTCCGCAGCCTGAGACCGTCGAGACCATGCAGGCCAGCCGCGAGTCGCTGATCGATGGGCTGTTTCCGCGCACCGATTGGCCGCAGCCGCCGCGATCCGAGTTCCCGCGCCTGACAGACAAGACGGCCGACCGGCGCAGCGATTTCGTCATCGCCGCCCTCGGCATCGCGCTCGGCCTGATCTGTGCGCTGTTTCCGTGGTACATCTTCTTCAATCAGGACCAGTTCGGCGTGCAGGCGATCAAATTCGGCGGCAGCGGCACCAATGACGGGCGCGTTGCCGGCGAATCGCAGCTGGAGAATCGAGGGGCGCCGCCGACGTCAAAGAACGTTCCCGATCTCGACCTGCTCGCCACCGGCACCTTGCAGGACGAGCCGGAAGACCCCGACAAGGCGCCCGGGCTCGACGAACAGCCCTTCCCTGCCGCGGTTTCGGAATTCAAGATGGTGCATGTCGCCAATGGCCGCGCCATGATCGAGGACGACACCGGCCTGTGGATCGTTCAGCGCGGCTCGGTGCTGCCCGATTCCAGCCGCGTCAGCTCGATCGAGCAGCGCGGCGGCAAATGGGTCATCGTCACCAGCACCGACAAGGTGATCGAGCTTTCCAGGTAATCGACGGTGGACAGCGCTGGCGGCTGCGGCCTGCCGCGCAAGGTCCGCGCAAGACTGGCCACCTAGTCTTGTGCGCACTCGCCCGGAGATTCCCATGGAACCCGTCAACCTATTCGATCTCGCCACCAGGCAGTCGCAGTGGCTTGCCGTTCGTCAGTCCACGGTTGCATCCAACATCGCCAATGCCAACACACCGGGCTACACGGCAAACGATGTCGAGCCGTTCGAAAAGGTTCTGGACCGGACCGCGGTCACGCTCAGCGCCACGCAGTCCGGGCATCTTGGCGCCGAAACGGCCAATGCCGGTTTCGCCGTCAAGCCGCAGGAGGACAACGGCTCGATCATGCCGTCGAAGAACACGGTGGTGCTCGAGGACGAGTTGATGAAGGCGGGCGAGATCCGCCGCTCCTTCGAGCTCAACACGGCGATCGTCAAGGCCTTCCATTCGATGCTGACGATGGCGGCGAAGGGCTGACGATGGACGCGCTGACCGCAGCCCTCAAAGTCGCTTCGTCCGGCCTTGGCGCCCAGTCGGAGCGCCTGCGCGTGGTGTCGGAAAACCTCGCCAACGCCCAGTCGACCGGCACCTCGGCGGGCGCCGATCCCTATCGCCGCAAGACGATCACCTTCGCTTCGGAGCTCGACCGCGCCACCGGCGGCTCTCTGGTCGAGGTCAACTCGATCGACCGCGATCCATCGGACTTCCCGGTCGAATTCCAGCCCGGCAACGTGGCTGCCGACGAACGGGGATATGTCAAGATGCCCAATGTCAACGTGCTGGTCGAAATGGCCGACATGACGGAGGCCAACCGCTCCTATGAGGCGAACCTCCAGGTCATCAAGCAGGCGCGCGATCTGATCTCCATGACCATCGATCTGATGAGGAACCAGTCATGATCGGCGGTATCGGCGCGCTGCAGTTCAAACCGGCAATCGATGGCGCCGACGCGGCGGCGCCTGGCCTGCTGCCTGGCGGCGTGGGTCCGCAAGCCGGCGAGAGCGTCGGCAGTTCCTTCGCCGACCTTCTCAGCCAGGCCGCATCGAAGACGGTGGGCACGCTGCAGAACGCCGAACAATTGTCGATCCAGGCGCTCAAGGGCGATGCCGACACGCGCCAGGTGGTCGATGCCGTGATGAGCGCCCAGCAGGCGCTGCAGACGACGATCGCCATCCGCGACAAGGTCGTCTCCGCCTATCTCGAAATCAGTCGCATGAATATCTAGGACCGCGTCATGAAAGCCCTTGCCATCGCCGCGACCGGCATGAATGCCCAGCAGACCAATCTCGAGGTCATCGCCAACAACATCGCCAACATCAACACCACCGGCTACAAGCGCGCCCGAGCCGAATTTTCGGACCTGCTCTACCAGGTCGACCGCACGCAAGGGGTGCCCAACCGCTCGAACACCTCGCTGGTGCCGGAAGGCGTTTCCATTGGTCTCGGCGTCAAGACCACGGCCGTGCGCAACGTCCACACCCAGGGCGAGCTGACCAGCACCGGCAACAGCTTCGACCTGGCGCTGACCGGCAGGGGCTGGTTCCAGATCGAGGGCGCCGACGGCGGCACGCTCTACTCACGCGCCGGCGCCTTCAACACCAACGCCACCGGGCAGTTGGTGACCGTCGACGGCGCCAACGTGATCCCGGCCATCACCGTGCCGACCGACGCGGTCGAGGTCATCGTCAACAAGACCGGCCAGGTCTTCGCCCGCATCGAGGGCCAGACCGACCTCCAGCTCCTCGGCCAGCTCCAGCTCGCCAATTTCGCCAACGAGGCCGGCCTGGCGCCGCTCGGCGACAACCTGTTCCAGGAGACGGCGGCCTCCGGCCCGGCCAATGTCGGCGTGCCCGGAGATCCCGGCTTCGCCACGATCGAACAGGGCTATCTGGAGTCGTCCAACGTCGATCCGGTCAAGGAGATCACCGAACTGATCTCGGCGCAGCGCGCCTACGAGATGAACTCCAAGGTGATCCAGGCTGCCGACGACATGGCGTCCGTGGTTTCCAAGAACATCAGGTAGCGCACCATGGCGAAGCCGATCTCCTGCTCCGCATTCCGCTGCGCCGCGCTGGCACTGGCGCTGGTCGCCGGCGGCATGCCGGCATTTGCGCAGGACTCGGACGGTCAGTCGGCGAACCAGATCGCGGCCGGTCAGGCGGCCGGCGAAGCGGTGCTGATACCCAATCGCGTCATCTATCCCGGCGAGGCCATCGAGCTCGCCGCGCTCCAGCAGGTGACGCTTATTGCGGGCAAGCACAGACCGGACGGCATGGCGACACGCGCCGAGGAACTTGAGGGCAAGGTTGCCAAGCGCACCCTCGTGCCCGGCCGGTACATTCCGACAGCCGCCATACGCGATGCCTGGCTTGTCGAGCAGGGTGCCTCGGTGCAGGTCTACTTCACCGCCGGCGCGCTCACCATTTCGGCGACGGCCGTCACCTTGCAGCCGGGCGCTGCCGGCGACCTAGTCAAGGTCCGCAACGTCGACAGCGGCAAGATCATTTCCGGCACGGTGATGGCGGACGGCAGCATCAGGGTCGGCGCGTCGTGATGCGTGCATTGGCCATCCTGCTGAGCGCGGCAATCGGTCTTCAGCCCGCGCTCGCCGATGGGCTCACCCCCAAGGCCAAGCGCGAGCTTGTTTTGAAGAACGGCACTGCCTCCAGCGATCCGGAATACGACCCCGAGACCACCACGCGCATGTTCCGCGTCTCGACCGGGCCGAGCACGCTGCCGCCCGGCCAGGTCGCCGCGCGCATCAAGGACATCGCCCAGCTGCAGAGCGCGCGCGACAACCAGCTCGTCGGCTACGGCCTGGTCATCGGCCTGGCGGGAACCGGCGACAGCCTGCGCAACTCGCCTTTCACCGAACAGTCGATCCGCGCCATGCTGGAGAATCTCGGCATTGCCACCGAAGGCGGCAGCGCGCGCGCCAAGAACGTCGCCGCCGTCATCGTCACCGCCAACATGCCGCCCTTCGTCCAGTCGGGCGCCCGCATCGACATGGACGTCTCCTCGATGGGCGACGCCTCCTCGCTTGCCGGCGGCACGCTGGTGATGACGCCGCTGAAGGCTGCGGACGGCGAGATCTATGCCGTCGGACAAGGTTCGGTGATCGTCGGCGGCTTCAGCGCCAAGGGCCAGGCCGAACAGCTGACACAAGGCGTTCCGACCGCCGGTCGCGTGCCGAACGGCGCCATAGTCGAGCGTTCGGTGCCGGCCGAATTCGACGACCAGGGCGTGCTGACGCTGCAATTGCGCAATCCCGATTTTTCCACCGCCATCCGCATTGCCGACGCCATCAACGACTATACGTCGCAGCGTTTCGGCATGCGCGTCGCCGCCGAGCGCGACGCCCGCACCGTGCAGATCAGGCGGCCGAAGAACGTTTCCGCTGCGCGCTTCTACGCCGAGATCGAAAACCTTGTCGTGGAGTCGGACGCGCCGGCGCGTGTCGTCATCGACGAGCGTACCGGGACCATCGTCATCGGCAACAACGTCAGGATCTCGCGCGTGGCCATCAGCCACGGCACGCTCACCGTGCGCATCACCGAAGCGCCGAAGGTCGTTCAGCCCGCGCCCTTCTCCAAGGGGCACACAGCGGTCGAGCCCTTCACCGCGATCGAGGCGACCCAGCCCAATGCCCGCGTCGCAGTGCTCGACGGTCCCGATCTCGAAACGCTCGTCTCCGGCCTCAACCGCCTCGGCGTGAAGCCCGACGGCATCATCGCCATCCTGCAAGGCATCAAGTCGGCCGGTGCCCTGCAGGCCGATCTGGTCCTCCAATAGGCACGCCGATGATCGACCTCTTCTCCCCGAACAAGCATAGCCTGCTCGCCGCCGCCGTGCTTGCCTTGATGGCCAGTGCCTCCGGGCATGCGGAGGAAGTGCGTCAGGTGCTGCCCGGCGGCCAGGCGCCGGCACAGCCGGGCCAGCTGGCACACCAGAAGGCACCGGACGAAAGCGAGATCCAGCGCTTCTGCTCCAACATCGCCGACGCCGCGCGCGACCGCCGCTATGCCTTGCAAGCCGAGGAGCTGAAGCAGCTTCAGGCCGGCGTCGACGAGCGCATCAAGGCGCTGGAGGAAAAGCGCGCCGAATACGAGCAATGGCTGAAGCGCCGCGAAGTCTTCCTGGCCCGCGCCGAGGACAGCGTCGTCAAAATCTATGCCGGCATGAAACCCGACGCCGCGGCGGAGCGCCTGGCAATGGTCAATGCCGAGCTCGCAGCCGCCATTCTGATGAAGCTCGATTCACGCAAGGCCGGCGTCATTCTCAACGAAATGGACCAGAAGGCGGCGGCGGCGCTCACCGGCATCATGGCCAGTGCGGCGCGAAGGGTTGATCCATCATGAGAAGCAGGTTCCTCGTCCTTCTCGCCATCGCGGCACTTTCCGGCTGCGGCACCGACCTCAAGGAGGTCGGCCGGGAACCTGCGCTGTCGCCCGTCGGCTCCGGCATCGGCAATGGCGGCGTGGCCCCCTACAGCTACCCCGAGCCGCCGGCCGCACCAGTCAAAAAATTTTCGCTCTGGGACGACCGCCAGAGCCGGCTCTTCACCGATCCGAGGGCGCTGCGCGAAGGCGACATCCTGACCGTCAACATCAAGCTGAACGACAAAGCCAATTTCAAGAACCAGAACGACCGAAGCCGCACCGCGGCACGCAAGCTCGGCTATGACGTCATGCTCGGATGGGACGGCACGAGCACAAGCGGCAAGGGTGACGCCGGCCTGAGCTCCAGCACCGAAACCAATGCCGATGGCGAGATCAAGCGGTCGGAGAATCTGGAGCTCAACGTCGCGGCGGTCGTCACCGCGGTGCTGCCCAACGGCAACCTGATGATCAGGGGCTCGCAGGAGGTGCGCGTCAACTACGAGCTTCGCGTGCTGACCATCGCCGGCATGGTGCGGCCGTCCGACATTGGCGCCGAGAACACGATCCCCTATGAGCGGATCGCCGAAGCGCGCATCTCCTATGGCGGCCGCGGCCGCGTCAGCGAGATCCAGCAGCCGGCCTACGGCCAGCAAATCCTCGACCAAGTTCTTCCATTCTAGCACGGGGGCACCGCGGACGTGGCGAATGTCGAGCAGGCGCAGCCCAGGAAGGGACCATCTCTTGTGGTCCAGCTCGCCATGCTGCTGGTCATGACGGGCGCCGCGGTCGGCATGGGCTGGGTCTCCGGCGGCTATCTCAAAGAGGGCGAAGGCCCGAAGCCGGTCCCCGTCGCACCGGAAAACGCCGGCGAGGGCGAAAGGCCAGCCGAAACCGGCAAGCCGGTTGCCGGTCCCACGGTTGTCCCGCTTGCGGCGATCACCACCAATCTCGCCTCGCCCAGCGAGGTCTGGATGAGGCTGGAGGCATCGGTGCTCTATGACGCGCCGCAATCGTCGGAAATGACCGACCAGATTCATCAGGACCTGCTCGCGTTCATACGCACGCTGAAGATGCACCAGATCGAGGGCGCCAGCGGCTATCAGCATCTGAAAGCCGATCTCGAGGAGCGCGCGGCACTGCGCAGCGGCGGCCACGCCAAACAGATACTGATCAGGACGATGCTGCTCGAATGAGAAAGTTCCTCGTCGCCACGGCGCTCGTCGTCCTCACCACTTCGCTCGCCACGGCCCAGCAGCTCGATCTCGGCGGCATCGGCCGGGCCGACGGCACCACCGTCGGCTACATCATCCAGATGTTCGGCCTGCTCACCGTGCTCTCGGTGGCGCCGGGCCTGTTGATCATGGTGACGAGCTTCACCCGCTTCGTCATCGCCTTCTCGATCCTGCGTGCGGGCATCGGCCTGCAGTCGACGCCGGCCAACCTGATCCTCATCTCGCTGTCGCTGTTCATGACCTTCTACGTCATGGCGCCGACTTTCGATCAGGCCTGGAATACCGGCGTCAAGCCGCTGATGGACAACCAGATCACGCAGGCCGAGGCCTTCGACAAGATTTCCGACCCGTTCCGCACCTTCATGCTGCACAATGTGCGCGACAAGGATTTCGACCTGTTTGCCGACCTGGCCCGCGAGCGCGGCCAGACCGTCTCGCGCGAGACCGTCGACCTGCGCATCCTGGTTCCGGCTTTCATGATCTCGGAAATCAGGCGCGGCTTCGAGATCGGCTTCCTCATCGTGCTGCCGTTTCTCGTCATCGATTTGATCGTCGCCACCATCACCATGGCCATGGGCATGATGATGCTGCCGCCGACGGTGGTCTCGCTGCCGTTCAAGATCCTTTTCTTCGTGCTGATCGACGGCTGGAACCTTTTGGTCGGCAGTCTGGTGCGATCCTTTACCTGACTGCCGCATGCGGCGCCGGGCTGGTGCCGTCACGCGCAACTATCGCACAAATACAGCTTCGATTAACCGTCGGGTTTAGCTCTTTGGTAGGGACTCATCTGCATAGTCCCTCCAGATGGCGGGTGATCGGGTCTCAGCGATCATTGGCATGATGCCGCACCGTCATACCGGAAGAGCCGGTATGTCAAAAAAACCAGCGTAAAAAAATCAAGGTACGAGTAGCCATGTCCAGTATCATGACCAATTCTGCGGCTCTGACCGCCCTCCAGAGCCTGAACAACACCAACAAGCAGCTCGAGATCACCCAGTCGCGCATTTCGACCGGTTATCGCGTCGCCACCGCTTCCGACAACGCCGCCTACTGGTCGATCGCCACGTCGATGAAGTCCGACAACAAGGCTCTCTCGGCCGTTCAGGATTCGCTCGGCCTCGGCGCCGGCAAGGTCGACACCGCCTATACCGCCATCAACGACGTCAAGGACCAGGTCGACGAGATCAAGACCAAGCTGGTCACTGCCCGCGGCGCCAGCCAGGAAGACCAGCAGAAGATCGCGACCGAAATCAAGGCCATCCAGGACCAGATCAAATCGTCGGTCACCAACGCCAACTTCGCCGGCTCGAACCTGCTGCAGAACGACGGCACGGCGGCGTCCGACCTGAAGATCGTCGCTTCCTATAACCGTACCGGCGCGACCGTCACCATCGACACCATCAACGTCGCTGCTGCCGACACCCAGGTTCTCGACGTCGCCGGCACCGGCGGCATCGTCGGCGGCCTGCTCGCCGCGACCTTCTTCGACCCGAGTTCGGCTGCCGTCGCTGACACGGCCATCGACACCGCGCTCGGCACGGTTGAAACGGCGCTCGGCAAGCTCGCTACCGGCGCCGCCTCGCTCGGTGCCGCCAAGTCGCGCATCGATACCCAGCAGAGCTTCCTCTCGAACCTCTCCGACTCGATCGACAAGGGCGTCGGCTCGCTGGTCGATGCCGACATGAACAAGGAATCGACCCGTCTGCAGGCGCTTCAGGTGCAGCAGCAGCTCGGCATCCAGGCGCTGTCGATCGCCAACGGCAACTCGCAGTCGATCCTGTCGCTCTTCCGCGGCTGATCGCTCCAAACGCTCCAGTCATTTGCATCGGGCCGCGCGACCAGCGCGGCCCGATTTTCGTTGCGTGAATGTTTGCCTTCCCGTGTTCAGAGCATGGCTTTAACGCGCCATTAACGATGACGCGCTAGTTATGGTTAACCAATCGCTATGACGGGCAGACCGGTAGGTCGAAAGGCATGACGCCCCCGCCGAAGGTTGACCGGCATGCGCAGGCATGTCTGCTTTGAAAGGGGTGTATCTTGGCAAGCATCATGACCAACGCCGCGGCATTGACCGCGCTTCAGAGCCTGAACAACACCAACAAGCAGCTCGAGACCACCCAGGCGCGAATCTCGACCGGCTATCGCGTCGCAACCGCTTCCGACAACGCCGCCTATTGGTCGATCGCCACGTCGATGAAGTCCGACAACAAGGCTCTCTCGGCCGTTCAGGACGCGCTCGGCCTCGGCGCCGGCAAGGTCGACACCGCCTATACCGCCATCACCGACATCAAGGACCAGGTCGACTCGATCAAGGCCAAGCTGGTTACCGCCCGCGGCGCCAGCCAGGACAACCAGCAGAAGATCGCGACCGAAATCAAGGCCATCCAGGAACAGATCAAGTCGTCGGTCACCAATGCCAGCTATGCCGGCTCCAACCTGTTGCAGAACGACGGCACGGCCGCTTCCGACCTGCAGATCGTCGCCTCCTACAACCGTACCGGCACGACGGTAGCCATCGACACGATCAACGTTGCGGCCACCGACACGCAGGTGCTCGACATCGCCGGCACTGGCGGCATCGTCGGCGGCCTGCTCGCCACGACCTTCTTTGATCCGAGCTCGGCTGCTGTCGCTGACACGGCAATCGACACCGCCCTCGACAGCGTCGAAACGGCGCTTGCCAAATTAGGGACCGGCGCTGCCTATCTCGGCGCCGCCAAATCGCGCATCGACACCCAGCAGAGCTTCCTGTCGAACCTCTCCGACTCGATCGACAAGGGCGTCGGCGCGCTTGTCGACGCCGACATGAACAAGGAATCGACCCGCCTGCAGGCCCTGCAGGTGCAGCAGCAGCTGGGCATCCAGGCGCTGTCGATCGCCAATGGCAACTCGCAGTCGATCCTGGCCCTGTTCAAGAGCTGATCCCCAGCCTGACTTCCTCGCTCTTCGGAAGGCCGCGCCCCCAGCGCGGCCTTTTTTGTTTCGCGGCGGGTCGGTTCCACCGCACGGGCGTCGGACAGCGCACTATCATCCTCGCACAAGCTTCACCGTCTAGTCTGCCGGCGGACAGTCATGCTGGGAGCGGTTGAATCGTGCCGGAACAGATCCAGAGCATCATTGCGAATCTGCGCAACTTCGGCGTCAGGCGTCTCGCTCTGATGGGCGGCATCGCTGCCCTGGTCATGACCGTCATCGGCGTCGCCTCGATCTACCTCAACCGTCCCGCCTACGAGACGCTCTATGTCGGGCTCGATCGCTCCGATGTGAACCAGATCGGCCTGGTGCTGGGCGAGGCCGGCATCGGCTTCGATGTCGGTGCCGACGGCACCTCGGTGCTGGTGCCCGCCGGGACCACGGCGCAGGCGCGCATGCTGCTGGCCGAAAAAGGCCTGCCCACCAGCGCCAATGCCGGTTACGAGCTGTTCGACAATGTCGGCTCGCTCGGCCTGACCTCCTTCATGCAGCAGATCACCCGCGTGCGGGCGCTGGAAGGCGAGATCGCACGCACCATCCAGTCGATCGCCGGCATCAAGGCAGCCCGGGTCCACATCGTGATGTCCGAGCGGGCCAACTTCCGCCGCGACGAGCAGCAGCCTTCGGCATCGGTCGTCATCCGCTATTCCGGCATTGACGCCCAGAAGAGCGCGATGTCGATCCGTCACCTCGTCGCCGCGGCGGTGCCCGGGCTCTCGGCCGACAAGGTCACGGTGCTCGATTCCAACGGCAACCTGCTTGCTGCCGGTGACGATCCCTCCAACACCAGCGCCGCCCGCACGCTCGGCGTCGAGCAGACGGTCGAGGCGCAGATCGGCGACAACATCCGCCGGGCGCTGACGCCCTATCTCGGTCCCGACAATTTCCGCGCCAGCGTCAAGGCCGACGTCAACACCGATACCCGCCAGACGGAAGAGACCATCTTCGATCCGGAATCGCGCGTCGAGCGGTCGGTGCAGTCGGTGCGCACCAACGAGGCCAGCAACCAGAAACAGGCCACGACCCCGACCAGCGTCGAGCAGAACCTGCCCCAGACCGAGGCGCCCAGCACCGAAGGGCCGCAGTCGTCCTCACAGAACGATCGCAAGGAAGAGATCACCAACTACGAGATCAACTCGAAGAAGATCGCCACCGTTTCCAACGGCTATTCGGTGAACAAGATGTCGATCGCGGTGGTCGTCAACCAGGAGCGGCTCAAGACCATCCTCGGCAAGGACGCCACGCCGGAGCAGATCGCCAAGCGCGTCGCCGAAATCCAGAAGATGGTGGCTTCCGCCAGCGGCTTCGACGACAAGCGCGGCGACGTCATCGACGTCTCTGCTGTCGAGTTCATCGACGGCCTCGACGGCGAGCCGGTCGACCAGCCTGGTATCCTCGCCTCCATCGGCACGTACACCGGCACGCTCATCAATGCCGGCGCCTTCATCATCGTCGTCTTCCTGGTCGCCTTCTTCGGCCTGAAACCGATGGCTGCCGCGCTGACCGCCTCGGCCAAGCCGGCGGCTCTCACCGGCCCGAGCTTCGACGACGTCCAGCGCTCGCTGCCGACACCCGAAGCACCGGTGGCCGCGATCACCGCCGAGGCCCCGCCGCCGTCCATCGGCGCCATACCGGGAACACGCCCCGGCGCCACCCCGCTCGATGACCTGCGCCAGAAGATCCGGCCGGCTCCGCAGGAGCGGCTGGCGCGCATGGTCGACCTCAATGAGGAGCGCACCGCGCAGATCCTGCGCAAATGGGCTGCAGCGCCGGAGGCAGCGGTATAGGCCATGGCTTCGGCACTCTTCGATCTCCTGCCCGATTTCGGCGCGCGCGCTCCTCGCGCCGGCCAGGCGCCGCCCGCCGCCGAGCACAAGCCGGCCGAACCGGCGCCGCAAGCCGATATCGGCGCGCTGATCGCCGAGGCGGTCGCCGATGCAGAAGCCGCGCTGGAGGCGCGTCTGGCGCTGGCGCACCAGGCGGCGCTCGACGCCGAGCGCCAGGCTAACGACGAGGCCGCGCAAGCATTTCTGGAAAGTTTCGGCGGCGATCTTGGAGCGGCGGTCGCCGCCCGCATCGACACCATGGAGGCCCGCGTCAGCGAACTCGCCGGCGCGACCATTGCCCGCATCATCGGTGGCCTCCTCAGCGAGGATCTGCAAAAGCGTTCGCTGGCCGCGCTTTCCCGCGCGATAGGCGCCGCAGTCGCCGACAGCGAGGCGGTGCGCATCGGCGTTCGCGGACCGCTTTCGCTGTTCGAACCGCTGAGGCAGGCGCTTGGGTCCCGTGCCGCCAATCTCGATTTCGCCGAAGTCCCGGGCTTCGACCTCACCGTGACGATCGATGAGGCGGTGTTCGAGACGCGCATCGCCGAATGGTCGGCCTCGCTTTCGGAGGCCTTGTCATGAGCGCCGTCGACCACGGCGAGGCCGTTCACGAGATCATCATCGTCAAGCGCAATCACGACGGGCATGACGACGGCCACCACGGCGGCGTCTGGAAGATCGCCTTCGCCGACTTCATGACCGCGATGATGTGCTTCTTCCTCGTCATGTGGCTGATCAATGCAGCCAACGAGCAGACCAAGGCCGCCGTCGCCAGCTACTTCAATCCGGTCGAGTTGATCGACCGCAACTCCAGCCGCAAGGGCCTGGAGGACCTCGGCGACGGCCCGAGCAAGGTGGGCCTGACCGCCGACAACCCGCAGGATGGCGCAAGCAAGGCGGGCGAGGACGGCAAGGGCGGTGCCGGCTCTTCCGATCGCAAGCAGACGAAACAAGCCACGCAGAAACCGTCCGACTTCTCCGACGAGCATCTATTCGCCGATCCCTATGCCGTACTCGCGGAAATCGCCACCGACACCGGCGTGATGCAGAACGTCAGCGCCAAGGGCGAAGGCGGCGCGCGGAATGCCGGCCCGGCGACCGGCGCCTCCGGTGGCGAATCCTATCGCGATCCGTTCGCGCCTGATTTCTGGTCGCAGCAGGTAGCCACGCCCGGTGCCGAAGCCAGTGCCGAACGACAGAAGATCGAAGGCGATCCGGCCAAGCCCGGAGACAAGATCGCCGAGAGCCAGGTGCCGAAGGTCAAGGCCGTGCCACCGGCGCCGCCGCAATTGGAAGCGCCGCTCGAGCCCTTGACGGGGCCGCAGAAGCCGGGCGCCAAGCCAGTCGCCGGATCGGCTGGGGCGAAAGGCGCGGCCGGCGAAGGCGAAGAGAGCAAGGGCGAGAAAATCCGGGGACGGATAGCCGAGGTCGACAAGGCTGAGGCCGAACAAGCTCAGGCCGAACAGGCCATCGCGACCGATGCGAAAACCGAAATCGAACAGGCCGAGCCGGCCAAGCCGGAGATGGCAGAGGCTGAGCCGGTTTCCGACAAGGGCGAAAGGGGCCCGAGCAGCGCCGCCCTCGAGGCCGCGGCCGAAATCAAGCAGGAATTGGCCAAGGCCTTCGCGCCGGGCGAGAAGCTGGCGGAGGGCGTCTCCGTCGAGGCCACCGACAAGGGCGTCGTCATCTCGATCACCGACCAGCTCGACTTCGGCATGTTCGAGATCGGCTCCGCCGTGCCGCGACGCGAAATGGTGCTGGCGATGGAGAAAATCGGCCACATCATCAACGAGAAGAAGGGCACGATCACCATCGGCGGCCATACCGATGCGCGGCCGTTTCGCAGCGATGCCTATGACAACTGGCGGCTGTCCACCGCGCGCGCCCATTCCGCCTACTACATGCTGGTGCGCGGCGGCGTCGACGAAAGCCGCATCACCGAGGTCGCCGGTTTCGCCGACCGTCAGCCCAAGATCGCAACCGATCCGCTGGCGGCGGCCAACCGCCGCATCGAGATCCTGATGGCGACCGGCGGATGAGAGCCAGGACCGTCATCGGCCGCGCCATCGGTCTGCTGCTGCTCGGTGCAGGATCGATTCCCGCGGCCTTCGCGCAGGACGCCTTGCAGCCTTACCAGCTGGTCCGCTCGCTGCAGTTGGTCCAGGATCGCATTGCCGGCGGTGACCATGCCGCGCTGCCCATGCAGGCCAAGCTTCTCGAGCTGGCCGATGCCAGGCTGCGCGCCGCCGATGCCGAGGACTTCAAGGACCCCAAGAACTTTCGCGCGTTGCTCGTCTACGGCATGAGCGGCGGCAATCCCGTCACGGTCGCGGCAGCGGCTTCGCGTGCGACGGCCGACCCGCAGAGCCTCACCATCGCCAAGGGCATCGTTGCCTACCTGAACGGCCAACCCGCGGTGGCGATCGAAATCCTGAGGCCGATCGATCCGATGAGCGTCCCGAGCGACCTTGGTGCCTTCCTGGCCTTGGTCAAGGGTTCGCTGCTTGCGCCCGAACAGCCCACCGCGGCGCTTGCCCTGCTCGACGAGGCCCGCCTGCTCAGTCCCGGCACTCTGGTCGAGGAGGCGGCACTTCGCCGTTCGGTCGGCATCGCGGCGGCGCAGGGCGACGCGGCACGCTTCGCCCTTGCCTCGACCCAGTATGTCGAAGCCTTTCTCTATTCGCCCTATGCCAGCCAGTTCGCTGATTCCTTCGTTTCCGGGGTCATCGCGCTGCATATGTCGATCAGCCAGGACAAGCTCGCCGACATCACCGCGATGATGGATCCCGAGCGCGAGAAGGTGATCTATCTGCGCATCGCCCGCCGGGCCGCGATCGATGGACTTGCGGACCTTTCCGCCTTCGCCTCGGCGCGTGCCGAGCAGGGCCGGGACGGCAACGACAATCAGGACGATCCCCGTGCCCAGCTCTACTCCAGCCTGTCCACGGTGACCTCGGCCACCATAGAAGACGTACGCCAAAAGCTCGGCAAGATCGACCGCGGCAAGCTCTCCGAGGGCGATCGCGCTTTGCTCGACGCAGCGCAAGCCATCGCCGACGGGGTCGTTGCGCGGCCTGCCGCTGCCTCGCCAGAAGCGGTAGCAGCAGGCCTTGCGCCCAAGCCCGTCGAGGTGCCTGAGCCGCAATCGGCGGCTGACAACGCCGCGGAGACCGACCCAGACGCGGCGGGCCTGCCGCCGGTGGAAGGCGCGACGTCCGAGAAGCCGGCCGTCGCGGCATCGAGCGAGCCAGCCGCGCCCGCGCCTCTGGACGCCTCGGCACCTGGCGACGCGCCCCCAACAGCACCGGCATCGGCAGAGCCGACGGCCGCCGCCGCGGAACCGGCAGCGCCGGGAACGGTCGTGCCGGCCCCCGTCGTGCCAGCTTCGGCATCGGCGCCGGCAGGGCTCGATCCCCACGACCCCACCGACGCCGCCATGATGACCGCGCGCCGAAAACTCGAACAGATCGACCAGCTACTTGGAGCAGCTCCCCAATGACCCCCAGCCTTGGCCAGGCCCTTTCGGGAATTGTGTCCGCCGCTGCCCACTCGAAGCCGTCCGCTGCGGATGCCAAGAGCAAGGATGACAGTTTCGGCGACATGGTGAAGGGCACCGAAAAGCAGCCGGGCCGGCACGCTCAGCGGCAGGCAGCACTGCAGACCACGCCACCGTCGGCGCGCGCAGCCAGGGATTCCGCGCAGACGAAACTGGCCGACGACGAACCGGACGCCGCTGCTTCTTCAGGACCGACGGCCGGCAAGGCCGAGAAGGAGCACCGCGAGCCTGGGCAGCTCGACGCCGGCGTCGGCGGCGACGCGACCGGCGTGGCCGCGAATATGCCTTCGCTTCAGGACCGGCTACCGCTGCTCGTAGCGCTGCATGAGATGAGGCAGTTCTCGACCTCGCCCGGCGCCGCCACGGACGAAGTCGCTGCGGAAACCTCGGTCCCGGCTGGGACCCACGAACCGCGAATTCCCGAACTCTTGGCTGCCGGCGATAAGGCGCAATCCGTGCTGGCCGAAGATGCCGCCGCCGGCGCCGTCGCTCGCTTCAGCCGCGCCACCACCGCCACTGCGTATTCGGCTATCGAACGCAGCCAGGCATTGACTGCCGGGACCGGGTTCGACGAACCGGTGCAGCGTGGCGATCGGTCGCCTGCACAGCAGCAGGACCGTGACGCAGTCGATATCGCGGAGCTGACCTCCAAGCGGCCGGCGCCGGAGACGAAGGAGCCCGAGACAATCAAGCTGTCCACCTCGTCCGCGCAGGTGAAACAGGCTTCGTCGGCCGGGCGCATCGATGTGGTCGCCCAGCAGAGCTTTCCCGTGCCGGCGCAAAATCCGATGAGCCAGACGGCATCGGCGCTGATCGAGGCGATCGCCTCGGACGAAGGCGTTCAGCAGGCCTTCTCGAGCGCTCCGACGCGCTCACAGCCGACCAATTCTGTTGCCGTTCCGACACATGTCCTGAAGATCGAGTTGCACCCTGCCGAGCTTGGCGCGGTGACGGCCAGCCTGCGCCTCTCCGGGGAGCAGCTTTCGATCGAGATGAAGCCGGAGACGCACGAGGCTCACCGCCGTCTGACCGCCGACAGCGATGCCATCGTCAAGTCCATGCGCAGCCTCGGCTTCGACGTCGACACGGTCACCATCCTGCAACCCTCGATAGCAGCCCATGCGGCCGGCCGCGCCGATGCAACCAGCGCGTCGCCGCTGTCGGGGGGCCGTGATCAGCCTTCGTTCCAACCGGGGAATTCGGGAGGCAACAGTGCCGGGGGCGACCGGCAACCGGGAAGGAACGACGGCCATGGCGCACAGGAATTCGGCCGCGCGGCTTCGCCTCTTCGCGAGCGCGCTGGCGACGATATGTATATTTAGCGTCGGTTCCGGCGCCGCAGCCGCGGCCGCCAACCCATGCGAGCCGGAGATCCTGCGCGCTGCCGATCGTTATGGCGTGCCGGCCGGGATCCTTTATGCGGTCGGCCTCACCGAGACCGGCAAAAAGGGCAGCCTTCAGCCTAACGCCATGAATATAGAAGGAAAAGCCGTCTTTCCGCGCAGCCGGGGCGAGGCGCTTGCCAGGTTCGAGAGTGCCCGCCGCGAAGGCAAGACGCTGATCGACCTCGGCTGCATGCAGATCAACCATCGCTATCACGGCGCGCAGTTCAGCAGTGTTCAGGACATGCTCGACCCGCACCAGAACGTCGATTACGCGGCGCGCTTCCTGGCCAGTCTCCATGCCCGTCACGTGACCTGGTCGATGGCCGTCGCCCGCTACCATGCCGGCCCCGACAACGACCCCGCGCAGAAGATCTATGTCTGCCGGGTCATCGCCAACATGGTCGCGACCGGCTTCGGCAAGTGGACGCCGAACGCCAGCGCTTTCTGCAACCAATAGTTGCTACGTCGGACGGCGGCCAACCATCCTCTCCGCGCGCCGTTCTCAGAGGCCCGGCGTCGCCTGCGCCTTGTCGCTGCCACGTCACCCGCGCGACCGCTTTATTACGGCTCTCCAAAAAACTCCCAAGAAAATAGCTACAAGAAATGACGGTTTTTCAGGATTCGCCGCACCCGCTAGGCCTTTCCGCACGGGGCAGATGAGATGATTCGGAGGGCGGGCCGATGATCGTGATCGTTGATGAGCGCGAGCTCGTAACTGAAGGCTACAGCTCACTTTTCGATCGCGAGGGCGTTGCCACCGCGGGGTTCGCGCCGGGCGAGTTCGGCGAGTGGGTGAGTTCCGCAGCCGACACCGATCTGAGATCGGTCAGGGCCTTCCTCATCGGCGACTGCCGCGAAGGCGCCATCTCGCCGCGCCAGATCCGTGACCGCACCGGCGCGCCAGTGATCGCGCTCAGCGAACAGCATTCGCTCGAACACACATTGCGGCTGTTCGAAAGCGGCGTCGACGACGTGGTGCGCAAGCCTGTCCATATCCGCGAGATTCTGGCCCGCATCAGCGCCATACGCCGCCGAGCCCATGAAGAAGCGGCCTATACCGAGGTCGGCTCGATGCGCATCTTCATGGACGGGCGCGATCCGGAGATCGATGGCGAGCCGCTGCCGCTGCCGCGCCGTGAGCGCCGGATACTGGAATATCTGGCCAGCAATCGCGGCCGGCGCGTGACCAAGACACAGGTCTTCAACGCCATCTACGGCATCTTCGACGAAGAGGTCGAGGAGAACGTGGTGGAGAGCCACATCAGCAAGCTGCGCAAGAAGCTGCGCGAGAGGCTCGGTCACGACCCGATCGATTCCAAGCGGTTCCTCGGCTATCGGCTGGTGTTTTGATGGCCGGCGCAACCATTTGCCCCGCCAGCCTCGCGCAAGACAAGAGGCATAGCTTGTAGCTTCCACCAGGCACTGCGGAGAAGTATCGATGAGCCTCTACGGAATGATGCGGACCGGCGTTTCCGGCATGAATGCCCAGGCCAACCGCTTGTCCACCGTGGCTGACAACATCGCCAACTCCGACACCACCGGCTACAAGCGCTCCTCGGCGGAATTCTCGACGCTGATCATGCCGACCACCGGCGGCGCATACAATTCCGGCGGCGTCACGACCACCATCCGCTCGGCCATCGGTTCGCAGGGCGTGCTGCAATACACGACCTCGGTCTCGGATCTCGCCGTCAACGGCGACGGTTTCTTTGTCGTGCAGGATGCCGGCGGCACCCCTTATCTCACGCGCGCCGGCGCCTTCGTGCCGGACGCCGAGGGCAAGCTGGTCAACGCCGCCGGCTATCAGCTGATGGCCTACAGCTACGCCAATGGCGATCCGGCGGCGACCGCCAACGGTTTCGAAGGCCTCGTGCCGGTGCAGATCTCCGATCAGGAGATGACGGCGACGCCGAGCACGGAAGGCAATTTCAATGGCAACCTGCCGGCCGGCGCGACGCCGCCCTCCGGTCCCTTGCCCTCCAGCAACGATCCCACCGCCGAGTACACCTCGAAGTCCTCGCTGGTTGCCTACGACAATCTCGGCAACAAGGTGCTGCTCGACGTCTATTTCACCAACACCGGCACCGGCACCTGGGAGGTCTCGGTCTTCGACCAGTCGCAAGCGACCGCCGGCACGTCCTTCCCGTACACGGGCGGCGCGCTGGGCACAGCCAATCTCACCTTCGACACCACCACCGGCAAGCTCACCGGTGCGACCACGGGCATCTCCTTCACGGTGCCGAACGGCGCGACCCTCGACCTCGATCTGTCCAAGCTGACGCAACTCGGCGCCGGCTTCACCGTCTCCAATGCCAACGTCAACGGCAATCCGCCAAGCACGATCGAGAAGATCCAGATCGGCAGCGACGGCATCATCTACGCACAGTTCGAGGACGGCTCGACCAAGCCGCTCTGGAAAATCCCGCTGGCCGACGTCCAGAGTCCCGACAACCTCACCGCCATGCCCGGCAATGTCTACGTGCAGAGCGCCGACTCCGGCACTGTGCGCATCGGCTTCGCGAATGAAGGCAAGCTTGGCTCCATCGTCTCGGGGGCTTTGGAGAACTCCAACGTCGATATCGCCGAGGAACTGACCAACATGATTGCAGCGCAGCGCAGCTACACTGCCAATTCCAAGGTCTTCCAGACGGGTTCCGATTTGATGGATGTCCTGGTCAACTTGAAGAGATAACCGGCGGGCGCCGGCCCGCGTGAAAGACCCGCATGTCGCTTTCCACCGCATTGAGCATCGCCCAGTCGGCGCTTCTGGCCACTTCGAAGCAGACCAGCGTTGTTTCGCGCAATGTCGCCGACGCGTCGAACACAGACTATGCTCGCCGCGTCGCCGTGGTCACCAGCACGGCGCCCGGCGCCCGATCGGTGGAAATCCAGCGGGCGACCAACGATCTCCTGTTTCGCCAGAACCTGAGCGCGCTTTCGGCTTCCAGCGGCCAGAGCGCGCTGTATGCCGGCATGGACCAGCTCGACCTGTCGGTCAACGGCGTCGACAACGCATCGTCCGCCTCGACCGCGATCGCCAATCTGCAGCAGGCGCTGCAGCTTTACGCGACGACGCCGTCGAACCAGAACCTCGGCGCCAACGTCATCGACGCGGCCAAGCAGGCGGTGCGATCGCTGAACGACGGCACCACGGCAATCCAGGACTTCCGCACCCAGACCGACAGCCAGATCGCCACCGCCGTCAGCGATCTCAATTCGCTGCTCGGTCAGTTTCAGGACGCCAACAAGGCTGTCATCTCGGGCACCCGCTCGGGCACCGACGTCTCCGACGCGCTCGATCAGCGCGACGCGATCCTGAAGAAGATCGCCGAATACGTTCCGATCTCGACCTTCACGCGCGGCGACAACGACATGGTGATCACCACCACCGACGGCACGACGCTGTTCGAGACGGTGCCGCGTTCGGTGACATTCACGCCGTCGTCCGGCTATTCGGCCGGCGCTGCCGGCAGCAGGGTCTACATCGACAACGTGCCGCTGTCGGCCGGTTCCGGCGACAACACCACCGCCGTCGGCAAGCTTGCCGGCATGATCAAGCTGCGCGACAGCGTCGCCTCGACCATGCAGAGCCAGCTCGACGAAATCGCCCGCGGCCTCATCACCGCCTTCGCCGAGACCGCGCCGGCACAGCCCGACGCCGCGGGCCTGTTCACCTGGTCGGGCGCGCCGTCGATCCCGCCGGCGGGCACGTTGGTCGACGGCCTCGCGGGTTCGATCAGCGTCAACGCCGCCTTCGATCCGAGCGCCGGCGGCAACCCCGCGCTCCTGCGCGACGGGGGTGCCAACGGGTTGGCCTATGTCTCAAACACCGCTGGCGCCGCTTCCTATTCCGACCTGTTGATCGCCTACTCCGACAGGCTGGATCAACCGATGGCATTCGATACGTCTGCCGGCATCACCATCACCTCCGGCGTTTCCGACTATGCGGCCAACGCGATCGGCTGGTTCGAGGGCGTGCGCCAGCAGGCATCGACCAATGCCGACGCCAAGGAGGCGCTGGCCACGCGCACGGCCGAGGCGCTGTCGAACGACACCGGCGTCAATGTCGACCAGGAAATGTCCCTGCTTCTCGACCTCGAGCACACCTATCAGGCATCGGCCCGCATGATGAAGACCGTCGACGACATGCTGGATGCCCTGCTGGGCGCGGTGGGATAAGCCATGAAAGCGACAGCCGTTTCCTCAGCCGCCATCTCCAACGCCCTGCGCTACCAGCAGATGCGCATGCAGGCTGATCTCGTCAAAGCGACGACGGAAACCCAGACCGGCAAGGTGGCGGATGTCGGCCTCGCGCTTGGCGGGCGCACGACCCAGGCCGTCACCTTCCAGCGCGATCTCGACCGGCTCAACGGCATCATCGATTCCAATTCGCTGGTCGCCGCGCGCCTGACATCGACGCAGGATTCGCTTGGCCAGCTGTCGGATGTCGCGCAGGACCTGCTGACGGCGCTGACCAGCGCCGTGTCGGGCGACTCCTCGACCAGCGTCACGCAGACCTCCGGCGCCACCGCGCTGCAGCAGATGACGGCCATCCTCAACACCAGCGTGAATGGCGAATATCTGTTTGCCGGCACCAACACCGACGTCAAGCCGATAGACGATTTCAGCGCCGCCGGTTCACCCGCCAAGGCAGCGTTCGATGCTGCCTTCACCAGCTACTTCGGATTCCCCCAGAACGACCCGGCCGCCGCGGGCATCACCGCCGCCCAGATGGACGATTTCATCACCACCGCCGTCGAGCCGCAATTCCTGGGCTCCGGCTGGCAGACCAACTGGTCGAGCGCGACGGACGATCAGATCACCAGCCGCATCGCCTTGAGCGAGACCACCCAGACCTCGGTCAGCGCCAACGAGCAGGGCATCCGCAAGCTCGCCATGGCGGCTGCCATGGTCAGCACTCTCTTTACCGGCAAAATCAGCGAGGCGGGCCAGAACACGATCGTCAGCCGCGCGCAGAAGCTGGTCGGCGAAGCCATCGGCGGCATCGTCCAGGTGCAGTCCGAAGCCGGCCTCGCGCAGAAGCGCGTTTCCGACGCCAGCGACCGCATGAAGACCCAGGTCGATCTCTTCGAGAAGCACATCATCGACCTCGAAGGCGTCGATCCCTCCGAGGCCGCGACCCGCGTTGCCGACCTGACGCAGCATATTGAGACGTCCTTCGCCCTGACCGCGCGCCTGCAGCAACTCAGCCTGTTGAACTACCTGACCTGACAACCGGAACCGAGCTTCCACGATGTATCAATTCTCCTACGCCGACATCCAGACCGACTCCGTCGCCGATGCCAAGGACCGGGAGCGGCAGCTCTTGACCCGTTCGATCGACATGTTGGCCGCCGCAGCGGCCGTCGGCCATGACTCGATGGAAGCGGTCGAGGCGCTGCATTTCACCAATCGCATCTGGACCACCTTCGTCGAGGATCTCGGCTCCAGCGAGAATGCCCTGCCGAAGGAACTGCGCGCCAACCTGATCTCGATCGGCCTGTGGCTGCTGCGCGAGACGGAGGACATTCGGCAGGGCCGAACCAGCAATTTCGAAGGCTTGATCGAGGTGTCGCAGATCATCCGGGACGGTATCCAATGACCAACACGCTCAAGATCTCGCTGAAGCCGAACGAGAAGATCTACATCAACGGTGCCGTCATCCGCGTCGACCGCAAGGTCTCGCTCGAGCTGATGAATGACGTCCAGTTTCTGCTGGAGAGCCATGTCATCCAGGCCGACCAGGCCTCGACGCCGCTGAAGCAGCTCTATTTCATCGTGCAGATCATGCTGATGAACCCGCAGGGCGCCTCCGAAGCCCGCGAGATGTTCCGCCGCTCGCTGCCCTTGCTGATCGCCAGCTTCGAAGACGGTGAAATCTGCAGCGCGTTGAAGCAGATCGATCGCATGGTCGGCGAGGATCACATTTACGAAGCGCTGAAGGCGATCCGGGCGCTGTATCCACTGGAACGCCGCGCGCTTGGCGGCAATGACGACGTTGTGGAACCGCCGCGCGCGCTGGCAATGGGAGCATAGGGGACGATGACCGTTGACATGACGACGACCATTCCGGCGGGCGCCAACTCGACCACCACGGCGACCTCCAAGACCGCGGTCGACTACCAGTCGTTCCTGAAGCTTCTGATTGCCGAGATGAAGAACCAGGATCCGACCAAGCCGATGGACTCCACGCAATATGTCGCGCAGCTCGCGACGTTCTCGCAGGTGGAGCAGTCGGTCCAGGCGAACACCAAGCTCGACCAGATCATCCAGTCCTCGGCGCTGTCGCAGGCAGACGCCCTGATCGGCCGCTCGATCACCTCCGCCGACGGCAAGACGACCGGAACGGTTGCTTCGGTGAAGCTCGCCAGTAGCGGCCTGATCGCCGTGCTGCAGAACGGCACGGAAGTCCCGGTCGGCACCGGCGTCTCGATCAAGCCGGCCAGCTAGGCAGACAGCGCGATCCAGCCATGAACGAGGCCGACGCCCTCGATATCGTCCAGTATGCGGTGTGGACGGTGCTCACCGCCTCCGCGCCGGTGGTGCTGGTGGCGATGGCGGTCGGCATCGGCATCGCGCTCATCCAGGCGCTGACCCAGATTCAGGAGATCACGCTGACCTTCGTGCCGAAGATCGTCGCCATCATGCTGGTGGTGGCGTTGACCGGCCCGTTCATCGGCAGCCAGATCTCGGCCTTCACCAATGTGATCTTCGAGCGCATCGAGCACGGCTTCTGATCCGTGCCCGTCACCTCGATGTCCTGAGCCGGAAGACCGCTTGCGGCCCGTCTTGTCGCGGCTAGAGCAATTCCAGGAAAAACGTGAAACGGCTTTCCGTCCGGAGTTGCGTCAAAACAAAGGGATAGAGCGGTTTGCCGTTTCCGTGAAACGGTGAACTGCTCTAGATTGTGACCCGCGCCGTCTTCGGCGGTGTAGGACGGTCTTCGGGGACGCGATGGATCAGGCAAAGGCGGCCGAGGGGCCATGTGCGGGATAGCCGGCGTCTGGCGAAAGCGCGCTCCGATCGGCGCCGGTGATCGTTCCGACATTGCCCGCATGATGCAGGCTCTGGCGCATCGCGGCCCTGACGATCACGACAGCTGGAGCAACGCTAGGCTGGCGCTCGGCCATCGCCGGCTCAGCATCATCGACCCCTCCCCTGCAGCGCGTGAGCCGATGCTGACCGCGGCCCGCGACGGCGTGCTGTGCTACAACGGCGAGGTCTTCAATTACCGCTCGCTGCGCAAGAACCTGGAAGCGGAAGGCCTGCAATTTCGCACCGTCTCCGATACCGAGGTGGTGCTCCTGGCCCTGCATCACTGGGGCCCTGACAAAGCCGTGCCGCTGTTCGACGGCATGTTCGCATTCGCCTATTTCGATGCCCGCGACGGCGCGCTTTGGCTTGCCCGCGATCGGCTGGGGATCAAGCCGATGTCGTTCGCCGACACCGGCCAGCGGCTGCTGTTTGCCTCCGAGGATAAGGCGATCCTCGCCTGCGCCGGCTTTGCGCTGAAAGCAGACGCGCGTGAGATCACATTGCGGCTGGCCTGGCAGAGCCGCGATTCGAGCTTCAGCGTCTTCGACGGTATCGAACGCCTGCCGCCTGCGGGGCTCTGGAAGATCACCGAAGACACGGTCGAGAAACGCCGGTACTGGCATGTGCTCGACGTCCTCGACACATCGCGCATCGTCGGCGACAGGACGTCCGACGCCGAGCAGATGGCGGCGCTTGCGGGACTGCTGGAACAAAGCGTGGAGCTGCACTGCATCGCCGACGCCAACCTCGCCACCGCCTGCAGCGGCGGCATCGATTCCGGCCTGATCACGGCACTTGCGAGGCGCTACAGGCCTCGGATGCACGGCTATGTCGTCGATCCAAAGCTCGGCCGCAGCGAGGCTGGGAGCGCCGAGCGGACCGGACGCCACGTCGGCGTCAGTCTCCGCCGCGTGCCCATCGACCGGGACGGGTTCTTCGATCTCTGGCCGCGCGCGATCTGGCATCTCGAAAGCGACGGCTGGCACGCCAGCGTGGCCGGCCTGTTGGCGCTCGCCGACCGATGCCGGGCAGATGGCGTCAAGGTGCTGCTCACCGGCGAGGGCGCGGACGAACTGTTCGGCGGCTACAAATGGCAGGCGTCCACCATGAGGTTGTGGCGCCCCTCGTGGCTGCGGCGCCTGCTTCGCTCAAAGTCGGTCGATCGGAAATTCGCGCAGCTTCGCCGCGCTCCTTTCCGCAACTCGATCGGCCGCGGCTCGCCATGGGATCGCAACATCGTGCTGAGGGCCTTGTCGCCGGAGTTGAATTTCCTGCAAACCAAGCTGTTCGACCGGCTCGAGGGCGTGAACCCGGAGAGCGACCGCGCCTTCCTGGCAAGTTGCCTTTACGATCTCTATTCGCATCTGCAGGACCTGCTGCACCGGCATGACCGTCTCAGCATGGCTGCGTCCGTCGAGCTTCGCGTTCCCTTCCTGGAGAACCGGCTGATCGATTTCGCCATCCATCTGCCGAGGCGTCAGAAGTACCGCAACAGAACCGGCAAATGGCTGCTGAAGAAGGTCGCGGAACAGCACCTGCCGCGAGAAAACGTCAATGCGTCAAAGATCGGTTTTGAGATGTCAGCGGCATTCTCGGCCGGAACGCAAGGCCTGCTGCGCGGCGGTCACTTGCGTGACGCTATGAAATGGTCGGCATCCGAGCTGGATGATCTTATCGAGCTGGCAAGGAGCCAGGAATCGTCCCGGCTGCGGCTCGTCGGCATGGAAATGCTGCTGCGCCTCAATACAGGCGGCGAAACGATCAGCGGCCTGACTGAGGCGCTGCACGCCGCAGCAAGGGACGGCCGCTAGCGCAGTTTCAGGAAGGGCTGGTTGGTCCAGACCCGCAAGATGCTTGGCCTAAGGCCGCACCGACGCATTTTCGCCTTTGCCTTACTGTTGTTGGACCACGATCCTTGGCGAGTCGCCGCGCGGCCGAGGCTTGTGGGGCGGGCGGAAACCTGCAGCAAAGGCGGGACAACGATCATGATCGATGACGAGCCGGAAAGCGAACGCGTCTCCGCGCTGGCGCCTTTCCAGCACGGCATCTTCCGCGCCGTCTGGTCGGCCAGCCTGGTGTCGAATTTCGGCGGCCTGATCCAGGGCGTCGGCGCCGCCTGGATGATGACCACCATTGCCACCTCTTCCTACCAGGTGGCGCTGGTCCAGGCCTCCACCACTTTGCCGATCATGCTTTTCGCGCTCGTCGCCGGCGCTATCGCCGACAGCTTCAACCGCCGCAAGGTCATGCTGGTGGCACAGATCTTCATGCTGGTCGTCTCGGCGCTGCTCACCATGTTCACCTGGTTCGGCTGGATGACACCGTGGACGCTGCTTGCCTTCACCTTCCTGATCGACAGCGGCACGGCGCTGAACAGCCCGTCCTGGCAAGCCTCCGTCGGCGATATTGTGCCGCGCGCCAAGGTGCCGGCCGCCATCGCGCTCAACTCGATGGGTTTCAATATCACGCGCAGCGTTGGCCCGGCGATCGGCGGCGTCATCGTTGCCGCCGCTGGCGCAGCCGCCGCCTTCGCCGCCAACGCCATCAGCTATATCGGCCTGATCTTCGTGCTGTTCCGCTGGAAGCCGAGCCTGCCCGAGCCGACGCTGCCGCGCGAGTCGCTTGGCGCCGCGATGGGCGCCGGCCTGCGCTATGTCGCCATGTCGCCCAACATCGCCAAGGTGCTGGTCCGCAGTTCGGCTTTCGGCTTCAGTGCCGGCGCGGTGCTGGCGCTGCTGCCGCTGGTGGCGCGCGATGTCGTCAAAGGCGATGCATTGACCTACGGCATCATGCTCGGCGCCTTCGGCATCGGTGCCGTCGGCGGCGCGCTGATCAGCGTCAGGCTGAGACAACTGCTATCCAGCGAGATGATGGTGCGCATGGCCTTCGCCGGCTTCGCGCTCTGCGCCTTCAACGCTGCCGTCAGCCTCAATGCCTGGCAGACATCGGCGGGCTTGCTCATCGGCGGCGCCTGCTGGGTGATTGCGCTCTCGCATTTCAACGTCACGGTGCAGATGTCGACGCCGCGCTGGGTGGTCGGCCGCGTGCTTTCCGTCTACCAGACAGCGACTTTCGGCGGCATCGCGCTGGGCAGTTGGATCTGGGGTGTCGTCGCCGACGCGCATGGCGCCGAGACCGCATTGATCGCGGCCGCGGTCGCGATGCTGGCCGGCGGCGCCATCGGCTTCTTCCTGCCGCTGCCGCAGCAGCCGACGCTCAATCTCGATCCGCTCAACCGCTTCAAGGAACCGATGCTGGCGCTCGATCTAAAGCCACGCAGCGGCCCCATCGCCATCATGATCGAATACATCATTCGCGAGGAGGACGTGCCGGAGTTCCTCGCCACCATGGCCGAGCGCGGCCGCATCCGCCGCCGCGACGGCGCCCGCAACTGGACGCTCGCCCGCGATTTGGAAAATCCCGGCATCTGGATCGAGCACTACCACACACCGACCTGGATCGAGTACATCCGCCACAACCGGCGTGCGACCCATGCCGACGCCGTCGTCGGCGAGCGCATCCGCGCTCTTCACAGCGGCGAGAACCCACCGCGCGTGCGCCGCATGATCGAGCGCCCGACGACCGCCGGCACGGCCCTTGTCTCGCCAAAGGGCCCGATCGAGCACTGACTTCTACCCCTCGCCGGAGAGATCCCGCCGCGCCTTGTCGAGTTCTTCGGCATAGCGCCGCATCAGGTGGCTTTCAGTGAGCAGACCAAGAACGATGCGATCGTCGAAATCCTCCACCACGGCCAGTTCCTCGGCGCCCGCGCGCTGGAAGGTTTCGGCGGCCGACTGGACGTTCATCGACGGCACCAGCACCGCATCCTTGAATTGGGCCATCGCCCGCACCGGTGTGGCGCCGTCCGACAGATCGCTGTGCAGTTCGGCGACCAGCAGCACGCCGACATAGTGCTGGCCCTGCTCGACCGCGATGACGCGCTGCGCCGAGCCGAGCGGGATTTCCTTGCGGAACTCGGCCAGCGTCGTCGCGGCATCGATGGTGCGGACGTCCTTGCGCATCATCGACCCCGCGGTGAGGCTGCGCATCCAGCCGACGTCGTGGGCGCTGCGGATGGTCTCGCCGCGCAGATGGAAGCGCCAGGTCGAGAACGAATACCCGAAGGTTTCGCGCACCAGGATCGCCGATATGATCGAGGCCGCCAGCACCACGCCTGTCAGCGTCAGGTCGCGTGTCGATTCCAGCGCCAGGAAGGTCATGGTCAGCGGGCCGCCGACGACGCCGACGGCAAGCGAGGTCATGCCGACGACGGCGGCGACCGCCGGGTCGATGCCCGTCGCCGGCGCGGCCAGCGCCATCACGCCGGCAAAGACTTTTCCGAGCAGCGCACCCAGGAACAGCGAGGCGAAGAACAGGCCGCCGCGAAATCCCGAGCCCAGCGAGATGGCGGAGGCGGCAAGTTTCAGTACGAAGACGCTGGCTACCACGCCAATCGCATAGTTCATCGCGAATTCGCGGTGCAGTGCGCCGTGGCCGCTGGAAAGCACCTGCGGCGTGACCAGCCCGAGCAGCCCGACGACGATGCCGCCGATGAAGGGTCGAAGCGAGGCGTCGATCGTCAGTCGCACGAACAGGCGTTCGACGATGCTCACCAGATGCATGATGGCGATCGAGGCGGCGCCGCCGAGCAGACCGAGCAGCAGGAACGGCACATATTGGCTGGCGGTCAGCGTCGGCAGGCCGGACAGTTCAAGCGGAAACGGCACGCCGCCGAACATTTCCGCCGTCAGCGAGGCCGCGATCGATGCCGTCATCACCGGCGCGACATTGGCGACGGAATAGATGCCGATGACCAGCTCGAAGCCGTAGAATGCCCCGGTCAGCGGCGCGTCGAAGGCGGCCGCGATCGCACCCGCGGCGCCGCAGCCGACCAGGACGCGGACGTCGTTGCGGCGCAGTTTGAAGGCGCGCGCCAGCCGCGAGGCGATGCCGGAGCCGATCTGGGTGTACCCTGCCTCGAGCCCGACCGAGGCGCCGAAGCCGCTGGAGATCATCGTCTGGCCGACGATGATGAACGTATCGGTGAGCGACATGCGCCCGCCATAGAGCGCATTGGCTTCGATCGGGTCGACCGGCGTGCGGAATTTCCGCTTCCGCAGCCAGATCACGGAGAGGCCGAGCAGCAGGCCGCCGATTGCCGGAAATGTCGCCTGCGCCGGGCTGGCCAGCGAAAACATCGCCGAGAGCCTTCCGCCCGGCTGCACGTCGAAGAGCAGCCAGTGCATGCCTTGCACGAACTCGCTCATGCCGGTGACCAGCGCGCCCGCGATCACGCCGACAAGGCCCGCCATCAGCACGATGACGATGCCGCGCGCCTCGAGCACGGGGATCGAACTGATCAGCACCGCGCGAAGCCGGCGGGCATAGACTTGCGGTTCGTTTCTGGCAGGCAACGGAGCGGCTCGCCGGCGTATGCGGGTGATGGAAAGCTGCCGTGCCTGATACGCCCGGCGGCATTGCGTGGCAACCGCAATGCCGATCGCTTGTGGCGCCATTTTGGCGCTGCGCCGAAATACGAAGCTCGGGACGTAGCCGGTCTCCCACCTTCGCGCAAGCTTGGAGGACTACGGTCGAAAGGCTGCCTTGCGCGGCAGACTGGAATTTGGGGACGATATGGCGATCAGCGAAACACTCCCGTCGGGCCTGGTGGCCAAGAACGGCCGCGACGTCTTCTTCGCCCTCGGCATCGTCGTCATCCTGGCGGTGCTATTCCTGCCGATCCCGGCCTTCCTGATCGACATCGGCCTCGCCTTCTCGATCGCGCTCTCGGTGCTGATCCTGATGGTGGCGCTGTGGATCCAGCGGCCGCTGGATTTCTCGTCCTTCCCGACGGTGCTGCTGATCGCGACCATGCTGCGGCTGTCGCTCAACATCGCCACCACCCGCATGATCCTGTCGCATGGCAACGAAGGCACGCATGCCGCCGGCTATGTGATCTCTGGCTTCTCCAAGCTGGTGATGTCGAGCGACTTCGTGATCGGCCTCATTGTCTTCATGATCCTGATCGTGGTGAACTTCATCGTCATCACCAAGGGTGCCACCCGCATCGCCGAGGTCGGCGCGCGCTTCACCCTCGATGCCATCCCCGGCAAGCAGATGTCGATCGACGCCGACCTCTCGGCCGGCATGATCGACGAGAAGACGGCGCAACTGCGCCGCCGCGAGCTGGAGGAGGAATCCTCCTTCTTCGGCTCCATGGACGGCGCCTCCAAATTCGTGCGCGGCGACGCCATCGCCGGCCTCATCATCACCGCCATCAACATCGTCGGCGGCATCGCCATCGGCTACCTGCGCCACGGCATGGGCCTCGGCCAGGCAGCCGATGTCTTCATCAAGCTGTCGGTCGGCGACGGTCTCGTCACCCAGATTCCGGCGCTCATCGTCTCGCTCGCGGCTGGCATGCTCGTCTCCAAGGGTGGCACCCGCGGCTCGGCCAACCAGGCCGTTTTCGGCCAGCTCGGCGCGCATCCGCGCGCGCTTTATGTGGCGGCCTCGCTGCTCATCATCCTGGGCCTGATGCCCGGCCTGCCGCTGTTCCCGTTCTTTGCGCTCGCCGGCGCCATGGCCGGTCTCGGCTACGTCATACCGCTGCGCCACAGCCGGGCGCTGGCCGTCGCCGAAGCCCAGAAGAACAAGGAGAAGGCCGACAAGGCCGAGGAAGAGAAGAACTCGGTCAAGGCCTCGCTTGCCACCGCCGAGATCGAGCTTTTGATGGGCAAGCAGCTGTCGACCAGGCTGCTGGTGGCGCACCAGGAGCTGGTGTTCCGCATGTCCAAGATGCGCAAGAAATTCGCCCAGCAATACGGCTTCGTGGTGCCGGAAGTGCGCGTCGCCGACGACTTCGCCATTCCGCCGAAAAGCTACCAGATCAAGGTCCACGGCACGGTCGTGGCCGAGTACCAGATGCGGGTCGGCGAGATCATGGTGCTGCTCGGCACGCGTGGCGTGCCCGACATCCCCGGCGAGGAGATCCGCGAGCCGGCCTTCGGCATGCGCGCCTATTCCGTGCTGGAGACTTTCGCCGAGGATCTGAAACGCGAGAACTTCACCTTTGCCGACAACATGTCGGTGCTGCTCACCCATCTCTCGGAGGTCATCCGCAACAACCTGCCGCAGCTCCTGTCCTACAAGGACATGAAGGCGCTGCTCGAACGCCAGGACCCCGAATACCGCAAGCTCGCCGACGAGATCTGCACCTCGCATATCTCCTATCCCGGCCTGCAGGCGGTGCTGAAGCTGCTGCTTGCCGAGCGCGTCTCGATCCGCAATCTGCACCTGATCATCGAGGCCATCGCCGAGATCGCGCCGCATGTGCGCCGCACCGAGCAGATCGTCGAGCATGTCCGCATCCGCATGGCGCAGCAGATTTGCGGCGACCTCTCGGAGGGCGGCATGCTGAAGGTGCTGCGCCTCGGCAACCGCTGGGACCTCGCCTTCCATCAGAGCCTGAAGCGTGACGCCAAAGGCGAGGTGCGCGAGTTCGACATCGACCCGCGCCAACTCGAGGAATTCGGCCAGGACGCCACCAAGGCGATCCGCAAGCATCTGGAGGCCGGCGAGCGCTTCGTTCTTGTCACCGCGCCGGACGCGCGCCCCTATGTGCGCATGATCATCGAGCGGCTGTTCACGACGCTTCCCGTGCTCTCCCATGTCGAGATCGCCAAGGGCGTCGAGATCAAGGTGCTCGGGACGATCTCGTGAACGCGCTCTCGCAAGGCGTCGTCATCGCCGCCTTCCTCGCCTTCTGCCGCATCGGCGCCTGCTTCATGCTGATGCCGGGCCTGTCGAGCGCCCGCGTGCCGCTCCAGGTCCGGCTGTTCGTTTCGGTCGCCGCCACCGGCGGCCTGCTCGCCTTCCTGTGGGACCGCATCTTCCCCTTCGTCGATCCGCGTCCGCAGATCCTGGCGCCGATGATCGTCTCGGAGCTTCTGGTCGGCGGGCTGATCGGCGCCATGACCAGGCTCTACATGGAGGCGCTGCGCTTCATGGGCTCGGCTATCGCCATGATGATCGGCTATGGCGGCTCCGGCGGGCCGGCGATCGAGGAGCCCGAGCCGCAGGCGGCGCTTGCCGCCATCATCTCGTTTTCGGCGCTGCTTCTGCTCTTCGTCTTCGATTTCGACCACGAGATCGTGCGCGCGCTGGTCGCGTCCTACACGGTCGCCCCGGTCAACGTCTTCTTCAACCCGCAGGCCGCGCTGGTCGACCTCACCGACACGGTGTCGGACGCGTTCTTCCTGGTCATCCGCCTCGGCAGCCCCTTCGTCGCCTATGCCATCCTGGTCAACCTGACCATCGGCTTCGTCAACAAGCTGACGCCGCAGATTCCGGTCTATTTCATCTCGCTGCCCTTCGTCATCGCCGGCGGGCTGATCATCTTCTATTTCGCCATCGGAACCTTGCTGTCGCTGTTCGTCGATGGGTTCGTCGACCTGACGCTGGCGAGGTGAAATGACCACGCGCAAGGATCGCCTGAAGAAGCTGGTGCTGGTGCAGGAGCAATTGAAGGCGCTGCACGAGACCCGCCATGCCGGCTTCCTCGCGGCCGCCGCCGCGGCCGAAGCCGAGGCGAGGCAGCTTACCGAGCGTTTCGACGCCGACGGCTCGCTGGCCGGCCTGTTTCCGGAGCTATACCATCGCCGCATCGCCAATGCGCTGGAGCAGCAGGAGGCGAACCTTGAGAGTGCTCGCCAGGAAGCGGCGCTGATCGCCACCGCGACGGCACGCACCAACATGGTCGAGCGCGCCTACAAGGATGTTCGCCGTCGCGACGAGCGCGAGCGCACCGACCGCGAGCGGCTGGACCTCATCAGCCAGAAGCGGGGACATGAATAGAAGCGGTCTACCGCGGCGAGGAAAACTCGCGTCAGCTGCCAGTCGCGGTCGTCCCGACCGGCTTGGCGGCCCCGATCCGCTCCCAGCGCCTGCCATTCCCCTGCGCCTGTCGAGCGAAATAGCTGTAAGGCGTGCTGGCCCAGTCGCGAACGGAGTTCGTGAGATTGTCGAGCACCAGATCGCCTTCGCTGGTGCGCACCGTCAGCACCGTGTGCCCTTCGCCGTGACGGCTTGCCACGGTAAGCAGCAGCGCCGAGGGCGGCCAGCCGCGCTTCATCAGCTCAAGCTTCTTCAAGATCGCGATATCCTCGCAATCGCCGGAAACGGTCGGCACGCGCCACTCGTCGTCCTTGCCCACTGTGGCTTGGTCGCTTAGCTCGGTGATGCGTGAATTGACCGAGCGGTTCACCTGGTTCAATTGCGCGCTCAGCCCAGGCCGCAGCGTGACGACCTTTTTCTCGCCCGCCGTGCTGCACAGGCCGGGTTGGCGGCTGCAAAACGAATAGAAGGCGGGCGGTGCGAACACCTCGCCGCTGGTCTCCATCATCGTCCCGGCCTGCGCGGCAAATGGGCAGGCAAGCGACAGCAAAAATGCGAACAGCGCGACATCGCGTTTCACAATCGAGGTCTCCAATGCGTGGCTTTAAGGATGAGCGGGCCGAGTTAATGAGCGGTTTCTAAAGCGCCAAATCTGGCCGGCAGCGGGGCACGGTCGCTAACATATTACAACGTCGGAAAATAACACTTGAGCTATGAGCGGAAAGCCAAGGCCGTGCAGGATGGGCTTCGGCCGCGTTCAGACGCTCCCGCGGCTTTCAATATGAAATACTATCCATGTCACCACATTGATGCGTTCGGTCATCGGCGGGATCGAAACGAAGCGGACTCGGCCATGGCCCAAGCAGGACCGGGTTCGGCCGCGACATAGAAGGAGATCCCAAGCGGGGCCGCCGCTTGTGATTCTTACAGCAGAGTGTGCCTGCCGCCTTTCCGCTCCTCGCAAGCCTGCCACAAGCTTGTTGAGCCATTGTGCAGATACCAAAGCGCGGCAAAAGGCGGACCCTTCTTGGCGATCTCACCCCCCAGCGACATCGTGATGGACGTTGCGCGCGCCGCCGAGCCGGCCGATGTCGAGGCTGCGCGTGCGGCGCTCGCGAAGCGCGTTGGCGCTGCGGCGGGACCGTTCTCGGTTGACCAGACCGCATCCGTTGATGCCGGTTCGCTGCTGTCGCGCGCGACGGCCGACAAGGCCGAAGCGGCAAACCCTGCGAAGAAATTCCAGCGCTTCGAGGCGATGGTGCTGCAGACCTTCATCCAGAACATGATGCCTAAGGATGTCGAGGGCGTTTACGGCAAGGGCCTGGCCGGCGACATGTGGAAATCGCAACTATCGGAACAGCTCGCCAATGTCATGGCGGCGCGCGGCGGCATCGGCATCGCGAAATCGATGCTGACCGACCACTATCTCGACGGACAGCGCAAGGTGCCGGTCGGCCCGGTTTCCGGCGGGCCGCAGAAGACGGAGATCGACCAGCAAACCAGACTGTCTATCTCGATGCTCGAGGAACTCGAGCGCAAGGCCGCGCGGTCGATGACCGGCGACGACGCGGCAACAAAGACTGACATCAATATCTAGGGACATACATGGCCGAACAATCGGACTATTCCTATCTGCCTGCACGGACCGGCGCGCCGGAAACGCCGGCCGCCTTCGCGCGGCCGGGCAACCTCGCCGCCATCATCGGCCGCATCGAGGAAGCGGTGGATGAGGAGACGGCCGGCATCCGCAGTGGGACCAGTTACGACCTGAAGGCTTCGAATGCGCGCAAGAGCCGCTATCTTTACGAACTGACCCGCGCCTTGAAGGGCGCCAACGAGATCGAATTCCTCGAGCAGCATCGCGAGGGTCTGTCGAGGCTGCGCCAGAAGCTGGCCAAGAACGAGGCCGCGATCCTTGCCCACCTCAACGCCGTCAACGAGGTCGCCACGCTGCTGAAGAACGCCATCCAGCGCGCCGATGCCGACGGCACCTACTCCGCCAGCGAGTTCGGATGGGCAAGAACATGATCCCGGACCGCTGGACTGCGTGGGCAAAAAGTGCTGCCGGTCCTTGGACAGGCATCATGCTCAGACAGACCGATAAAGCATGATCAAGTTCATCGCCGCCGCGCTGTGGATCTGCGCCGTGACGCTCGGCGCAGTCTTCTTCTCGTTCCAGGCGGCGAGCGAGCGAGGCGTCGGCGAACCGCCGAAGCCGATGCTGGGCGGTCTCGACTACGTCAAGACCGACATCATCTCGGTGCCGCTGATCCGCAACGCCAGGATCGACGGATACTTCCTGACCAAGCTGGTCTACACGGTGGAGCCGGACCAGATAAAGAAGCTGTCGATCCCGGCGCCCGCGCTGATCACCGACCAGGTCTATTCCTACCTCTACTCCAACCCGCAGATCGACTTCACCAAGAAGGACACGATCGATCTCGATGCCTTCCGCAAGGCCCTTCGCGACACCATCAACGCCCGCGTCGGCGTCGAACTGGTGCATGAGGTGCTGATCGACCAGGTCAATTTCCTGTCCAAGGACGAGATCCGCGACAACGCCCTGCGCCGCCGCAAGGGCGCCGGTGAAACCGCGCAGGAAATGACCAAGGCATTCAAGACCGAGCATTGATCGCGCGATGCATGTGGCCCAGAAGTGTGCAACGGTTCTGGGACAACGACATGCATCAGAATAAAGGCCTAAAGCGTCCTTCGCGCGGCGGCGCGACATGGCGCATGGCGACCGCGTTGACGTAAACGTCAATCCGAAGCTATATGCGGCAGCGACCGTGGTCGCGACATGCGGCTCGGCCGAGAAAGCGCCGATGCGCTTCAATGCAATGAATAGGAGAACCGCCATGGGCGTTCAGGAGATTGCCGAAAGCATCAGGTCGCGCGTGGCGAGCGCGGGGTTCGAGCATTCGGTCAAGTTCGACACCGGCAGCGACGGTGTCATCGTCATCGACGGCGCCACAGTCTCGACGACCGACGCCCCGACCGATTGCACGGTCAAGCTTTCGCTCGAGGACCTCGACTCGCTGATCGCCGGTGACCTCAACCCGACCATGGCCTTCATGGCCGGCAAGCTGAAGGTCGAGGGCGACATGACGGTCGCCATGGCGCTCAGCCAGCTGCTCGGCTGATCGACCATAAGAAGTTGGCGCGATGCGGCGCCGCGAGACGCCGCATCGGCAGCACCAGGTGACGAGTTCGTTCCGCGTCAGGCGGCGAAGCCCAGCGCCCGCCCCTTGATCTTGCGGCCCGCCGCCCTGATCGTGCCCTTGACGCCGTTCAGCGCACCTTCCTTCAATTCCAGCGCAAGCAACCGGTGCCGCTCGTAAGGGCCAGGCATCGCAAGGGAGCCGGTGCGATCGGCCGAGAAGCCGAACCGCCCGTAATAGGGCGCATCGCCGACGAGCAGGATCGCGCCATGGCCGAGCCGCGCCGCCTCGGCGATTGCGTGCTGCATCAGCGCCGAGCCGATGCCGGCGTTCTTGGACGTCGGCTCGACGGCGAGCGGGCCAAGCAGGAGCGCTGCCGGACCATTCTCGCCAAGCGTGATGTCCCAGAGCCGCACGGTCCCCACGATCGCGCCCGACAGATCGCGTGCCACAAAGGCGAGGCCTTCCGACGGCCGCCGGCCGCGCCGCAGCTTCTCGGACGACTTCTTCTTGCGCTTCGGCCCCATGGCCCGGTCGAGCAGAAGCTCGCGCGCCGCCACGTCGGCGATGCCTTCGGCAACAATCGAAAACGCGCGGGCAATCTCGCCGCTCGAGTGAGAAATGTCGCCGAAGTCGACTGAGGGGGTCGCCGCGCGTGGAGCGCCCCTGTCCATCTGCCGCAGGCGGCCGAGTCGGGTCAAACCGACCCCCTCGGGCCGATGCGCGGCAATCTCTCCCTCGAGGGGAGAGACTACCCAGCGCACGGAATTCTCAACTATGAAATCTGCAACGTCCATATCCGCGATCCTTCACCGGCGGAGATCTGTTCCACAAGCGAGCCGGAGCGGGCGGTGAATTCGCCCGCACCGGATGATCTGAAGGCTTGCGCCTTCAGATCACGTAGGATCGGAGAGGCTCGAAGCCGTTGAACGCCACCGACGAATAGGTCGTGGTGTAGGCGCCGGTGCCCTCGATCAGCACCTCGTCGCCGATGGTCAGCGACAAGGGCAGCGGATAAGGCGTCTTCTCGTACATCACGTCGGCCGAGTCGCAGGTCGGACCGGCGAGCACGCAAGGCGCGGTCTCCGAGCCGTCATGGCGAGTGACGATCGGATAGCGGATCGCCTCGTCCATGGTCTCGGCGAGGCCGCCGAACTTGCCGATGTCGAGGAACACCCAGCGCACGTTGTCGTTGTCGGCCTTCTTCGAGATCAGCACAACTTCCGACTTGATGACGCCGGCGTTGCCGACCATGCCGCGGCCCGGCTCGATGATCGTCTCCGGCAGCGCGTTGCCGAAATGCTTGCGCAGCGCCGAGAAGATCGCCTGGCCATAGGCCTGTGCCACCGGCACGTCCTTCAGGTAACGGGTCGGGAAGCCTCCGCCCATGTTGACCATCTTCAACACGATGCCTTCCTCGGCGAGCGTCGCGAACACCTTCTTGGCATCGCCCAGCGCGCGATCCCAGGCCGTCAGATCCGTCTGCTGCGAGCCGACATGGAACGACACGCCGTAGGCGTCGAGTCCCAGCCCCTTGGCGTGGCGAAGCACATCCACCGCCATCGCCGGCACGCAGCCGAACTTGCGCGACAGCGGCCATTCGGCGCCCTCGCCGTCGGTGAGCACGCGACAGAACACGCGCGAGCCCGGCGCGACGCGAGCGATCTTCTCCACCTCCTCGACGCAATCCACCGCATAGAGGCGGATGCCCAGCTGATAGGCGCGCAGGATGTCGCGTTCCTTCTTGATGGTGTTGCCGAAGGAAATGCGGTCCGCCGGCGCGCCGGCATCCATCGCCATCTCGACCTCGGCAACGGATGCGGTGTCGAAGGACGAGCCCATCGAAGCAAGCAGGCGCAGGATCTCCGGTGCCGGATTTGCCTTCACCGCATAGTAGATCCTGGAATCGGGCAACGCCTTCTGGAAGGCGCGGAAATTGTCGCGCACGACGTCGAGATCGACGACGAGGCAGGGGCCGTTGGGACGTCGGGTGGCGAGAAAGTCGAGGATGCGCTGGGTTGCCATCAAAGTCTCTCCATCTGCGCCTTGCGGCGCGCACAAAGGCTGCGGGACGCGGGCGCTCGGCCTCGCGAACTCGCGGTGGACAAAGGCGGGACGGAAAATCCATGGAACCAGCCGGTGGAGACCCCGGAACCACGGATCGCCGTCTCGCGGCGGTGAACCTTGGCCTTGCCCGGCCTCGGTTCGCTTTGTCTGCCTTGGCTTGGATGGGAGAACCCGTCCGCACTGCCGGCAATGAAGGTGTGCCTCTTTAGTAACCCCGGTCTTTGGACAACCGGAAGAGAACCAGAAAGGCCCGCACCGTCGTTGCTTCAAGGTGTCCTCGATCTTGTGGTTGGCCACTGACCGACTGGAGTGGTTGGCTCCAGTTACCTTACCGATTGCCCTCACCATTCGAGGATCGGCGGACACCCACAGGCACGTGCGACTTTGGGCAACCGCGATATAAGAGCGAAGGTTTTCACAATCAATAAAAATCGTAGGCGCCGGTTGTAAAATTTGCGGCATCGAACAATCTTTGGGACACCGTATCCGGAAATCGAACGATGCCAACAACTCATGGCCCACTGAACGCCTTCCTCGATTTAGGCCAACTACCCGTAATCAATGCGGAATCTGGTCCGCTTGCCGGCCTGCGCCTGGCCATCAAGGACATCTACGACGTCGCCGGCTTCCGGACCGGCTGCGGCAACCCGCGTAAGTTCGAGGATGCTGCCGCCGCCAGCCAGACGGCGGCCGCCGTGCAGGTGATTCTCGATGCCGGCGCGCGATTCGTCGGCAAGACGCAGACCGACGAGCTTGCCTTCTCGCTGATGGGCCAGAATGCGCATTTCCCCTTCCCGGTGAACCCGGCCGCGCCCGAGCGCGTCACCGGCGGCTCGTCGTCGGGCTCGGCTGCGGCAGTGGCGGGCGGGCTCGCCGATATCGCCGTTGGCTCCGACACCGGCGGCTCGATCCGAGCGCCGGCCAGCTTCTGCGGCTTGATCGGACTGCGCGCAACGCACGGCCGCATCTCGCTCGACGGTGCGATGAAACTTGCCCCCAGCTTCGACACATTCGGCTGGTTCGCGCGCGACATCGATATTTATGAGAGGGTCGGCAAGCTCCTGCTGGGGGCCGATCCGCATCAGCAGGCGCTCGATCGTCCATTGTCGATCGGCTGGCTGGACGCCTTCGTCGCCGGTCCGGCCGAAACCGGCGAATATGGGACGATGAAGGCGCGAGCAGCCGACGTCTTCGGCGAAACGGAGGCCGTCGATCGTCAATTCGCCTCCTCGCCAGACGAGCTCTATTGGTGCTTTCGCCGGCTGCAGGCTTTTGAAGCCTGGCAGGTGCATGGCGAGTGGATTTCGAGCGGCGATCGTGGGCTGGGCCTCGGAGTCGACGAGCGCTTCGCTTTCGGCCGCGCGATCGACGCCAAGACTGTCGAGACCGAGACCGCTCGTCGGCTGGCCTTCCGCTCCGAGCTCGCCGATCTGCTCGGCGCCAATAGCTTTCTCGTGCTGCCGACGGTTCCGGGCGCGGCCCCGCTCATCGGCAATTCGCCGGACCAGTTGCAGGCCTATCGTGAGCGGGCGCTGCATCTTCTTTGCCTCTCCGGCCTGTCCGGCTTCCCACAGATCACGCTGCCGCTCGGGTCTGTCGACGGCGCGCCATTCGGTCTGTCGCTGCTAGGCCCTTCCGGCAGCGACATGGCCTTGATACGGCTCGGCCGCAAACTTCTCGAGGCGGCGCGAAAGGCCTGAGCCATGGACACATTGACCCGCATGCGCGCCTTCATCGACGTGGTCGAGGCGGAAGGTTTCTCGGCCGCCGCGCGCAAGATCGGCCGCTCGAAGGCGCTGCTGTCGAAATATGTGCGGGAATTGGAGGACGAGCTTGGCGCGCTGCTTCTGAACCGCACCACGCGGCAGTTCTCGATGACCGAGGCCGGCCACACCTACTATCAGCGCGCCTCGGAAATCGTGCGCGAGGTCGACAGCCTGGCCGATGCCGTGCGCGAATCCTCCGGCGACGTGCGCGGCAGGATCAAGCTTTCCGCGGCCCGCACCTTCGCCGATGCGCCGATCGGCCAGTCGCTGATCGACTTTGCCAAGCAGCATCCCGACATCGTGCTCGACATCCATCTCGACGACCGCTTCGTCGACCTTGTCGAGGAGGGCTTCGACCTTGCCGTGCGCATTTCGCGGCTGGAGAATTCGTCGCTGATCGCCAGGCGCCTGGCGCCGTTCTCGGTCAGGCTCTGCGGGTCGCCGGAGTTCCTTGCAAGGCATGGCAAGCCGACGCGCCCCCAGGATCTCGCCAGCATGCCTTGCATCGTCGACACCAATGGCCGCTCGCTCGCCAACTGGCGCTTCAAAGGTGACGGCGAGGATACGGTGAGCGTGACCGTCTCCGGCCCGATCGAAGTCAACAGCCCGATGGCGGCTCGGGCTGCTGCCGTGTCGGGGCTGGGGTTCACCATCCTGCCCGATTTCATCGCTGCTCCCGACATCGAGGCCGGCCGGCTGGTCAGCGTTCTCGACGATCGCATCCTGTCGGGCAGCGGCATCTTCGCCGTCTACCCGCACCGCCGCTATCTGCCTGCCAAGGTGCGTGTCTTCGTTGATTTCCTGGTGCACTGGTTCAGGACCCGCGACGGCGCGTGATGCATGTCGCCCAGAAGTCTGCAGCGTAAGAGCGCGCCGGCTGAATCCGTTTCGCGCGACACGCTTTGGCGGCACGTCCCAATTTCGCCCGCTTTCTGATAACTCTCGGGGCCACCTCCGAAATCGATGGAATCGCAGCCAGAATGAACTTGAAACGGCACGCAGCCATGCTGGCTTCGGCCATTGCCGCAACATTCACCACGGTCGAACCTGCCGAGGTGCATCCGCATGTCTTTGCCGAAGCCCGCCTCGACGTCATTCTGGGTGAAGATCACCAAACTGTGAAAGCGTTGCGCCATCTCTGGCGTTTCGACGACCTTTTTTCGAGTACGGTGATGATGGAGTTCGACAAGAACTCCGATCTGAAGCTTGACGACAACGAGCTCAAGCAAGTGGCCGACACCGTCCATTCCTCGCTTGCCGAGTTCAACTATTTCCAGCTTGTCACCCAGGACGGCAAGGACGTGCCGATGGTTCCGCCGCCGCATCTGATGGCCAATTTCGACAATGACCAGCTGATCATCCTGTTCGAATCCGAGCCGAAGACGCCGATCAAGCTCGCCGGCAAGATCGACATCGGCGTCTACGATCCGACCTTCTATACCGCGATCGACTTCACCGACGACGCCAACCTCACTGTGGAGGGCCTGCCATCTACCTGCACCAAGAAGGTCGTCCGTCCCGATCCCGACGAAGCGATAAAGGAAAACCAAAAGACCCTGACAGAAGCCTTCTTCAACGATCCGACCGGCACCGACATGAGCAAGATCTTCGCCACCAAGCTCGAACTGAACTGCCAGCCAGAAGGATGACCCGGTGATGAGACCATCGCTGCGCTTGGCAGTCGGCCTTGCGGCCGCCACCCTGGTGATGACGCATACTGCCGGCGTCGCCCACGCTCAGAGCTCGCTCGGCATCGGCACCAATGACGGGATGGCTCCCAGCACCACCGGTCCGTTCGCCCATGTCCTGATGTGGATCAATCTCAAGCAACAGGAATTCTATCATTCGCTTGCCGCCGCCATGAAGGCGATGCGCCAGGACGGCAGCAAGCTGTGGCTGCTGGTCGGCCTTTCGTTCGCCTATGGCATCTTCCACGCCGCCGGGCCTGGCCACGGCAAGGCGGTGATCTCCTCCTACATGGTCGCCAACGAAGTGGCGCTGAAGCGCGGCATCATGCTGTCCTTCGTCTCCGCATTGCTGCAGGGTCTCACGGCGGTCGTCGTCATGGTGCTTGCCTATTTCGTGCTGCGCGGCACCGCGGTGTCGATGACCGATGCGGCGTGGTTCCTCGAAATCTCGAGCTATGTGCTGGTGACCCTCTTCGGCGCCTGGCTGCTCTGGCGCAAGGCGGGCCCGGCCATCCTGCGCCTGTTCGGCGCCCGCCACGCCCACAGCCTGTCGGCCGCCCATGCCGGCCATTCGCATGCTGGGCACACGCACGCCGGGCACTCGCATGCAGGCCCTTCGCACGCGCATGCGCATGCGGCCCATGTCCATGCCTTGCACGCGCATCACGACCATGATCATGCAGGGCATGCGCACAGTCACGAGGTCCATGACCGCAGCGCGCACCACCATCACGACAATTCCGCACACGATCATGCTGGTCATCATCATGACCATGGTCCCGGCGAGGTCTGCGACACCTGCGGCCATTCGCACGCGCCGGACCCGGCGCTGCTTTCGGGCGACCGCTTCGACTGGCGCACGGCCTGGTCGGCGGTGGCGGCCGTCGGCATCCGTCCCTGCTCCGGTGCGCTGATCGTGCTGAGCTTCGCGCTGCTCAACGGGCTTTGGATGGGCGGCCTGCTGTCGGTGCTGGCGATGTCGATCGGCACCGCGATTACCGTTTCGGCCCTCGCGACGCTCGCCGTGACGGCCAAGAACTGGGCCGTCTATTTCGCCGGCGAGGGACGCCTTGGCAACCGCATCCATTCGATCGTCGAGATCGGCGGCGCCGCCTTCATCTTCATGGTCGGGCTGCTGCTCTTGTCGGCGAGCCTTAGCGGCGGCGCCTGAACACACGGACGCTGCGACTCCGCTTTAGCTAGCCGATCTCCCCGCTCAGCTCGTCCTCGATATGGGCGCGGATGATCTCGTCGAAATTCTTCTCGGCGACAAAACCCAGTTCCCGCGAACGCCGCGCCTCGAATCGCGTCGGCCAGCCTTTCACGATCGCCCAGACCGTCTCGTCGGGCTGCTCGCGGATCCGCTTCACCACCTCGGCTCCGGCGATGCGCTCCAGCGCCTCGATCTGCTCGCCGACCGTCACCGCGACACCCGGCATGGTGAGGTTGCGGCGCGGCCCGACCGCATCGCCGTCGATCTCGGCCGCATGGATCAGGAAGTTCACCGCCGAGCGCGGGCTGGCATGCGTATGCAGCACCGAGCGCGGCACCGGCAGGATCGCTTCCTGGCCGCTGAGCGGCTCACGGATGATGCCGGAGAAGAAGCTGGAAGCGGCCTTGTTGGGCTTGCCCGGACGCACGCAGATCGTCGGCAGCCGGATGCCGACGCCGTCGAAGAAGCCGCGCCGCGTATAGTCGGCAAGCAGCGCCTCGCCGATCAGCTTCTGCGTGCCGTAGGAGGTGAGCGGCGTCGGGTGGAACTCGTCCGGGATGACGTCCGGGAACGGCGCCCCGAACACGGCGATCGACGAGGTGAAGACCAGGCGCGGCGCAAACGCCGCCAGCCGCACGGCGTCATAGAGCGCGCGCGTGCCGTCGAGATTGACCCGGTAGCCGAGGTCGAAATTGGCCTCGGCCTCGCCCGAGACAACACCCGCAAGGTGGAAGATCACGTCCGGGCGTGAGGCGACAAGGCTTGTCGCCGCGCCCGCTGCCGCGAGATCGCCGGTGTGAATTGAGACATCCACGCCTTCGATCGCCGGCGCCTGCGGCGGCACGATATCGTGCAGGTCGAGAGCCGATATCTTGCGCCCGCGCAGCATCCCGTCCCTGGCCAGCCGCGCGGTCAGCTTGCGGCCGACCATGCCGGCCGCGCCCGTGATCAGAATTCTCATGTCAAAGACCCTTCTTGCGCTGGCTGCGCCCGCGCAGCCACAGAACCACGAATAGCCCCACCATGAAGATTGCGGCGATGACAGCCGCAAGGACCGTTGATACTTTTCCGGCGGCCAGCATGACAGTCGGCAGGAAATAGGCGGCAAGGCCAAACAGCAGCAGTATCAAGCCAGCGGCGATCGCCGCGTTTCGCGTCTCGCGATCCATCAGCAGGCGCTCCTCGCTTCGAGGCCGTTCGGCATCATCATGGAATTGGGCATCAGTGATAGTGGCGTCGATCGCGTGGCGCATCATGGGAATGGTCGAGGTCATGATGGTGGCCGTGCTCGTCATGGCTGTCGGTGCATTGGCCAAACTCAGGCTCCACCGTGGCATGATCGATGCCGTGCATGGCCGCAAGCCGCTTCTTGATGGCGCTGACGGCGGCGTAGGCGTCGACACCATCGTTCAGGCAGGCATGCAGCGTCGCCATGTTGCTGGTTCCGTCGAGCGACCAGACATGCATGTGATGCACCTCGCGCACGCCATTGACGGCGCCTTCCAGATCCTTGGCGATCAAATCCCTGTCGAGGCTTGCCGGCACGCCCTCTAGCAGCACATGGGCGGCCTCGCGCATCAGCGACCATGCCGTCGACAGGATCAGCAGTGAAACCAGCACGGAAAGGATCGGGTCGATCGGCGTCCAGCCGGTCGCCAGGATGATCAGGGCTGCCGCGATTGCCGCGGCCGATCCCAGCAGGTCGCCCAGCACGTGCAGTATTGCGCCGCGCATGTTGAGGCTTTCGCGATCGCCGCCATGCAGCACGAAGAAGCAGGCGATGTTGACCAGCAGGCCGGCGAGCGCCACCACCAGCATCGGCCCGCCCAAGACTGGCGCGGGATGGATCAGCCGCCCCCACGCTTCATAGACGATCCACAGCGCGATGGCGAAGATGGCGACGCCGTTGGTGTAGGCGACCAGAGTCTTGACCCGCGCGAACCCGTAGGTGAGACGCCCCGTCGCCGGACGTCCAGCGAGATGGAAGGCGTACCAGGCGAGGCCGAGCGCGATGGCGTCCGCCAGCATGTGGCCGGCATCGGCAAGCAGCGCCAGCGATCCCGTCAGCAGGCCTCCCAGCGCCTCGGCAACCATGAAGCCGCCCGTCAGGCAAGCAGCGATCAGCACCCGCTTCTTGTCGGCCGCGCCATGCACGTGACCGGCCCCATGGCCGTGCCCATGTGAGGCGTGGTCATGTGAGGCGTGGTCATTGTCATGTGGGGCGTGGTCATGTCGTTCATCGTCGTGCGCCATCGCCGAACTCCTGTTACGCCCCGAGCCCGGCGCGGAAATCTTCGAGCCGCCGCCTCTGCTGGCCATCGCCGTCGAAATTCGCCGGATCGAGCCAGGCCTCATAGGCTTTGCGCAACGCCGGCCACTCCTTGTCGATGATCGAATACCACGCCGTATCGCGGTTTTCGCCTTTTACCACAAGATGCTGGCGGAAGATGCCTTCGAACTTGAAGCCGAAACGCTCAGCCGCCCGCTTCGACGGCTCGTTGCGGTTGTTGCATTTCCATTCGTAGCGACGATAGCCGAGTTCGTCGAAAGCATATTTGGTGAACAGGAACTGGGCCTCGGTCGCCGCCGGCTTGCGCGAGATCAGCGGCCCCCAATAGATGTTGCCGATCTCGATGACGCCGTTGCCGGCATCGATGCGCATCAGCGTCTGGCGGCCGGCGACCTTGCCGCTTGCCTTGTCGATGACGGTGAAGAACAGCGGATCCTCGCTCGCCTCGACCTTGTCCAGCCAGGGCTGGAACGCAGCTCTGGTTTCCGGCGGATAATCCGGCAGCCAGGCGAAGCGGCCCCCGGCATCGGGCACCGACGAGGCTTCGTACAGCCCGTCGCCATGCCTTGCAGCGCTCAATGGCTCGAGCCTGACATAGCGACCCTCCAGCGCCTTGCGCTCAGGGCGCGGGCGCGGCTGCCAATCCTTGAGGTTTTCGGGCACCGGGAACTCCAATCCGTTTGACATTTGCCAGCGGACGCTCACAAAAACGTTCGCTCACAGAAAGAACCACAGGGACGGGAAAAATGCTCCACACGATTGCGGCCTTCGACCGTCTCGGCGAGGAAAACGCGTTCGCGGTGCTCGCGCGCGCCACGGCCTTGGCACAGCAGGGCCGCGACATCATCAACCTGGGCATCGGCCAACCGGACTTCAAGACGCCGCAGCATATCGTCGAGGCGGCGGTCAAGGCGTTGCGCGACGGCCATCATGGCTACACGCCCGCCAACGGGCTGCTCGCCACTCGCGAGGCGGTGGCGCGCCGAACGCTGACCACCACCGGCGTCGAGGTGTCGCCCGAGAACGTGATGATCCTGCCCGGCGGCAAGCCGACCATGTTTGCCGCGATCCTGATGTTCGGCGAACCGGGCGCCGAGATCCTCTATCCCGATCCCGGCTTTCCCATCTACCGCTCGATGATCGAGTTCACGGGGGCGGCTCCTGTGCCGGTGCCGATCCGCGAGGAGAACGGCTTCGCCTTCTCGGCCGAGGAGACGCTCTCGCTGATCACGCCGAACACCAGGCTGCTGATCCTCAATTCGCCGGCCAACCCGACCGGCGGCGTGACGCCGCGCGCCGAGATCGAGAAGCTGGTCAAGGGGCTGGAGAAGCACCGCCAAGTCGCCATCCTTTCCGACGAAATCTACGATGTCATGACCTATGACGGCGAGATGCATTGCTCGCTGCTTGGTTTTCCGGAAATCCGCGACAGGCTGATCGTCCTCAACGGCTGGTCGAAGACCTGGGCGATGACCGGCTGGCGCATGGGCTGGTCGATCTGGCCGAACGGCGAGAAGGGCGCCCACCTCTACGACAAGGTTCGCAAGCTCGCGGTCAATTGCTGGTCCTGCGTCAACGCGCCGAGCCAGTATGCCGGTATCGCCGCAATCGACGGCCCACAGGACGATGTCGAGAAGATGATGCGCGCCTTCGACAACCGCAGGAAGATCGTCGTCGAGGGGCTGAATGCGCTGCCCGGCGTTTCCTGCATCACGCCCAAGGGCGCCTTCTATGCCTTCCCCAACGTGTCGAAGACCGGCTGGAAGGCGAAGAAGCTTGCCGCGGCATTGCTCGAGGAGGCCGGCGTGGCGCTGATCGGCGGTCCCGATTTCGGCATTCTCGGCGAAGGCTATGTCAGGCTCTCCTATGCCAATTCCGAGGAGAACATCCTGCGCGCGCTGGAGCGGATCGAGGCCTTCCTGAAGAAATAAGCGCCGGGTCGCTATCCGCGCCCGACGAAGGGCATCTTCGTCGCCATCACCGTCATGAACAGCACATTGGCGTCGAGCGGCAGGCTCGCCATGTGGAGCACGGCGTCGGCGACGCGCTGCACATCCATCACCGCCTCGGCCGCGATGGAGCCGTTGGCTTGCGGCACGCCGACCGTCATCGCCTGCGCCATGTCGGTCAGCGCATTGCCGATGTCGATCTGGCCGCACGCGATGTCATAGGGCCGGCCGTCGAGCGCCAGTGTCTTGGTCAGCCCGGTGATGGCGTGCTTGGTCGCGGTATAGGGCACCGAGCCCGGCCGGGGCGCATAGGCCGAGACCGAGCCGTTGTTGATGATGCGGCCGCCCATCGGCTTTTGCCGGCGCATGGCGCCGAAGGCGGCGCGGGCGCACAGGAACGAGCCCGTGAGGTTGACGCCGACGATATCGTTCCAGACCTCGACCGGGATTTCGTCGATCGGCGTCGATTTGTAGCCCATGCCCGCATTGTTGAAGAGCAGGTCGACGCGCCCGAAAGCCTCCAGCACGGTCTCGAACATGTCATCGACCTGGTCGGCCTTGCTGATGTCGCAGGCAACGGCCAGCGCCTTGGCCTCTGTCTTCCCCGCCTCGGCGATCGCGTGTTCGAGCACCTGCTTGCGGCGGCCGCAGAACACCGTGTTCCAGCCAGCCGTAAGCAGCGCCGTGGCGACGCTCTTGCCGATGCCGGTGCCGGCGCCGGTGACGATAGCGGTCTTCTCTGGCATGGCGGTCATCGACGTGCTCCCGGGTCATTGCTGGAAGAACGTGTGGCATCGCAAATGACGCGGGCCGTGGCAAGCAGCTGTTGTCGACAGGGGCCGACAAAAAGGGCGGTCATTGTCGACCGCCCTGATCTGAACCGTGCTTGGGAGGAGGAAAGCCGGTCCGACTGGTTAGAATGATGCGCTTGCGGGGTTAACCAAGGCTTAACGACCGGAAAAGGCGCTCCTCCAGCGTTTACCAAGCTGGGCTACCAGCGCGGATTGGGCGAGGTTCCCGCCGGCACCTTGGCAGCCGCCACTGTCGCCTCGACATGGTCGACCAGCGCGTCCGGCAGGCCGAGGCGGCCAGCGAGCAGGTCGAGATAGCCGCGCTCGGTGCGGGTATCGGGATCGATGGTGAGGCGCGAGGCGGTATAAAGTTCGAGCTTCTGTGCGTCGGTCTTGGCGCTTGCGACCAGCGTGTCGAGGTCGAGCGGGCGCTCGAGCTCGTCCATCAGGAACTTTTCCGCTTCCGCGCCGATGCCGGCAAGCTTGAGCTTGTCGGCAATCTTTTGCCGCTCCTCGTCGTCTATGTGACCATCGGCCTTTGCCGCCGAGATCATCGCCCGCACCAGGGTCAGGGTGAACTCGTCCTCGCCCTGCGGCGCCTGCGAGGGATGGAAAGCGGTATCGGCCGGCGGCGGCAGCAGTTCGGGCTCGCCGGCTGCCGGTGCCTGGGCCGGTTGCTGTCCGCTTTTGTAGTTCTGGTAGGCCTTGTAGGCGAGGCCGCCGATAGCGGCCAGTCCGCCGAGCTTGATGGCGGCACCCGTCACTTCCCGGCCGGCGCCTGTGCCGAGCAGCACGGCGGCCAGCGCGCCGGCGGCCAGCGGATTGTCCTTTGCCATCTGCACCGCCTGCCCCGCCTTGTCGCGGACCGTCGATCCCGTGCCAGGAACTTGCGAGCCGAGAAGATCGTCGAGCAGCTTCTTGGGGTCGAGCATCAATGCCTCCAGAATTGGCCCGGCCGAATACGCCGGGCGGGGTGTCGGACCGGCAAGAGGTAGGCTTCAGGCTTTGACATTACAATGACGGGAAGCGTTTTGGTGAAACTGCGGCGCTCAGCTTCCGATGTGACGCCTGCCGCCGCGCGCTTGAGCCATTTCCACCTGGCGATGACGCTCGGCATAGCGGGCGCGGTCCTCGTCCGAACGCGTCTCGAAGCAATGCGGACAGGAAATGCCGGCGGCATAGCGCGGCGAAAGCCGGTCCTCGACGGTGAGCGGATGCCGGCAGGCGCGGCAGAGTTCGGCCTCGCCCTCGGCCAAGCCATGCGACACGGACACCCGCTCGTCGAAGACGAAGCACTCCCCCTGCCACAGGCTTTCGGCGGCGGGTACGTCTTCGAGATATTTCAGGATGCCGCCCTTGAGATGAAAGACGTTCTGAAAGCCGAGAGACTTCACATAGGCCGTGGCCTTCTCGCAGCGTATCCCTCCGGTGCAGAACATCGCGACCTTGCGGCCCTCGAGTTCCTCTCGGTGCTGTTCCACCCAGGCCGGAAATTCACGAAAGCTGGCGGTTTTCGGATCGATCGCGCCCTTGAATGTACCGATCGATACCTCGTAGGCATTGCGCGTGTCGATCACCAGCGTATCCGTATCCGAGATCAGCGCATTCCAGTCCGCCGGCGCGACATAGGTGCCGGCGCTTGTCGCAGGATCGATATCGTCTATGCCCATGGTGACGATCTCGCGCTTCAGCCGAACCTTCATGCGATGGAAGGGCATCTCGGCCGCGCCGCTGTATTTGACCTCCAGGCCGGCCAGCGCTTCGATCGCCTGAAGGTGGTCGATCAAGGCGGCGATCGCGTCTTCGCTGCCTGCGACCGTGCCGTTGATGCCCTCATGCGCCAACAGCAGCGTGCCTTTGATGCCGCGGCCGCAGCAGAAGGCCGCAAGCGGCGCGCGCAAGGCCTCGAGGCCCTCAAGTCGGGCAAACCTGTAAAGCGCGGCGACGCGGACCGGCTGAATTTCCTTGGCTGTTGTCATGGCCATGCCACTAGACCGTGCTGAAAGCGGTTTCAAGGCAGGGGAAAATGGGCCCGGCTTTGCGGTCCGCTGCGTGACATCGCGACACGCCTGCCTTCGTGGACTTGGGATACCCCATCTGCTAATCGGTTGAAATCGATCGGAACGGAGAGACCAGCGAATGCCCAGCAAGACCGAGAAGCTCCTGTCGCTGCTCAACGGCCAGCCGGTCATTCCGGTGCTCAAGATCGCAAGTGTTGCCGATGCCGTGCCGCTTGCACGGGCTCTTGCGCGCGGCGGCCTGCCGGCGATCGAGATCACCCTGCGCACCGCCGACGCGCTGGAAGCGATCCGCCGCGTGGCCGCCGAAGTCGAGGAGGCTGTTGTCGGCGCCGGCACCATTCTCGACGCACAGCAGTTCGACGAGGCAGCGCGCGCCGGCTCGAAATTCATCGTCAGCCCCGGCGTCACCGGCCAGCTTCTCGATGCTGTAAAGGACAGTGCCGTGCCGCTTCTGCCCGGCGCCATCACGCCCGGCGAAATCCTGGCCGCGCGCGAGGCTGGTCTGCGCTTCCTGAAGTTCTTCCCGGCCGAGCAGTCCGGCGGCATCGCCTCGCTGAAGGCCTTCGCCTCGCCGCTCGCCGACGTGAAGTTCTGCCCCACCGGCGGCATCACCGCCAAGAATGCTCCCGACTATCTCAGTCTGCCCAACGTCATTTGCGTCGGCGGCTCGTGGGTGGCGCCGGACGATCTCATCAAGGCCGGCAAGTGGGACGAGATCGAAGCGCTTGCGCGTGAGGCCAGCAGGCTGAAGAAATAGCCCCTCCCCCGGCGCAAATCCGACCGCCTTTCGCCGATCTGGCAACGGGCTTGGGGTGCAGTCAGCAGCAGACCTTGACCTTCTCCACATTCCCTGGCGGCGGTGAGCCGAGTGCATCACCAATCTGGTCATGCAATGCCCCGTTGACGACAACGGTTTCGGCCTGCCTCGCTGCCACGCAGCCGATGCGGCCGAGCAAGAAACCGATGCCAATAAAGTGTTCGTCATGAATTTCCCCAGGTGGGGACGTGGGCGATTTAATCTGCCAATGAATTTCTCACCAACACTATCGCAGCGACAAGCAAGGGCGACTCAGGCGGACCTTCACCGGCATCCGCCTGGCAGCAAACCGGAATAGAAGAATGCACGGCTTCGCGGCGATTTTGAAAAGGGCGATCCTCGCCAAGGCGCCCGGCGACCCGCGATCGATGTTGATCGCCGTCAACAGGAACGACGGGCTCGGCGGTCGCCTGCTGGCGATGGCGAACGCCAAATCCCTGGCCGACAGGCTTGGCTACCGCTTCGGCTTCAGCTGGAACAGCAAGGCCGTCACCGACCAGCAATCCCACACGGTCGACGTGGTCGAAAAGATATTCTCGGCCGAGTTCATCGATCGGTATTGGCTGGGCGACAAGATCAAGGCGTCCAAATTTGGCGTGCTCGGCGGGGCTCCTTTCACACCGTCGGACCTCGATGCCGTAGCAAGGCAGGGCAAGCTGCGCGGCTGGGTCTGCGATCATTTCGACGTCCTCGACTACTTCCGTGACGGTGGGGCCGAACCGGTCCGCAGATCCGAAGCCCTGCGGAGCTTCGGCTTCTCGCGCGAGGTGCGGCAGGCGCTTGAAGCCGCCGGCAAATGCCGCTTCCCCGGCCCAATGGCCGCCCTTCACCTGCGCAGCGGTGACATCATCTACGGTCATCATCGCCGACGGCTGGTTTTCGCCGAGAAGGCCATCCCGTCCACCTTGGCCAAAGCGATCGTTGCGGAGCTTTCAGCCCGGGGACTGAGAACGCTTCTGATCGGCCAGGATCGCACCACGCTCGATTATCTCAAGGCCGAGACAGGAGCATGGCGGACCGACGATTTCGGCGCCGGCGAATTCAACGACGAGACCCAGCATACCTTCTTTGAAATGGCGCTGATGGCCAGATGCCAGCAGATCCATGCAGGAGGCAGCATCTACGCGGCGGTTGCGTCGGCGATGGGTGATGTGCCCAGCGCTGCCGCGGTTTTCGGCAATTCCCAGGCTTCCGGGATCATCCTCGAGGAGTTGCGCAAGCATGGGTCCGACTACCATCCGCTCGATGCCGCCTTCGGATATCAATGGGCCTTCCTGGCCATGGAAGACGATCTGAGCCCCGCGCGGGCAAGAGAAATCCTGGAGAGGGCATCGGCGCTGGATCCGGCAAACGACGCCTATGACCTGAAATTCGCCGCGGTGTGCTTTCGCCAAGGCGACCATGCTGCCGGCGAGGCCAGGCTGAAATCATTGATGGGGAGCCAACACGGGAGCCGGACGCGCAGGAGGATCCTGCCGATGCTGGAGCTCTTGATCAAGGTGGTTGGGGGGCGCTGCATGTTCACCAGGGACCTTGAGGCTTTCCTTGCCGCGGCAAGGGCCGGGCATCCGCACGCCATGGCCTGCGCGGCCTACATGCTGGCCGACATAGCGGGAGAGGCGCGGCAGGCGCTGGAGATGGCGACGAGGCTGGTTGAGGCAGAGCCGAACAACCGAATCTTCCGGCAAATCAGGCGTCGTGCAGCGCAGGGCAAGAAGCCGAGGTCGGGCCGGCTGGCGAAGGCGCGCTGGCGGCTGGGCCTGCTGCGCTGGCGCTGATCCCTTCGACGATCGTGTCGGTCACCGGCATCTTTTTTCGCCGGCGTCTCGAAATTTCCGTGAACCATTTCCTTGGGGCATGCGACCCAGCGCTGCACAACCAAAGCGGTTCCACCAAGGAGAGCATATGAACTACGCTGTTTCGAGAAACGTCTTCCTCGCCGTCGTCGCCGTTTCGCTACTGGCCGGCTGCAAGACAACCACCACAAGGACCTGCGACCAGCTGAAGCCGACCGTCACCTACCACGGCAAGTGCTGCGGGGTGGGCGATGCGCCCTGCCGCGAAGGCAAGGGCGGCAACCAGGGGCATTCACCTGATCCGACGCCGCAATAAGCCGCCAGACCGTTCTCGCCTGCCCTGGTCCTGCCGGGGCGGGCGGAGCCGTAGCCGTGCTCTCACAAGACGGCAATCGGCGTCTATCGATCAATTGGTTTGGCTGGATGGTGGGCGTGACAAGGATTGAACTTGTGACCCCTGCAATGTCAATGCAGTGCTCTCCCGCTGAGCTACACGCCCATCCGAAGCCGCGCATACACCATTTTTGGTTCGGCGCGTCAATAGCAGGAATGGGAAAAGAAAGCTTCGCTTTGCCGCACCGGCGGGAGCCGCCGATGCGACGCCCGACGAATATTTCAGGCCGCCTGCAGCATCTTCTCGACCTCGTTGACGAGGTCGCGCAGATGGAACGGCTTCGACAGCACCTTGGCGTCTTTCGGCGCCTTGGAGTCCGGGTTGAGCGCGACCGCGGCGAAGCCGGTGATGAACATCACCTTGAGGTCGGGATCGATCTCGGTGGCGCGACGGGCAAGCTCGATGCCGTCCATCTCCGGCATGACGATGTCGGTCAGAAGCAGCGAGAAAGGCTCCTCGCGCAACCGCTCATAGGCGCTGGCGCCATTGTCGAAATCGCTGACCTGATAGCCGGCGCGCTCGAGCGCCTTGACCAGGAACCGGCGCATATCCTCGTCGTCTTCCGCCAGCAGAATGCGTGCCATCATATCCCGTCCGAATCACCCGCCCCAAGCCTGCCGCCGGGCAAGCCCGTTAACCATCCTGTATATGAGGATGTGACGGTAAACATCAAGTGAACGATGGGCGTATCAGGCCTACTTCCAAGGGGCGTTCCGGCTACCGAAAAGCTGGACATGCGGGCCCCGGAATGGCAGGCTTCAAATCATGATGCAGTGCTGTTTCCTGGTTCGTTCAAATTGAAGACGGCAGCCGAGGATTTTTCGGTCGTTCCACCCTTCGAAATCCGATCGGGCGCCGAGCAACGCGTCCCCTTCCTCTTCAACTCGCCGCACAGCGGCCGCCACTATCCCGAACGCTTCCTTGCCATGGCGCGGCTGGACCGCAATGCCATCCGCCGCTCGGAAGATTGCTATGTCGATGAGCTGTTCGGTGGCGCCGTTGCGCTCGGCGCGCCGTTGCTGGCGGCAAACTTCCCGCGCGCCTATCTCGACGTCAACCGCGAGCCCTGGGAACTCGATCCGCGCATGTTCGCGGAACCGGTGCCATCCTTCTGCAACATCCGCTCGGCCCGCGTCGCCGGCGGCCTGGGCACCGTGCCCAAGCTGGTTGGCGAGGGTCTCGACATCTATCCCGGGCGCTTGCCGCTGGCCGAGGCCGTCGGGCGTATCGAGACCGTCTACAAGCCCTATCACGAAACGCTGAAGCGGTTGCTGACGCGGACCCATGCCAGGTTCGGCTATGCCGTGCTGATCGACTGCCACTCCATGCCGGCCAGCATCCGGGTCGGCGACAACGGGGCGCGGCCGGACTTCATCATCGGCGACCGCTTCGGGATTTCGGCGAGCGCGGCGCTGACCGAGACGGCAATCGGCCTGCTTACCGGCCTGGGCTACACGGTCGCGCACAACAAGCCCTATGCAGGCGGCTTCATCACTGAGCACTACGGTCGGCCCGCGCGTCATCTGCATGCCCTGCAGATCGAGGTCAATCGCGGCCTTTACATGAATGAGCGGACATTTCAGAAGTCAGGCGGCTTCGATGCACTCGCCGACGATCTGACGCGATTTGCGGCCGACCTCATGTCGATGCCCGACCATCACTTCGTCGACCTGCCGCTTGCCGCGGAGTGATGAGCCGATAGCGGGTCAAAAAAAGACCGCATCGTTTTCACGACACGGTCGAAGTCTAGGGAGGAAACGCCCAAGGAGGGCATGGACAGGACAGCCTGTCCAAGAACAAAACTATTGTGCGATGCACAAATGTCAATCGACTTCAGTCTTTTTTGATTCAACATGATGTGGAAATTGCGATTCGTTGACGCGTACGTGGCATTCGGGCAACAGTTGCCGCGGCGTTAGGCAGGCCCAAGGGCCTTGTCCCAGCCCGGAAACAGCGGCAAACGACAGGTTGCTGCAAGCGGGAGAATCACGTGGATATCAGCATCGACTTCATGCGGCGTATCGCGCATGCCGCCGCCGCCGAGACCTTGCCGCGCTTTCGCAGCCAGGGCGCCGTGACCAACAAGGAGGCTGCCAGCTTCGATCCCGTGACGGAAGCGGACCGCGAAGCCGAACGGGCCATCCGGTCACTGATTTCCGCGGAATTTCCTGAGCACGGCATCCTCGGCGAGGAGCACGGCAGCGAAAATATCGCCAGCCGCCATGTCTGGGTCATCGACCCGATCGACGGCACACGTGCCTTCATCTCCGGACTGCCGGTGTGGGGCACGCTGATCGGGCTGACGGTCGACGGGGATGCCGTCGCCGGTCTGATGTCGCAGCCCTTCACCGGCGAGCTGTTCTACGCCAATGGCTCGGGATCGCACTATGAAGGTCCGGGCGGACCGCGCCGGCTCGCCACCCGCAAGACGACGGAGCTTGCCAAGGCGACGCTGTTCACCACCACGCCGGCGCTGTTCAAGGGCGACGCGCGCTTGCGCTATGATGCCTTCGAAAAGCAGGTCCAGCTCGCCCGTTACGGCACCGACTGCTATGCTTTCGCAATGGTCGCGGCGGGAAGCGTCGACATCGTCGCCGATCCAGGGCTGAAGCCTTATGATATCGTGGCGTTGATCCCGATCATCGAGAAGGCCGGCGGTGTCGTGACCACCTTCGAGGGCGGACCGGCGGAAAATGGCGGCGACATACTGGCCGCCGCAACGCCGGAGTTGCACGCCGCGGCGATGGCCGCGCTGCGGAACTGATCGGCAGTCGGGGCAAGCGGCTGCGATCGGGCGATCAGTCGGCGTCGCCGGTTCCCGGAATGAAGGCATCGAAGGCCGCGAGAAGCTGCTCGCGATAGAGATCCCTTTCCTGCAGGATCTCATGACGAGCGCCGTCGATCATCAGCAGCGAACCGACGCGCAGCCGCCTCGCATAGACCTCAACCGCCTTTGTGGAGACGACCTGGTCGGCGCCGGCGGCGACGATCAGCATCGGCACCTGGATCCTTGCCATGAAGCCGGGATCGCTGATCGCCTCGGAAGCCTTGGCGGCAGCCCTCAGCCAGCGAATGGTCGGGCCGCCAAGAGCCAGCTCCGGGTACGTCTCGTAGATGCGCGTGTTGCGCCTGTAGCGCTGCGGATCCGACGTCACCTTGTTGGCTTCGAAGGGCAAGGTTTCTCTTGGCCGAGGCCCCCACGCGGCATAGAGGCGGCCAAGGCCGAGCCAGCAAAGCACCGTGCAGATGCGCCGCACGGTGGTGATCGAGACCGGCAGATCCGGCAGGGTCAGGAATGGCGCAATCAGCACCATGCGCCGCACCCGGTTGACCATTGAAGGCGAGGCAAGCAGCGCAACCACCGCTCCGGCCGAGTGGGCCAGGATGTAATAGGGGCCGCGGCAATCCGGCAGCACCACCTCTCCAAAGAACTGCTCCAGATCCCCGGCATAGTCGAAGAAGCTGCGGACATAGCCGCGCTGCCGGTTGCGGATCAGCCGGCTTGATCCACCCTGGCCGCGCCAGTCGAGTGTGGCGACGCCGAAGCCTCGGTCGGCAAGGTTGCGGATGGTCTCGAAATATTTTTCGATGCACTCGTTGCGGCCGGTGAGCAGCACCACCGTGCCCTGCAGCGGCCGGGAGACGGCGCCGAACACGCCGTAGCGAATTTTCTTGCCGTCGCGGGTGGTGAAGAGCCCGCCGCCGGCGTTCTGCGGTGCCGGGTTGTCCTCGGTCTGATGGAAGAGATCCGTCATTCGGCGCTTCGTCGCGTTGTCGCCCGATTGTTTCTCAGCCGCCTGGGGCGAGGCGTCGGCATGGTGATAGACGGCCATGCGGCAAAAGCAAAGGCGTTGTGGGAATTGCCCTGAACAGGGAAGGCCGGAAGCACCTGTGGCGCTTCCGGCCTCTGTCGATCCGGGAGGAAGGGACGTTAGCACCCGGCTCGGCCTCATGCGGCGCCAACAGCGTCGCTTGTCTGGGATCCTGGCCACAGAACTAGCGCATCGTGGCTGAACGGATGCCGAAGCCGCGGTTCATCTGGCGTTCATCGGCGCGCAGGTCCCGCCAATTTGATCGGTTGAAAAAGTCTTGAAATGGCTTTTGCCCATCCCCAAATGACTTTTGCGGCCGCCAACCATGGGGTCGCTGGCCCATCCGGAACGCCTTTGAAGGGTTTCGCACCGGCCATACGCAAACCATGTTGCTCACAGGAGAACACACCATGCGTCACGTTGATTTTTCCCCGCTTTATCGTTCGACCGTCGGCTTCGACCGGCTGTTCACCATGCTCGATTCGCTCGGCCAGCCCGAGACCGCGCAGACCTATCCGCCCTATAACATCGAGCGCACCGGCGAGAACGCCTATCGCATCTCGATGGCCGTCGCCGGTTTCTCGGAAGACGAGATCTCGATCGAGGCGCACCGCAATGTGCTGACCGTCAAGGGTGAACGCAAGGAAGAGGGCAATGGCGAAGGTTCCGAGCTGCTCTACCGCGGCATCGCCTCGAGGGCCTTCGAGCGCCGCTTCCAGCTCGCCGACCATGTCGAGGTCGAGGGCGCCACGCTGAAGAACGGACTGCTCTTCGTCGACCTCAAGCGCAACATTCCCGAGGAGCTGAAGCCGCGCAAGATCGCTATCACCTCGTCTTCGGACAAGGCCAAGCAGATCGAAGCCAAGGCCGCGGCGTAACCCAGGAAAAGAGCCGTCTTGTTCCCAGACGAAGCGGCGCCGCGAGGCGCCGCTTTTTCCTTGTGCCATCGGCAACCGGCGCTTGTGGCCCTTTTGAAGCCCGTATTGCCCGTTCATGAAGGGCCATGTTCGATTCTTCCCTGGCTCTCACCTCCACCATCGCAATCACCTTCCTGCTGGCGGGCATCGTCAAGGGCGTCACAGGCATGGGGCTGCCGACGCTGGCCATGGGATTGCTCGGCACTGTCATGCCGCCGGTCACCGCCGCCTCGCTGCTGATCGCTCCATCCTTCATCACCAATGTCTGGCAACTGTTCGCCGGCCCAAGCGTCGCTGCGATCCTGCGCCGGCTCTGGCTGATGATGGTGGGCATCGTGCTCGGCACCGTTGCAGGTTCGCAACTGCTCGCCAGCGACAATGTCGAATGGACGACCGCCGGCCTCGGCGCCGCGCTCGTGCTCTACGCTGCCTACACGCTGCTGGCTCGGCAGCCCAGCGTTCCCGCGAAAGCCGAGCGCTGGTCTTCCCCCTTTGTCGGCTTTCTCACCGGCCTTGTCACCGGCGGCACCGGAGTGTTCGTGGTTCCAGCCGTTCCCTACATCCAGGCGCTCGGCCTGAGCCGGGACGATCTCATCCAGGCGCTCGGCCTTTCCTTCACGGTTTCCACCATCGCCTTGGCGCTGGGCCTTGCATCGCATGGCGCCTTCGATGTCGGACATCTGGCGATGTCGTCGCTTGCGGTAGCGCCTGCCTTGCTCGGCATGTGGCTGGGGCAGGTGCTGCGGCAGCGGATCAGTCCGGCGACGTTCCGCCGCTGGTTCCTGATGTTCCTGATCCTGCTGGGGCTCGAGCTTTTGACGCGGCCCATTTTCGCCTAGACCAGAGTTTATCCAGCCAGCAACCGACCGAGGCGATCGACTTCTTCTGTCGTGGTCGCGAAGCTGGCGACGAAGCGATAGATCGCTTCGCTGTCGCCGAGGTGGCCATCAAAACCCTGCGGCACGCCCCATTCATAAAACTTGGCACCGGCCGCCTGCAGCCGTTCGGCAACGGCGCGGTCGAGGACGGCGAACACTTCGTTGGCCTGCGGCAGCCAGGCGAGCCTGCCCGCCGGCGCGTCCTCGATCGTCTCGCCCAGATGCGCAGCCATGGCATTGGCGTGACGCGCCATTCTCAGCCACAGTTCGTCGGTGAAATAGGCTTCGAACTGGGCCGAGATGAAGCGCGCCTTGGAAAAGGTCTGCCCGGCGCGCTGGCGCAACAGGCGCAGATCCCGACCGAGGTCGGGATTGAGGATGACGACCGCGTCGGCCATCCAGCAACCATTCTTGGTCGCACCGAAGGAGACGAGGTCGACGCCGCTCTTCCAGGTCATTTCAGCGGGCGAGACACCGGTGGCGGCGATCGCGTTGGCAAAGCGGGCACCATCCATGTGGAGCGGCAGCCCGTGCCGGCGACTGACCTCGGCAATCGCCTTGACGTCGTCCACGGTATAGACCGTGCCGACTTCCGTCGCCTGGGTGATGGTCACCGCCATCGGCTGGCCGGCGGGCGCGAGATCGCGCGAATAGCGCCTGATTGCCGTGTCGAGAGCATGCGGGTGGATGCGCCCCAAAGGCCCGGGCACGGGCGCCATGCGTGCTCCGCCGGTGTAAAAACCCGCCGCGCCGAATTCATCGACATTCATATGTGCTTCGGAATGGCAAAGCGCGATCCCGCCGATGCGGTTCAACGCCGCCATCGAGAGCGCGTTGGCTGCCGTGCCGGTCGCCACGAACAACACTTGAACGTCGCGTTCGAAGATCTCGCTGAAGCGCTGGTAGACGGCGCGGTCCAGGTCGCCGTCGCCGTAGGCGGTTGCAATGCCGGTGGCGTGGCGGGACAGGTTGGCCGAAATGTCGGGATGGACGCCCGCCCAGTTGTCGGATGCAAAGAACATCGAATGGTCCGTAGCTGATTGCTGAAACGGGCGCGACTTGATCGCTTTGGTTTTCCAAGCGCAAGGGCCAGCCGGCTCAAAACCGGTAAAGCCAGTCCTCTGACGGAAACGATCGAGACCGAAGCTTTCGTGTTGCGCCATTCTCACGAAATTTTGTGTCGCCGCCGAGCCAAGTTTTTTGTGAATCGGTCTTGTGCGCTCCCCTGATTTCTGTCATAAAAATTTAGGACAGTAGTGCTGTCTTATTTTATCGCGCAAAGCAGGCTGGACTGGCGTATCATTGCTGCCATCCCGGCCATTGTCGCGAGCGATGGGTAGACGGCTCGGCTCTGGCCTGTACGATACCGGATGCGAACCGGGCGTATAGCCGTATGGTTCGGTAGATTTCGCGAGACGTGCAGCAAGGATGAAGGGAAGCGTTGCGCTTCCCAAGGCAAACCAGCGCCCGAAGGCAATCAGCGCCAAGAGGACGGAACGGAGGACAGGACGATGACGCAACTGACGCCATCTGCGATCGACGGCCAGGCCGCGCAGACGAAAGCGGCAGCCGTCAAAAATCTGACCCGCACCGCCGACGGTCCCACCGCACAAGGCCTTTACGATCCGCGCAACGAGCATGACGCCTGCGGCGTCGGCTTCATCGTCAACATGAAAGGCGCCAAGTCGCACCAGATTGTCGAGGACGGTCTGGCGATGCTGGAAAACCTCACCCATCGCGGCGCCGTCGGCGCCGATCCGCTGGTCGGTGACGGCGCCGGCGTTCTGGTGCAGATTCCGGACCGGTTCTTCCGCGAGGAGATGGCGGCCCGGGGCGTCGAACTGCCTCCTGCCGGCCAATACGGCATCGGCCACTGGTTCATGCCGCAGGACGCGACCCTTCGTTCCCATATCGAGGACATCATCGCCGAAGCGGCGCAATCCGAAGGACTGCCGCTGCTCGGATTCCGCGATGTACCGGTCGACAATTCATCGCTGTCGAAGGCGCCCGGCATCGTGGCGTCCGAGCCGTTCCACCGGCAGGTATTCATCGGCCGCACGCCGGACATTCCCGATGACGAGGAGTACGAGGCAAGGCTCTATCTGCTGCGCAAGGTCATCTCCGGCCGCATCTACGCCGAGAACGACAACAAGGATATCGGCGCCTACTGCGTGTCGCTGTCGGCGCGCACCATCGTCTACAAGGGCATGTTCCTGGCCTATCAGGTCGGTGCCTATTACAGGGATCTGTCCGATCCGCGCTTCGAGACGGCGCTGATTCTGGTCCACCAGCGCTTCTCCACCAACACCTTTCCGTCGTGGAAGCTGGCGCATCCCTATCGCATGGTCGCGCATAACGGCGAGATCAACACGGTGCGCGGCAACAACAACTGGATGGCGGCGCGCCAGGCCTCCGTCGATTCCGAGCTGTTCGGCAACAACATCTCGAAGCTGTGGCCGATCTCCTACGAAGGCCAATCGGATACCGCCTGCTTCGACAACGCGCTCGAATTCCTGTTCCAGGGCGGCTACAGCCTCAGCCACGCCATGATGATGCTGATCCCCGAGGCCTGGGCCGGCAACAAGCTCATGGATCAGGACCGCAAGGCCTTCTACGAGTACCATGCCGCGCTGATGGAGCCGTGGGACGGACCGGCGGCGGTCGTCTTCACCGACGGGCGCCAGATCGGCGCCACGCTAGACCGCAACGGGCTGCGTCCGGCGCGCTACATCGTCACCGATGACGACCGCGTCATCATGGCTTCGGAAGCCGGCGTGCTGCCGGTGCCGGAGGACAAGATCGTCCAGAAGTGGCGCCTGCAGCCCGGCCGCATGCTGCTGATCGATCTCGCCAAGGGCCGCATCATCTCCGACGAGGAGATCAAGGCGGAGATCGCGACCAAGCACCCCTATAAGACCTGGCTCGCCAACACGCAGCTCATCCTGGAAGATCTGAAGCCGGTCGAGCCGCGCGCGCTGCGCAAGGACGTCAGCCTGCTCGATCGCCAGCAGGCCTTCGGCTACACGCAGGAAGACACCAAGCTTCTGATGGCGCCGATGGCCACCACCGGCCAGGAAGCGGTCGGCTCGATGGGCACCGACACGCCGATCTCGGCGATGTCGGACAAGTCGAAGCTGCTCTACACCTATTTCAAGCAGAACTTCGCCCAGGTCACCAACCCGCCGATCGACCCGATCCGCGAGGAATTGGTGATGAGCCTGGTGTCCTTTATCGGGCCGCGGCCTAACATTTTCGACCTGGTCGGCACGTCGCGCCGCAAGCGGCTGGAAGTGCGCCAGCCGATCCTGACGAATGGCGATCTCGAGAAGATCCGTTCCATCGGCCATACCGAGGACCGCTTCGACACCAAGACGATCGACATCACCTACGGCTCGAACGAGGGTGCGGGCGGCATGCAGGGCGCCATCGACAGGCTCTGCGAGCGGGCGGAGGCAGCGGTCGCCGGCGGCTACAACATCATCATCCTATCCGACCGCCAGGTGGGTCCGGACCGGATCGCCATCCCCGTGCTTCTGGCGACGGCGGCGGTGCACCACCACCTGATCCGCAAGGGTCTTCGCACCGCGGTCGGGCTGGTCGTGGAATCCGGCGAACCGCGTGAGGTGCATCATTTCTGCTGCCTCGCCGGCTATGGCGCCGAGGCGATCAACCCCTACCTCGCTTTCGACACGCTGCTCGACATGCACAAGCGCGGCGAACTGCCGGAAGAGGTCGACGAGCACGAGGTCGTCTCGCGCTACATCAAGTCGATCGGCAAGGGCATCCTCAAGGTGATGTCCAAGATGGGCATCTCGACCTATCAGTCCTACTGCGGCGCGCAGATCTTCGACGCCATAGGTCTGAAGTCGGACTTCGTCGAGAAGTATTTCACCGGCACGGCGACGCTGATCGAAGGTGTCGGTCTGGACGAAGTCGCCGCGGAAACGCTCAGCCGCCATTCCGATGCCTTCGGCAGCGATCCGGTGCTTCGCAACAGCCTCGAGGTCGGCGGCGAGTACATGTTCCGCATGCGCGGCGAGGCGCATATGTGGTCGCCGGATGCGGTCGCTACCTTGCAGCACGCCGTGCGCCAGGGCTCCTGGGACACGTTCAAGGAGTATTCGGCCCAGATCGACAGCGCGACCGCGCGGGCGCAGACCATCCGCGGCCTGTTCAAGATCAAGTTCGCCGAGGAAACCGGCCGCAAGAAGGTTGCCCTCGACGAGGTGATGCCGGCCTCCGAGATCGTCAAGCGCTTCTCGACCGGGGCGATGTCCTTCGGTTCGATCTCCAGGGAAGCGCACACCACCCTGGCGCGCGCCATGAACGCCATCGGCGGCAAGTCGAACACCGGCGAGGGCGGCGAAGAAGCCGATCGCTACCTGCCGCTGCCCGGCGGCGGCAAGAACCCGGAACGTTCCGCGATCAAGCAGGTCGCCTCGGGCCGGTTCGGCGTGACGGCGGAGTACCTGGTCAATTCCGATGTCATGCAGATCAAGGTCGCGCAGGGCGCCAAGCCCGGCGAAGGCGGCCAGTTGCCCGGCCACAAGGTCGACGCGACCATCGCCAAGGTCAGGCACTCGACGCCCGGCGTCGGCCTGATCTCACCGCCGCCGCATCACGACATCTATTCGATCGAGGATCTGGCGCAGCTGATCTACGACCTGAAGAACGTCAACCCGGCGGCCGATGTCTCGGTCAAGCTGGTGTCGGAGGTCGGGGTCGGAACGGTTGCAGCCGGCGTCGCCAAGGCGCGCGCCGATCACATCACCATCTCCGGCTATGACGGCGGCACCGGCGCCTCGCCGCTGACCTCGCTCAAGCATGCCGGCAGCCCATGGGAGATGGGCCTTGCCGAAACGCACCAGACGCTGGTGCTCAACGGTCTGCGCTCACGCATCGCGCTGCAGGTCGACGGCGGCCTGCGCACCGGGCGCGACGTCATTATCGGCGCGCTGCTCGGCGCCGACGAGTTCGGCTTCTCGACCGCGCCGCTGATCGCGGCGGGCTGCATCATGATGCGCAAGTGCCATCTCAACACCTGCCCTGTCGGCGTGGCGACGCAGGATCCGGTGCTGCGCAAGCGCTTCAAGGGTACGCCCGAGCACGTCATCAACTTCTTCTTCTATGTGGCCGAAGAGGTGCGCGCGCTGCTCGCCGAAATGGGTTTCACCCATCTCGACCAGATCATCGGCGACACCGATCTCCTGGAGAAGCGGGACGTCATCCAGCACTGGAAGGCGCGCGGGCTGGACTTCTCGAAGATGTTCTTCAAGCCCGATGCGCTGCACGATGCGCTGCACTGGACCGAGCGGCAGAAGCATCCGATCGACGACGTGCTCGACCGCAAGCTGATCGAACGGGCCAAGCCGGCGCTGGAAGCCAGGCAGCCCGTCACCATCGAGCTGCCGATCCGCAATGTCGACCGTTCGGCGGGCGCCATGCTGTCGGGCGAAGTCGCCAAGCGCTTCAAGCACAAGGGCCTTCGCGAGGACACGATCCAGGTGAAGCTCACCGGCACGGCCGGCCAGTCCTTCGGCGCCTTCCTTGCACGCGGCGTCTCCTTCGAGCTCGTCGGTGCAGGCAATGACTATGTCGGCAAAGGCTTGTCGGGCGGCCGCATCGTCATCCGGCCGCCGGAAGAGGCCAAGATCGTGGCGGCTGAATCGATCATCGTCGGCAACACCGTGCTTTACGGCGCCACGGAAGGCGAGGCCTATTTCGCCGGCGTCGCCGGCGAGCGCTTCGCCGTGCGCAATTCCGGCGTCGTCGCGGTCGTCGAAGGCGTGGGCGACCACGGCTGCGAATACATGACCGGCGGCATCGTCGTCGTCCTCGGCAAGACCGGCCGCAACTTCGCCGCCGGCATGTCGGGCGGCGTCGCCTATGTGCTGGACGAGAAGGGCGATTTCGCCGAACGCTGCAACATGGCCATGGTCGAGCTGGAGCCGGTTCCGGAAGAGGACGATTTGATGGAGAAGCTGCTCCATCACGGCGGCGACCTCGACCATAAGGGCCGCGTCGACGTCTCCGGCGACATGACCAGCCACGATGAGGAGCGGCTCTATCAGCTGATCTCGAACCATGTCCATTACACGGGTTCGGTGCGCGGTCGCGAGGTCCTCGATAACTGGCAGGCTTTCCGGCCGAAATTCCGGAAAATCATGCCGGTCGAGTACCGGCGCGCGCTGATCGAGATGGAACGCATGCGCATGAGCGTGGCGGCGGAATAGGCATCGGCCAGGCCGGGGAGATGAATCTCCGGCCGCCATCCTCACCAACAATCCTGGCCCCGGACTGCGGTTGCCACGGCAGCCTTATGGGGTTAACGGGTGCGCGACAAAAGCGTGCCTTCGGAACAGCAGGGACTGGACTATGGGCAAGGTAACTGGATTTCTCGAGATCGACCGGCAGGTGCACAAGTACCAGCCAGCTTCCGACCGCATCCGGCATTTCCGCGAATTCACGCTGCCGATGTCGGACAAGGAAGTCGAGAAACAGGCCGCGCGCTGCATGGACTGCGGTATTCCGTTTTGCCATGGGCCGACCGGCTGTCCGGTCCACAACCAGATCCCCGACTGGAACGACCTCGTCTACAATGGCGACTGGGATGCCGCGATCCGCAACTTGCACTCGACCAACAATTTTCCGGAGTTCACCGGCCGCATCTGTCCCGCACCGTGCGAGGAAGCCTGCACGCTGAACCTCGAGGACATCCCGGTCGCCATCAAGACGGTCGAGCAGGCGATCGCCGACAAGGCCTACGACACCGGCCATATCCGCCCCTATCCGCCGGAGAGGAAGACCGGCAGGCGCGTCGCTGTCATCGGCTCCGGTCCGGCCGGCATGGCGGCGGCGCAGCAGCTCGGACGCGCCGGCCACGACGTGCATGTCTATGAACGCGAGAGCCGGCCTGGCGGGCTGATGCGCTACGGCATTCCCGACTTCAAGATCGAGAAACACTATATCGATCGCCGCATCGAACAGATGCAGGGCGAGGGTGTGACCTTCCATTGCGGCATCAATGTCGGCGTCGACAAGAAGGTTTCGGAACTGCTCGCCGATTACGATGCGGTGCTTTATTGCGGCGGCTCGGAAACGCCGCGTCCGGCCAATATTCCGGGCGACGATCTCGGCGGCGTCTATGACGCGATGCCCTATCTGGTGCAGCAGAACCGCCGCGTCGGCGGCGAGCCGATCCAGTCGGTGGCATGGCCCTCGCATCCGATCCTCGCCAGCGGCCAGCATGTCGTCGTGGTCGGCGGCGGCGACACCGCGTCCGACTGCATCGGCACCGCGTTCCGGCAAGGTGCTGTGCGCGTCACCCAGCTCGACATCCGTCCGCAGCCGCCCGAGAAGGAAGACAAGCTCGCGGTGTGGCCGTACTGGGCGACGAAGATGCGCACGTCTTCCTCGCAGGCCGAGGGCGCCGAGCGCGAATTCCAGGTGGCGACGCTCGAATTCATCGGCGAGGACGGCCAGCTCACCGGCGTCCGCTGCTGCGAGGTCGACGAGAAGCGCAAGCCGATCGCCGGCACCGAATTCGTCATCCGCGCCGATCTCGCCTTCATCGCCATCGGCTTTGCCGGTCCGGCGTCCGACAGCGTGATGAAGGAACTCGAAGGCGAGATAAAGGTCGTCACCGACAGCCGCCGCTCCAGGAATGTCGAGGCCAACGACCGCGACTACAAGACCAGCGTCGACAAGCTCTATGTGGCGGGTGACGTTCGCCGCGGCCAGTCGCTGGTGGTGTGGGCGATCCGCGAGGGCCGCCAGGCGGCGCGCTCCATCGACGAAGCGCTGATGGGATCGAGCGTCCTGCCGCGTTAGAGCGGTTCACCTTTTCAGGGAAACGGCCAACCGCTCCCATCTATTTGTTCTTGTCGCAATTCCGGGCGGAAAGCCGTCGCCCGGATCCGTTTCAGCGCTAAGCGTTTTAGCGATTGATCGCCGTCGTCGTGTCCGACGAAGCGGTCGGTGTCTTCGGCGGCCAGGAGAAATCATCGGCACGGCCTGGCGAGGCAGCCGGCGCCTTGCCCTCGACCGTCAGCTTTTCACCCGGCAGGTTCGGGTCGGGCTTGGCGGGCGGTGCAGCACCCAGAAGTTCGGAGCCGCCATCGAGGGCGGGATCGCTGAGCAGCATCGGCGGCGTGCGGTCGACGATGACGGGTGCCGAGGCCGGCTTCGACTCCTCCACGGGAGCTCCGGCCGGTGCGGAGACCGTCGTGACGCTTCCAGGCGCAGCCAGTCCGAGTATCTTGGCCAGCGGCTTTTCCGTATAGAAGGCGAGCTTGCGCTTGCCGGCCTTGCTCACGTTGATGCCGTCGTCGGAGCGCAGGCGCACCGCCTGGCCGTTGACGTCCGGACCCGAGGTGACGAAGGCGCCGTTCTCGTCGACGAAGCCGTCCCAGACATCGACGAACTCGCCGCCATGATTCTCGGCGGCCGAGTGATAGATGTCATTGAAGGCCAGCATATCCGAGGACATCTTCGCCACTCGAAACGCCGGCATGCCGACCCACAGGAACGGCACCTTGGCGTCCTGTATGGCCTTGCCCATGGCATCGGTGCGACGCTCATATTCCTTGGTCCAGTTCTCCGAACGCGGCTGCTCGCGCACGTCGCCGACCCGCATCTGCTGGCGGTCGTTGGAGCCAAGCATGACGATCACAACGGATGGTTTCTCCGTCTCGATCAGCGACTTGATCTCGACCGGCCAGTTGTAGAAATCGTCGCGCACGAAGCCGGAAGAGCCATTGCTGCGCGACACCACCCTGACGGCTGCGTTGTCGGCGAAGGCGGTGTCGAGGCCTTCAGCCAGCCCGCTCGCCATGAAATCGCCGACCACCAGCACCACGCGCGCATCAGGCGCCTTTTCGACGACCGGGATCTCCGGTTCGGGCGGCGGGCGCGGCTTGGATTTCCTCAGCTTCGGCTTTTGCCTTGGCCTCTCGAACTCAGGCAGCGGCTCGATCCGCTCGCTGCGGCGCGGAAACAGAAGGTCGCGCAGCGACCAGCCGCGGCTTTGCTCCTGCGCGAAGGCAGGCGTGTGGAAAGCACTGGCGCCGGCGACGGCAAGCACGGCGACGGCCACAACGAGGATCGGCAGGCGGCAAACGATCGACCAGATACGCGCAACCGGAACCAATCGTTTCTCCATCCCTTGCCGCATGACCGGGTGACGCGGTCAGTCATGCGCGAGCCGAAGCGCTACCGCATCCTGGCCGTCTTGAAAAGGATACCTCGCGCCATGGTCGGCCCTACTGCTTGCGGAGCCATTTCAGCACTTCCAGGCTCGGATAGCCATCCTGGGTCAAGCCAACCTTTGCCTGGTAGGCCATGATGGCGGCCTTCGATCCTTCGCCGATCTTGCCGTCGAACTTGCCTTCGTAATAGCCGTGCTCAGAGAGCCGCTTCTGCAACTCCTGCCGCTGCTCGAACGTCAGCTTGGTGAAGGGCCGCTGCCAGTCCTGCACCAGGCCGTTGCCGCCGGCGATCTCGTCGGCCAGCAGGCCGACGGCCAAAGCATATTTGTCGGCGTTGTTGTAGGCCTTGATGACCGAGAAATTCCTGACCATCAGGAAGGCCGGGCCGCCCCTGCCGTCCGGCACCTTCAATGTCGCCTTGTCGCTCAGGTTCCTGAACGGTTTGCCGCTGGCCCGGACGACGCCGAGCGCCTGCCATTGCGCCAGCGTCTTCGCCCCGGCGGGCAACTTGCCCGGCGGCAGGGTGACCTCGTAACCCCAGGTCTTGCCGGCCTGCCAGCCATTCTTCTTCAAAAGGTTGGCGGAGGTCGCCAGCGCATCGGGGATGGAATTCCAGATGTCGCGGCGGCCGTTGCCGTCCATGTCGACCGCATAGCGCTGGTAGCTGGTCGGGATGAACTGGGTCTGCCCCATGGCGCCGGCCCACGAGCCCATCAGGTGGCTCTCGTCGATGTCGCCGGTCTGCAGGATCTTGAGCGCGGCGATCAGTTGGGTGCGGGCATATTTCGACCGCTTCGGGTCGCCATAGGCAAGCGTCGCCAGCGAGCGGATGACATTGCGCATGATGTCGTCGCGCTTGAGAATCTCGCCATAGTTCGATTCCATCGACCAGATGGCGAGAAGGATGTTGCGGTCGACGCCGAACCGGGCCTCGATTCGATCCAGCCACGGCTTCCATTTGCGCGCCATCGCCCGTCCGTTGGCCACCGACTGGTCGTGCACGCGATTGTCGAAATAGTCCCAGGCGGGAGCGGTGAATTCCGGCTGCGTGCGGGCCTTTTCCAGCACCACCGGATCGGGCTCGATGCCCCGCATGGCTTGGTCATAAACAGTGCCCGAAACGCCGCCGGCCACCGCCGTGGCCCGGAAGCCGGCGACCCATTGGCGGAACCCCGCATCAGCGAAAGCGGGTCCTGCGGGCACCAGCAAGGCGAGCGAGAGGCTGGCGGCGGTCACCAGTGCCGTCAGGCGCCTTGCAGTGTTGCGAACGGACATCTTTTCCTCCTTCGTCAAATCAGGAAGATCATTGAACGCCGAAGCCGGTTAGTATTTAGTTTACCATAGGTGCCGCCGGGAACGAAAAGAGGTCCCGACGCTTTCAGGCCCAGTCAAATTTTTCAATAGTTGTTTGTTAGTCCATGATTTCGGCGTGAAGATGTGCCGGAAGCGAGTTTGGCAGCAGACCCCTCAAGCGGATAATTGGCATCATGAAACGAGTTCGCAAGGCAGTATTCCCAGTCGCCGGCCTCGGCACACGGTTTCTACCGGCCACGAAAGCCATTCCGAAGGAAATGCTGACTGTCGTCGACCGGCCCGTCATCCAATATGTGGTGGATGAGGCGCGCGATGCCGGTATCGAACATTTCATTTTCGTGACCGGCCGCAACAAGGCGGTCATCGAAGACCATTTCGACGTCCAGTTCGAGCTCTATGACACGCTGGCCCAGCGGGGCAAGGACGACCAGTTGACTCGCCTGCAACGGCTGCAGCCGGCCCCTGGGCAGACCAGCTTCACGCGCCAGCAGGTGCCGATGGGGCTTGGCCATGCCGTGTGGTGCGCGCGCGAGCTTGTCGGCGACGAGCCCTTCGCGCTGCTCCTGCCCGACATGATCATGCAATCGGAGAAGAGCTGCATGAAGGACATGGTCGAGCTCTACGCCGAGACCGGCAACAACATCATCGCCGTCCAGGAATGCGACCCGGCCGAGGCGCATAAATACGGCATTGTCGGCCGCGGCGAGGACACCCATCACGGCTTTCGCATCACCGGGATGGTGGAGAAGCCGAAGCAGGGCACGGCGCCGTCCAATCTCTTCATCAACGGGCGCTACATCCTGCAGCCTGAGATTTTCGGCATTCTCGAAGGCCAGGAGCGCGGCGCGGGCAACGAGATTCAGCTGACGGATGCGATGCTGAAGCTCGAGAAGCAGCAGCCCTTCTACGGCTATCACTATAAGGGGCGGACCTTCGACTGCGGCTCGCCTGAGGGCTTCGTCGAGGCCAATGTCGCCTTCGCGCTCTGGCGCAGCGACATGAACGAGAGCATGGCCGGTGTCATTCGCACCCTGCTCGACGAGGTGCGTCCGGCGGAGCGGCGCGCCGCGTCCTAGCCTGATCGGGTGTTGCCCGGACCCCGCTTCGGTGGCACCGTCAGCGTTGCACCTTCAGGCCGAGATAGACGCTGTTGGCGATGTAGTCGCGGCCCGGCAGGTTGCTGGTGAGCTTTTCAGTCCTGACCCGCGTGGTGAGGCCGGCATAGCGGTTCAGCCACCATGTCAGCCCGGCCTCCGCGCCCAGGATCAGGTCATGCCCGTCGGAGCCGGTATAATCGCGCCAGTCGAGGCCAAGCGCTGAATTCGCCGTCAGGTTGGCGCGAACCTGCCGCTCACCGGTGAGCCGGCCCGAATAGAGGACATCGCCGCTCTCGCCGGCCGTGGTGGTGCTCTCGATCGTGGTCTTTCCGGTCAGGCCGATGATGGTGCCGCGTTCGGGCGACCATTTGAGATCGGCGTTGACATAGGGCCCCACATTGGCCGGCAGTCGGTCGTCGTCGATGCCTTCGCGCAGCCATCCGACCGAGAATTCGCCGGACAGCTTCTCATCCATATCGAGCTCGAGGCCGGCGCGCGCGCCGAACCGTGTCGAGGAGCGTTCGAAGCCGTTGGAATCGACGCGCTGATCGTAGATCCGGCGACCGACTTCGACTTCGCCGAACGGGGTGATGGCCGGCGAAACCTGATAGCCGGTGCGCAAGGTCGCCGAGTAGAGCGTGGAATCGCGATCCTTCTGCGACAGCATGGTGCCATCCGAGAGCTTGGCGTCCCCGTAAAAGTCGTGCGTGACGGCGCCGGTCAGCGCGTAGCGCATCTTGCCGACATCCTTCTCGATGCCGAGGCTGCCGTCCACGCTCTGCCGCAGCGGCTGCGAGGTGACGCCGGCAATGGCATCAGGCGAGGAGGCCGATTCCGGCACCGCTTCGTAGCCGAGCCTGGCGATGGCGCGCAGTTCGTTGTCGAGATCGACGTTCAACTGGCCCTCGATGCGGCCCTGCGCATCGTTGATGTCCTCGCCCGACAGCGTGTTGCGGAAGATTCCATAGCCGTCGATGACGGCCGAATTCTCGCGCCAGTCGGACGTTGCCGAGAACCGCAGCGCCGTCTCGGACAGCACCGCCGGGCTGCCGCCGCTGCTGGAATTGGCGTTGGACGTTGCGGTGACGCCTTGTTCGAGCGTCGGCCGCAAGACAAAGCTGCCGACCTTGATGCCGGTCGCGGTGAATGGATCGTCTTGCGGTTTCGCCTTCTGGCCTTCGATCGAGCCGGTGCGCTCGGCGCCGGGATCGAGCTTCTGCTTGTCGAGGCTATCGATCGTGACGGCGCGGCGGTTGGTGCCGTCATCGCCCGCGGTTGCGGTATCGGCCCGCTCATCGATGGCGGCGGTGTTAGCCGTGCTGCCGGCGGACTGGCCGGGCTTGTTGTTGGTTTTTTTGCCGGCAGGCTTGGTGTCGTTTTTGGCGTCGCCGTCGGCCCCGCGCCGGCCTGCGGTCGAGGGCCGGCGCGGCTTGGCCGGAGGCTGATTGGCTGCGAACGGGTCGTCACCGGCCTGCGGCTGGTCGAAAATGCTTGCCGTGGCACCCGCAGCCTGGTCTTCGTCCGCGACCGCACCTGGGCTCACCGGCTGGTAGGTATTTGCTGGCGTTGCGTCCTGAGCAGTCTGGACCGCCGGCGATGCCTGGTCCAGCGATCCCTGCGCCCTGAGCTGCCTGGCCTTGCGCTGCTGGTCGGCCAGAATGGCCGATTCGGAGACCTCGCCGCGCAGCTCGGTCTCCTGGGCATGGAGTGCCACCGGGCGCAGCAATGCCAGAATGCTCGCCGCCACCAGCAGCGTGCCGACGGCTATGCCCTTTTGACCTCTCTTCGTATCAGGCTGGGGCCCGGACATCGTCACCACTGCTCGCGCGGCGCAGGCGCGCCATACTTACCGAACCGTAAAAGCGGATGGTTAACGGAGGGTTGAGGCAGGCCGGCTCCGCTACCTCAAATAGCCGCCAAACGGCAATTCCGTTGGACAGGCGGGCGGCATGGCGCTAATGGCATCTGCCATGCATGCGGGGTCCTCGGAAAGAAAGCAGCCGGACAGACAGGCTGCCATTGAATCGGCGCTGAGAACGGTGGCGACGGAACAGGCTGGCGTGGCGGTGCTTGCCGCGGCGCTCGGCAATGGCCTGGCCGAGCCGTTCGCAGCCGCCGTCGATACCATCTCGCGAATCGAAGGCCGGGTGATCGTCACCGGCGTCGGCAAGAGTGGCCACATCGGGTCGAAGATCGCGGCCACCCTCGCCTCGACCGGCACGCCTGCCTTTTTCGTCCACCCGGCCGAGGCCAATCACGGCGATCTCGGCATGATCGCCAAGGACGACGCCATCATCGCCATGTCCTGGTCGGGCGAAAGCAAGGAGCTGATGGGCATCGTCGCCTATTCCCGGCGCTTTTCGATTCCGCTGATCGCTATCACCTCGGGCGAGAGTTCGGCCCTGGCGCGCGCCGCCGACGTGGTGCTGCTGTTGCCGCCGGCCCCTGAAGCATGCCCGCACGGGCTGGCGCCGACGACATCAGCTCTGCTCCAACTCGTCATGGGCGACGCGCTGGCGATCGCCCTGCTCGAGGCGCGCGGCTTCACGCCCGACCATTTCCGCACCTTCCATCCGGGCGGCCAGCTCGGCGCCAATCTGGCCCTGGTGTCGGAGATCATGCGCACCGGCGATCAAGTTCCGCTAGCCCTTGTCGGCACCAAGATGCCGGAAGCGGTGATGACGCTGTCGCAGAAGAAAGTCGGTTGCGTCTGCATCGTCGATACGGACGGCAAACTGGTCGGGATCGTCACCGACGGCGATGTTGCGCGCAACCTGCACCGCAATCTGGCCGACGTCACCGTTGACGAGGTCATGACGCGCACGCCCAAGACGATCGATGCGCAAACGCTTGCCGGCACGGCGATCGCCATGCTCAATGAGCACAATATCGGCGCGCTCGTGGTGACCAAGGACAATACGCCAATCGGCGTGGTTCATTTCCACGATCTGTTGCGCATCGGCGCTGCTTGACCGGCTAAACTGATCGCTTGGAGCATCCCGCTCCGGGCGCTCTAGACGGCCTCCACCGTCAGTTCCAGATCGGTGTCGGCGGCGCCGGTCACACGCACCTGCGTGCCGACAGGCAGGTCCGGACCGGAGACGCGCCACAGCGTGTCGCCGAGGCGGATGCGTCCACGGCCGTTCTTGATCGGCTCCGCCAATGTCGCTGTGCGGCCGACCATCTGCGCGCCGCGGCGGTTCAGCAGCGGCTGGTCCGCATTGGCGTTGCGATCACTCACCACCTTCTTGCCGATGAAGGCTGAGACCAGCGACAGCACGAGAAAGGCGAGGACCTGGAGCTGCCAGGTCCAGAACGCGGCCTCCCAGACCAGCAGCGACGCCGCGCCGATGATGAGCGCGGCGATGCCGATCCACAGCATGAACACGCCAGGCGCCACGATTTCCAGCACCAGCAGCACGAATCCGAGGACCATCCAGTTCCACGGCCCGAGTTCCGAGACGATGCGCTCGATCATTGACGTTCTCCCACCAAGATGGCGTGACTCAGCTGTCCGACGGGCGCACGACCGGCGTGCGCGAGCCCTGCCGTTGCGGGCCGGAAGGGCCATCGGCCTTGAACACTTCGCGGGCAATCTCGCCGATGCCGCCGAGCGACCCGATCAGCGACGAGGCTTCGAATGGCATCAGCACGATCTTGTTGTTGCTGGACGAGCCGATCCTGGCCAGCGCCTCGGTGTATTTCTGGGCGATGAAGTAGTTGATCGCCTGCACGTCGCCCTTGGCGATGGCTTCCGACACGACCTGGGTCGCCTTGGCCTCGGCTTCCGCCGAGCGCTCGCGCGCTTCGGCGTCGCGGAAGGCGGCTTCCCTGCGGCCCTCGGCCTCGAGGATCTGCGACTGTTTCATGCCTTCGGCGGCGAGGATCTGGGCGCGCTTGTCGCGCTCCGCTATCATCTGGCGGCTCATCGAATCCACCAGATTGGCCGGCGGGTTGATGTCCTTGATCTCGACGCGGGTGATCTTGATGCCCCAGGGGTGCGCGGCCTCGTCGACGACGCGCAGCAGGCGTTCGTTGATCGCATCGCGGTTGGACAGCAATTCGTCGAGATCCATCGAGCCCATGACGGTACGGATGTTGGTCATGGTGAGGTTGAGGATGGCGTTCTGCAGCCCGGAGACCTGGTAGGCCGCCTGTGCAGCATTCAGAATCTGGAAAAAGGCGATACCGTCGACGCCGACGATGGCGTTGTCGCGGGTGATGATCTCCTGCGTGGGGACATCCAGCACCTGCTCCATCATGTTCATCTTGGCGCCGACGCGCTCGAAGATCGGGTTGATGATGTTCAGGCCGGGCGTCAGCGTCTTGGTGTAGCGGCCGAAACGCTCCACTGTGTAGTTATAGCCCTGTGGCACCGTCCTGATGCCTTTGAAAAGAAGGAGGATGACGAGGAATACAAGAACAATGATGGCAATGTCGAAACCGCTAAAGCCCATTTCGTTTCTCCCTCAAAAGGCGGCGACCTCACGGAATCACTTAAGTGTGTTTCCGAAGCGTTACAATCAGGTGATCACGAATATTGATTAGCGAAGGCTTGTGTGCACTGGTTTTGCAGCCTTGCTGCCGGCACCTCAGACCCAGCCCGACAATTCCCGGCGCACCATCGCTTCGACGACCGCCATGCCCTCGGCGCTGTCGTTCAGGCAAGGGATGTGGGCGAAATGCTTGCCGCCGGCATGATGGAAGGTCTCGGCCGCTTCGCGGCCGATCTCGTCCAGCGTCTCGATGCAGTCGACGGAAAAGCCCGGATTGACGATGGCGATCGACTTCACGCCCTCTTTCGCCAGCTTCTCGACCGTCACGTCGGTATAGGGCTGCAGCCATTCCTGCGCGCCGAAGCGTGACTGAAAGGTGGTGATGAGCTTCTTCTCGTCCCAGCCGAGCCTTGCTCGCAGCAGCCGAGTCGTCTCGAGGCAATGCGCCTGATAGGGATCCCCCTTGTCGGCATAAGGCTTGGGGATGCCGTGATAGGAAGTGATCACCACCTCCGGCTCGAAATCGAGGCTGGTCAGATGCTTTTCGATCGAACGCGCGAGCGCCTCGATATAGATGGGCTCGTCATAGTAGGGCGGCACGCTGCGGACTGCCGGCGCGTGCCTGATCTTCATCAGCGCGCGGAACAACTGGTCGTTGGCGGTCGCCGTCGTCGTCGCTGAATATTGCGGATAGAGCGGAAAGGAAAGGATCCGGTCACAGCCCTGCTCGACCAGCCGGCGCGTGACGCTCGCCGTCGAAGGATTGCCGTAGCGCATCGCCCAGTCGACCACGACGTTCGGCAGGTCGCCGAGAGCTTCCGCCAGCTTGTCGGCCTGCGCGCGGGTGAAGGTGCGCAGCGGAGACTCGTTTTTCTCGGTATTCCAGATCCTGGCGTAGTTGGCGCCGGATTTTTTCGGCCGTGTGGTGAGCACGAGGCCGTAGAGGATCGGGTACCAGATCGCCTTGTTGAGCTCGATGACGCGTGGGTCGGACAGGAATTCCCGCAGATAGCGCCACATCGGCTTGAACTCGGTGCCGTCCGGCGTGCCGAGGTTGATCAGCATGATGCCGATCTTGCCCGTCCGCGCCGCCGCGGCGCCCGTCAGCGCCGGGCCGATGGTCACGGCGGCTTTTGCGTCGGCGGGATCGGCAAGCGTCATCAACTATCTCCGGGATCGGTGCGAAACTAGCGATGCCGCGCCGGTTTTCAATGCTGCCTGTGGCCGCACCTTATCCCGTCACCGTTCGAAAACGGAACACCCGCCCGGTGTCCCGGACGGGTGCCCATGAGTTCCGGAGGAAGCCTACTTCGCGGCCGGGGGAATGGTCAGCGTCCCGCCGAGCGGCAGCCGGCGCGGCTTGTAGTCCTTGTTGGCCTCGGAGATCAGCTTCCATTTGGTGCCGTCGCCATAGGCTTTCTTGGCCAGGTCCCAGTAGGTGTCGCCGGCGGCGATCACGTGGCTGCTCTCCGGGCTGCTCCCGGCCGGCTTGGCCTCCGTTGGGGCTGTTTCGGCAGGCTTTGCTGCTTCGGCTGGTGCCGACGTTGCCGTTTCAGCCGGAACGCTGGGCGGCGTGCCGGCGATGTCGCCGGAATTTGACGGCAGGGCCGGCATTGCTGGCTCAGCGGTCGCGGGCGCCGTCTCCGCCGGCTTCGCCGGTTCGGCGGCCGGCGCCGTCGCGGCCGGTTTCGCGGGCTCCGCTGCCGCTACGGTCGCGCCGATCTCGGTGATGCGGCCGTCGAGCTTCGGCGTGTAGGGCCGGTGCGCGCCAAGATAGTCGGCCACCACCTGCTCAAGGCCCGGACCATAGTCATAGGCATCCGAAGCCTTCTCCGCGAAGACCTTGTAGCCGTCGCCGCCCTGGCGGACATAGTTGTTGGTGGCGACGAGATAATGCTTGTCCGGATTGATCGGCGTCCATGCGCCGTTTTCCATCACCTCGACGGATTTGACGCGACCTGCGTTGGGGGCGGCCGATTTGTCGAAGGAATATTTCAATCCGGCGACCTGCGGGAAGCGTCCGGCGCCATCCTCGATCTGGCTGAGGCCGCTTTCCAGGGCGGCCACCAGATCCTTGCCGGAGATCTTGAAGGTCGCCAGCGTGTTCTGGAAGGGCAGCACGGTAAGCACCTCGCCCATGGTCACGACACCCTGGTCGATCGAGGCGCGCAGGCCGCCGCCGTTCGTAATGACGATCTCGACGCCCTGGCCCTTCACGCGATCGAGGACGGCGTCCGAGACGAGATTGCCCATCTCGCATTCGCGGGCGCGGCAATTCTCCCGGCTGCCGTCGATGGGCTTGGTGGTCTCGGCGACTTCCTTGTTCTTCAGCGCCTCGATGGGCGCGCCCAGTTCCTTGATGCGGGCGAGAACGGCAGGATCCGGCGTGATCGACTTGTCGAGATAGATCGGGTCGCCGCTCGCTTCCTTGACGACGCCGTTGTCGTCGAACACCACCTTGAACTCGCCGAGATATTTCGAATAGGACGCCGCCTGCACCACCGGCACCTTGGAGCCGTCGGGGTTGTCGACCATCGTCGGATAGGGGCCAGCCGCCTTCGGATCAGTGTTGGACAGAAGCGTGTGGCTGTGGCCGCCGACCACGATGTCGACGCCGGGGATCTTGGCGATCACGTCGCGTTCGCGGTTATAGCCGATATGGGTGACGGCGATGATCTTGTTGACGCCTTCTCCCTTCAGCTTCTCGACCTCGGCGGTGATCGATTTGACGTCGTCCTCGATGGCGATGTTCGGCCCGGGCGAGGCGAGCTCCGGCGTGTCGTTGGTGACGGCGCCGACAATGCCGATCTTCTGTCCACCGACGTCAAGCACGATCGACGGCTTGATCTTGCCCGCGGCGCCAGACTTGTCGTTGGGCACCACATTGGCGCTGACGATCGGGAACTTCGCCTTGTCGAGGTAAGGCACCAGCGCGCTCTCGCCGTCGTCGAACTCGTGATTGCCGAGCGTCACGGCGTCGGGCTTGATCTGGTTGAGAAACTCCTCCTCCGCCGCACCCTTGTAGGTGATGTAGAACAGCGACCCTTGGAAGCTGTCGCCTGCGTTGAGCAGCAGCACATTCTGGCCCTCGAGCTTCTTGCGCTCCTGGGCGATCGCGGTGATCAGCCGACCGGCGCCGCCAATGCATTCGCCCTTGGTTTCCTCCTCGGCAGAGCAAGTCGATTCGTACTTGTTGTTGCCTTCGATGCGGCTGTGCCAATCGTTGAAATGCAGAATATTCAGCGTGTAGTCGGCAAAGGATGCTCCGGCCGACAGGCCAAGCGTCGAGGCAGACAGGGTTAGAATGGCGGCAATCTTCTTCATCTTTGTCTCCCGGATAAGCTGACTCGAAGGTGCTTAATCCCCTCGCTTGACCGCAACATTACAGTCAGCTCGGGATCATGTTCACATCGCGTTTCGGTCGATGCAAGCGGAAATCAGGAGCGGTTTGCCGGCACAAAAAAGGACGGCGGCTTCACGCCGCCATCCTTCATTCATGTCGATATTTTTCCGGATCTGACCTGACGCATTTGCCCGACGTCAGGGGAATGCACCTGCTGCAAATTGCCTACTGCATGTCGCGCAAAAGTGTGCAGCGGTTTTGCAAAAGCGACGTGCATAAGAACAAAGACCTAAAAGCGCGTCGCCTGATCCGTTCCAGCGCGATGCGCTCTAGGCCCGGCGCGTCAGGACGAAGTTCTGGCCGCTGGCGCTGGTGCAATTGAGCTGGCTGGTCGAAATCATCAGGCAATTGAAGCTGACCGGAGTCTGCCGGATCAGCGAGGTGCCATGGATCTCGACCGAGGTCGGGCCGGTCATGGTGTAGCTGCCCTCGGACAGCTTCTGGCCGGTGTCGGTCGCGACAGTGGTGAAGCTGCCGGCGGCAAAGGTCGACAGGCCAGTGCCCTTGGCGTCGATCCAGTTGCCTTCGACGCCCTTGGGCGCCGTCATTGAGGGCTGATCGGACGGGCCGGTGGTGGTGCAGGCGGCAGCGGCCAGAAGGCCTGCCGCGGCGCCCGCCGAAAGCAATTTGCGCGCAACGGTCATTTGAAAATCCTCTCCTCATTCCGCGCCTTTTCAATCGCCCGATTTCCGGGCGATTGCAAGGCGGAGACCGCAGCAGGCCTGGCTGCTATCGCACCAGGATGTTGCGGAACTGCCACGGGTCGTTCCGGTCGAGATCCTCGGGGAAAAGACCCGGACGATTGTCGAGCGGCGTCCAGTCGGTATAGTAGCCCTTGACCGGTCCGAGGTACGGAAACTGCACGTCGAGGCAGCGCCGGTAATCCATCTCGTCGGCCTCGACGATGCCGGCCATCGGATTTTCCAGCGCCCAGACCATGCCTGCAAGCACCGCTGAGGTGACCTGGAGGCCGGTGGCGTTCTGGTAGGGGGCAAGCCTGCGCGCCTCGGCCAGCGACAGCTGCGAGCCGTACCAGTAGGCGTTCTTGTCGTGGCCGTAGAGCAGCACGCCGAGTTCGTCGATGCCGTCGACCAATTCGTTCTCGTCGAGGACGTGATGCACTGGCTGCGCCTTGCCGGCGGCGCCGAACATCTCGTGCAGCGACAGCACCGCGTCGTTGCAGGGGTGGTAGGCATAATGGCAGGTTGGGCGATATTGCACCTTGCCCTTCTTGCCGCGCAGGGTGAAGAAATCGGCGATCGAGATCGCCTCGTTGTGGGTCACCAGGAAACCGTATTGCGGGCCGGGCGTCGGACACCAGCTGCGCACGCGCGTGTTGGCGCCAGGCTGCTCCAGGAAGATGGCCGCCTGCGAGCCATCCTTGTGCTTCCTGCCGTTCTTCGGCATCCAGTTCTCATGCGTGCCCCAGCCGAGCTCGGACGGCTGCATGCCTTCCGAGAGAAAGCCCTCGACCGACCAGGTGTTCCAGAACACGTCCATCGGCTTCGGCTTCTTGGTGCGCTGGGTATCGCGCTCGGCGATGTGAATACCCTTGACGCCGGCCTTCTTCATCAGCCTCGCCCAGCCCTCGCGGTCATGCTCCGCCGGCTCGCTGAACTCGAGCCCGAGATCGGTGGCAAGATTGACGAGCGCCTGCTTGACGAACCACGAGACCATGCCCGGATTGGCCCCGCAGCAGGAGACCGCCGTGGTGCCGCCGGGGCTCTTCTCCTTCTCCTGGCGCACGCTTTCGCGCAGCGCATAGTTGGTGCGCGACGCGTTGTCGGCCGTGTCGTCGAAATAGAAGCCGAGCCACGGCTCGACCACCGTGTCGATGTAGAGCACGCCGAGCTTGCGGCAAAGCTTCATCAGCTCGAGCGAGGAGGTATCGACCGACAGGTTGACGCAGACGCCCTGGCCACTGCCATTGGTGAGTAGCGGGGTCAGGAGCTTCTTGTAGTTCTTCCTGGTCACCGCTTCCTGCACGAAGGCTATCCCCCGCTCGTCAAGGAGCTTGCGGTCGGTGTCGCGCGGGTCGATGACCGCCATGCGCGACTTGTCGAACTTGAAATGGCGTTCGATCAGCGGCAGCGTCCCCCGCCCGATCGAGCCAAAGCCGATCATCACGACAGGGCCGGTGATTTCACCGTAAACGGGCCAGTTTTCATTCGCCATTTTTTCGCACACTCCTTCGAACCCGGGCAAAGCCGGCAATTTTCGCCGGTAGCCCTACACCACAGATCACTGTCATAAACCAGCGAAAAGCGCCAATTGCCGGCGATCTCTTCAAGCCCCCTTGGCCATTTGAGCGAGGTATCCGACCAGACGGTCACGGTCGGCGGTCAGGCCCTTGTAGTCGAGCTGCGCCTGGTCGAGGGCATTGAGCTGTTCGGCAAAGGAAGCCGCCAGCGCAATCCTGTCGGCATGGCGGGCGAGCACGGACAGCGGATCGAGATGGATGCGGATGGTGAAAAGAATGTCGCGCGAGACCGGCAGCTTGCGCAGCGTCTGGCGCTCGACGCGGATAAAGGCGTGGGCGTTGATGTCGCCGTCCGCGAAGCGCGTCGGACGGTTGGTGGCGCGGTCGATGCGCTGGGCGCTGTAGAGCGGATGATAGAGCGCATCATCCGCCTGGATCGACCAGTTGAAGCGTTCCACCGCCTGGCCCTGCAGTCCGTCGAACATGCGGTTGATGAGATCGGCCGGGCGCGTGCCGGGGCCGAACCCCGGCACCGGCGCATGGATTTCCTGCAGCGGCTTGCCGAATTTTTCGAGCAGGGACCAGGACGAGGGAAAGCAGAGCGAGCCCGCCGCGAGCCGCCAGCCGTTCCCGCCGCGACGCATCAGGATAAGGTCTTCCTGGACCAGCAGGGAAGCCCGGAAGAGCGGTGCCTCTCGCAATCCGGAGGGCGGCTCGTCGACCGCTCCTTCGAGGCCGATCACCTCGACAGTTGAGCCAGCGGCGCGATGGCTCTCGGGGTATTTTGCCGGGAGATAGGCGCTGAGAAGGTCGAGCACTTCCTGCTGCGCATCGCGGGTGCCGTGTTCCTCGACAAAGACTTTTTCCGGGATTTCGGCGTAAAGCCGTCGCTTTTCGGCAAGGTGCGGCAAAAGAAATTCATCGACCTCGATCCAGCGTTCGAGTTCGAGCGGCTTCAGACCGATGGTGAAAAGTTTCGAGGACCCGTCATAGGGCGTGTGGGTCGGCTGGCGAATGGTCATGCTTTCTCAAACAGAAACGGCTGCCCGATCCGGCGTCAGCCCAATTGCGCCGGAATCAGCCCGCGCAGCGAATTGCCGACGAAGATCGCCTTCGCCGAGTTCAGATCGTCGAAGGTGTAGATGGCTTCCGCGGCGCGGCCTTCGTCCAGAAGCTCGCCGCGCAGTATTCCAGGCAAGAGGCCGCAGTCGAGCCGGGGCGTCGCCAGCACGCCGTCGCCAAAGTCGGCAAAGAGGTTGGTGATCGTGCCCTCGCAGAGTTCGCCGCGTTCGTTGGCGAGCAGAACTTCGTCGGCCTGGTTGGTGAGATATTCCGCGCGTGCGTGCGTGAAGACCTGCCGCCGGCTGGTCTTGTGGCGCAGCAGCATGTCGCCGGAATCGAGCCGGGTTCGTGCCAGCCGCAAGCGCCAGACCTTGTCGGCAGGAACCGGCTCGTAAGGCTGCGCTGCTGCTGTCGCCTCGCCGCTGCGCTGCAGGGCAAGGCGGACGCGCAGAGCGACCTGCTGGCCGCCGACAGCATCCATCAGCGCCTTGCCGATCGGCTGCGGCTCGCAGTCGAAGCCCAACTCGCCGGCGGACGCATAGAGCCTTGCCAGGTGGCGGTCGAAACGCAGGAAACCCGAAGCCGGCTCCCAGCGCATCGTCTCGATCAGCTCGAAGTCGGCACTGTTCCCGTCGCGAAGCGCGCTTTGAGCAGACACTCCCGATACTCCTCCTCAGCGGTGGAATCGAAGACGACGCCGCCGCCGACATTGTAGACGGCCTCGCCATCGGCAAAGAGCGAGATGGTGCGGATCGCGACGGAAAAGCGCATCGTGCCGCCGGGGGCGATCCAGCCGATAGCGCCGCAATAGACGTCGCGCGGCACGCCCTCCAGATCGCGCAGGATCTCCATGGCGCGGATCTTCGGCGCGCCGGTGATCGACCCGCACGGAAACAGTGCGGCGAAGATCCGGCGGATGCCGACATCGGGCAGCAGCCTCGCGCGCACCCGGCTCACCATCTGGTGCACGGTCGGATAGGTCTCGATGCGAAACAACTCCGGCACCTCAAGCGTGCCGACCTCGCTGATCAGCGAGATGTCGTTGCGCAGCAGGTCGACGATCATCCGGTTCTCGGCCTGGTTCTTCTCGTCGTTGCGAAGGAACGCCTTCAGCCGCGCATCCTCGGTCCTGGTCGAGCCGCGCGGCGCCGTGCCCTTCATCGGGTGCGTCTCGATCATGCCTTCGGCGTCGATCTCGAAGAACAGTTCGGGCGAGCGCGACAGCACGACCGGGTCGCCGAGCGAAACCAGCGCGCCGTATTTCACAGGCTGGCGCGCGGTCAGCGCGTTGAAGGCGGCCAGCGGATCGCCGGACCATTGCGCGTGCACCGGAAAAGTCAGGTTGCCCTGGTAGCAATCGCCCTTGCGAAGGTGGTCGTGAAGCCGCGCGAAGCGGATGGCATAGTCGTCTGCCGACCAGGCCGCCCTGGCGTCGAAGATCGGACCGTTGGTGGCGGCCCCGTTGCTGCCCGGCACGGTCTGCTCGACGGGAGCGTCGAAGACGCCGAGGCAGATCAGCGGCGCACGGCGGTTTTCCGGCAGCAGCGGCACCAGCTTCGGCTCGAGCAGGTAGCCGGCCTCATAGGAGAAATAGCCCGCCAGCCATCTGCCCTGGTCCGATGCCGCCTGCGCGGCTTCCAGCGCGGGCGCGAACTCGTCCGCGCTGCGCGCGACGATGATCTCATGCGGACGATCGAAGACCAGCTGGCGAGCGGTCTCGTCGTTGCGGAAGATTGCGGAAGGCAGGGACATGAGCCTCGAATGCGATCAATTGCCGTCGATCGCTCTATATGGGGGCTCGGCGAGGTGCAATCGACAGAACGGCGTCGGGCGGCGCAAAGCCGGCTCTGGTCCAAATACCTGCCCCAAAACGGCGCCCGCGCCGAACGCCGCTTTCGTTGAGGTAGGCGAGCGGCATCAGCTGTTGCTGGCGGTTCCCGCCGAGGGGAAGAGACGGGCGAATTCCGCCTCATCGCCGGCAGCCAGCAGTTTCGCCTGCTCGACCCACTTCTCGCGCGCAATACGCCCGTCGAAACTGAGCACTTCCTCGATACGCTTGACGTCGTCCTCGCTCCAGGCGGCGATCTGGGCATAGGTCGTGACGCCCTGTTCCCTGAGCAGCCTTTCGTTGACCGGCCCGATGCCGATCAGGCGGCGCAGTTCGTCGGCCTTGCCACCCGCCGCATTGAGAGCGGCGCTCTTCTTCGGAGCCACGGCAGCCTTTTTCGGCGGCGCAGCCGCCGTTGGCGCGGCCGGCTTCCTGGCAGGCTTCGATCTTGGCGTTGAGGGCTGGGCGGCAGCAGGTGTCGAAATCAGCGCCGAAGGCGCCGGCGCCGAGGCCTTGTCTGCACCGACCCCGGCAGGCTTGGTAGGCGCTTCGCGAAGCTGGCGCTCGATGTCGTCGCGGGCGCGGACACATGCGTCGAGTTCTCCGGCCAGCCGATCGGCGTCGGCACGCATCCTGTCGCGGTCACCGCGCGTGCGATCAAGGTCGGCGCGAAGGCTGTCGAGGTCGCTGCGCAATCGGCCCCATATGAACCAGCCCAGCAAAACACCCGCAACGAAGGCCAAGAGCATGTAGAAGAAGGTGCTCATTCTCTCCTCGTCCGATGCCGGCCAGGGCCCAGAGGGGCGACCTTGCCGCAGTCATCGTCATTGGCTTCGCAGTCGAGAAAACCCGGCCTCATTCAGCTGCCGGCCACTGGCCTTCGCCGATGCCCCGTCCTCGCGTTCGCCGAGCGCAACGAGAGCCCGCTCTGGCTGCCTGATCCGTCCGGCTGAGCTTGGCTGGAGGCTATCATAAGGCGCAGACACGTGGAAGAACAGATATTTAGGTAAGAAATAGACCTGGCCCGAACACGCGCTTTCTGGCTTGTGCTCCCCTAGCACACGCCGTCACCTTTCGAGCGCCTCCAACTCATCGATGAGGGCCCCGATCACGCCGAGGCCGATCTGCCAGAAGCCCGGATCGGTGGCATCGAGGCCGAAAGGCGCCAGCAGCTCGGAATGATGCTTGGTGCCGCCGGCGCGCAGCATCTCGAAATACTTCTCCTGGAAGCCGCGCTCCGCATTCTGGTAGACCGCGTAAAGCGAATTCACCAGGCAATCGCCGAAGGCGTAGGCATAGACGTAAAAAGGCGAATGGATGAAGTGGGGTATGTAGGTCCAGAAGACCTCATAGCCATCGCGCAGCTTGATCGCGGGTCCAAGGCTCTCCGCCTGCACTTCCAGCCAGAACTGGCCGAGCCTGTCCGAGGTCAGCTCGCCGTTGCGGCGCTCGGCATGCACCTTGCGCTCGAATTCATAGAAGGCGATCTGGCGCACCACCGTGTTGATCATGTCCTCGACCTTCTGGGCGAGCATGGCCTTTCGTTCGCGTTTGTCGGCCGTCTGGTCTAGCAGCGAGCGGAAGGTCAGCATCTCGCCGAAGACGGAAGCGGTCTCCGCCAGGGTCAGCGGGGTCGCCGCCATCAGCGCGCCCTGGCCGGCGGCCAGCACCTGGTGCACGCCATGGCCGAGTTCATGCGCAAGCGTCATCACATCGCGCGGCTTGCCCATGTAGTTGAGCAGCACGTAAGGGTGCGCGGACGGCACGGTTGGATGGGCGAACGCGCCGGGCGACTTGCCGGGCCTTACCGGCGCATCGATCCATTTGCGGTCGAAGAAGCCGCGCGCGATTTCCGCCATCTCGGGCGAGAAGCGCTGATAGGCCGACAGAACCGTATCCCGGGCGTCGTCCCAGCGGATCACCGCCTGCGGGGTCTCCGGCAGCGGCGCATTGCGGTCCCAGTGGTTCATCACCTCCATGCCGAGCCAGCGTGCCTTCATCGCATAGTAACGGTGCGACAGGCGCGGATAGGCTTCCCGCACGGCAGCGGCCAGCGCGTCGACCACGTCGCGCTCGACGCGATTGGCGAGATGGCGTGAATCGGCGATGTCCTCGAAGCCGCGCCAGCGGTCCGAAATCTCCTTGTCCTTGGCCAGAGTGTTGGTGATGAGGGTGAAAGTGCGCAGATTCTTGCGAAAGGTTGCGGCGAGCGCCTCGGAGGCGCGGCGGCGCACTTCGCCGTCTGCGTCCTGGAGCCGGTTGAGGGCCGGTTCCAGCGCCAGTTCTTCGCCGTCGAGGTCGAAGCGCAGATCGGTCATCGTCTCATCGAAGAGGCGGTTCCAGGCCCCGCGACCGGTCACCGACTTCTCATGAAACAACTGCTCGACCCGGTCTTCCAGCTGATAGGGCTTGTCCTTTCTGAGGTCGAGCACCCAGGGTCGGTAATGCGCGAAGGTCGGATCGGCGGCAAGCGCGCCCTCGACCATCGCATCCTCGATCAGGTTGAGTTCCAGCGCGAAGAACAGGAGATGCGCGCTGGCGTCCGTCATCTTTTCCTGGACATCGCCGTAAAGCTTGGCGCGCTGCGGATCGGCGGTGTTGCCGGCATAGATCAGCCCCGCATAGGACACGATGCGGCCGATGAGTTCCTCCAGCGCTTCGTAGGCCTTCAGCGCTTCGCCGAGCCTGCCGCTGCTGTCGCGCCCGGCCTCTGCGGCGAGCGTCCCTTTCCAGCGGGTCTCGAAGGCGATGGCATCGCTTGCAGCCCTGGCGATGTCACGCTTCAACTCCGGTGCATCCATGCCGGCATAGAGATCGGCGAGATTCCATTCCGGCAGGTCGCCGAGTTCCGCCGCACCCTGACCGGACGCCGTCGCTGCAAGCCCCCGACCAAACATCATCCGCATCAGCAATACCTTTTTGAATCACGACCAGAATCAAAGGGAAAGGAGAAGCCGGTCAAATCCTAAGGAATTCGTTCACCGGGTTTTTTGAAACCTTATTTAGAACCCTGTGCCAAGATGATCCATGGGGTTTCTCGGGCAGGCAACTCAAGACAGTCATGACAGGTTCCATACTCATAGTCGATGACGATCCCGTGCAGCGCAGGCTGCTCGAGGCCGCGGTGACGAGGTTCGGCCACACCGCGATCGTCGCCGACGGCGGCGAGGCAGGCCTCGATGTGCTCGACGGGTCGAATGCGCGCGAGGTGTCGGTCGTCATCCTCGACCTGGTCATGCCCGGCCTAGACGGCATCGCCGTGCTGAAGGCGATGCGCGAGCGCGGCATCAACGTCCCGGTCATCGTGCAGACGGCGCAGGGCGGCATCGAGACCGTGGTTTCGGCGATGCGCCAGGGCGCCTTCGATTTCGTCGTCAAGCCTGCCTCGCCCGACAGGCTGCAGACCTCGATCTCCAACGCGTTGAAGGTCGAGGCAATCGAGGACGAGGTGAAGCGCGCGTCGCGGCGGCGCGGCGGCCATCTGACTTTCAAGGACCTGATCACCCGCAGCCCCGCGATGGACCGGGTCATCCGCCTCGGCCAGAAGGCAGCAGCTTCGAACATTCCGATCCTGATCGAAGGCGAATCGGGCGTCGGCAAGGAACTGGTGGCACGCGCCATCCAGGGCAGCGGCGATCGTCGCTCGAAACCCTTCGTCACCGTGAATTGCGGTGCCATCCCCGACAACCTCGTCGAGTCGATCCTGTTCGGGCACGAAAAAGGCTCCTTCACCGGCGCGACCGACAAGCACACCGGCAAGTTCGTCGAAGCGCATTCGGGAACATTGTTCCTGGATGAGATCGGCGATCTGCCGCTCGACGTGCAGGTGAAGCTGCTGCGCGCCGTGCAGGAGGGAGAAGTGGACCCGGTGGGCGGCCGTTCGACCGTGAAGGTCGACATTCGTCTCATCTCGGCGACGCATCGCAACCTTTTGCAGCAGGTCAAAGATGGCAGATTCCGCGAGGACCTGTTCTACCGCCTGAACGTCTATCCGATCTTCGTGCCGCCGCTGCGCGACCGCCGCGACGACATCCCTTACCTCGTGCGGCACTTCATGGAAAAGGTCGCGCCCGCCGATCCGCGCCGCCGCCTCACCGGCATATCTGCCCAGGCGCTGGCGATGCTGCAGGCCTATGACTGGCCGGGCAACATCCGCCAGCTGGAAAACGCCGTCTTCAGAGCCTCCGTGCTCGCCGATGGCGACCTCTTGACCGAGGAGGAATTCCCGCAGATCCGGGCCCAGGTGGAAGGCACGATCATACTCGAGGCGGAGCCGGCATCGGCCGTCGCCGAAATGGCCGTGGACGAACCGTCGGCGGTCAATGGCGTCGCTTCCGCCGAGGACAGCGGCGAGGGCGCAGGATATGGAGCGCCGGCGAGGCTGCAGCCTCGCTTCGGCACGCTCAGGGCGCTCGACGAACGCGGCAACGTGCGGGCGTTGGCCGAGGTCGAGCTCGAGATGATCAAGCTGGCGATCGACCGTTATAACGGGCAGATGAGCGAGGTCGCCCGGCGCCTGGGCATAGGCCGGTCGACACTCTACCGAAAGTTGAAAGAATATGGCATTGATCCCGAAGCGGGTCGTGTCGATCGGCTCGCCTCCTGAATCGGAAGACCCCGGCGGGCCCCTCGGTTTCAAGTTTGAATCAATTTTTTGGCTCCCGACTCGGGCAGCCTGGATTTCCTGCGATTCGCACGCTGCGATCACGCAATAAGGCTGGCGGTAACAGATCGTGTTTCGGCTTGAGCCGAATTCATGATCTAAACCAGTGATTTACCACGAAACGCAGTGCATCATTTTTGACGGGATATCGCCATGGTGTTACCGCATTTCGGCTTCAATAAGCGATGATTAACCATTAGGGTCGATATTCGGATGTGCTAGTTCTGCATCCGTTTGGTCAAATCCGGGGACAAACGGCAGCCTGCAAGGCCATTTGATTTGAACAAAGTCGAGCGATACAAGAACGGGCGGCATTTCCACATGAGCGTCTGGCCGAGATGGCTGGCTGCCGTGATTCTGGCCGTCGGGGTTCTCTCAGCTGCCTCGTCCGGGGCGAGGGCCGAAGTTCGTTCGCTGAAGCTCTATCACCTGCACACGCACGAAAAGGCGGAGATCGTCTTCAAGCGCAATGGCCGCTACGATCCGGAAGGCCTGCGCAAGATCAACATCCTCCTGCGCGACTGGCGCCGCAACGAACCGACCAAGATGGATCCGCGGCTGCTCGACCTCGTGTGGGAAGCCTATCGGCAGGCCGGGGCGACGGACTACATCCAGGTCGTCTGCGGCTATCGTTCGCCGGCCACGAATTCGATGCTGCGCAGCCGCAGCAGGGGCGTTGCCGAGAAAAGCCAGCACATGCTCGGCAAGGCGATGGACTTCTACATTCCCGGCGTGCCGCTGAAGAAGCTGCGCAATATCGGGCTCAAGATGCAGGGCGGCGGCGTCGGTTACTATCCGACGTCGGGTTCGCCTTTCGTGCATATGGATGTCGGCAATGTGCGCCACTGGCCGGGGATCAGCCGTCAGGAGCTGGTCAGCCTGTTCCCGAACGGCAAGACATTGCATGTGCCGAGCGACGGCAGGCCGCTGCCGGGCTACGAACAGGCGATGGCTGCCTACAAGGCACGCAAGGGTGCCGGGACGCCCAACATCGAACTCGCCAGTGCCGGAGGCTCGACCAAGCGATCTGGCGGACTGCTTGCAGCCTGGTTTGGTGGCGGCGCAGACGAGGCCGATGATGACGCCGATACCGGCGGCGGCGCTCCGGCGCCTCAGCAGAAGGTCGTGAAGCAGGTGGCGATGGCCAAGAGCAGCAATCTGCCGGGCATCGCAATCGTCGCTCCGAAGGACGCCAAGCGCGCCAACATTCCGCAGATCGCCGACGACGGCAGCGACGATTCGCAGCCGCAGCAGGATACGCCTGAGACCATCATCGCCGCGCTGCCGCCGAAGGAGATTCCGTTGCCGGCCTTCGCGCCGCGTCCGAAGGCCGATGTCGGCCAGGCGCCTGAGAATGTGCCATTCGGTATGGCGGATGCCACGGCTACGACCGAGCAGGCTGTAGCGACCGCTCATGCGCCGGCCAATGTGCCGTTCGGCATGGCCGACTCCGGTGCGCCCCAGACCGGCGCCGATCCGGCCCAGGTCGCGGTCAACAACGTTCCGCTGCCCACCCGGCGGCCGGATTTGCCGGCGGAGCTGGCGCCCAAGGACAAGGCTGTGCTTCTGGCTCTGGCCGATACGGCTTCGCAGGACAAGAGCGCGACCGATGCGTTCTCGGTGCTGCCGACCGAGCGGCCCGATGCGAGCAAGCCGGATGAGATCAAGGCAGTTCTCGAACAGGCCAACGCAACGACCGAGGCCGGCGCGAGCGGCGCCGAATATCAGCTTGCGTCGCTGACGGAACCGCAGCCCCGTTCCGCTTTCAACGATCCCTCGGGTCTCGACGCGGCATCGCCGCGGGACGCCATCGCTGCCCGCCCCGCCGGGACCGATCCTGCGCAGGCGATCGGCGCCGGCGTGAAGACAACGCGCAAGGAAGCCAGGCCTTCCACCCGGGACCTGAAACCCGGGCCGAAGGCGATGGTGGTCGCAGCGCCGCCGCAGGCGGCGCGCTGGGCCCTGGGCAGCGGCGAGAATATCGCCGCCGTTTCCGACCCGACGACGGGTCCGCGCTATGCCTACAACATCGTCCATACGGCGCCGAGCGAGGTCTACACGGCGGGCTTCCAGACGGACGGCGAGGTGCAGGATGCCAGCCGGTTCAGCGGCAATGCGGTGAAGTTCCTTTCGGTCGCACGGTTTCAGACGAAATAGCGGACTTGCCATCCAGAGAAGCCGCGCCCGGCAAGAGCGCGGCTTTTTTTCGTCATGGACTAGGTGGCGCAAGGCACCGTTGCGGCGCTTCCAATCCAATGGGCGGAAACCAGCCGACGACAGCGATCGGCAACGGCAATCCGTCCGAATCCGAGCCAGCCAAATTGTCCCACGAAGCCGGAAGCGCCGAGGCCGTCAGACACGCCGTGACCCTGCCGGCAGCGCCTCACTGCATGTCGCGCAAAGGTTTGCAGCGGTCTTGCGAAAACGACATGCATAAAGACAAGGACCTAATGCATATCGCCCAGAAGTGTGTAGCGGTTCTGGGGCTACGACATGCATCGACTTAAAGCACGTCGCCTGAATCCGTTTCAGCGCGTCACGATTTAGCGAGCCTGCCCCAGCCGGATCTCGCCCGTCTCGAGACGCTCCAGAAACCAGCCGTAGGTCTGTTGCAGTCCGTCGCGCAGCGAATAGTTCGGTCGCCATCCGGCTGCGAACAGGCGCGACACGTCCATAAGTTTGCGCGGCGTGCCGTCCGGCTTGGTCGGGTCGAACACGATCTCGGTGCCGGCTCCCACGACCGACACGATGGTGTGGGCGAGTTCCGCGATGGTGACGTCCTCGCCCGAGCCGACATTGACATGGCTGTCGTCGGAGTAGTTTTTCAGCAGCCAGACCAGTGCATCGGCTGCATCGTCCACATGCAGGAACTCGCGCCTGGGCCTGCCTGAACCCCAGACCTCGATCGTCTTGCTGCCGCTCCGCTTCGCCTCATGCGCCTTGCGCATCAGGGCCGGCACGACGTGACTGCTGTTGAGGTCGAAATTGTCGCCCGGGCCATAGAGGTTGGTCGGCATTGCCGAGACGAAATCGGCGCCATACTGCCGCCGGTAGGCCTGGCACAGTTTCAGCCCGGCGATCTTTGCGACCGCGTACCATTCGTTGGTGGGCTCGAGCGGACCAGTCAGCAGCGCATCCTCCGGGATCGGCTGCGGCGCCAGTTTCGGGTAGATGCAGGATGAGCCTAGAAACAGGAGCTTTCGGACCTCGCTGCGGAACGCAGCCTCAATGACATTGGTTTCCACGACAAGGTTTTCATAGAGAAAATCCACCGGAAGCCGGTCGTTGGCCAGGATCCCGCCGACCTTGGCCGCTGCCATCACCACGGCATCGGGCCGATGCTCGTTCATCCAGCGCCGAACCCCGGCCTGGTCGAGAAGATCGAGCTCATCGCGCGGGACCGTCAGGGCTTCGCAGTCCTCGCACGCCAACCGGCGCACCACCGCCGAGCCGACCATCCCGCGATGCCCGGCAACGAAAATCCGCTTGCCCCTCAGGTCGAAGATTTCTCCCATCGACACGTCCTACGCTGAATGGCCGCCATGCCATGCGCCGCTTGCGGCAGAGGCCATGTCGGCTTTCACCATTTCCGCCACCAATTCCCTGAAGCCGGTCGTGTGCGACCAACCCAGGCTGCGTTTGGCCTTGGAGGCGTCACCGAGCAGCGTGTCCACCTCGGTCGGGCGGAAATAGCGCGGGTCGATGCGCACCAGCACCGATCCTGAGGCCGCGTCGATACCAATCTCGTCGACGCCTGCGCCCTGCCAGCGAATGGTCCTGCCGGTCTCGGCGAAAGCCAGCTCGACGAACTCGCGCACCGAATGCCCCTCGCCCGTCGCCAGCACGAAATCGTCCGGCTCGTCGTGCTGGAGTATACGCCACATGCCCTCGACATAGTCGCGCGCATGCCCCCAATCGCGCATGGCATCGATGTTGCCGAGGTAAAGCGTGTTCTGCAGTCCGTGATGGATCGCGGCTACGGCGCGCGTGATCTTGCGAGTGACAAAGGTTTCGCCTCGCATCGGGCTCTCGTGATTGAACAGGATGCCGTTTGCGGCAAACATGCCGTAGGCCTGACGATAATTCACCGTGATCCAATAGGCATAGAGCTTCGCCGCGGCGTAGGGCGAACGCGGTCGGAACGGTGTCGCTTCGTTCTGCGGAACTTCCGCCACCTTGCCGTAAAGCTCCGACGTCGAGGCCTGGTAGAAGCGCACCGACTTCTCCAGGCCGAGGATGCGGATCGCCTCAAGCAGCCGGAGCGTTCCCAGCGCGTCGGAGTTGGCCGTGTATTCCGGCGTTTCGAAGCTGACCTGGACATGGCTTTGGGCGCCGAGATTGTAGATCTCGCTCGGCTTCGTCTCCTGCACCAGCCGGATCAGATTGGTCGCGTCGGTCAGATCGCCATAGTGCAGGAAGAAACGCGCCCCGCTCTCATGCGGATCGACATAGATGTCGTCGACGCGCTCGGTGTTGAAAGAAGACGACCGGCGTTTGACGCCATGGACGACATAGCCCTTCTGCAGCAGCAGCTCTGCAAGGTAGGCTCCGTCCTGCCCCGTTACACCCGTAATGAGGGCCACTTTGCCTGCCATTGCCGTATTTCATCCGCATGCATTTCGGCAAGCGAATACAGATTTGGCCTGAGAACGCAAATCAAACCGGCGAGATACTCTTCAGCCACTCCTATAGTCGGCTCAGACACCGGCAACGGCGCAGAGAGCTTTCATTCTGGCGACGGCAAGGTCCGGGTCGGCCAGCAACCCTGCCTGATCGGCGAGCCGGAAGACGTCGGCATAGTGGCCTATGCCGCGTGCCGACTGCATGCCGCCCACCATCGCAAAATGATCCTGGTGCCCGTTCAGCCAGGCCATGAAGACGATGCCGGCCTTATAATACTCGGTCGGCGCCTCGAAGATCTTACGCGACAGCGGCACGGTCGGCCCCATCAATGCGTCGTAGCCGGCTCGATCATTCTCGGCCAGCTTCGCCAACGCCGCGCTGGCTACCGGCGCGATGGCGTCGAAAATCCCGAGCAGCGCATGCGAATGTCTCTTGCCGTCGCCGGCGATCAGTTCGGGATAGTTGAAGTCGTCGCCGGTGAACATGATGACGCCCTCCGGCAGCCGGTCCCGCAGCGCGAGCTCCTTGTCTGCATCGAGCAGCGATATCTTGATGCCCTCGATCTTGTGCGCGTGGCGATCGATAATCGCAACGACGGTGTCGAGCGCCGGTTCGAAATCCTGGCTGCCCCAATAGCCTTTCAATGCCGGATCGAACATGTCGCCCAGCCAGTGCAGGATGACCTTGCCGGAAGCCTGCGAGAGAAGACGGTCGTAGACATGGGCGTAATCGCCCGGGCCCCTGGCGGCTGCAGCCAGCGCGCGGCTCGCCATCATGATCGCTTTGCCGCCTTCGCCCTCGATGAAGGCGAACTGCTCCTCATAGGCGTGGATCACGTCGGCCAGCGTCTTTGCCGCCGCTGGCGCCAGATGGTCGGTCCCCGCCCCGGAAGCGAGGTCGGCGCCCTTTGCCGTGCGCGCTTCGGCAATGGAGCGCCGGATTAGTTCCTTCGCGCTTGTCCAGTCGAAACCCATGCCGCGCTGCGAGGTGTCCATCGCCTCCGCGATGCGGAAGCCCAGCCGCCACAGATGATGGCGGAACGCCATTGTCTTGTCCCAGTCGATGACCGGCCGCGACCATGGATCCGTCATGGCGAATGGATCTGCAACGACATGGGCGGCGGCATAGGCGATGCGCGAGAATTGCGCGCCGATCCGGGGTTCGGCCGGTTGGCCGACCAGCCGATAGCTGGCACGGCTGCCATTTTCCGAAGGCAGGGTGATGACCATGAAGCTCTCCCTTTTCGGCGGCTATAACTGGAACGTTCCAACAAATCAAGGCGCTTCGTGACTCGGCGTTCCGTGATCCGAACTGCCGCGCCCTACACCTGCGGAGCTTCCGAATTTCCACGTTTTCCGATGCTGGTCAGCGGTTCTGGTCGGTTTCGTACGAATCGGGATTGACTCTCATTTGTCGCGATGATTAGAACGTTCCAATAGCTTTTGTCCAAGAAGGGAGACGCTTCGGGATGGCCAGCCGGGCCAAGGCGACGATCCTGGACATCGCCCGGGAAGCCGGCGTGTCCAAATCGACGGTGTCGCTCGTGCTGCAAGGCAGCGGGCTGATCCGGCCCGAGACCGCGACCAGGGTCCGCAAGGCAATCGAGGACGTCGGCTATGTCTACAACCGCGGCGCCGCCAATCTGCGCAAGGCTCACTCCAACGTCATCGGCATGGTGATCAACGATCTCACCAATCCCTTTTTCGCCGAGCTTGCAGTGGGCATGGAGCGAGTCTTTCAGGCTGCCGGCATCGTGCCGTTCATCGCCAACACCGCGGAAAATCCCGTCCGCCAGGAAGAGGTGCTGAAATCGCTGATGGAACAGGGTGTTGCCGGCCTGATCGTGTCGCCGGCCCGCGGCACCACGCCGGGCGCCTTCCGCCGCATCGAAACGGCCGGCGTGCCGATCGTCTTCGCGATGCGTCGTTTGCCCGAAAGCCGAATTCCGGTGATTGCACCCGACAATCATCGCGGCGCTTTTCTCGCCACCGAGCATCTGATCCGCAAGGGGCATCGCCGCCTGGCGTTCTTCGGCGGCTCCTCCGACCTCGTCGTCTATCACGAGCGCCTCGGCGGATTTCTGGAAGCATGTGACGCGCTTGGCATAGCCGAGCGGACCATCGTCGAGGGCGAGACCAGTCGCAAGGGCGGCATGGCTTGCCTGGAGACCGCCTTGGCGGCGTCCGAGCCGCCCACGGCTGCGCTCTGCTTCAACGACGCCGTCGCCTTCGGCGTCATGTTGGCGCTGCGCAAGCGCGGGCTCGAAGCGGGAACGGATTTTGCGGTCGTCGGCTTCGACGACGTGGTCGAGGCGGAGCATTACATGCCGGCGCTGACCAGCGTCGCAGTCAACACCGCAGGCCTCGGCGAACGCGCCGCCCATGCCATGCTAAAGATGATCCAATCGCGCACCACACGCGCCGAGGACCATATCGGCGCCATCAGCCTCGTCGTCAGGGAAAGCTGCGGCCCGGATCGCAACACCCAGCGCATCGGAACAGGAGATCCGGCATGACCGTGAAATGGGGACTGATCGGCGCCAGTACGATCGGCAAACAGTTCATGATCAACGCCATTCGCGCCCAGGCCGACGGCGAGATCGCCGCCGTTATGAGCTCCAGCGCCGAGCGTGCCCGGGCCTATGCCACGGAAAACGGCATTGCTGCCGCTGTCTCCTCGCTCGACGCACTCCTCGCTGCAGACATAGACGCCGTCTATATCTCGACCACCAACGAACTGCATCTCGACCAGGGTCTCGCCGCCATCAAGGCCGGCAAGCATGTGCTGTGCGAAAAGCCGCTGGCGCTGACCAGTGCCGATGCCAGAAGGATGGTCGCCGCCGCCAAGGCTGCCGGCATCGTCTTCGGCACCAACCACCATCTGCGCAATGCCGGCGCGCACCGCGCCATGCGCGAGGCGATTGCCGCGGGTCGGATCGGCAAGCCGATCGCGGCGCGCGTCTTCCATTCCGTGTTCCTGCCGGAGACTTTGCAGGGCTGGCGCGTCACCAGGCCCGAAGCCGGTGGCGGCGTTGTGCTGGACATCACCGTACACGACGCCGACACGCTGCGCTTCGTGCTCGGCGTCGATCCGGTCGAGGTCTCAGCCTTCACCCAGTCGGCCGGCATGGCCAGCGGCGGGCTAGAAGACGGCGCCATGTGCATCTGGCGCTTCAAGTCCGGCGTCATTGCCCAGTCGCATGAGGGTTTTACGACCAAGTTCGCCGGCACCGGCTTCGAAGTGCATGGATCGGAAGGTTCGCTGATCGCCACCAATGTGATGACGCAGAAGCCGGTCGGCTCGGTGCTGCTGCGCACCGCGGCTGGCGAGGAAGAGCTGAATTTCGACCGCGAGGATCTCTACACCCGTTCGCTGCGGCAGTTCCATGCCGCAATCCGGGGCGACGGCCAGCCCTCCGCCACTGGCGAGGACGGTATCTGGTCGCTGGCGTCCGCCGAGGCCGCGCTGCAATCCGCCAGGACCGGCAAGGCGGTTATGATCGATCCGCAACTGGGGAGCCTCGCGTGAGCAAGCTCGTCTCGGCGGCTTACGCCGCCAACCTGATCGAGGACGGCATGGTCGTGTCGGTGTCGTCGTCTAGCGGCCTTGGCTGCCCCGACGCCGTGCTAGCCGCGATCGGCGCGCGTTTCGATACGGATGGCCATCCGAGGAACATCACCACGCTGCACCCGATCGCCGCCGGCGACATGTACGGCATCAAGGGCATCGACCACCTCGCCAAGTCAGGGCTGTTGAAGCGAACGCTCTGCGGCTCCTACCCCTCCGGGCCCTCCTCCGCCGAGCCGCCGCGGATATGGCAGATGATCGGCGACAATTCGGTCGCCGCCTACAACGTGCCCTCCGGCATCCTCTTCGACATGCATCGCGAGGCTGCGGCCAAGCGGCCGGGCGTGCTGACCAAGGTCGGCCTCGACACCTTCGCCGACCCGCGCCACCAGGGCTGCGCCATGAATGCCGCGGCGGGCGAGCCTATCGTCTCGGTGCAGCAGTTCGACGGCGAGGAATGGCTTTATTTCCGCGCCATCGTCCCCAACATCTCGATCATCCGCGCCACCACGGCCGACGAGCGTGGCAACCTCACCTACGAGCATGAGGGCGCCTATCTTGGCGGGCTGGAGCAGGCGCTGGCGGCCCGCAACAACGGCGGCATCGTCATTGCACAGGTCAAGCGGGTGGTCGAGAACGGCACGTTGAAGCCGCATGACGTGCGCGTGCCGGGCGTGCTGGTCGACCATATCGTCGTCGCGCCCGATCAGCTGCAGACCACGCAGACGCCTTACGATCCGGCAATCTCGGGTGAAATCTTCCGGCCGCTCTCGACCTTCCGCACGCCGGAGATGAACATCCAGAAGGTGATCGCGCGCCGCGTCGCCATGGAGTTGCGCGACGGCATGGCCGTCAATATCGGCTTCGGCATCTCAGCCAACGTGCCGCGCATCCTTCTCGAGGAAGGCCAGCACGGCAAGGTCACCTGGGTGATCGAGCAGGGCGCGGTCGGCGGCGTGCCGCTGCTCGATTTCAAGTTCGGCTGCGCCTCGAATGCCGAGGCGATCATGCCCTCGCCCCACCAGTTCACCTATTTCCAGGCCGGGGGCTTCGACGCTTCGCTGCTGTCCTTCCTGCAGATCGACCGCAACGGCTCGGTCAACGTTTCGAAGCTCTCGGCCAGACCACATGTGACGGCCGGCGCCGGCGGCTTCGTGGACATCACGTCGCGAGCGAAGAAGATCGTCTTTTCCGGCTTCTTCAATGCCGGCGCCAAGCTTTCGCTCGCCGATGGCGCCATCCGCATCGATCAGGAAGGCAAGGTCAAGAAGATCGTCGAGGAGGTCGAGCACATCTCCTTTTCCGGCAAGCGCGCCGTCGCGCAAGGACAGGACATCACCTATGTCACCGAGCGCTGCGTGATGAAGCTGACGCCTGACGGGCTGATGGTCACGGAGCTTGCGCCCGGCATCGACCTCGAACGCGACGTTCTTGGCCAGGCCGACACACCGCTCGCAGTCGCCAACGACCTGAAGGTGACGCCCTCGCCGCTCTACCATGACCGGCCGATCGGCCTGTCGTTGAATGGCGACGCCTCGCTCGGAGGCGCGCATGGCTGAGCGTCTCGTCAGCTTCGAGCAGGATGGCGCCGTCGGCATGGTCACGCTGCGGCGGCCGGAAAAGTTCAATGCGCTCGACATCCCGATGCTGCGCGCGCTCGAATCGGCGCTCGACGAGGCGGAACTGGGCGACGGCGTCCGCGTCGTGCTCCTGCGCGGCGAAGGCAAGGGCTTTTGCGCCGGCGGCGACGTCGAGGCCTGGGGTGCGATGAGCGCAGCCGATTTCCAGGTGCAATGGGTCCGCTATGGCCACCGCGTTTTCGACCGGCTGGCGCGGCTCAGGCAGCCGACCATCGCGGTGCTGGCGGGCCACGCGCTCGGCGGCGGGCTGGAACTGGCCGCGGCCTGCGATTTCCGCGTCGCCGAAACCCAGGTGAAGCTTGGTTTCCCCGAAACATCGATCGGCGTCGTGCCCGGCTGGTCCGGCACGCAGCGCGCCGTCCGCCGCTTCGGCGCCCAGGCAGTCCGGCGCATGGCGCTCGGCGGCGAGATCTTTCTGGCGGCCGATGCATTTGCCCTGGGCATCGTCGACCGCGTTGTCGATACTGGAAGGGCGTTCGACGAAGCGAAAGCGTGGGCAGACAAGATCGCCGAACGCGGGCCGCTGGCGAGCGAGGCCGCCAAGCTGATGATCGCCGTCGCCGAAGGCGAGGAAAGCGCTGCCGCCACCGAGGCGCTCGCCAGCGGCTTCATTGCGCTGACGACCGATCTCAAAGCCGGCGTCGGCGCCTTCAAGGCCAAGCGGAAGCCGGCCTTTTCGAGATCCTAGAGGAATATCATGAACGCACCCCTCAACATCGCCATGCCGGCCGAGGCGTCTGCAGCGCCGAGGAGCTACAAGCTCCTGATCGACGGCAAGCATGTCGACGCTCGCGACCGCCGCACCATCGAGCGCAGCAGCCCCGGCCATGGTTTTGCCGTCTCGCGCTATGCCCTGGCCGGTGCTGCGGAAGTTGAAGCTGCTGTGCAGGCCGCGCACAAGGCGTTCGAAACTGGCCCTTGGCCGCGCATGAAGGCATCGGAACGTGCTGCGGTGCTGCTCAAGGCGGCCGACTTGATCGAGAGCCGGCTGGAAGAGATCGCCCGCCTCGACGCGCTGGAGTCCGGCAAGCCGATCGCCCAGGCGCGCGGCGAGATCGGCGGTGCTGTCGACATCTGGCGCTACGCCGCCTCGCTTGCCCGCACCCTTCACGGCGAGAGTTATGCCAACCTCGGCGATTCCATGCTCGGCGTGGTGCTGCGCGAGCCGATCGGCGTCGTCTCGATCATCACGCCGTGGAACTTCCCTTTCCTGATCATCAGCCAGAAACTGCCCTTCGCGCTCGCGGCCGGCTGCACGGCGCTGGTGAAGCCGAGCGAGATGACCTCGGCCTCGACTTTCGTGCTCGGCGACATCCTGCTCGACGCAGGCCTGCCGGCCGGCGTCGTCAACATCCTTGCCGGTCTTGGCAGCGACGTTGGCGCGCCGATGGTCAACCATCCGCTGGTCGAGATGGTGTCCTTCACCGGCTCCACCCGGGTCGGCAAGATGACCATGGCCGCCGCGTCCAATTCGCTGAAGAAGGTCTCGATGGAGCTCGGCGGCAAGAACGGCCAGATCGTGTTTCCCGACGCCGACCTCGAAGCGGCAGCCGATGCTGCTGTGTTCGGCGGCTTCTTCAACGCCGGCGAATGCTGCAACGCCGGCAGCCGGCTGATCGTCCATGAGGCGATCGCCGACGACTTTCTCGGCGCGGTCAAGTCGCTGGCGCAAAAGGTCAGGGTCGGCGATCCGCTCGACGACCGCACCAAGGTCGGCGCCATGATCTCGTTCGACCACCTCGCGAAAGTCGCCGGTTATGTGGCGTCAGCCGCCAATGACGGCAGCGAAGTCTACTACGGCGGGCGGCAACTGGCCTCGAATGCCGGCCAATATCTCGACCCGACCATCATCTGCGGCGTTACCGAGGACATGGCGATCGCGCGCGAGGAAGTGTTCGGGCCAGTGCTGTCGGTGCTGACTTTTGAAACGATTGAAGAGGCATTGCACATCGCCAACAACACGCCCTATGGTCTGTCTGCGGGAGTGTGGAGCGCCGATATCGACACATGCATGTCGGTGGCGCGCGGTGTGCGTTCGGGGACGGTTTGGGTGAACACGTTCATGGAAGGTTATCCCGAACTGCCCTTCGGCGGCTACAAGCAGTCCGGTCTAGGACGCGAACTCGGCAAACGCGCCGTCGAGGATTACACCGAGGAAAAGACTATCCAGTTTCATCGCGGCCAGCGCACCGGATGGTGGGTCGGCTGAGTTGGGAGCGCCCGGCGGACATCCGCCGGTCATATGCATGCAACAAGGGAGGTAGTACATGTTGCGCAAATTGCTTATCGGAACGGCTCTTGCGACGAGCTTTGCATTCTCGGCGCATGCCGCGGACGTCAAGGAAGTGCAGATGCTGCATTGGTGGACGTCGGGCGGCGAAGCGGCTGCTCTGAACGTCCTCAAGGAGGATCTGTCCAAGGAAGGCTATGCCTGGAAGGACGTGCCCGTGGCCGGCGGCGGCGGCGACGCTGCCATGACCGCGCTGAAGGCGATGGTCGCGGCCGGCAACTATCCGACCGCCTCGCAGATGCTCGGCTACACCGTACTCGACTATGCCGCCGCCGGCGTCATGGGCGACCTCACCGAAACTGCCAAGAAGGAAGGCTGGGACAAGTCCGTTCCGGCCGCCCTGCAGAAGTTCTCCGTCTATGACGGCAAGTGGGTCGCGGCTCCGGTCAACGTTCACTCCGTCAACTGGCTGTGGATCAACAAGGCGGTGATGGACAAGATCGGCGGCACCGAGCCGAAGACCTTCGACGACTTCATTGCCTTGCTCGACAAGGCCAAGGCAGCGGGAGTCATCCCGCTCGCGCTCGGGGGACAGAACTGGCAGGAAGCCACCATGTTCGATTCCGTCGTGCTGTCGACCGGCGGCCCGGAGTTCTACAAGAAGGCGATGAACGACCTTGATGAGGAGTCGCTCAAGTCCGACACGATGAAGAAGTCGTTCGACAACCTCGCCAAGCTGGTCACCTATGTCGATCCGAACTTCTCGGGCCGCGACTGGAATCTCGCCACCGCCATGGTCATCAAGGGCGACGCGCTGGTTCAGGTCATGGGCGACTGGGCCAAGGGCGAGTTCCACGCCGCCAACAAGACCCCCGGCACCGACTTCCTCTGCTACCGTTTCCCGGGCACCGACGGCTCGGTGATCTACAACTCCGATATGTTCGGCATGTTCAACGTTCCGGAAGACCGCAAGGCCGCCCAGGTCGCTTTGGCCACCGCAACGCTGTCGAAGAGCTTCCAGTCGGCCTTCAACGTCGTCAAGGGTTCGGTTCCGGCCCGCACCGACGTGCCGGACACCGACTTCGACGCCTGCGGCAAGAAGGGCATCGCCGATCTGAAGGCCGCCAACGAAGGCGGCACGCTGTTCGGCTCGCTGGCCCAGGGCTACGGCGCGCCTCCGGCCGTCGCCAATGCCTACAAGGACGTGATCTCGAAATTCGTCCATGGCCAGATCAAGACCTCGGACGAGGCCGTGACCGAATTGGTCAAGGCGATCGACGACGCAAAGTAACGCGTTTTGCTGGGGCAATTCCAGGAAAAGTGCATAGCGGTTTTCCGTCCGGAATTGCATAAACAAAACCACTCGAGTCTCCCCCGCTCAGGCGGGGGAGGTCTCCTGTCGAGACATGTTCGGGATTGTCGCCTGGCGCCCCGCGCCGGCACGTCCCCACGAACCGGTACTGGATGAGCCGATGAGCACAGTTGCCGAAACACGCATCAAGCTGACGCCGGAGCACGACGCCCGCCCCACCGCGACAGTCCGCTCGCGGTTGCAGGATCTGTTGCCGAAGATCGTTCTAGCGCCGAGCTTCGCGGCGACGATCGTCTTCGTCTATGGCTTCATCCTGTGGACGATCTATCTGTCGTTCACCAACTCCAAGACCTTCCCGTCCTATGACATCACGGGCGCCCGCGCCTATCAGCGGCTGTGGCGCTGGACCTTCGAGAGCGACCCGCCGTCGAGCTGGTACACCTCGATCACCAACATGGGCATATTCGGCTTCCTCTACATCCTCATCTGCCTTGCGCTCGGCCTGTTCCTGGCGATCCTGCTCGACCAGAAGATCCGGGGCGAAGGCGTGCTGCGGCCGATCTACCTATACCCGATGGCGCTGTCCTTCATCGTCACCGGCGTCGCCTGGAAATGGTTCCTCGACCCAGGCCTCGGTCTCGAGCAGACGCTGCATCAATGGGGCTGGACGAGCTTCCATTTCGACTGGATCAAGAACAAGGATTTCGTCATCTACACCGTGGTCATCGCCGGCGTCTGGCAGGCCTCGGGCTTCATCATGGCGATGTTCCTTGCTGGCCTTCGCGGCATCGATGGCGAGATCATGAAGGCGGCGCAGATCGATGGCGCCACCACCTTCCAGCTCTACCGCCGCATCGTCATTCCGCTGTTGCGGCCGGTGTTCCTGTCGGCCTTCATCGTGCTCGCTCACCTCGCCATCAAGTCCTACGACCTGGTCGTGGCGCTGACCAGCGGCGGGCCGGGCGGCTCGGCGTGGCTGCCGTCCAACTTCATGTACGAGTTCACCTTCAAGCGCAACGAGATGGCCGTCGGCTCCGCCAGCGCGGTGATCATGCTGATGACGCTGACGGCGATCATCGTGCCATACCTCTATTCCGAGCTCCGGGAGAAGCCGCGATGAGCGCCGTCACCTCACCTGCCCGCCAGGCCTCGAGCGGCGCCGGCGCCAGGACGCTCAACCGCATCGTCATCTACGGACTGCTCGCGCTGTTCGCGCTGTTCTACCTGATGCCGCTCTTCGTCATGCTGGTCACCTCGTTCAAGAGCATGGACGAGATCCAGAACGGCAATATGCTGGCGCTGCCGCAATCGCCGACCATCGAGCCCTGGTTCAAGGCCTGGGGCGAGACCTGCGTCGGCCTGACTTGTGCGGGGATCAAGGGTTACTTCTGGAACTCCATCAAGATGGTGGTTCCGGCGGTGCTGATCTCGACGCTGCTCGGCGCGCTCAACGGCTATGTGCTGACCAAATGGCGCTTCCGCGGCCACACGCTGGTCTTCGCGATGATGCTGTTCGCCTGCTTCATACCGTTCCAGTCGGTGCTCTTGCCGATGGCGACGATCCTCGGCAGCCTCGGCCGCTTCGGCGTCACGCTGCAGAACGCGACCGGCTTCAATTTCGGCCTCGGCAATTCGACGGTCAACCTGGTGTTCGTCCACGTGGTCTACGGCCTGGGCTTCACCACGCTGTTCTTCCGCAACTATTACGAAGCCTTCCCGACGGAGCTGATCAAGGCGGCGCAGGTCGACGGCGCCTCCTTCTTCCAGATCTTCCGCCGCATCATGCTGCCGAACTCGATGCCGATCTTCGTCGTCACCGTCATCTACCAGTTCACCAATATCTGGAACGACTTCCTGTTCGCCTCCGCCTATGCCGGCACCGGCGATGTCATGCCGATGACGGTGGCGCTGAACAATGTCGTCAACACCTCGACCGGCGTCGTCGAATACAACGTCAACATGGCTGCGGCGATGATCGCCGCCCTCCCTACCCTGATCGTCTACGTCGTCGCCGGCCGCTATTTCGTGCGCGGGCTGATGGCCGGCGCGGTCAAGGGCTGACCCTCTTTCTTGAAGGAACGACCATGGCTTTTCTGGAAATTGATGGGCTGAAGAAGCGCTTCGGGAATGTCGAGATTCTGAAGGGCATCAATGTCGAACTCGAAAAGGGCGGCTTCCTCGTGCTGGTCGGTCCATCCGGCTGCGGCAAATCCACTCTGCTCAACACCATCGCCGGGCTGGAGAACATCTCCGAGGGCGAGATCCGCGTCGAAGGTCGCGCGATCAACGATCTGCACCCTTCCAAGCGCGACATCGCCATGGTCTTCCAGAGCTACGCCCTCTATCCGAACATGACGGTTGCCGGAAACATCGCCTTCGGCATGGAGATGCGCGGCGTGCCGGCAGCCGAACGCCAGGCTGCCATCGACAAGGTCGCCAAAACCCTGCAGATCGGCCACCTCTTGCAGCGCAAGCCGAGCCAGCTTTCCGGCGGCCAGCGCCAGCGCGTCGCCATGGGCCGTGCGCTGGTGCGCGACCCGAAGCTCTTCCTGTTCGACGAGCCGCTCTCCAACCTCGACGCCAAGCTGCGCGTCGACATGCGCATCGAGATCAAGCGCCTGCATGCGACGACCGGCACGACCATCGTCTATGTCACGCATGACCAGATCGAGGCGATGACGCTGGCGACCAAGATCGCCGTCATGCGCGACGGCGAGGTGCAGCAGTTCGGCACGCCGGCCGAGATCTACAACAATCCCACCAATGTCTTCGTCGCCGACTTCATGGGCTCCCCGGCGATGAACCTGATCCCGGCCAAGATCGGCGCCAATGGCAGCGGCTTTTCTGTGGTGCTCGATCGCGAGGCGCGCCAGCCGATCACGCTGGCGCTGCCCGGGGCGCCGGCGGGCCTTGCGGCCTTCAGGGACAAGCCGGTGATCTTCGGCGTCCGCCCGGAGGCGCTGACCGATCCTGAAGGCGCCGAGCGCAACGGGTCCGACATCGCCACGGCCGATTGTCATATCGAGGTGGTCGAGCCGGCCGGTTCCGACACCTTCGCCGTCACCAATCTCGGCGGCAAGGGCGTGGTGGCGCGGCTGCGCGCGGATGCCCGGATCCAGCCCGGCACCAGCACGCCGCTCGCCTTCAACCTCAGCAAGGCGGTGTTCTTCGATCCGGCCACCGAGAAGCGCATTCTCTAACCCACCATGACAAATCCGGATATCGTCATCATCGGCTCCGGCATTGGCGGCGCCACGATCGCCGCCGGCTTGGCCGGCAGCGGCGCCTCGATCCTGATCCTGGAGCGCGGCGAACCCTTGCCGGCGACGCCGCATGCGCGCTCGACCCGCTCGATCTTCGTCGACGAGCACTACCGGCCGAAGGAGATGTGGCGCGAAGCCGGCGGGCCGGCCTTCAACCCCGGCAACTACTATTATGTCGGCGGCAATTCGAAATTCTTCGGCGCCGTGCTGATCCGCTACCGCAAGGAGGATTTTTCCGAGCTGGAGCATTTCGGCGGCATCTCGCCGGCCTGGCCGTTTTCCTATGACGAGTTCGAGCCCTGGTACTCTAGAGCCGAGCAGCTTTTCCGCGTGCGCGGGACGCTCGGCGAGGATCCGACCGAGCCGTTCCATTCTATGCCCTACCCCTTCGAGGCGGTGCCCGACGAGCCGCCGATCGCGCGCGCCCGCGCCGAGCTGAAAAGGCTCGGGCTGCATCCAGCCTCGCTGCCGCTCGGGGTCGACATCGAAGCCTGGCTGAAGGACGGCAGGACCGGTTGGGACGCTTTCCCGAACACCGGCCAGGGCAAGATCGATGCCCAGACTGGCCCTCTGGCGGCCGCGCTCGACGACTCCAACATCAAGCTGGAAACCGGCGCCCATGTCGATTGGCTGGAGCCCGCGCCGGACGGCAAGTCGATCGCCGCCATCCACTACACCCAGGGTGGCGCGCAGAAGAGGCTCACGCCGAAGCTCGTCATCGTCGCGGCCGGCGCGGTCAATTCCGCCGTCATCCTGTTGCGCTCGCCTTCCGCCAACAACGGCAAGGCAGGCGGCAAGGGTCTCGCCAACAGCTCCGACCAGGTCGGCCGCAATTTCATGAACCATAATTCCAGCGCGATGCTGGCAATCGATCCGCGCCGCCGCAACGATGCCGTCTATCAGAAGACGCTGATGCTCAACGACTACTATCTGTCGGACGGCAAGGGCGGCAAGCCGCTGGGCAACGTTCAGTTGCTCGGCAAGATCGACGGCAACATGCTGAAGGCCAACGTCAAGCTTGCGCCGAAATTCGCGCTCGATTTCATGGCCGGCCATGCCGTCGACTGGTACCTGATGTGCGAGGACCTGCCCGATCCGGAAAGCCGCATCATGGTCGACGGCAAGGAGATCGTCATGCAGTGGCGGCGCTCCAACATGCAGTCGCTGGAAGGCCTGACCAAGGTCATGCGCGAGAATTTTCGCGCCTGCGGCTATCCCATCGTCCTGTCGCGTCCCTTCGACAAACGCACGCCCTCGCATCAGTGCGGCACCGTGCGCATGGGCAACGATCCGGCGACGGCGCCGCTCGACCCGTTCTGCCGCGCCTTCGACCACCGAAACCTCTTCGTCGTCGACGGCAGCTTCCTGCCGACCTCTGCAGCGGTCAATCCGGCGCTGTCGATCGCAGCCCAGGCGCTACGCGTCGCCGACCACATCCGCAGGACGGAGCTTTCTGCATGACACGACAGCGCTGCCCCTCATCCGCCTGCCGGCACCTTCTCCCCGTGAACGGGGAGAAGGGGGATGGCCGCGTCCCCGGCGTCCTTTCCTTAGCGCTGGCGATTGGTGAAAGCGCCGATGACAGCGCCCTTCTCCCCGTCACTATACGGGGAGAAGTGCCGGGCAGGGCGATGAGGGGCAGCGCCAACTTCCACAGGACCAATTTCCAATGAGCCGCCCCGCAGCCATCGTCACCGGAGGCGCGCGCGGCATCGGATTGGCCTGTGCCGAGGCGCTGGCCGACGCCGGCTTCGACATCCTTGTCGCCGAGCTCGCCGAGAAGCCCGCTGATGGACTTGCCGACACCATCACCGGACGCGGGGCGAAGTTCGCCTACGCGCGTTGCGACGTCGCCGATCTTGCCCACCATGCCGCGCTCGTCGAGGCCGCGACGGATGCATTCGGCCGCATCGATTGCCTGGTCAACAATGCCGGCGTCGGCGCCGTGGTGCGGGGCGACCTTCTGGAGCTGAAGCCGGCGAATTTCGACCGCGCGATGGCCATCAACCTGCGCGGCACGGTATTTCTCAGCCAGGCCGTTGCCAAGGCCATGCTTTCGGCGCCGGCAGGTTCGGCCAGATCGATCATCACCATCACCTCGGTCAGCGCCGCGATGGCGTCGCCGGAACGCGCCGACTACTGCATCTCCAAGGCCGGCCTTTCCATGTGGGTGAAGAACCTGGCGCTGCGCCTGGCAGCGGAAAACATCGGCGTGTTCGAGGTGCGGCCGGGCATCATCCGCACCGACATGACCTCGGGCGTTTCCGCCAAATATGACGCGCTGATCGACGGCGGGCTGGTGCCGGCCGAACGCTGGGGCGAAGCCGCCGACGTCGGCGCGGTGGTCGCAGCGCTAGCCTCCGGCAGGTTCGGCTTTTCGACCGGATCGGTCATCGATGTCGACGGCGCGCTTTCCGTGCCTCGCTTGTGAGTGAGTGGAACCATGGCTGACTACATCATCGTTGGCGCCGGCCCGGCCGGCTGCGTTCTGGCCAACCGGCTGAGCGAGGATCCGTCCCATTCGGTCCTGCTCCTGGAAGCCGGCGGCAAGGACTGGCATCCCCTGATCCACATGCCGGCGGGCTTTGCCAAGATGACCAAGGGCATCGCCTCCTGGGGCTGGTCGACGGTGCCGCAGAAGAACATGAAAGACCGGGTCTTCTGGTACACGCAGGCGAAGGTGGTCGGCGGCGGCTCGTCCATCAACGCGCAGATCTACACGCGCGGCAATGCCCGCGACTATGATGCCTGGGAGAAAGAAGAGGGCCTGGCCGGCTGGAGCTATCGCGACGTGCTGCCCTATTTCAAGCGCGCCGAGAACAACCAGCGCTTCGCCAACGACTATCACGGCGACCAGGGACCGCTCGGCGTCTCCAACCCGATCTCGCCGCTGCCGATCTGCGAGGCCTATTTCCGCGCCGGCCAGGAGATGGGCATCCCCTTCAATCCGGATTTCAATGGCGCCAGCCAGGAAGGCGTCGGCTATTATCAGCTCACCCAGAAGGACGCGCGACGCTCGTCCGCCTCCGTCGCCTATCTGAAGCCGATCCGCGCGCGCAAGAACCTGACCGTCCGGACCGACGTGCTCGTCACCCGCGTCGTCGTCGAGAAAGGCCGCGCCATCGGCGTCGAGCTTGTCGACAAGCCTGGCGGCGAGAAGACGATCCTGCGCGCCGAGCGAGAGGTTATCGTCTCCTCCGGCGCCATCGGATCGCCGAAGCTGTTGATGCAATCCGGCATCGGCCCGGCCGACCATCTGCAGTCGGTGGGCATAACGCCGGTCCACGATCTGCCCGGCGTCGGCTCCAATATGCAGGACCATCTCGACCTGTTCGTGATCGCCGAATGCACCGGCGACCACACCTACGACAACTACGCCAAGCTGCACCGCACGATGTGGGCGGGCCTGCAATATCTGCTGTTGAAGAAAGGGCCGGTGGCCTCCAGCCTGTTTGAGACCGGCGGCTTCTGGTATGCCGACCCGACCGCCGCCTCGCCCGACATCCAGTTCCATCTCGGCCTCGGCTCCGGCATCGAGGCCGGCGTCGAGAAGCTGAATAACCCCGGCGTGACGCTCAACTCCGCGTTCTTGCGCCCGCGCTCGCGCGGCACGGTGCGACTGAAGAGCGCCGACCCGGCCGACCATCCGCTGATCGATCCGAACTACTGGTCGGATCCGCATGACCGCGACATGTCGATCAAGGGTCTGCGGCTGGCGCGCGAGATCATGCGCCAGAAGGCGCTCCAGCCCTATGTGCTGCGCGAGGTGCTGCCGGGCCCTGCCCTGCAAAGCGATGCCGACCTCTTCGACTATGCCTGCCGGACATCCAAGACCGACCATCACCCTGTTGGTACCTGTCGAATGGGCCATGACGGGATGAGCGTGGTGACGCCGGATCTGAGGCTGCGCGGCATAGAAGGCCTGCGCGTCTGCGACGCCTCGGTGATGCCGCGCGTGCCTTCCTCCAACACCAATGCACCGACGATCATGGTCGGCGAAAAGGGTGCCGACCTGATCCTCGGCCGCGAGCCGCTGCCGCCGGCCGTGTTCAAGGGCAACCAGGCGGCGTGAGGGCCAAACGATGATCCGCCACTGCGTCTTCGTTCGCTTCCGCGACGACGTTCCCGCCGCTGAACGCACGGCGATCCACGCCGATCTCGAAGCGCTGCGCTCCTTGATCGACGGGATGGGGAAGGTCCATTTCAGCGTGAATGTCAGCCCCGAGCCTTTCGCGCGCGGCTGCACGCATGGCTTCACCGTCGACTTCCGCGACGCAGCAGCCCGCGATGCCTATCTGGTCGATGAAGCGCATCGGCGCGCCGGCGCCAGGCTGGTCGCGGCGCTCGAGGGCGGCACCGACGGGCTGATGGTCTTCGACCTCGAGCTTACGCAAATGTGACCGCCGGTTTACCGAAAACCGGCAAACGGACGGTTCTCTTTTGTGCCTTTGGGAACATATCGTTCGCCGGGGGATGCAAAGGAGGACCGCCTTGAATCTCACCGCCGAGCAGAAGAAGACCGTCGTCGCATCCTTCCTGGGCTGGACGCTCGACGCGTTTGATTTCTTCCTTTTGACATTCCTGCTCACCGACATTGCCACTGAATTCCACTCCGACGTGCCGGCCGTCTCGAAGGCATTGTTCCTGACCCTGGCGACGCGCTTCATCGGCGCATTCGTCTTCGGCATGCTGGCCGACAGATACGGCCGCAAGCCCATCCTGATGCTTAACATCGTCAGCTATTCGGTGATTGGCGCGCTCGCCGCCTTCTCGCCCAATCTCGGCATATTCCTGGCCCTGCGCGCCCTGTTCGGCATCGCCATGGGAGGTGAATGGGGGCTGGGCAGCTCGCTTGCCATGGAATCCATTCCGCCCAGGGCCCGCGGCATGGTCTCGGGCATCCTGCAATGCGGCTATCCGGCCGGCTACCTGCTCGCCGCGGTGGTCTACGGGCTGATCTATCAGCAGAAGATCGGTGGCTTCACCGTCGGCTGGCGCTTGATGTTCCTGCTCAGCTTCGTGCCGGCGCTGATCGTGCTGTTCATCCGCACGCACGTGCCGGAATCGCCGGCCTTCGTCGAAGGCCGCGCGCAGGCGCGGCCCGGCCTTGTCGAGACGCTGCGCAGACACTGGGGCATCGCGCTCTATGCCATCGTGCTGATGATGTTCTTCAACTTCTTCAGCCACGGCACCCAGGACCTCTACCCGACCTTCCTGAAGAAGCAGCACGGGTTCGATCCGCACACGGTGAGCTGGATAACCGTCGTCGCCAATATCGGCGCCATCGTCGGCGGCTTGGCCTTCGGCGCGTTGTCGGAGAGGATCGGCCGCGTCAATGCGATTACCCTTGCCTGCGTGATTGCCTTGCCGGCCATCCCTCTCTGGGCCTATTCGACCACGCCCTTCATGCTCGCCATCGGCGCCTTTGTCATGCAGGTCGCGGTGCAGGGCGCCTGGGGCGTCATTCCGGTGCACCTCAACGAGCTTTCGCCGGGCGCCGTGCGGGCGACCTTGCCCGGCTTCATCTACCAGGCCGGCAATCTCGCCGCTTCCTATGGCGGACCCTATCAGGCCGGCATCGCCGAATCCCCCGGCGGCAGCTACGGCCACGCTCTGGCCCTGTTTGCCGGTGTGGTCGCCGTCTGCATCATCGTCGTCATCCGCTTCAGTCCGGAGCGGCGCGGCCAGGTCATGACGGTGCTGGACCACGAGGTCGGAGCAGTTCCAGGAAAAGTGTGAAGCGGTAAGGCTCGGCGACTTTGCCTGAGCACTCCGTCCGGAGTTGCCTCAAAACAGCAGGATGGAGCTGTTGATCAGGCGCTCTATCCGAGCCTGAGCGCGACGACGCCTGCGACGATGCTGAGCGCGGCAGCGCCGCGCCAGCCCGTCATCTTCTCGCCCAGCGCGAAGACCGAGATCATCATGGCGAACAGGATCGAGGTCTCGCGCAGCGACGCCACCGAAGCGATCGGCGCCTTGGTCATCGCCCACATGACGATCCAGTAAGCGGCACCGCTGAGCACGCCGGTGAGCAGCCCCGCCTTCCAGTCGCGCGCCAGCACCGGAAGCGACTGCGGCCCACGAAAGGCCAAGCACAGCACCAGCGCCCACGCGGCGTCGCAGACGAACAGCCATGCCGCATAACTTGTCGCGGTTGCAGCCAGTCGCGCGCCGCTGCCGTCGGACAGCGTGTAGCTGGCGATGAAGATCGATGTCCCGAGCGCGAAGGCCACGGCGCGCAGATTGAGCCGCTCAAGATGGGCGCCGCCGCGAAACGACATGACCAGCGTTCCGGCCGACAGCAGCAGGATGCCGAGGATGGCAAGCGGCGCCGGAACCTCCCGCACCACGACGATGCCGCCGAGCGCGGAGAGCAACGGCGCGGTGCCGCGCGCCAGCGGATAGGTCTGGGCAAAATCGCCGGCCTTGTAGGCGCCGATCAGGAATGTCCGATAACCCATGTGGAAGAACACCGAGGCGAGAATGAATGGCCAGACCTCGGCCTTTGGCACGTCGACGAAAGGCAGCACCACGAGCGCGGCGGCGCCCATGCCGAGCGTCATCAATGTGATCGACAGGAAGCGGTCGAGATGGACCTTGACCAGAGCGTTCCAGATCGCGTGCATGGCTGCCGCCGAAAGCACTGCAAGAAAGACGAAGAGCGTCACTGTTTCACCTGTCCGCCGACCTTGAGACGATCCCCGGCGTCTCGAGATCGATTTCGACCCTCAGCGGAAAGTGGTCGGAAGCAACCTCGCCGATATCGGCGCCGACCGAGCGCACCCGCGGCGCCAGCATGCCGGCGATGAAGCAGTGATCGAGCCGGCGCCTCGCCAGCTTGCCGTCGATGATCTTCTCATGCGTATGGAAGTCCCGCACGGGCTCGCTGGCAACGGCAGCGGCATCGACGAAGCCGTCGATGTAGACGGCGCCGCGGTGATAGGGCGTGCTGCCGACGATGCGCCGGTATTCAGCACTTCCCGGCTCCATGTTGAAATCGCCGAGCCAGATCGCCGCCTGCGGGCATTCCGGTTCCGGCTGGCCATTGCTCCAGTTGCGTTCCGGCTCGTCGTCGGCACCGCTCCACGGGCCACCCTCGGATGGCGCCCGGCGATGCTCGGCAAGCAGGTAGTCGATCTGTGCCAGCCGCTCCTCGGCCGCAACATGCGCAAGATGCAGCGAGAACAATCGCACTGGTCCGGCCGGCGTGCGGATCATGCATTCGAGCGCCGCGTTGCGGGTGTTGAGCGGCCTGAGCGTGCGGCGCAGCGGCAGCGTGTGCAGCCGCGACCAGACGATGGGCAGCTTCGACAGAACCATCGTGCCGAACTGCCGGCGGCGGTTGAGGAGACGGCCGTCGCGCCTTTCGCTGGCGTCCATGTCGAAGGCCGGGCCGTACACCCAGTGATAGTCTGGCAGCAGCCTGGACAGCATCTCCGGCTGGTCGTCCTCATTGCTGCGCTGCCAGTGACGCTCGACCTCCTGCAGGGCGATGATATCGGCGCCGTCGACGAGGCGCGCGGCGCGCGCCAGATCATAGCGGCCGTCGCTGCCGAACCCGTACTGGATGTTGTAGCTGACCAGCTTCATCGATTAACCGGCTGAATATCCGGCCCGGCAGTAGCGCCTCGGCCGGAGCGTTGCAATGGACCGCAGCAGTGCGCGGCATGGTCCAGCCGCGCATCCGCTCTACTGCATGTCGCGCAAAACCGTGCAGCGGTTTTGCGAAAACGCCATGCAAAAAACATAGACCTAAAAGCGCGTCGCCTGGATCCGTTTTCAGCGCGACGCGCTCTAAGTGGTCAGCGGCTGGAACCGCCCCGCCGGCGACGCCGCCAGTTCCGACCAGTCGATCTCTTCTTCCAGACGGTGATAGGCCTCGTCGCCGATCGTCCCGTCGCGGCGCAATTCCTCCAGCGTATCGCGCTGGCGCTTGATGGCGTAGAGGCGCAGCCGGTCGTACTCGGTCGCCGCCTGCGCATCCTCGTGGTTCTCCGCGACCCGGCGCTGGGCCTCATATTGCTCGCGCACCACGGCCGCCGCAGCCGACGTCTTGCGGCTCAGCACGTCGAGCGCGGCCTGCATGATGGCGACCCGCGCCTGAGCCACTTCGCGGTCTATCGTCGTATCCCTTTCGAAGTCGAGCAGGCGCAACAGCGGCTTCAAGCTCATGCCCTGCAGCACCAGCGTGCCGAGAACGACCGCGAAGGCGGCAAGCACGATCGGATCGCGCCCCGGGAAATTGCCGGGCAAGGCAAAGGCCACCACCAGCGTCACCAGCCCCCGCATGCCGCACCAGCCGACGAGCACGGCCCCGCGAAACGTCGGCGCATCCCGACTTTGCTCGTCGCCGCCGAAGCGGGCAAGCCGTCGTATGATCGCGACGTATCCCAGGACCCAGACGAGGCGGGCCGCGATGACGACGGCCAGCACCGTTGCGGCGAAGAGAAATGCATCGCCTTGCCCGTCCCCGGAGAGCCGGCCGACGATCGACCGCGCCTGCAGCCCCATCAGCACGAAAGCCAGCACGTTGAGCACGAACACCGCCGACTCCCAGACCGAATAGGTGCTGACGCGCCTGCGGGCCGACATATGGCGCGGCGCCGTGCGGGCGATGGTGATGGCGTAGACGACGATCGTGATGATGGCCGAGAGACCGATCCTGTCGGCGATGATCCAGACCGCGAAGGTTCCGGCGAACTGCACCACCGTGCTGCTCGCCGCATCCTCGATGCGCGTCAGCGTCAGCAGCGAGAAACGGCCGAACAGATAGCCGGCGGCAACGCTGCCCACCGTCGACAAAAGGACGACCGGCACTGCGTCCTTGAGCATGACCGTGCCGACGGCAGCCGAAACCGCGATCCGGTAGATCAGCAGTGCGGTGGCGTCGTTGAGCAGGCTCTCGCCCTGCAGGATGGCGGTGAGGCGGTGCGGCACCTTGAACTGCCCGAGCACGGCGCTCGCCGCCACCGCATCAGGCGGTGCGACGATGGCGCCGAGGGCGATGGCTGCCGCGATCGGCAGCCCTGCCATCTTCCAGCCGACGAAGGCGACCACCACGGTGGTGAAGATGACGGCGCCAAGCGCCAACAGCACGAGCGAAAGCCGGTAGCGCTTCAGGTCGCGCAGCGAGGTGTCGTAGGCGGCATCGAGCAGCACCGGCGCGATGAAAAGCGCGAGCGCCAGATCCGGATCGATCTCGATCATCGGCGCGCCGGGCAGGAAGGCAATGCCCGCCCCGGCGAGCGCCAGCAACGACGGATAAGGAACCTCCAGCCACCGCGACACCGCCGTCAGTGCGACGGCGATCAAAAGCAGGACGAGGGTGAGTTCGAAGAGCGCCATGGCTCATCGTAGCGATGGAAGCAGGCGTTGGCATTGCAAAAAAGTGAATGGTGAATGGTGAATGGTGAATGGTGAATGGTGAATGGTGAATGGTGAATGGTGAATGGTGAATGGTGAATGGGCACTGTCAGAAGAATTCGAGCACGTAAAGCGCTCCCTTGGCCGATTACCATTCACTATTCACCATTCATCATTCACCATTCACTATTCGCTCTTTCCCTAATGCAGCACCAGCATATCGCCCGATGAGAAGGAGATATCCGCCTTCGCGCCGACGACCGGTGGCGGTGTCGACGAGTTGTTGAACGTGTCGAGCGAGACCGTGTTGCCGCCGATGCCGACGCGCACCCGGATCACCGAGCCGAGGAAATGCACTTCGGCGATTTCGCCGGACAGGCTGGTGTCGTGGCCCGGCTGCCGCCCGAGCGAGATCGCCTCGGGCCTGAGCGCCAGCGACAGCGTGTCCCCCGCCTTCGAGCCGTTGAGCTTGCCCTTGAGCGACACTTCCTGCGCGTTGACCTGCACCTTGCCCGAAGCGGCATCGGTGACCCTGCCCTCCAGCACGTTGAGCGTGCCGACGAAATTGGCGACGAACTTGGTCGCCGGCCGGTTGTAGATCTCGAACGGCGTGCCGACCTGCTCGGCCTTGCCGCCATACATGACGGCGATGCGGTCGGAGATGGACAATGCCTCTTCCTGGTCGTGCGTCACGAAGATGGTGGTGATGCCGAGCTTCTTCTGGATCGAGCGGATCTCCTCGCGCAGCGAAATACGCACCTTGGCATCGAGCGCCGACAGCGGCTCGTCGAGCAGAAGCAGCTTCGGCTTCGGCGCGATGGCGCGCGCCAGCGCGATGCGCTGCTGCTGGCCGCCGGAGAGCTGATAGGGATAGCGATCGGCCATCTGCGGCAGCTTGATGATGTCGAGCATCTCCGCGACGCGGGCATCGATCGCCGCCTTTGACATGCCCGCCACCTTCAGCCCGAAGCCGATATTCTGCGCCACCGTCAGGTTGGGGAATAGGGCATAGGCCTGGAACACCATGCCGACATTGCGCTGGTTCGGCTTCAGCCTGGTGATGTCCTTGCCGGCAACCACGATCTTGCCGGCGCTCGGCTCTTCGAAGCCGGCCACCATGCGCAGCACCGTCGTCTTGCCGCAGCCGGACGGGCCGAGGAAGGAAACGAATTCGCCCGGCGCCACGTCGAGATTGAAATCCTCGACCACCGTCGTGGCGCCGAAGGACTTTCGCACGTGCTGGATGGAGAGGAACGGCTCGGCCATGGCTTCTTCTTTCAATTCGGGCGGTTCGCCGATCTCGGCGCAAAACGGGACAGCACCTGGATCAGCGACATGCAGCCCCAGGTTATCACAAAAGCGATGATGGACAGGGCGGCCGGTTCATAGGCGCGGTTGGCCACCAGGTTCTGCAGATAGGGACCGAAGGCGGGACGGTTGAGCAGGCTGGCCATGGTGAACTCGCCGATGACGATGGCGAAGGTGAGGAACGCACCCGACAACACGGCGATCAGCACATTGGGCAAAATGACCCGGGCGATGATCGTGCCCCAGCCCGCCCCCAGGATCTGCGCGGCCTCGGTCAGCGTGCGCACGTCGATGGTGCGAAGACCGGTATCGACGGCACGATACATGTAGGGCAGCGCAAGCGCCGCATAGCCGATGACCAGCAGCGCGTTAGCTCCCAAATTCGACCCCAGGAACGGCAGCGGTGAATTCGAACCGTACATCCGGATATAGCCAAAGACGATGACGATGGCCGGGATGACCAGCGGCAGCAGCGTGATGAATTCCACGACCGGCCTTATCTGCGGCAGGCGCAAGCGGATCCAGTAGGCCGTAGGCACGACGATCAGCACGCCGAGGATGATGGTGAAGACGGCGACGATCACGGAAAACATGAAGGTCGCCTGGAACTGGCTGTCGCCCAGCACGACCTTGTAGGCGTCGAACGAATAGACGCCGCGTCGCATGCGCAGCGAGAACTCGATCGTCGCGATCAGCGGGATAAAGAAATAGGCCGCGCCGAGAAGAAAGACGACCCAGGCCCAGAACCTGCCGGACTTCATTTCAGCCACCTCTCCGAGCGCGTCCGGAACCAGATGTAGAAGATGTTGGCAAGCCCGGTGATGAAGATCATGCCGAAAGCGATCGCATAGCCGAGATGGGCGTTGTGCAGCACGTCGCCGCGGATCTGCGCGTAGAGCAGGATCGGCACGATGTTCAACGAAGAGCCGGTCAGCGCGTACGCGGTCGCAATCGCCCCGAAAGCATTGGCGAAGAGCAGGATGACGGTGCCGAGGAAGCTCGGCCATAGCACCGGAATGACCACCATGCGCCAATATTGCGCCTGGGTGGCGCCGAGCGTGGCGGCGGCCTCGCCCCATTCCCGCTTCAGCCCATCGATCGCCGGCACGATGATGACCACCATCAGCGGGATCTGGAAATAGACATAGGTGATCGTCAGCCCCCAGAACGACAGCAGGTTGAAGCCATGCGCATAGATGTTCAGACCAACCAGCGTGTTGAGCAGGACCGTGACGAGGCCGAGGCGGCCCAGCGTTGCGATGAAGGCAAAGGCCAGCGGCACGCCGGCGAAATTGGACGCGACGCCGGAGAAGGTCAGAGTCGCCGATCGTATCCAGTTGGGCAGTCCGCCGCGCACGATCGCGATGGCTATGGCGAGGCCAGCGAAAGCGCCGATCAGCGAAGACGCCAGACTGACCTTTATGGAGATCCAGTAGGCGGCCACGATGTTGGCCGAGAAGAGCGCGACGATGTTTGCAAAGGTGAATTCGCCCGCCTCGTTCTGGAACGCGCCCAGCATCAGGTAGAGCGTGGGTAGGATCAGGAACATGATGGCGAAGACGAAGAACGGCGTGACGCCAAGCCACTGCGTGGGCAGCTTCAGGCTTCGTGCCTCGGCTGGCGGCGCAGTCTTTCCCGCAATTGCTTTGTTGGAGAGCGAGAGATCGGTCATGCGCCGGTTACCGTCCTGAAAAGCAGCCGGGCGGCCAAGGCCGCCCGGCCAATATCATGCTGTTACTTCACGTTGGCGCCGACAACGGCGTCCCAGTTCTTGGTGATGGCTTCCTTTGCCTTGCCCTGTTCGTCGAGAGTTGGGAACACTGCGGCGGCATAGGATTCCGCCGGCGGCATCTTCGCCAGCATCTCGGCCGGGATCTTGCCGTTCTTGGCAAGGTCGTTGAAGCGGATCGGGTGGCAATAGCCCTTCAGCCAGCCGATCTGGCCTTCGTCGGAGTAGAGATACTCGAGCCAAAGCTTGGCGGCGTTCGGATGCGGCGCAAAGGCGCTGATCGCCTGCACATAGACACCGGCGACGACGCCCGTCTTCGGCACGATGACGTCGACCGGCGGATTGCCCTTCAGCGTGTCGCGACCGGAGAGCGCGTTGTAGTCCCAGGTGACCAGGATAGGCGTCTGGCCCTGGGCAAGCGTCGCGGTCTTGCCGATGACCGGCACGAAATTGCCGGCGGCATTGAGCTTCTTGAAGAAGTCGAGGCCGGCGGTGCCGGCAGCCTCGCCGGCGGCTGCACCACCGGAGAGGCCGGCGGCGTAGACGGCCTGGATGGCCTGGTTCGAAGCGCGCGGATCGCCGGCAAGGGCGACCGAGTTGGCGAATTCCGGCTTTTGCAGGTCAGCCCAGTCCGCCGGCGCTTCCTTGACCAGGTCCTTGTTCACCTGGAAGGAGAGCACGCCGTAATAGTCGCCGGTCCAGAAGCCGTCGGCATCCTTGGCGCTGTCGGGAATGGAATCCCAGGTCGACACCTTATAGGCCTGGATCAGGCCGTCGTTCTTGGCCGAAGGACCAAAGGACAGGCCGACGTCGATCACGTCGGGTGCCTGCGGGCCCTTGTTGTCCTTGTTGGCCTTGATCGCCTCGATCTCGTCGCCCGAACCCGCATCCGGGTTGAGTTCGTTTACGGTGATTTCCGGATACTTCGCCTTGAAGCCGGCGATGACATCGCCGTAACCGCACCAGTCATGCGGCAGCGCGATGGTGGTGAGCTGGCCCTCCGCCTTCGCCGCCTTGACGAGATCGTCCATCGCATCGGCGGACGAAATCACCGTCGACGCGAAGAGCGCCGCGGCCGAAAGGGAAAGCACTTTCCCCGTGAATTTGAACATGTGTTCTCTCCGTTGAACTGACGCCGTTGGACGCCTGCGATGCGGTATCGTTTTCCTGTGACAGCCAGATGAAAGCTTCGTGAAACCGGCGCCCCGCAGCACGAAAAAGTAAACTCTTTTTAACCGGTTGTAGCAATCGCCTCGCGATTATTTTTCCGGCTAAACAATCTCCTCCTGGTCTTTCGCCCTTCTCCCTTTGCTTTCCCCTTGTTTTCAGATCAACTTCCGGCGCGCCGCAGCCGATCTCAGACTGTGCCGGCGATGGTGTTTTCGAGCAGCGTCAGCGCCGCCTTTTTGGTGAGCTTGACCGGATTGCCGCCGGCGGTCGGGTCGACCACCGCCATGTCGGCGATCAGGCCCTTGCGCTTCTTGTCCATGTCGAGACCCTTGATGAGGCCGGGCAGCGCATGCGGCACCTTGAGCTCCTTGCGCAGCTTGATGATCGCCTTGGCGAAACCGTCGAAGCCGCCCTTGATGCCGCAATAGGCGGCAAGGCGCGCGATGCGGTCCTCGATCGCCTCGCGGTTGAAGGCGAGCACATAGGGCATGAACACGGCGTTGGTCATGCCGTGGTGGGTGTCGTAGAGCGCGCCGACCGGATGCGACAGCGAGTGGATGGCGCCGAGCCCCTTCTGGAAGGCGGCGGCGCCCATGGCGGCTGCGCTCATCATATGGGCGCGGGCGGCAAGGTCCTTGCCGTTGGCGAAGGCCTTGGGCAGGTTCTCGAACACCAGCCTGATGCCTTCGACGGCGATGCCGTCGGCCATCGGGTGATAGCCCGGCGCGCAATAGGCCTCGAGACAGTGGGCGAGCGCATCCATGCCGGTGCCGGCGGTGATGAAGCCCGGCATGCCGACCGACAGCTCCGGATCGGCGATCACGATCGCCGGCAGAAGCTTCGGATGGAAGATGACCTTCTTGGTGTGGGTCGCCTCATTGGTGATGACGCCGGCGCGTCCCACTTCCGAACCGGTGCCCGCCGTGGTCGGCACCGCGATGATCGGGGCGATGGCGTCGGAATCGGCTCTGGTCCACCAGTCGCCGATATCCTCGAAATCCCACACCGGACGCGTCTGCCCGGCCTGGAAGGCGATCAGCTTGCCGAGGTCGAGCGCCGAGCCGCCGCCGAAGGCGATGACGCCGTCATGCTTGCCCTTCTTGAACACCGCAATGCCGGCGGTGAGGTTGGAATCGACTGGGTTCGGCTTGACCTCGGAGAACACGCCATAAGGGATCTTGGCATCGTCGAGGATCTTCAGCGTCGAGGCGACGACCGGCAGCTTCGCCAGACCCGGATCGGTGACGAAGAGCGGCCGCTTGATGCCGGTGGCGGCCAGCACGTCCGGCAGTTCCTTGATGCGACCGGCGCCGAAGCGGACCGTGGTGGGGTAATTCCATTTGGAGATGAGCTTGGACATTGCTTGTCTTTCGAAGGTCAGATTGCTTCGCGCAGGTGATAGGATTTCGGCCTGGTCAAATTGTCGTAACCGATGGCCGAAAGGGCAGCGCCCTTGCCGGTGTCCTTGACGCCGGTCCAGACCAGCGCCGGGTCGAGATAGTCGCAGCGGTTCATGAACACCGTGCCGGTCTCGACGCGGTCGCCGATTGCCGCCGCCCGCTCGATGTCGCGCGTCCAGATCGAGGCCGTCAGCCCGTAGGGACTGTCGTTCATCAGCGCGATGGCTTCCTCGTCGTTGCGCACCTTCATGATGCCGACGATCGGCCCAAAACTTTCCTCGCGCATGACGCTCATCTGATGGTCGACATCGGTCAGCACCTCGGGCGCCAGATAGGGCGAGCCCGGCCGGTCGTTCTCGACCTTCATGTTGATGTGCGCCATGGCGCCCTTGCGCAGCGCTTCGGCCTTCTGCTCGCGGATCAGGTCGGCGAACCGCGCCTCCGCCATCGGGCCCATTGTCGTCGCCTGCTCCAGCGGATTGCCGACGACGTAGTTCTTGGTCTCGGCAATGAAGCCTTCGACGAACGCGTCGTAGACCTTCTCATGCACATAGACGCGCTCGATGCCGCAGCAGCACTGGCCTGAATTGAAGAAGGCGCCGTCGACCAGATTGGCGACCGCGTGGTCCATCTTGGCGTCGGGCAGCACATAGGCGGGATCCTTGCCGCCGAGTTCGAGCCCGAGCGTCATGAAGGTGCCCGCCGCCGCCTTCTCGATGGCGCGGCCGCCAGCCACCGACCCGGTGAAGTTGACATGGTCGATCTTGCCCGAACCGAGCAGCCGCTCCGTCTGGCCGTGGTTCATGACCAGATTCTGGAACAGGCCCTTGGGCAGGCCCGCCTTGTCGAAAGCCTGCTGGAAACGCTCCCCCACGAGCAGCGTCTGCGCCGCATGCTTGAGGATGACCGCACTTCCAGCCATCAATGCCGGCACGATCGTGTTGACCGCGGTCAGGTAAGGATAATTCCACGGCGCGATCACCAGCACGACGCCGAGCGGCATCTTCTTCACGTAACGGCGGAAGCCGTCCTTCGGGTTGGAGGCCATCACCGGCTTCAGCGCAGCTTCAGCGATCTCGATCATGTAGTTGGCGCGTTCCCTGACGCCGCCGAACTCGCCGCCATAGCGCACCGGCCGCCCCATCTGCCAGGCGATCTCGGGGATGATCTCATCGCTCATGTCGACCAGTGCTTCGAGCATCGCCAGCATGTACTTGCCGCGTTCGACCACCGGCGTCTCGGCCCATTTTTCCTGAGCCGCCCTGGCGCGCTCGACCGCAGCGTTGATCGCCTGGTCGCTCGCCACCGGCCGCTCGGCATAGATCGAGCCGTCGATGGGAGATTTCAGTTTGACCGTTTCGGTCATTTTCTTCCTCGCAGTTTACGACAATCGAAAATCATATGGCTGGCGCCGCCCCTCGTTCGCCTGCCGGCACCTTCTCCCGTGAAGGACCGGGAGAAGGAAGAAGCTTCGGCGTCGGCGCCCCTCTCCTCGTCATCACGAGGAGAGGGTAAGGGTGAGGGGCAGCGCCGCCGCTGCCAATATCCCTAGTACCGCTCGAACCCCCGGTGCAGTTCCCAATCCGTGATGCGGCGATCGTATTCGAACTGCTCCCAGCGCGCGGTGTGCACATAATGCTCGACCACGTCCTCGCCTAAGGCCTGCTTGAGCATGGTGGACTGCGCCAGCGTCTCGGCGGCGTCGCGCAGCGTCTTGGGGATTTCCGGCAGCTGCGAGGCCTGGTAGGCATCGCCGACGAAGGGCTTCTGCAAGTCCAGCTTCTCGTCGATGCCGGCAAGCCCGGACGCGATCAGCGCCGCGAAGGCGAGATAGGGATTGAGGTCGGCGCCGCCGATCCGGCACTCCATGCGGATGCCCTTGGTGCCTTCGCCGCAGAGGCGGAATCCGGCGGTGCGGTTGTCCTCGCTCCACATGATCTTGGTCGGCGCGAAGGTGCCGGCCTGGAAGCGCTTGTAGGAGTTGATGTAAGGCGCCAGGAACCAGGTGAATTCCTTGGCGTATTTGAGCTGGCCCGCGGCCCATTGCTGGCCGAGCGTCGACAGCGTCCATTCAGCGTTCTTGTCGAAGAACAGTGGCGTTTTGCCGTCGGCGCTCCACAGCGAATTGTGGATGTGGCTGGAATTGCCGGCCAGCCCGTAATTGTACTTGGCCATGAAGGAGATCGCCTTGCCTTCGGAATCGGCGATCTCCTTGGCGCCGTTCTTCAGGATGACATGGCGATCCGCCATCTCCAGCGCCTCGGCATAGCGCACATTGATCTCTTCCTGGCCCGGACCCCACTCGCCCTTGGAGTTCTCGATCGGTATGCCGGCTGCCTCCATCTCGTTGCGCAACCGGCGCATGACGCCTTCTTCCTTGGTGGTGATGCCGATCTGGTAGTCGCCGATGTAAGGCGAGGCCGAGTCGAGGGCCTGCCAATGTTTCTTGCGGGCCGAATCGTAGGTCTCGTTGAACAGGTAGAATTCGAGCTCGGAGGCGAAGTAGCCGATATAGCCGCGCTCCTGCAGACGCTTGACCTGCTTCTTCAGGATGGCGCGGGGCGAATGGCCGAGATCGTCATGGGTGTGATGATCGAGCACGTCGCAGATGACCAGCGCCGTCTTTTCCAGCCAGGGAATGCGCCGCAGTGTCGAAAGATCGGGCTTCATGACGAAATCGCCATAGCCCTTCGACCAGCTTGCGGCCTTGTAGCCGGGCACCGGCTCCATATCGATGTCGCAGGCGAGCAGATAGTTGCAGCCATGGGTCTCCCCATGCGCGGAATCGACGAAATACTGGGCCAGGAAACGCTTTCCCGCTAGCCGGCCCTGCATGTCGACGATGCATGCCAGCACCGTGTCGATCTCGCCGTTGGAGACCGCCTTCTTCAACTCATCGAACGAGAAATTCCCGGCCATTCTTGTGGCACTCCAATACGTGTCGATTGAAAGAGAGAAATGAAACCATGGCCGGCGCAATGCCGGCCATGGAAATCACGCGAAGTATCAGTGGCCGGTCTCGCCCACCGCCCGTTCGGCCGCCTTGATCGCTGCCTGCCGCGCCGCGATGATGTCGCCCAACGGCGGACCCTGGAAGCGGTTGCGCTCGAAGGCGAACCAGACGATCGCCGTCAGGATGAAGAAGCCGACGGTGATGTAGAGCGCCCAGTCGTTCGGCGGCTGGATGCCGATGACGAAGATCAGGATCATCGACACGATCGACAGGAACCCGAACAGCATGAAGATGGCGCGGCCCATGTTCCATGGCCCCATTTTGTCCCACTTCGGGGTTCCCCAGGCCATCATGCCGAGCACGATCGGCACGATGAAGGAAAGGAACAGGAAGATGACAGTGCAGGACACCACGATCGTATAGGCCGAGGTGCCGGCGACCGAGACTACCGACGAGCCCCACACGAACAGCACCGACAGGATCGACGCAGTCCAGATCGCCGCCACCGGGGTGCGATGAGTCGGGCTGACCTTGGCGAGCGCTGCCGAGCCCGGCAGGCCGCCGTCACGCGAGAAGGCGAAGATCATGCGCGAGGCGGAGGTGACGGTGGCAAGGCCGCACAGGAGCTGCGCAACGAACACGATGAGGTAGACGAACTCCTTGAGCCCGGTGCCGACACGCTGATCGAAGGCCCAGAAGAAAACGTTCCAGCCCTGCTTGGCGGCCTCGTCCATGTTCGGGATCATCACGATGAAGGAGGCCAGGAAGAGATAGCCGAACAGCGCCGACCAGATGACCGACATCACCATCGCGCGCGGCACCGAAGACGCCGCCTTGATGGTCTCCTCGGAGGTGTGCGCGGAAGCGTCATAGCCGGTGATCGTGTAGATCGGCAGCAGGAGGCCGAGCGCGAAAACCCAGGCATTCGACACCTGCGGCCACACGCCGCCCCCGGCGTCGCCGGAGTAGTTGTGGAAGGTGAAGAGACGGCTGAAGTCCCACGTCTCGGCCGAGAGCAGGCAGACCACCGCGATCAGGATCGAGCCGAAGAAGATCAGGTAGCCCGAGAAGTCGGTGAGCTTGGCCGTCAGCTTGATGCCGAGGTGGTTGATCAGCGCTTGCGCGCCGGTAATGATGACCAGGAAGATCATCTGGTTGGTCAGATTGCCCTCGATGCCGAGCGCCGGCCCGAAAGCGCCGAGGAAGAAGGTCCAGGTGCCGACATTGATGGCGCCGAGCACGGTGATCAGGCCGAGCAGGTTGAGCCAGGCCGTCACCCATCCGGTGCCGCGATTGCCGAGGATCGAGCCCCAGTGATAGAGGCCGCCGGCCGTCGGATAGGCCGAGCTGATCTGTGACATCGCGACCGCAAAGGTGAGCGACACGAAACAGCCGACGAGCCAGCCGATGCCGATGCCGATGCCGCCGGCGCCGGAGGTCGCCTGCGCCAGCGAATTGATGCCGCCGGACAGGATGCAGATGATGGAGAAGGAAACCGCGAAATTCGAGAAGCGGCTGAGGCGCCGCTCCAGTTCCTGGGCGTAGCCCATGTTGTGGAGGACCTTCATGTCCTCCGCTTTGTCGACTTCGGTGTAACCCGGTTCTGCCATGTTGAAGTCCCCTTATTTTCTCAGCTGGCCGATTGTACTGACTTTCCCACTGCGCGTTGTCGGGAGCCCCTGGCCTCCTCGGGCTCCAGATTCGAAAAGATGCCTGTGAGCAGATCCGCCCATTTCCGCTGCCCGGACTCGCCGGAAATCTCGTCGTTGCGGATTTCGATCATCGCGCAGGCAAGGCCGCGCGAGCGCGCATGCCGTTCCAGTGTGAAATAGACGCGGTCGGCCGGCGAATAGGGCTCGTTGATGCCGACGCAGACGCCGGATAGCCGCTGCAGCGCGGCAATCAGCGGCGACGCCAACCTGCGGTCCTCGTCATGGATGATGCCGATATGCCAGGGCCGGTTCTTGCCCTTGTAGACCGGCGTGAACGAATGAACCGACACCAGCCTGGTCTCCTGACCCTTCGCCAGCCGCTCGTCGATTATGCGTGCGATCGTGTCGTGGAATGGGCGCCACGACAGATCGATGCGCGCGGCGCGCTGCTTGTCGGAGAGACCGGAATTGCCGGGGATGACCGTCGCTTCACTGATCGGCGGCACGAGATCTGGCGCATCGAGCGGCCGGTTGCAGTCGATGACGAGGCGCGAGACGCGTGTTTCGACCAGCGTGGCATCGAGCGCCTCTGCCATGCGGCTGGCGACGGGGAGCGCGCCCGGATCCCAGGCGATATGGCGGGAAAGGTCCTCGACGGGCAAGCCGAGCGTGCCGAATTCGGCTGGCAGGAAATTGGAGGCGTGATCGCAGGTCAAGACGAAAGGACTGGACCCGCCGGGGTTCGTCACCCTTACGGTTTCAGACGGTGCAGGGCTGGCTGGCCGTGCTCTCTCCATATTGTCCCCTGGGGAGCGCTGTATCTTATGTTACGTATTTTGCCTCATTGCGTCCCTATGGATGATTTCATACAGTTCGGCAGGCTTTGTCAAACACGAATTCCGAAAACGGCGTTGGGCATAGACCAAGGGTGGGGAAAACCGATGATCTTCAGCATTGCCGAACTGATTTCGGACCGTATCGGGGCCATGCCGCCGGGCGAACGCCGTGCTGCGCAGACGCTGATTGCCAACTATCCGCTGACCGGGCTGAAGACGGTGGCCGAGTTTTCCACCGCGGCGGGCGTCTCCTCGCCGACGATCCTGCGTTTCGTCGCCAGGCTCGGCTTCCAGAACTATCCCGAGTTCCAGTCGGCGCTGCAGGATGAACTGGCGGCGCAGTTGCAGTCACCGGCATCGCGCACGCTCAACCCGGCCTCGTCCGGCAGCGGCAGCACCACCTCGCCGATGTTGGAGGCCACGCTCGAGAACATGCGCGAGACGTTCCGGCACCTGTCCGACAAGCAACTGGCCGACATTGCCGCGCGGCTTGCCGAGCGGCGCGGCAAGACCTTCCTGATCGGCGGCCGCTTTACCGACCCGCTGGCGCGCTACATGGCCGCCCACCTCGCCATCATCCAGCCGGAAGTCTACCATCTCGCCGGCCAGGAGAGCATCTGGCGCGACCGCCTGATCGATATGGGCAAGCGCGACGTGCTGGTGATCTTCGACATCCGGCGCTACCAGGAAAGTCTCGTCCGCTTTGCCGAGAAGGCGCATGAACGCGGCGTTCAGATCGTGCTCTTCACCGATCAGTGGCTGTCGCCGATCGCGCGCTTCGCCCGCCATGTGATCGCCGGCCGCACAGCCGTGCCCTCGGCCTGGGATTCATCCGCCGCCCTTTTTGTCGTCGCCGAGACACTGATCGGCGCCGTCACCAGGCAGCTGGAGGCCGCCGGCGCCAAGCGCATCCGCGATCTGGAAAGCCTGCGCTAGGTAATTCCAGGAAACTGTCAAGCCAATGGCACGCCGATCGGTCACGCGCAGGAATGCGGTGAAACCAAGCGCCCGGACTCGATCCGACTTCACGTTACCGAGATTTAATGTGCACGTTTGCGTGATAATTGCGATAAACCGGTGATATCGGGGACTGGCGCGGCCGGTTTTCGCGCCAGCTCGTTTCGTCGCCACGTGTGCTCCCGGCCGGAGGCGTAGCGACGTGCAACCGGAGTATTGATGTCCGCCTGGAAACAGATCGTTCTTGCGCTTGTGATCGTGGTCACCGCCGCGGCCGCCTGGGCGCGCTTTTATCCCGGCTCGAACGAAATGCTTTCAAGGTGGGGAATGGACTGGGCCGTGGCCGTGACGCCTCCCGACAAGGAAGGCGCGACAGCCAGTGTCGGGCAGCCGGGGCGTAACCGCGCCGGCCAGGCGGTGACCATCGTCGCGTCGCCGGCAGGCACCGCGACCATCAATGACAGGCTGCAAGCCATCGGCACCGGGCGCGCCAACGCGACCGTGACGGTCAATCCGTACTCCTCTGGCCGCCTCGCCGAACTGCCGGTCCAGTCAGGCGCTCATGTCGAGAAGGGCGACGTCATCGCCAGGCTGGATTCCGAGATGGAAGTGATCGCGCGCGACCGCGCGCGGGTTGGGCTCGACGACGCCCAGGCCAAGCTCGACCGGGTGAGATCGCTGCGGGCTTCCAACGCCGCGACGCCGGTTGCCGTCGCCGATGCCGAAGTGACGCTCGCCAACGCCAAGCTTGCATTGCGCGATGCCGAGCTCGCCCTGGAGCGCCGCTCGATCGTGGCGCCGATCGCCGGCACGGTCGGCATCCTGCCGATATCGGCCGGCAACTACGTGACCAGCCAGTCGGCGATCGCCACCCTCGACGACCGTTCGAGCATACTGGTCGACTTCTGGGTGCCTGAGCGCTTCGCCGCCGCGGTCAAGGTCGGCCAGCAACTGTCGGCGACGCCGCTTGCCAATCCGAACCAGGTCTACACCGGCACGGTGTCGGCCATCGACAATCACATCGACGAGAACAGTCGCACCTTGCTGGTCAAGGCGACCATCGCCAACCCTGCCGACTCCTTGCGCGCCGGCATGTCTTTCCAGATCGGCATGCGGTTCCCCGGCGACACCTATCCGGCCGTCAGTCCTTTAGCGATCCAGTGGGGAACGGACGGCGCCTATATCTGGGCCGTTGAGAGCGGCAAGGCCAAGCGTGTTCCGGTGCGCATTGTCCAGCGCAACACCGAGACGGTCTTGATCGAAGCGCCGGTTGAAAGCGGCGACATGGTGGTCACCGAGGGCGCGCAGAGCGTCAGCGAAGGTGGCGATGTCCGCATCGCCGGCGAGGAGCCGCGCGCCGCCAGGGCCGAAGGCTCATGAACGCCGCCGGCGATCCGGCCGCGGGATCGGGCCTCACCGCGCTTTTCATCCGCAGGCCGGTCATGGCCCTGGTGCTGAACACTCTGATCGCGGTCGCCGGCCTCGCCGCCTTCTGGGGCGTCGAGATCCGCGAGTTGCCGGATGTCGATCGTCCGGTCATCACCGTCAACACCACTTTCGAGGGCGCCGCCGCCGAGACGGTCGATCGCGAACTCACCGACACGATCGAAGGCGCGGTGTCCCGAGTCTCCGGCGTCAAGTCGATCTCGTCGACCTCGTCCTTCGGCCAGAGCCGCGTCACCATCGAGTTCAACGACGGCGTCGATCTCGACGTCGCCGCCTCCGATGTGCGCGACGTCGTCAGCCGGGTCGCCAACCAACTGCCCGACACTGCCGACGCTCCGCGCATCGTCAAGGCCGATGCCAATTCCGATCCGGTGATGCGATTGGCAGTCACGTCCGACACCATGACGGTGCAGGACATGACCGTCATCGTGCAGGATCGCATCGAGGACGAACTCGCCGCCGTGCCCGGCGTCGCCGACGTTCAGGTCTCCGGCGACCGCGACAAGATCTTCCGCATCGACGTCGACCAGAACAAGCTCGCCAGCCAAGGCCTCACCGTCGCGGATTTGCGCAAGGCGCTTGCCTCGATCGCCTTCGATTCGCCGGCCGGCTCGATCACCACCACCAATCAGGACCTCATCGTGCGCACGACGGCCGACGTGACCACGCCGGAGGAGTTCGAGAACATAGTTGTCGGCGGGGCGACGCGCATCCGTGACGTGGCCACGGTGACGCTGGGCCCCGACATCGGCCAGACCTCGCTGCGCTCCGACGGCAAGACAGGCATCGGCCTCGGCATCATCCGCCAGGCCGAATCGAACACGCTCGACATTTCGACCGGCGTCCGGGCCGCCGTCGCGAAGCTTCAGGCAAACCTGCCGCAAGACATGTCGATCAAGGTCACCAGCGACGATGCCGTGTTCGTCAACGGCGCCGTGCACGAGGTCGAGATCGCGCTGGCGCTTTCCGTCTCGATCGTGCTGATCGTCATCTACGCCTTCCTGCTCGACTGGCGCGCGACGCTGATCCCCGGCCTGTCGATGCCTGTCGCCATGATCGGCACCATTGCCGCGATCTATCTCGCCGGCTTTTCCATCAACATCCTGACGCTTTTGGCGCTGGTGCTGGCGACCGGTCTTGTCGTCGACGACGCCATCGTCGTGCTCGAAAACATCGTGCGGCGCCGCAACGAAGGCATGGGACCTCGTGCAGCGGCCGTCCTCGGCACCCAGGAAGTGTTCTTCGCCGTCGTCGCCACGACGCTGACCCTGGTCGCGGTCTTCGTGCCGATCTCCTTTCTCCCTGGACAGACCGGTGGCCTCTTCCGCGAATTCGGCTTCGTGCTGGCGATGTCGGTGCTGCTCTCCTGCGTGGTGGCGCTGACGCTTTGTCCGATGCTGGCCTCGCGCATGCTTTCCAGCGCATCACTCCATCACCAAGGCGGCAGCGGTATCGGCGCCCGAATCGGTGGCGCGCTGCATGCGCTTTATCGCCGCTGCCTGCACGCTTGCCTCGGCGCGCCGTGGATCGTGGTGCTGGTCGCGCTGATCTTTGCCGGTACCGCGTTTGCGCTGTTCGGCACCATCCGCCAGGAACTGACCCCGACCGAGGACCGCGCCGTCGTGCTTCTGCGCATCAACGCGCCGCAGGGCGTCAGCCTCGATTACACGAGCGAGCAGATGCGCAAGATCGAACGGCTGATCCAGCCGCTGCGCGATTCCGGCGAGATCCGCAGCACCTTCGCTAATGCCGGCAATAACGGCGCCTACAACAGCGGCTTCATGGTCATGACGCTGGCGCCGTGGGCCGAGCGGACGCGCAGCCAGCAGGAGATCATGGCCGAGATCAGCCGCCTGACGAAGCAGGTGCCGAGCGTCCGCGTCTTCCCGGTTCAGCCCAACAGCCTTCGCATCCGTGGCGCCGGCAGCGGCCTGCAGTTCGCGCTGGTCGGCAACGACCGCAAGGCGCTGAGCGCGGCGGCGGTGAAGATCGTCGAGGAGATGCGGCAGGATCCGCGCTTCCAGGCACCGCGGCTTTCCGTCGACCTGACGCAGCCGCAGCTTGCCGTTGCCATCGACCGCGAGCGCGCCTCCGACCTCGGCATCGACATCACCGGGCTCGCCGATACGCTGCAGGCCATGCTCGACGGCAACGATGTCGTCGACGTCTACATCGCCGACCGCAGCTATGGCGTGAAGCTGGTCTCGACCACCAATCCGATCAACGATCCGACCGATCTGGAAAACATCTTCCTGAAAACCTCGGACGGCCGCTTCGTGCCGATGTCGACCATCGCCACGCTGACCGAGCGCGCCGTGCCGCCGTCCCTGACCCGCGAGCAGCAGCAGCCTTCGGTGGCGATCACCGCCAACCTCGGCGGCAGCTTCGCGCTCGGCGATGCGCTGGCCCGCGCCGAGGAGATCGCAACGCCGCTGCTGCCGTCGGACGCGCGCATCGTGCCGCTGGCCGAGGCGGCGACGCTCGGCGAGACAAACAGCGCCATGGCGACCATCTTCGGCTTCGCGCTGGTCATCATCCTTCTGGTGCTGGCCGCCCAGTTCGAGAGCTTCGTCAGCGCCGTCATCATCATGGCAACAGTGCCACTGGGCCTTGCTTGCGCCATCTTCGCGCTGCTGCTCTCCGGTACGAGCCTCAACGCCTATAGCCAGATCGGCCTGGTGCTGCTGGTCGGCGTCATGGCCAAGAACGGCATCCTGATCGTCGAGTTCGCCAACCAGCTGCGCGACCGCGGGCTTGGCGTACGCGAGGCGATCGAAGAGGCCTCCAGCATCCGGCTCCGTCCGGTGATGATGACCATGATCTGCACCGTGCTCGGCGGCGTGCCGCTGGTGCTCGCCGCCGGCGCCGGTGCGGAAGCGCGCATCGCGCTCGGCTGGGTGATCGTCGGCGGCCTCGGCCTCGCCACGGTCTCGACGCTGTTCCTCACCCCTGTCGCCTATCTGCTGCTCGGCCGCTTCGTCACGCCCAAGACGCATGAGGAAGCGCGCCTGAAGCGCGAGCTGGAGGAAGCCGCCTACACCAATATCGACCCGGCGGAGTGATCAGCTATCCTCGCCCCGCTTGCGGGGAGAGAGTGCCGGCAGGCGGGTGAGGGGAAGCGCCAACCTCGCGATAAGGCGCCGCCCTACGTTCTTCGGGCACCTTCTCGCCGTGAACGGGGCGAAGGAAGAGTCGAGCTACGGCTTGATGAACACCTTGCCGTTCGGCTTTGCCAACGCTGCCGGCAGCCGCGCCATCGCCTCGTCCAGCGGCACCACCGCCGTCACATCTGTCGACCAGCGCCCATCGGAAAAGCGCTTCTGCGCTTCCAGCACCGCCGGTCCCATCCTGTCGCGGAACTGCCGCATCCATTCGGCCAGCCAGAAGCCTTCGATCCGCTTGTGCTGGAAGATCAGTTGGCCAGGCTCGCGGATCACCGTCGGCTCGGCGTCGAGCCTTCCATAGACGATCCAGCGCGAGCGCTTCGGCATGGCGTTGAAAATGGCCGAAGCCAGCGGTCCGGTCACCGCGTCCAGGAAGATGCGCGGCTGCTCGGCCTTCATCACCTGGCGCAGCATTGCCTCGAAATCGGATGCCTTCTCGTTCAGAACATGCGCGGCGCCCAGTTGCTTCAACAAGGGGATCTGCTCGTCGCGGCGCACGGTGACGATCGGCCGGAACCCTTCCTCTTTCGCCAGCCCAATGATCAGCTTGCAGAGCTGGCTCGCGCCGGCGGTCATGATGAAGGCCTTCTCGCCCTCCTGCCTGACGATATCGAACATGGCGAGCGCAGTCAGCGGATTGACGATCATCGCCGCGCCGTCCTCGTCGCGCACCGTATCGAGCAGCGGAATGCAGGACGCCGCCTCGGCGATCGCATATTCCGCCCAGGAGCCCCAGTTTGTCACGCCAGTCGCGAAGGCGACGCGCTTGCCTTGCAGGCTCTTGGCATATGGATCGTCGCCGGTCGCGACGATGGCGCCGACACCTTCGAAGCCGGCCGGCTGGCCCTTCATCCGTGGCTGCCCATACTGGCCCTCGATGAAGGCGATGTCGGAGGGATTTATCGAGCCGAGGCTGACCTTGATCAGCGCCTGCGTCGGCCCGGGCTTCGGCACGCCGATGGTTCCCGGTTGCAAATAAGGCTCCATCGCCTCCAGCGCGCTGGCGGCCGGCGTTCTGGTGTAGCCATCGCCGACAAGCAGCAGAGCCTTCATTTCCGAAGGTAGCGTCATCGCGGTCAGACCTTTTCCTGCGTGCATTTCCTGAGTTCGGTGCGAGCCACCTGCCGCCGGTGCACGGCGTCCGGGCCGTCGGCCAGCCGCAGCGTTCTCAGATTCGTCCACGAGCGTGCCAGCGGCGTGTCCTGGCTGATGCCTTGTGCGCCGAACATCTGCACCGCCTCGTCGGTGACTTTGAGCGCGACACGCGGCGCCACAACCTTGATCTGGCTGATCCAAGGCGCTGCCGCTCGAGCATCGCCCTGGTCGATCATCCAGGCCGCCTTGAGGCACAAGAGCCTCGCCATCTCGATCTCCATGCGGCATTCGGCGATGATGTCGAAATTGGCGCCGAGTTTCGCCAGCGACTGGCCAAAGGCTTCGCGCCGCACCGAGCGCTGGCACAGCATCTCCAGCGCCATCTCGGCCTGGCCGATGGCGCGCATGCAGTGGTGGATGCGTCCCGGTCCCAGCCGCCCCTGTGCGATCTCGAAGCCCCTGCCCTCGCCCTGGATGATGTTGGCCGCCGGGACCCGCACATCGTCGAACCTCAGATGCATATGGCCGTGCGGCGCGTCGTCGTCGCCATAGACCTGCATGGCGCGGACCTTGGTGATGCCCTTGGTGTCCGTAGGGACCAGGATCATCGAATGCCGGCGATGCCGCGGTTCGGCGTCCGATCCGGTCCGGACCATGACGATGTAGATGGCGCAGCGCGGATCCCCGGCCCCCGAAGCCCACCATTTCTCGCCATTCAGCACATAGCGGTCGCCCTGCCGCTCGCATCGCATCGAAATATTGGTGGCGTCGGAGGATGCCACATCCGGCTCGGTCATCAGATAGGCGGAGCGAATCCTGCCCTCGAGCAGCGGCTCGAGCCATTCTCGCTTATGCTCTCCCGAGCCGTAGCGCTCCAGCACCTCCATATTGCCGGTGTCTGGCGCCGAGCAGTTGAAGGTTTCGGCGCCCAGATGCGCCTTGCCCATCTCCTCCGCCAGATAGGCGTATTCGACCGTCGACAGGCCATAGCCGCGCTTGGAGTCGGTGAGCCAGAAATTCCATAACCCGCGCTCGCGCGCCGTCGCCTTCAAGCCTTCCAGGATCTCGGTCTGTCTTGCAGTGTAGGTCCAGCGATCGCCGTTCCTGCCGACCTCGGCCAGAAATTCCTCGCCGAGCGGCGCGATCTCGTCACGCACCATTGCCGTCACGCGCTGGTGGATCGGCTTCAGCCGTTCGGTCATGCCGAGATTCATGTCCGCCATCGGTGTCGGCCCTTTTGAAGTTGCATCTGTGGCAAGGATGACCGTACTTCGGCTAGCCTTGTCAACGCGAGTCCATGGTCCGGCTCGGAGATCAGCGCACGGGAGGAAATGCCATGAGCTATCTTGACGAGCTGTTCTCGGTCGCCGGCAAGACCGCGCTGGTGACGGGCGCAGCGACCGGCATCGGCCGCATGGTGGCGACAGGGCTGGTCCGGGCCGGCGCTACCGTGATGATCGCCTCGCGCAAGGGCGAGGACTGTATCCGGGTCGCCGGCGAATTGAACGCCCTCGGCGGCTCAGGCCGGGCCGAAGGGTTTGCCGGCGATGTTTCCAGCGAAGCCGGCATCGCCGCGCTGGTCGCCGAGGTGAAGGCGCGCACCGAGCGCCTGCACATCCTGGTCAACAATGCAGGCATTTCCTGGGGCGCGCCGCTAGAGGAGTTTCCTTACCACGCCTGGGCCAAGGTGTTCGGCGTCAATGTCACCGCCGTCTTCCATCTGACGCGCGAGTTGCTGCCTCTCCTCGACGCTGCGGCGAGCGACGAAGATCCGGCCCGCGTGATCAATCTAGGCTCTGTGATGGGCACCCAGCCGCTCGCCGACGATGCCTATTCCTACACCGCCTCGAAGGCTGCGGTGCATCACCTGACGCGCACACTGGCGATAGAGTTCGCTGCCCGCCGCATCACCGTCAATGCCTTTGCCCCGGGTCCTTTCCAGAGCCGCATGACGGCCTTTGCGACCGCCACCGAGGAGCAGGCGAGACATGTCGGCAGCCACGTTCCGATCGGCCGCATCGGCACACCGGATGACATTGCCGGCGCAACGCTCTATTTGTGCAGCCGTGCCGGAAGCTATGTCACCGGCGCCATACTGCCGATCGACGGCGGCCAGTCGGTGCAGCATGGATTGACGTTGTTTAAGGAATAATAGCGCTCGTTATCCGGGCGGGGGTGCGGAGGACATCGCGTGGAACCGATCAGTCTTGATACGCTTCTGGCCAATGTCGGCAAGGAGGTCGGCGTGTCGCCATGGCGCACGGTGACGCAGCGCATGATCGACCAGTTCGCCGACGCCACCGACGACCATCAGTTCATCCATTGCGATCCCGAACGCGCCGAGCGTGAGACGCCGTTCGGCGGCACGATCGCGCATGGGTTCCTGTCGCTGTCGCTCCTGTCGGCCATGACCTTCGAGACCATGCCGCCGCTTGAAAACACCAAGATGGGCGTCAATCACGGCTTCGACACACTGCGCTTCCTGGCGCCGGTGAAGACCGGCTCGCGCATCCGCACTCGCTTCGTGCTGGCCGATGTCAAGGTGCGGCCCTCCGGCTGGGTGCAGACGGCGCATGACGTGACCATCGAGATCGAGGGATCGAAGAAGCCGGCACTCACCGCGCGCTGGCTCACCCTGACGCTGATCGAGCGCCAGCCAGAGACCGCATGAGCGGCGACGCCGGCGCGCTCGACAAGTCGGCGCTTGCGCTCGACAAGTCGGTGCTTGCGCCCTACCTGGAAGCGCGCATCCCCGGATTTGCCGGACTTTCCACGATCGAGAAGTTCAAGTCCGGACAGTCGAACCCGACCTATCTCCTCACCGCCGCCAGCGGCCGCTATGTGCTGCGCGCCAAGCCGCCGGGGCAATTGCTGAAATCGGCGCATCAGGTCGACCGCGAATTCCGGGTCATGCAGGCGCTCGCCGGCACTGCCGTGCCGGTGCCGCGCATGCTGCATCTGTCCGGCGAGGTGACGCCGATCGGCCGTATGTTCTATGTCATGGAATTCCTCGACGGCCGCATCTTCTGGGACCCGTCGTTGCCGGACGCATCAGGCAATGGCGAGCGCGCCACAATCTATGACGCCATGAACGCGACGCTCGCCGCCCTCCACGACGTCGACGTCGATGCCGTCGGTCTCGGCGATTTCGGCAAGCCGGGCAGCTATTTCGAGCGTCAGCTCGCCCGTTGGACCAGCCAGTACCGGGCCTCGGAAACCGAAACCATCGCCGACATGGACCGGCTGGTTGCCTGGCTGGAAACGCACATGCCGGCCGATGACGGCCGCGTCTCGCTGGTGCATGGCGACTACCGGCTGGACAACATGATCTTCGCCCAGGACGAGCCGCGCGTGATCGCGGTGCTCGACTGGGAGCTGTCGACGCTTGGCCATCCCTTCGCCGACCTCGCCTACCAATGCATGCAGTGGCGGCTGCCGCATGCGTCCGGCTTTCGCGGCCTCGGCGGCGTAGACCGCGCAGCCATCGGCCTGCCTTCCGAGGAAGCCTATGTCGCCGCCTACTGCCGCCGGCGCGGCCTCGATCATATCGGTGGCTGGACCTTCTTCCTCGCCTTTTCCTTTTTCCGGCTGGCGGCGATCTGCCAGGGTGTCTACCGCCGAGCGCTCGACGGCAACGCTTCCAATCCGGAAAAAGCCAAGACCTATGGTGAGGCGGTCAAGCTGCTCGCTTCGCTCGCGGTCGAACTGATCGATCCGAAGACTTGACGAGGAGAGCTGAGACATGAGCCGTTTCGAAGGGGCGACGGTGCTGATCACCGGGGCGACCGGCGGTCTCGGCAGTGCCGCGGCAAAAGCATTCGCGGCGCAAGGCGCAAGGCTGGTTCTTTCCGATCTCGACGAGGCGGCGCTCGGCGATTTCGCGGCGACGCTCGACGCCGACACCGCGATACTTGCCGGCAATATCGCCGACGAGAAGCTCTCCGAGGATCTCGTGAAGCTCGCCGTGCAGAGATTCGGCCGGCTGGACGTTGCCGTCAACAATGCCGGCATCGTGCACTCCTTCGTGCGCCTGCCGCAGGTAACGTCGGAGGAAGCGCGCCGCGTGCTCGAGGTCGACCTGCTTGGCGTCTTCTACGCCATGAAGCAGCAGATCCCGCAGATGGAACGCCAGTTCAAGCAGCGCGGCAAGGGCGGCGTCATCGTCAACGTCGCCTCTGTTGCCGGCCTCTCCGGCGCGCCGAAGCTCTCGGTCTATGCCGCCGCCAAGCATGGCGTGGTCGGGCTGACGCGTTCGGCGGCAGTCGAATATGCCACCAAGGGCGTGCGCATCAACGCTATCTGCCCGGCACATACGAGGACGGCGATGGTCGACGGTTTCATCCGCTCGACCGGCGCGCCGGAGGACGAAGCGCTGGCCGAACTCACGCGCGGCGTGCCGATGAGGCGGGTCGGAGAAGTCGACGAGATTACTGCCGGCATCCTGTTTCTCGCCGACCCTGCCAATTCCTTCATGACCGGCCATGCGCTGGCGCTCGACGGCGGCATCGGCGCCATCTGACGCATGGCCTGAGGCTGCGGCTACGCTGGGGAACCAGCCTCGTGTCTTGTTCGTTTCCGTACAGCGTATATTATTGCAGGCAACCAACGATACAGGCAGGCCGATATTGCCGCTGAGCGTTCAAAAGCGCCGGGAGAAACAGAAAGCCGAACTTCGTTCCGAACTGGTCGAGGCCGCCCACAAGCTCGTCCAGGAAGAGGGCTACGAAGGCTTGACCATCCGCAAGCTTGCCAAGCGGGTCGGCTACGCGCCGATGTCGGTCTATTCCTACTTCGCCGACAAGCAGGACATCCTGTTCGCGCTCGCTGAAGACGCCTTCGAGACTCTGGCGCGCCGCATCGAGGAGCATACCGCCGACGACCCCATGGAAGCGCTGCGGGCTGTGATGACCGAATATGCCGCCTTCGGCCTCGGCAATCCCAATGAATACCGCACCGTCTTCATGACCGAAAAGACGCGGCTGCCGGAGGGCCGCGGCTACGAAGACATGGAAGAGGGCAACCCCGCCATGAAGGTGCTGATCAGCAGGGTCGAGGCCTGCGTCGCCGCCGGCAAGCTCAGGGGTGACGCGCGTGCCATCGCCACCATGCTATGGACGGTGGGTCACGGCACCATCTCGCTCCTGATCACATTCCCCTTCTATCCCTTCGGCGATCCCGAGGCCTATGTGAAGCGGATGTGCGACTTCACGCTGGCCTCCTTGGCGGCGCAGGACGTCGCGCCGCTCACCGACGCATCCGTCAACTGCTGAGCGGGCTGTTTCAGCCCCTTTCCGCCGCGTCGATCCTCGCGACGGGGCAGCCAATTGCTACGTTCAATAAAATTTGTCGTACATGTACATGATTGCCCTTGAACTTCGCCTTGGCGCGCCGTATTTGTACATTGCATCGTACATGTACGAACCCAACCATCGGAGATGGACAATGAAGAAGGCGATCCTTGCGCTTGCTGCCGTGCTGGCTTTCTCGGGCGCCGCTTTCGCTGGCGCGAACCAGCCGGCAAAGCACGCGCCCGCTTCCTGTGCTCAGACCAGCGTCAAGCTCGATTGCACGGCTACCGGTTCGGTCGAGAAGGCTGACGCCGCCAAGACCCAGCCAACCAGTGGCCCGCGGCTCGGCATCGACGTTGACCCCTGGTTCGTGCCCGGCCTCTAATCTGAGAATCTGAGTGTCGGAAATTGGCAAAGCAACGGGCGGCTCCAGGCCGCCCGTTTTCGTTTGCCTTAGCCAAATCGCCTGCAGCGATGGCGCTATTTCTTCCGCGGTTTCCTGCCTTGCACCGTATTGGCGCTGCCGGGCTTGGCGGGAGCGCCGGGAATGGCCGTGCTGGTGATCGACACCGGATCACTGGCCGGGAACGTATCCTCAAGGCCTTCCTCGAGCTCCTCTTCCTCGAGCTCATGCTGCCGATCTTGCTCTAGCGAACGCACCGCCTGCGTCTTCTTGGGTGACCTCGGCGCGGGTTTGGACGGCATCGGCTTCTCCCTAGAGCGATTCCAGGAACTTGGAGCGGGTCAGCGATTCTGTAAGCTGAACCGCTCTTGCGAGTCGCAGCAACGGGCCGCGCCGCCGATGGTTCCGGCAACGCCCGCAATCTCTTGCGGGCCGCGGCGGCCGAGAAGATCAGTTCGCCGCGTCGCTTGCCGCTTCGGCCAGCAAAGTAAAGACATAGTCCGAGAAGGAACGCCAGCATTCCACCCGGAAGGCATCCGCGGCGGTGCGCAGGAGAACGATCTCGGATTTGCCGAGGATGGTGCGTGAGGCAGCTCCGACCGGAAACGCGTCGAGCGACAGGTCCTGCGGGCAACCGGAGCTGACCGTCACGGCCGCCGCCGGCCCGGTGACCGAGATCGCGACATTGCGATGCGAGATGCCGACGGCTGAATGCAGGGCCGAGACCTTGGCGCAGTCGGCCAGCGGATCGTTGCCGGCCTCGTCGATGATCAGCCATTCGTCCGGCCCGAGCCACAGCGCGGTGCGCCCTTGCTTCGCAGCCGAAGCCTTCGGGCTGGTCGGCAGCGTCAGGCCGAGCGCCTTGGACAGCGCGGCGACCGACAGCTCCGGAGCGCGCAGCGAAATACGCTCGGCCGGCGGCAGCATCTCGACCTTGACGCCGGTTGCCGAGACGGCGCTCCCGGCAAGCGCGGGACGCCGGTCGGCAGAGGCCGCGGCCACGGCCTTGTTCGCGACAGCCTTAGCCATTGAGGCGCTCTCCCTTCTCGTCGATGAACACCATGCCGGTGACCTCCACCTCGATCACGCCGTTCGGCATCGGCACGTAGAGTGTCTGGCCCATGCGGTCGCGGCCGCCGGCGACCAGCGCCAGTGCGATCGAGCGCCCGCAATTTTCCGACCAGTAACTGGAGGTGACGTGGCCGATCATCTTCATCGGGATCGCCTGCTTCGGATCCTCGACGATCTGCGCGCCCTCTTCCAGGACGACCTTCGGGTCCTTGGTCTTGAGCCCGACCAGCTGCTTGCGGCCCTTGGCGACCAGGTCAGACCGGGTCAATCCGCGGATGCCGACGAAGTCGGTCTTCTTCTTGCCGACCGCCCAGTCGAGCCCGGCATCGTTCGGCGTCACCGTGCCGTCCGTGTCCTGTCCGACAATGATGTAGCCCTTTTCGGCACGCAGCACGTGCATCGTCTCGGTGCCGTAGGCGCAAGCGCCATGCTTCTGGCCTTCGGCCCACAGCGCTTCCCAGACCGCCTGGCCATAATCGGCCGGCACGTTGACTTCGAAGCCGCGCTCGCCGGTGAAGGACATGCGGAACAGCCTGGTCGGCACGCCGCAGATCTTGCCCTCGCGCACCGACATATGCGGCAACGCCTCGTCCGACATGTCGATGCCTTCGACCAAGGGTTCGATAATCTTCCGCGCGCTCGGCCCCTGCACCGCAATCACCGCCCATTGTTCGGTGGTCGAGGTCAGCCAGACATTGAGATGCGGGAATTCCGTCTGGAGGTAGTCTTCCATGTGGTGCATGACGCGCGGCGCGCCGCCGGTGGTCGTCGTCACATGGAAGCGGTCCGGCGCCAGCCTGCCGACGACGCCGTCGTCATAGATGAAGCCGTCCTCGCGCAGCATGATGCCGTACCGGCAGCGGCCCGGCTCCAGCTTCTCCCATGGATTGGTGTAGAGCAGTTCCATGAACTTGGCCGCATCGGGCCCGACCACCTCGATCTTGCCGAGCGTCGAGGCATCGAACAGCCCGGCTGCCTTGCGCACCGTGACGCATTCGCGATCCACGGCAGCGTGCATGTCTTCGCCTGCCCTCGGAAAATACCAGGCGCGCTTCCACTGGCCGACATCCTCGAACACCGCGCCCTGTGCAGCCGCCCAGGGATGGATGGCGGTCTTGCGCGTCGGGTCGAACAATGCCCCGCGCGCATGGCCGACGATCGAACCGAAGGTCACCGGCGTGTAAGGCGCGCGGAAGGTGGTCAGGCCGACCTGCGGGATCGGCTTGCCAAGCGTCTCGGCCGCGATCGCCAGACCATGCAGGTTCGAAGTCTTGCCCTGGTCGGTCGCCATGCCGTTGGTGGTGAAGCGTTTGACATGCTCGATCGAGTGCATGCCCTCATGCACCGCCTGACGGATGTCCTTGGCGGTGACGTCGTTCTGGAAATCGACGAAGGCCTTGACCGTCGTGCCCGGCCCGGCGCCGGGCGCTGCACCGACAATGCCGCGCGACCAGCTTTCGCCGGCATCGACCTTCGGCTTGGTGCCCTTGCCCGTCTTGACACTGGAATCCTTGCCGCCGGCGTCCTTCGCAGCCTTGGCGCCGGCCGCATAGGCTTCATCGACCGTAGCCGACAGGCCGTCCGTGCCGTTGCAGGCGCCGACCGAAACGCAATCCTGCGCATAGGTTCCCGGCACGAAGCGCTGCGTCTCCTCGTTGAAGGCCACCTTGCCGCGCGACTGCGAGAACAGATGCACCGACGGCGTCCAGCCGGACGACATCAGGATAGCGTCGACCGCGATGGTTCGCTCGCCGCCGCCGTTCTTCGGCTGCACGGTCATCGAGGACACGCGCAGCTTGCCGCCGGCACTGACCACCGCGCGGCCGAAATTGATCTCGATGCCGAGGTTCCGCGCCTCGTCGATCACCGGTCCACTCGGATTGTCGCGCAGGTCGACGATTGCCGCGATATTGATCCCGGCCTTCTTCAGGTCGATCGCCGCGGCATAGGCGGAGTCGTTGGCCGTATAGACGCCGATATTCTTGCCGACAGCGACGCCGTAATGGTTGAGATAGGTGCGCGCCGCCGAGGCGAGCATGACGCCCGGCCGATCGTTGTTGGCGAACACCATGTGGCGCTCGATAGCGCCCGTCGCCAGTACGACGCGCCTGGCGCGGACCTGCCACAAGCGCTCGCGTGCAAGCTCGCGTCCAGGGTTCTTCATGTGATCGCTGACGCGCTCGACCAGGCCGACGAAGTTCTGCGCGTAGTAGCCGAACGCCGTCGTGCGCGGCAGAACGCGGACATTGTCCATCGCCTTCAGCTTCGCGATCGCGGCCTGCGCCCAGGCAAAGCCGTTCTCGCCGTCGATCTTCGCGCCGCTCTCGAAACGCAGGCTGCCGCCGAATTCGGCCTGCTCGTCGGCAAGGATCACCCGCACGCCGGTTTCGGCCGCGGCAAGCGCTGCGGCAATGCCCGCCGCGCCGCCGCCCAGCACCAGCACCTCGCAATGCGCGTAACGCGCGGCATAGTGGTCGGGGTCCGGCCGGTCCGGCGATATGCCAAGGCCTGCCGCCGCGCGGATCTTTGGTTCGTAGAAGTTCAGCCAGGCCGACTTCGGCCACATGAAGGTCTTGTAGTAGAAGCCGGCCGAGAACATCGGCGAGGCGATGTCGTTGACCGCCCCGATGTCGAAAGCCAGCGACGGCCAGCGGTTCTGCGAATTGGCAACGAGGCCGTCATAAAGCTCCTGCACGGTCGCCCGCACGTTCGGCGTCTTGCGCGCGTCGTCGCGCACGATCTGCACCAGCGCGTTGGGCTCCTCCGCGCCGGCCGACAGGAAGCCGCGCGGCCTGTGGTACTTGAAGGAACGGCCGACCAGGTGCACGCCATTGGCAAGCAGCGCCGACGCCAGCGTGTCGCCCTCGATGCCGACATAGGACTGGCCGTCGAAGCTGAAGGAAGCGGTCCTGGCCTGGCTCAGGCGCCCGCTGCCGGAGATGCGGAACGAGGCTTTCATTTCGTGGCTCCAGGCAGCTTCGCGGGCTTCGGCTCGCCGGCCTTGTAGGTCATGACGAACTTGTCGGTGACGGTGTCGCGCACGGCGTTGAAGAAGCGCGCGCAGCCGTGGATGTGCCGCCAGCGCTCATAGATGACGCCTTTCGGATTCGAGCGGATGAAGAAGAATTTCTCGAAATCGTCGTCGCTCTCGCCGGCGATGTTGGTCGAGCGCACGACATGCGCTTCGCCGGCATTGCGGAACTCGAGTTCCGGACGCTCTTCCTCGCAATAGGGGCAGCGGATGAGAAGCATTTTCGGTCGGTCCTACACTTCGCCATGACCGACGCGAGCGCCGGTGCTTCGGATTTCCTGTTCGTCGGCTGTTTGCGGCATCGCCATGGCCGTCATCAGTGCGCCACCGCCGCCGCCGCCGCCTCGTCGATGAGGCGGCCGGTGCGGAAGCGCTCGAGCGTGAACGGCGCATTGATCCGATGCGGTTCATCCCGGGCGATGGTGTGGGCAAACACATTGCCCGACCCAGGCGTGGCCTTGAAGCCGCCTGTGCCCCAGCCGCAATTGACATAAAGGCCTTGTACCGGGGTCTTCGCCAGGATCGGCGAGCGGTCCGGCGTCACATCGACGATGCCGCCCCAGGAGCGCAGCATCTTCATGCGGGTGAAGATCGGGAACATCTCGCAGATGGCGTCGAGCGTGTGCTGCAATATGTGCAGGCCGCCTGTCTGCGAATAGGAGACATACTGGTCGGTGCCGGCGCCGATCACCAGTTCGCCCTTGTCCGATTGCGAGATATAGGCGTGCACCGTGTTCGACATGATCACGCACGGCACCACTGGCTTGACCGGCTCCGAGACCAGCGCCTGCAGCGGATAGCTTTCGAGCGGCATCCGCACGCCGGCCATGTTCATGATCACCGAGGAGTGGCCGGCTGCGACCACGCCCACCTTCTTGGCGCCGATGAAGCCGCGCGTCGTCTCGACGCCGGCGACCGCGCCATTGGGCGCGCGCTTGATGCCGGTGACCTCGCAGTTCTGGATGATGTGCACGCCGCGCGCCGAGGCGCCGCGCGCATAGCCCCAGGCGACCGCGTCATGGCGCGCCGTGCCGCCGCGCCGCTGCAGGGCGGCTCCCATCACCGGATAGCGCGCCTCCTTGGCGATGTTGAGCGGCGGACAGAATTCCTTCGCCTGCTCCGGCGTCAGCCATTCATTGTCGATGCCGTTGAGCCGGTTTGCATGGATGTGGCGCTTGAACACCTGGACGTCATGCACATTGTGCGCCAGCATCATGACGCCGCGCGCCGAATACATAACGTTGTAGTTGAGTTCCTGGCTCAGCCCGTCCCACAGCTTCAGCGCATGGTCATAGATGCCGGCGCTCTCGTCGTAGAGATAGTTCGAGCGGATGATGGTGGTGTTGCGGCCGGTGTTGCCGCCGCCGAGCCAGCCCTTCTCCAGCACCGCGACATTGGTGATGCCGTGCTCGGTCGCCAGGTAGTAGGCGGTCGCCAGGCCGTGGCCGCCGGCGCCGACGATGACGACGTCATATTCCTTCTTCGGCTCTGGCGACGACCATTGCTGTTCCCAGCCCTTGTGGCCGCGCATCGCCTCTCGGGCAATGGCGAATACCGAATATTTCTTCACGTTCCAGCCTCGCGGATTTGCGGCCGGGCATCCCCCGGCACACGAGCTACATTACTAGCGAAAGCGCGCCGCCGGCCTTGCACTGTTTGCGACGGCGCTTGCCGTTTTGCGCCGCAGCCCTGCGACGCGCCGAACCGAGATCGATGAATGTCTCCGCCGGAAAGGCATCGATCAATCGGACGTGATCCGTGTCGAACGTCAGCTAAAATGTCATGGGCCGGCCTTGCATTCCGATCCGTTTTTGACGATTTCGTTTCCCGTCGAGAACGGACAGGAACGATGCTGCTGATCAGAACCTATGTCGCGTCCAGCCCGATCGAGGGCGTCGGCGTTTTCGCCGCCGAGCCAATCAAGAGGGGCGCCTCGATCTGGCGGCTCGATCCCGATTTCGACCGGCTGATCCCGATCGACAAATACCAAGCGGCACCCCCACATCTCCAGGAACTGCTCGACCGCTACGCCTACCCCAGCCCCGACCGCCCGGGCTTCATGGTCTATGAAGTCGACAACGGCCGTTTCATGAACCATTCCGAGCGGCCGAACACGGATTTTTCGCAATATGGCGGCGCCACCGCCATTCGCGACATTGCAGCCGGCGAGGAGATCACCTGCGACTACGGCGAGTTCTTCGAGGATTTCGCCCGCCTCCATCTCGCGACGGCCTGATGCCTGTCGCAAAAACTGTGCGGCGGCCTTGAGAACGACATGGATCAAGACAACGATCCAAAGCGCGGCGCCTGAATCCGCCCCATCGCGGCGCGCTTGCGGGCGGGCAGACCTCAACGCTTCGGCCTTTGATCGCGGTTTCCTGCAATCAACGGTGGACAGGACGCCCTGATTCTGCTATCAGCCGCCACAATTCGCGGTGCATGCCACTGCGGAGGCATAGCGGCTATGGCCGTTTGCCTGTTGATTTCAAACCCGAAAGACAGGATTGCACGTGCAGGTACTCGTCCGCGACAACAATGTTGATCAGGCGCTTCGCGCGCTGAAGAAGAAGATGCAGCGCGAAGGCATCTTCCGCGAAATGAAGATGCGCGGTCACTACGAGAAGCCGTCCGAGAAGCGCGCCCGCGAGAAGGCTGAAGCCGTTCGCCGCGCCCGCAAGCTGGCCCGCAAGCGCGCGCAGCGCGAAGGCCTGCTGCCGATGACTCCGCGTCCGGCTCCGGCTGGTGCTGCCGGCGCATCGCGTTCGCCGCGCTGATAACGCCAATTTTTCGTCCTTTTCGAAGGATACCGAGGGTGGCGCGATGCGGAATCGCCGCCACCTTTTTGTTTTGATGATTCGACCTCGGTTCGGAGGGGAACGGACCTGACGGCGCCGCGGCAGTGAGGACTGAGATGAACGCAATTTCCGTGGAGCGCAGAACCGCCTTTCGCGGCCTCGCCCTGACGGCGGCCCTGTTTTCGGGCCTGGCGCTTGCAGCATGCCAGACAGCCCCGACCGGCGAGTTCAACAACATCGACAAGGCGCAGGGGTCGACCGAAAACATCTCGTCGCTGACGGCGGTGATCCAGCGCAATCCGCAGGATCCGGAAGGCTACAATGTGCGCGGTTCCGCCTATGGCCGCGGCGGCCAGTACCAGGCGGCGCTCAAGGACTTCGACAGCGCCATCCAGCTCAATCCGAATTTCTATCAGGCCTACTCCAACCGCGCGCTCATCCAGCGCTTCCTCGGCAACCAGGAAGCGGCGCTCGCCGACTACAACCGCGCGATCCAGATCAATGCCAACTACGACGCTGCCTATATCGGCCGCGGTAATCTCTACCGCAAGGCGGGCCGCGTCCAGGACGCCTTCAACGACTTCCAGAAGGCGATCCAGCTCGATACCACCGACGCGCGCGCCTATCACAATCGCGGCCTGATCTATCAAAGCCAGGGCCAGCACAAATTCGCCATCGAGGACTTTTCGACCGCGATTTCGCTGGCGCCGGACGCCGCAGAGCCCTACAACGGCCGCGGTCTTTCCTATCTGGCAACGGGTGACGAGGACAACGCCTTCTCCGACTTCAACATGGCCATCAAGCTCGACCCCAAGAACGCCGAGGCCTGGGCCAACCAGGCGCTGATCTATGAGCGGCGCGGCGACAAGTCGAGGGCGGCGAAGTCCTATCGCGAGGCGGTCCATCTCAATCCGAACTACCAGCCGGCCAAGGACGGTCTTTCCCGCACCTCCGGCGACGCCAGCTGACCATAGGCTGACGCCGCACGGCAAATTCCAGCACCGATGCCAGGCCGATTGCGGCGCCGTTGGGCTGGTCCTGAGTTAGCCCCGGCCGGAAATGGCTTCATCCTTGCCTTGCTGGCGCCAAGTTTCGGCGGAACGCTCCTCGCACCTCGATCGTTTGATCCGGGGCCAATCTGCGAAAGGACCATTCCGATGATCAAGACAATTGTCTGTGCCGCTGCGCTTGCCACCACGGTCCTCGCCTCTCCAGTCAGCGCCGGCACGCTCCGGCTTGGCACGCTGGACTGCACCATCGACGGCGGCATCGGCTATGTCATCACCTCCAACAAGGGTGTGTCCTGCGTCTTCCGCCCCTACCACCACGGGCCGGCCGAGCTTTACACGGGAATGATTTCCAAGCTTGGCGTCGATGTCGGCCAGACTCATCAGGGCCAGCTGGTCTGGGCAGTGCTTGCCGCGACCCGCCACCATGAAGCCGGCGATCTGGCCGGCAGCTATTACGGCGTCAACGCCGAGGCGAGCGTCATCACCGGCGGCGGCGCCAATGTCCTGGTCGGCGGACTGGACGGCGCCTTCATGTTGGAACCGCTGAGCGTCCAGGCGCAGACCGGCGTCAATCTGGCCGTGGCGGTGGCCTCGCTCGACCTCGTCCATTCCTACAAGTGAGGCATTCCGGCCGGTAACGTCTTTCGCCCTATACGAGCGGCCCGGAACAGGACAATGTAGCTGTTCTGGGCCGCATCTTGTTGAGGGGGAATGATGCCGAGGACCATTGCCGCAACCGTGCTTGCACTGGTCGCATTGGCGGGAGAGGCGTGGACACAGAACGGCGGCGTCGAACTCGGCGTCCTCGACTGCGCCATTGGCGGCGGCACCGGCTTCATCTTCGGCTCGAGCAAGGACCTGAGCTGCACCTTCACGCCCGCCGACACGACTTTCGCGCCCGAGGCCTATTTCGGCGCCGTCAACAAATACGGGCTCGACATCGGCACCACCAGCCAGAGCATCATGAGGTGGCTGGTATTGGCGCCGCTGAAGAACGTCTATGCGCCGGGCGCGCTCGCCGGCGACTATGTCGGCGCCAGCGCCGAATTGACGGCAGCGGTGGGAGCCGGTGCCAACCTGCTGGCCGGCGGTTCCGGACAGGCCTTCACGCTGCAGCCGCTGAGCGTGCAGACGCAAACCGGCGTCAACATCGCCATCGGTGTCAGTCAGTTCCAATTGCGCAGCACGGCGAACTGACTCCCGACCGGGATCGATCAGGCCTGTTTGCTCTTTCGGCCTCTGCTGGGCGCATTCGTGAAAAAAGCCTCTTGAGCTCAACTGCGCTTGAGGTTCTACAAACCCTGCCGAACTGGATCTGGCGGCCTTTCCGAAGAGGGACGAGGTTGCGATTGGCAGGCAGGAGATCGACGTGACGGCAACCAACGGCAAGGCGGGCAGCAACAAGGTTGACTGGCGGGCGCTATGGGCAAGCGGCGACCTGGCGCGTTTCTGTTTCATCAGCCTGGGCATCCTGCTGCATGCCACCAATGAGACGATGGTGGCGACCGTGATGCCGGCCATGGTCGGCGAGTTGGCGGGCGTGCAGCTGGTTGGCTGGTCGCTGGCGATCTATGAGCTCGGGGCCATTGTCGCGGGTGCCGCGGCCGGCCGGCTGGTGAGCTATGTCGCGCTGCGCTCCAACATGATGGTCGCTGCCTTGCTCTATGCCGCGGGTGCGCTGATCTGCGCCACAGCCCCTTCCATGCCCCTGTTCCTCGCCGGGCGCCTGGTCGAGGGCCTTGGCGGCGGCGCGCTTGTCTCGCTCGCCTTCGTCTCGGTCGAACGCCTCTTCCCGCGCAACATCTGGCCGCAGCTCTTCGGCATCATGTCGGCGATCTGGGGTGTCGCCGCCTTCAGCGGCCCGAGCTCGGCGCGATCATGACCGAGTTCCTGTCCTGGCGCTGGGCCTTCGGCGTCTTCACTTTCGGCGGCGCGGCAATGGCTCTGGCGAGCTTCATGGTGCTCGACACCCCTGTCGCAACGAAACCACAGGCGGACAGCGGCATGGCGCCGCCCTTCCCCTATGCGACGCTCGCCTGCCTCGCCCTCAGCGTGGTTTTGATTGCGGCGGCCGGCATCGACATCGCCCTGCTTCGTTCCTCGCTGTTGCTGGCGCTGGGCCTTTTCGGCCTGGCGCTGTTCTTCCGCATCGATGCTCTCCGGCCACGTTCGCGCCTCTTCCCGTCACCGCTGTTTTCGTGGCGCTCGCCGCTCGGCTCCGGCATGACCATGGTTGCGGCCTTCTCCGTGGCAACCTGCACCTTCGCGATCTACGGGCCGCTGCTGCTGACCACGCTTCACGCCATTCCGATTCTGACCACCGGCTATATCATCGCTGCGGAGTCGATCGCCTGGTCGATCCTGGCGATCCTGGTCGCCAATGCGCCGCTGGAACGTGAACGGACAATCATCGTCGTCGGCGCGCTGATGATCGCTTCCGGCCTCGCCGGTTTCGCCTACACCATCCGGCGGGCTCGATCCCGCTCATCCTGCTCTGCGCCCTGCTGCAAGGCGGCGGTTTCGGCGTTTGCTGGCCATTCCTCACGCGCGTCATCGTCGCGTCGGCCCGCGACGGCGAGCAGGCAATAGCATCGGCCGCCGTGCCGACCATGCAGCGCATCGGCTACGCGGTGGGCGCTGCCCTTGCCGGCATTGTTGCCAACGCCAGCGGCTTTTCAGAGGGCCTCAACCACGAGGCGGCAGCGAGCGTTGCCGGCTGGCTCTTCCTGGCCTTCGTGCCAGTTGGAATCTTGGGCTGTATTGCTGCCGTGAGGATCGCGCTGCCGGCCATGCGGCCCCAGGAGGCAGCTGGTTAGACAGCGGTTGTCTGCAGCCGATCGGCGATCAGCGCAGCAAGCCGTGCCGCGACTTCGTCCTTGCCCATTTCCGGCCATTCCTCGACGCCGGTCCTGGAGACGATGCGGACCTTGTTGCGGTCACCGCCCATTACGCCGGACGGGCCGATGCCGCTCGCATGCGAGACGTCGTTGGCGACGATGAAATCGGCGCCTTTCTTCTTCAGCTTGGCCTGGGCGTTGCTGATGAGATCCTGCGTCTCGGCGGCAAAGCCGACGACCAGACCGGGCCGCTGGCAGTGATGCCCGATCCCGGCCAGGATGTCCGGATTCTCGACCATCTTGAGCGAAGGCGGGCCCTCGCCCGCCATCTTCTTGATCTTGTCGCCGGCAGCGTTTGCCGTGCGCCAGTCGGCGACCGCAGCGACGAAGACCGCCGCGTCCACCGGCAACAGCTTCTCGACCGCTTCCTTCATTTCGCAGGCGGTTTCGACATGCGTGGTCTTGACCCCGGCCGGATCGGCGATGTTGACCGGACCCGAGACCAGCCGGACATCGGCGCCGAGCCTGGCGAGCGCCGCCGCGATGGCATGGCCCTGCTTGCCGGACGAGCGGTTGGCGATGTAGCGCACCGGGTCGATCGGCTCATGCGTCGGCCCCGAGGTGACGATGATCCTGCGGCCCGCAAGCGGCTTCGACTTCTCATCGAGCATGGCCTCGATCGCGGCGACAATCTCCAACGGCTCGGCCATGCGGCCTTCGCCGGCCTCGTTGCTCTCCGCCATCTCCCCCTTGGCGGGGCCGACGAAAATTATGCCGTCCTTCTGCAGCGTCGCGCGGTTGCGGCGCGTCGCCGGATGCGACCACATTTTCGGGTTCATCGCCGGCGCCATCAGCACCTTCTTGTCGGTGGCCAGGAGCACGGTCGAGGCGAGGTCGTTGGCATGGCCGTTGGCGAGCTTGGCCATCAGGTCGGCGGTGGCCGGCGCCACCACCAGCAGGTCGGCTTCGCGGGACAGCCGGATATGGCCGACATCGTGTTCGTCATTGCGGTCGAACAACTCGGTGAAGACATGGTCGGCCGAAAGCGCGCCGGCAGACAGCGTGGTGATGAACTCCTGAGCGGCCGATGTCATCACCACCCGGACCGACGCGCCACGCTCTCGCAAACGACGGATCAGATCGAGTGCCTTGTAGGCGGCGATGCCGCCGCCGATGATGAGCAGGATGCGCTTGCCGGAAAGAGTCATCATGCCTGATACCAGTCGAGTTTTACGCAAGCTTCAACGCCGGTTGGATGTCGGTATGGTTGAAATCATCGCCCTTGAAAAGCAGAGGCAGATTTCGTGTCTTTGCCAAGGCATAGGCAAAACAATCGCCCATATTCAGAGCAGCGCGATGATGAGATCCCCTGCCGTATCGAGAATAAGCGAGCCGTGCGACTTCAAGCTGTCCCAAGTCGAACGGGATCACCGTCAGTTCGAGGCTGTTCACGAGAACCTGGAGTTCGTCAGCGTTGACCGCACCACCGGATCGACACGCAACGCAATGTGCTTCGAAGAGTGTGGCAGCACTTATCAGCGCAGCGGGCGAAGTGCCGAAAATGTCGACAAGCTCTCCCGCGTCCGGCTCCGCTCCCATAATGGCGATCAGCGCTGACGTATCGACAGCAATTGTCATAGAAGCCCCTCGTCCCACATTTGGTCGGTGAGTGTCTTGAGGTCGAATGGACGTTCAGGTTTTCGGCCAAGCGCCAGGATTTCGTCACGAGACGCCTTCAACCGCCACCCCGCAGTCTGCAGTTTCGCTTGAGGGATTGTCGCCTCGCGCAAAACGTCTCGGGCCTCCTGTTCCATGGAGACGCCGCGCGCCGCCGCCCGCTGGCGCAGGATCTTTTTCACACCGTCATCCAAATTACGGATTGTAAGAGTGCTCATGCCTTTGCTCCCCTGCCCCTTCAATTTAGGGGCGTAGACGGATGATTGCAATGCTAGCACCGCTAGCATTGCAATCAGAGCAATTTCCATGCGATGTAGAGCAGCGTCAGCGCGATCAGCCACAGCGCCACCCGGCCGGAGCGGGTATGGCGCGCCTCCGCCTTGCCGATGGCGTGCGCGGTCGCCTCATCGAAGCGCAGGCCGTTGGCGGCCATCAGGTCGATCTCACGCGACAGCCGCTCGGTGCGCGCGGCGATGTCCGGCGCCTGCCTCGCCAGCGCCACCAGCGCCTTGCCGGCGTCGCGCGCGTCGGACAGCATCCCGCGCGGCCCGAGATTGCTGGCGATCCAGTCGCTGACCACGGGCTCCGACGTCTTCCACATGTTGAAGGCAGGATCGAGCGTGCGGGCCACGCCTTCGACCACCACCATGGTCTTTTGCAGCAGCACCAGTTCGGTCCGCGTCGCCATGTCGAACAGGTCGGTGACCTCGAACAGCAGCGTCAGCAGCTTCGCCATCGAGATCGTCTCGGCCGACTGGCCGTGGATCGGCTCGCCGATGGCCCGGATCGCCTGCGCGAAGGCCGAGACATTGTGCTGGCGCGGCACGTAGCCGGCTTCGAAATGCACCTCGGCGACGCGCTGGTAGTCGCGCACGATGAAGCCGTAGAGGATCTCGGCGAGGAAATGCCGCTCTTTCTTGCCGAGCCGACCGGCGATGCCGAGATCGACGGCGACGATCGTGCCGTCCGCCTCGACGAACAGGTTCCCCGGATGCATGTCGGCATGGAAGAAGCCGTCGCGCAGCGTATGCCTGAGGAACGACTGGATGAGATTGGCGGCGATCGCCTTGAGGTCGTGGCCGGCGGCGGCAAGGCCGGCCAGATCGTTCATCTTGGTGCCCTCGATCCACTCCATGGTGAGCACATCGCGGCCGGTCCGTTCCCAGTCGACGGCGGGCACGCGGAAGCCCGGATCGTCCTTGGTGTTTTCGCCGAGTTCCGACAGGGCGGCGGCCTCGAGCCGCAGGTCCATCTCGATCTTGGTGGTCTGCGCCAGCGTTTGGGTGACCTCGACTGGGCGCAGTCGGCGCGAGGAAGGAACGTATTTCTCCTGCAGACGGGCAGCGAGGAAATAGCTCTCGAGATCATGGAAGAAGCGGCGGCGCACACCCGGCCGGATGACTTTCACGGCCACCCGCGCCCGTCCCCTGTCACGAACGACTTCGGCGCTGTGCACCTGGGCGATCGAGGCGGCCGCTACCGGCTCGCCGAAGCGCGAATAGAGATCGCCGATCCCGCGTCCGAGCGAGGCTTCGACGGCCATGATCGCCGCAGCCGTCGGGAAGGTGTGCATCTTGTCTTGCAGCAGCGCCAGGTCGACCGCCATGTCGTTGCCGACCACATCCGGTCTCGTCGCCAGGAACTGGCCGAGCTTGACGTAGGACGGCCCGAGCCGGACCACCGCCTTCGCCAGCCGGTCGCCACGCTGGTGGGCTCGCGCGCGGCGACGGGTCAGCAGCCGCGCCAGCCGCCAGCCGAGCTTCGGCATGCCGGAGAGCTCTTCGCCCGGCAGCGCCGCGACGACGCCCTCGCGGACCAGCACCCAGCCGGCCCTGGCGAGCCGAAAGGCGGCGCCGACGCTGGTCATCGAACGCTGCTCATGGCCAAAGCTGCCCGCCTCAAAGCTTCCAGCCCGAATGAAGTGCTGCGATGCCGCCCGAATAGTTGCGGAAAGTCACGCGGTCGAAGCCAGCGCGGGTGATCATGGAAGCAAAATTCACCTGGTTGGGGAATTTGCGGATCGATTCGACCAGGTAGGAATAAGGTTCGCCGTCGCCGGTCACCGCCTTGCCGATCACGGGGATCGCATTGAACGACCAGGCTTCGTAGACCTTGTCGAGCAGCGGCATCTCGACCTCTGAGAATTCGAGGCACAGCAGTCGCCCGCCGCGCTTCAGCACGCGAAACGCCTCGCCGAGCGCCACATCGATGCGCGGCACGTTGCGGATGCCGAACGCGATGGTGTAGGCGTCGAACGTGTTGTCCCCGAAGGGCAGCGCCTCGGCATTGGCCTCGACAAAATCGGTGTTGTCGGACAGACCCTTCTTTGCCGCCCGATCGCGGCCGACTTCGAGCATCGAGCCGTTGATGTCGAGCACGGTCGCATGCGCCAGGCGGTCGCTCGCCTCGACGATGCGGAAGGCGATGTCGCCCGTGCCGCCTGCGACATCGAGCACTTTCCAGCCCGACCGTTTCGGCGGATGGAGCCACGCGACCATCGCGTCCTTCCAAAGCCGATGCAACCCGCCGGACATCAGATCGTTCATCAGGTCATATCGATTGGCCACCTTGTGGAACACGTCGTTGACGAGCGACTGCTTGTCGCCCGCGCCCACCTTTCTGAAACCATAGGAGGTTTCCATGCCGCCCGCGGCCGTGGTTCTCTCAACTGACATTGTTGTGATCCGTCATAAAACCGGCGGGACCATAGCCGATCGATGGTTGCAACGCTATTGTCGGAAGCGCGGTTTTCGGCCGCGCCTTCCAGACAGTTTCGGGAAGAGTCTCGCATGATTTTCCAACCAGAATCCGAGCGGGAACGGCATACCGGACGGAACGGTCGCATGGTCTTGAAAGCGGAATTGCACTGCCACATCGAAGGGGCGGCGGCGCCCGAGCTCGTCGTCGCCCAAGCCCGCAAATACGGCAAGGATCCTTCAGCCTACATCCAGAACGGCTCCTTCGTCTGGCACGATTTCACCTCTTTTCTCGAGGCCTACGACTTTGCCTCAGACCTGTTCCGCAGCGAGGAGGACTACGCCCGTCTGACCGACCACTATCTGACCAGCCTCGCCCGCGACGGCGCCATTTATTCCGAGGTCTTCACCTCGCCGGATCATGCCGTCAAGGCCGGCCTGTCGCCCAAGGCCTATACCGACGCGCTTGGCGAAGGCATGGTCCGGGCCAAGGCCAGGACCGGTATAGAAGGCCGCATGATCGTCACCGGCGTGCGCCATGTCGGCGTCGAGGCAATCGAGCAGGCGGCGCGCTTCGCGGCGCGCTGCGGCCATCCGCTGGTCACAGGCTTCGGCGTTGCCGGCGACGAGCGGATCGGCGATTTCGAGGACTATGTCCGCGCCTTCGAGATTGCGCGCGAGGCAGGGCTGGGCATTACCATCCATGCCGGCGAGCTGATGGGCTGGGAAAGTGTGGCCGCCGCGCTCGACCATATCCGCCCCTCCCGTATCGGCCATGGCGTGCGCGCCATCGAAAACCCCGACCTCGTCCGCCGCATCGCCGATCAGGGCGTGGTGCTGGAATGCTGCCCCGGCTCCAACATCGCGCTCAAGGTGTTCGGAAGCTTCGCCGAGCACCCCTTCCCGGCATTGCGCGCGGCCGGCTGCAAGGTGACCCTCAATTCCGACGACCCGCCCTATTTCTGGACCTCGCTGAAACGCGAATACGATCTCGCCGCCGAGCATTTCGCGATGGATGACAAGGCGCTTGCCGCTGTAACCAGAACGGCGATCGAGGCGGCCTTCGTCGACCGCAAGACCAAGGCGGCGCTGCTGAGCCGGCTCGACGCGAAGGGCCGGTGAATGGTGAATGGTGAATGGTGAATGGTGAATGGTGAATGGTGAATGGATGGTTCGCCGGCTTTTCGCCTGTCAACCACGATCGTCGATCCCTCAGGACTCGCAAACCCCCTCACTATTCACTATTCACTATTCACTATTCACCATTCACCATTCACCATTCTGGAGCAGACCATGCAGGGCGTCACCGTCGTCGACCATCCCCTTGTCCAGCACAAGCTCAGCATCATGCGCAAGAAGGAGACGTCGACGGCCGGCTTCCGGCGGCTGTTGCGCGAGATCTCGTTGCTCCTGGGTTATGAGGTGACCCGCAAACTCGAGCTGACCACCACCACGATCGAGACGCCGATCGAGGAGATGGAAGCGCCGGTGCTGGAGGGCAAGAAGCTGGTCTTCGCCTCCGTGCTTCGCGCCGGCAATGGCCTGCTCGAAGGCCTGCTCGACCTGGTTCCCGCGGCGCGCGTCGCCCATATCGGCCTCTACCGCGACCACGAGACGCTCGAAGCGGTCGAATACTTCTTCAAGGCGCCGAGCGACCTGGCCGACCGGCTCGTGATCGTCGTCGACCCGATGCTGGCCACCGCCAATTCTGCGATCGCGGCGATCGACAAGCTGAAGGGCCGCGGCGCGACCAATATCCGTTTCCTCTGCCTGCTTGCAGCACCTGAAGGAATCGAGCGCTTCACCAAGGCGCATCCGGATGTCCCGATCTTCACGGCTTCGATCGACCGCCAATTGAACGAAAAGGGCTACATCATGCCCGGCCTCGGCGACGCTGGCGACCGCATGTACGGGACCAAGTGAGCGCAAGGCGTTAACCAGCCGTTTACGCAAGGGCGCGGTTCCGCCGCGCGTTAAAGCGGCAATCACCATGCCGGCGCTACGAATGGACCTTCACGAGGCCCAGTCATGCTACGCAAGCTTCTCATCCTTGGCGTGTTTACCGGGACTTCGGCATCGATCCCGATCATCTATCAATCGAATCCGCAACTGGTCGACAGCCTGCTCAAGTCGGCGGTCGCTTCCAGGCCGGCGGCGCCGGACGCCCAGCCGGACCTCAGTCTCGCCTCGGCCCCCGACAAGCCGGCAACGCTGTTGCCGCTTGGCCGCAAGGTCGTGGTCAGCGCCGACGCGCGCGGCCATTTCACCTCGCAGTTCAGGTTCAACGGCCGTCAGATCGACGGCATGATCGACACCGGCGCCACACTGGTCGCCATCAACACCTCGACCGCGCGCCGGATCGGCATCTCGCTCAACCAGTCGGATTTTACCCAGCAGGTGAATACGGCGAACGGCCCCATCAAGGCCGCGGTGGTCACCCTCGAACGCCTGCAGATCGGCAAGATATCCGTCGACAACGTCCAGGCTGTGGTGCTCGACGACCGCGCGCTGCAAACCAATCTGATCGGCATGAGCTTCCTGCAGAGGCTGCAGAAATATCAGGTCGAAAACGGCGAACTGCTGCTCGTGCAGTAGGGCGCTCAGCGCAGCAGGATTCGCCTGAGCACGGTCTTTTCAGCCGACGGCTTCGACGTTCCGACCGTGTAGGCTGAACGCACCGCGATCGCCGCATTCTCCGCTTCCGCCTCGGTTCGCGCATGGATCAGCGCCAGCGCCTCGCCCGCCCGCACCTCCGCGCCGACCGGCAAGAGCCTGGTCAGGCCGACGGCGTGATCGATCTTGTCGTCCGGACGCGTGCGTCCGCCGCCCAGCGCCACGACAACAAGCCCAATGTCGCGCGTCGCGATGCCGGTGACGAAGCCGTTCTCGCCCGCCTTTGCCGCCCGTTCGATCGGCGCTTTGGGCAGGTATTTCTCCGAACGCTCGACGAAATCGGCCGGTCCGCCCAGCGCCGCAACCATGCGCGAGAACACGGCCGCCGCGCGGCCGCCCGCAAGCGTCTCGGCGGCCCGCCTGAGCCCGTCCTGGTTGGACGAAACGATACCCGCCGACTGCAGCATCTCGGCGGCCAGGGCCAGCGTGACGTCCTCCAGCCGCCGGTCGCGGAACCGCCCGGTGAGAAAGTCGACCGCGTTCCGGACTTCGACCGCATTACCGGCAGCCGAGGCCAGCGGCTCGTTCATGCCGGTGACCAATGCCGAGGCTTTCAACCCGGCGCCATTGGCGACCTCGACCAGGCTGTTTGCCAATGCCGCCGCATCACGCGACTTCTCCATGAAGGCGCCGTTGCCGACCTTGACGTCGAGCACCAGCGAACCGAGCCCCGCGGCGAGTTTCTTCGACAGGATCGAAGCCGTGATCAGCGGCACCGACTCCACCGTGCCCGTCACATCGCGGATCGCATAGAGCCGGCGGTCGGCCGGCGCCAGATCGGCGGTCTGGCCGATGATGGCGCAGCCGGCCTCCAGCACGGTTTTGTGCAAGCGCGCCAAATCCGGCTGAGTGATGTAACCGGGAATGGCATCCATCTTGTCGAGCGTGCCGCCGGTGTGGCCGAGCCCGCGGCCCGAGATCATCGGCACATAGGCGCCGCAGGCAGCGACGATCGGCGCCAGCATCAGCGAGACATTGTCTCCGACCCCGCCGGTCGAATGCTTGTCGGTGACCGGCCCCGGCAAATCCGACCAGTCGAGCACGTCGCCGGAATCGCGCATGGCGATCGTCAGCGCTATCGCTTCCTCACGGCTCATGCCTTGCAGGAACACGGCCATCGCAAAGGCGCCGATCTGGCCCTCCGAGAGCGTGCCCGCCGCAACTCCCTCGATGAAGGTCGCGATCTCCGTCGCCGAGAGTTTGTGGCCGTCGCGCTTGCGGCGGATGATTTCCTGCGGGAGCATCAGCTTTCGGCCAGGCCGTTTTCGAAGACGCGCCGCAGGATCGTCGCCAGCCGCGCGCCGCCGACCGGCGCCATGTCCTTGGTTTCCTGATGCGAGAGTTCCGCCCCGGTCATGCCTGCCGCCAGGTTGGTGATGACCGAACAGGCGGCGACCTTGAGGCCGAGAAAGCGCGCGAGGATCACTTCCGGCACGGTCGACATGCCGACGGCGTTGGCGCCCATGATGCGCGCCATGCGGATCTCGGCCGGCGTCTCGAAGCAGGGTCCCGAGAACCACATGTAGACGCCTTGATGCAGCGCCGTGCCGGTCGCTTCGGCCGCCGTCTCGACCGCCTTGCGCAGCCCGGCATCGTAAGCCCCGGTGAGGCCGACGAAACGGCGGTCGCTCGGCTCCCCGATCAAGGGGTTGGAGCCGGAGAAATTGATGTGATCGGTGATCAGCATCACCGATCCCGGACCCATCCCCGGATCAAGCGAGCCGGCGGCGTTGGTGAGGATGAGATGCGAGATGCCGAGACCGGCAAGCACCTCCAGCGCCGGGCGCATCGCCGCGGCATTGCCGTGCTCGTAATAATGCGCGCGGCCGGACAGCATCAGCACCGGGGTCCCGGCGAAATGCCCTGCCACCACCTCGCCGGCGTGGCCTGAGACCCCGCTGCGCGGGAAGCCCGGCAGATCGGCATAGGAAATGCGGCGGGCGTCCTCGACCTGGTCGACCAGGCCGCCAAGGCCGGAGCCCAGCACAAGGGCCGTGGCCGGCGCCAGCCCGTCCAGTTTCTCGACCAGATGATCCAGCGCTTCCTTCATATCAATGTGTCGCCCTTGAAGCCGAAAGGCAGCATGTCGCCCATGGTCACTGTCTCGACGACGCCGCCATTGTCGCAGAGATAGAGTTTCGTGTCCGGCCGGCAGAACTCCGCCAGCCTTTGCCGACAGCCGCCGCAGGGCGAGCATTTGGCCATGCGTTTCGCGATGACGGCGATCTCGGTGATCTTGCCGCCGCCGCCCATCACATAATGGGCAAGCGCCGTGGTCTCGGCGCACCAGCCTTCGGGATAGGACGCCACCTCCACATTGGCGCCGGTGAAGACGCGCCCGTCCTCGGTGCGCAGCGCCGCTCCGACCGGAAATTTCGAATAGGGCGCATAGGCCTTCGTCATCGCCGCCTTCGCCGCCTTGAACAGATCATGCGACATTCAGTACTTCTCTCCGACGATCTTGTTCAAAAGCCGGTCGCGTCGGGGCCGCGCCAATTCTGCGCATGTGTCCCAACCTTCCCAGACCCAGTATTTCCAGATGCTCAGCGCTCTCGATCTCAACGTTCCTTGACGTAAGGCACACCGCCGGCGCGCGGCGGGATCGCCTTGCCGATGAACCCGGCGAGCAGGATGACGGTGAGCACATAGGGCAGCGCCTGCATGAACTGCACCGGCACCTTGCCGATGATCGGCAGCGGCGTGCCCTGCAGGCGGATCGACAGCGCGTCGAGGAAGCCGAACAGCAGGCAGGCGAACATGGCGTTGACCGGCTTCCACTTGGCGAAGATCAGCGCCGCCAGCGCGATGTAGCCCTTGCCTGCGGTCATGTCCTTCACGAAGCCGCCGTTCTGCACCATGGAGAGATAGGCGCCGGCAACGCCGGTAAGCACGCCGGTGCAGATCAGCGCGCGGTAGCGCAGCCAGGCGACCGAGATGCCGGCGGTGTCGACGGCGGCCGGGTTCTCGCCGACCGCGCGCATGCGCAGCCCGAAGCGGGTGCGGAACAGCACCCACCAGGTGAACGGCACCATGGCGAAGGCGAAGTAGACCAGGATCGAATGGCCGGAGATCAGCTCGGAATAGATCGGCCCGAGGATCGGCACCCCCCTGACCGCGTCGGCGCCCGGCCAGATGATCGCCTCGAACCGCTCGCCGGGCTGCAGCGCCGGTGTGCGTCCGCCCTGCTCGAACCAGGCCTGGCCGAGGATGATGGTCGAGCCGGCGGCGACGAAGTTGATCGCCACGCCGGACACGATCTGGTTGCCGCGATGGGTGATCGAGGCAAAGCCGTGCACCAGCGCGAAGGCGATTGCGATCAGGATGGCCATGGCAAGGCCGATCCAGGCGGAATGGAAGACCGACGCCGCGGCCGCGCCGGCAAAGGCGCCGACCAGCATCTTGCCTTCGAGGCCGATGTCGAAGATGCCGGCCCGCTCCGAATAGAGGCCGGCGAGGCAGGCGAGCAGCAGCGGCACCGAGAGGCGGATGGTCGAGTCCAGCACCTGGATGATGGCGTTGAAAGTGTCCATCTCAGGCCCCCTTGCCCTTGACCGCCTGCATGCCGACCGATTTCGGGCTGAAGGAGGCGAACAGCGCCTGGATGTATGGCCTGAACATGTGCTCCAGCGCGCCGGCGAACAGGATCACCAAGCCTTGGATGATGACGATCATGTCGCGGCTGATCGCCGGCATCTCGAAGGCGAGCTCGGCGCCGCCCTGGTAGAGCATGCCGAACAGGATCGCCGCCAGCACGATGCCGACCGGATGCGAGCGCCCCATCAGCGCCACCGCGATGCCGACGAAGCCGGCGCCGGAGACGAAGTCGAGCGCGACATTGTGCTGGTCGCCCATCACCGGGTTGAGCGCCATCATGCCGGCCAGCGCGCCGGAGAGCACCATGGCGATGAGGATGATGCGGGTTTCCGAAATGCCGGCATAGCGCGCCGCCTTCGGGCTGTGGCCATAGGTGCGCATCTCGTAGCCGAGCCGGGTGCGCCAGATCAGCAGCCAGACCAGGAAGGCCATCGCCAGCGCCAGCAGGAAGCAGACGTTGAGCGGCGCCGAGCGGATCTTGGCGCCAAACAGCTCGAGGATCCAGTTGAGCTTCGGCAGCTCCGCGCCGGGCAGGAAGTTGCGCGTCTGCGGCGCCATCGAGCCGGCCGGCTTCAGGACGTCGACCAGCGCATAGACCATGACGCTGGCGGCGATGAAGTTGAACATGATGGTGGTGATGACGATATGCGAGCCGCGCTTGGCCTGCAGATAGGCCGGGATCAGCGCCCATAGCGCACCCATGCCGGCCGAGGCGATGATCGCCAGCGGGAAGGTCAGCCACCACGGCAGGATGCTGTCGAAGGCGAGGCAGACGATGCCGATGCCGAGGCCGGCTATGTAGCCCTGCCCCTCGCCGCCGATGTTGAACAGCCCGCAATGGACGGCGACCGCCACCGACAGCCCGCTGAAGATGAAGGTGGTGGCGTAGAACAGCGTGAAGGCGATGCCGGATCCCCTGCCGAAGGCGCCTTCGACCAGGATGACGGCGGCGCGGAACGGGTTCTCGCCGACCAGCATGACGACGAAGCCGGCGACGACGAAGGCGACCGACAGGTTGATCAGCGGGATCAGCCCGTAATCGGCCCAGGCCGGCAGCTTGGCGTAAGGCGTGCTCATTCGGCGGCCTCCTGGTGCTCGACACCGGCCATCAGCAGGCCAAGCTCGCCTTCTGTCGCCTCCGGGCCGCGCTCGCCGACGATGCGGCCGGCAAACATCACCAGGATGCGATCGGAGAGCGAGCGTATCTCGTCGAGCTCGACCGATACCACCAGCACCGCCTTGCCCTGGTCGCGCATGGCGATCAGCCGCTTGTGGATGAACTCGATGGCGCCGACATCGACGCCGCGGGTCGGCTGGCCGACGATCAGCACGCCGGGGTCCTGCTCCATCTCACGCGCCAGCACGATCTTCTGCTGGTTGCCGCCGGAGAAATTGGCGGTCTTCAGCCGCGGATTGCCGGGGCGGATGTCGTATTTCTCGATCTTGTCCTTCGCGTCGGCCAGGATGGCGTCGACGTTGAGGAACGGCCCCTTCAGATAGCGCTCGTCGTCGTGATAGCCGAGGATCGAATTCTCGTTCTCCTCGAAGGCCAGCACCAGCCCGACATGATGGCGGTCCTCCGGCACATGGGCGAGGCCGCGGTCGCGCAATTCGCCCGGATCGGCCTTGCCGGTGAGGTCGACCGGCTTGCCGCCCAGCATGACCTCGCCGGAGACGGCGTGGCGGATGCCGGAGATCGCTTCGAGCAGCTCGGACTGGCCGTTGCCGGCGACGCCGGCGATGCCGACGATCTCGCCGCCGCGCACGTCGAAGGAGACGTCGTCGACCATGGTGACCCCGCGCTGGTCCTTCACCGTCAGGTTCTTGACCGAGAGTTTTATCGCGCCGGCTTCCGACTCACCCTTCTCGACCCGGAGCAGCACGCGCCGCCCGACCATCAGTTCGGCCAGTTCGCCGACCGTGGTCTCCTTGGTGACCCTTGTCGCCACCATCGTGCCCTGCCGCATGACCGAGACGGTGTCGGTGATGGCCATGATCTCGCGCAGCTTGTGGGTGATCAGCACCACCGTCTTTCCCTGCTCCTTCAATTGCTTGAGGATGCGGAAGAGGTGGTCGGCCTCGGCCGGCGTCAGCACCCCTGTCGGCTCGTCGAGGATCAGGATCTCGGCGCCGCGATAGAGCGCCTTCAGGATTTCGACCCGCTGCTGCAGGCCGACCGGCAATTCCTCGATGATGGCGTCCGGATCGACCTCCAGGCCGTATTCGCGCTCGAGACGCTCGAGCTCCGAACGCGCCTTGGCGATGCTGCTCTTCAAGAGCGCATCGTTTTCAGCCCCGAGGATGACATTTTCCAGCACGGTGAAATTGTCGACCAGCATGAAATGCTGGTGCACCATGCCGATGCCAAGCGCGATCGCGTCGTTGGAGGTGGTGATCGACACCGGTTTGCCGCCGACGCGGATTTCGCCGCTGTCGGCCTGGTAGAAGCCATAAAGAATCGACATCAGCGTCGACTTGCCGGCGCCGTTCTCGCCGACAATCCCGTGGATCGTGCCGCGCGCAACTTCCAAATTGATGTCGCGATTGGCGCGCACGGCGCCGAAACTCTTGTTGATGCCTATGAGCTCGATTGCGGCCTGCGCCATGCAGCCTGTCCCACTCTTATTTTTTTATCGCTTGGTCAAAACGCCTAGCATGATGCCCCGCCCGTGCCAATTGGCCGGAACGCCATTCACTCTCGACAAATCCCCCCGCGCTTGTCAATTTCGAAGGTGGCCGAGAGCTTCACATTCACGGAGACCGGGTTTTGAATGACCATGCCTGAGGATCGGCTGACGACGCTGGAAATCCGCGCCGCCGAGCAGGAAAAGACGATCGAGGAACTGTCCGGCCAGCTCGCCGAGCAATGGAAGGTGATCGAGCGCATGGAACGCAAGCTTGCCGCCCTTGCCGACCGGTTCCTCGCCCTGGAGGAGCAGGCGTCTCCCGACGTGCCGGTGACCAAGCCGCCGCACTGGTGAGCCGTAAGAAAACGAGCTTTAAGAAGGACGGTCATGCCAGGTGAAGGAGACCGCATCGCAAGGGCCGGCGACTATGTTTTCGGTCTGATGGATGAACGGGAGCGGGCGCGCGCCGAGCGCGACCTTAAGGTCGACCCCGCCTTTCGCAATGCTGTGCTGAGGCTTGCCGAGCGCATGCGTGGCTTGGGTCCGGCAGAGCCGGCAAACGCGGTTTCCGACGAGCGCTGGCGCCTTGTCCAGCGCGGGCTCGCCGACCTGCCGCAGCTGCGGCTTGCCGGCCTCGCCGACGCCGAAGCGAGGCCGCCGCCCATTGTGATCCACAGGCTCGAGCGCAAGCCTTACGGAGTCGGTCTGCATTCCCTCGGTCGCAGGCTTGGATTTGTGATCGCGCTCGCCCTGCTGGCAGTTTTCGCGCTAGGCTATCTCGCCGGCTCGCTATGAACAGCAGTCCGGGAAGCACGATGAGCCAGCCAGAACCAATCGAGGCTCTGCGATCTGCCTTGCAAAACGCCTGGTCTGTCGAGACTTCCTCGAAGTGGTTGCCGGAAAATCCGGCAAAGGGCCAGTGCAGTGTTTCAGCGCTCGTCGTTCAGGATCTCCTCGGAGGCGATATCGCAAAAACCGATGTCGACGGCGCCTGGCATTTTTACAATCTCGTAGATGGCAGGCGTCTGGATTTCTCTCAAAGTCAATTCCCTGTGCCCCCAACCTACCTCGATCTTCGATCGGATCGCAGCGAAGCCTTTTCTGATACCTCGCTTGAGCAGTATCGTATCTTGAAAGAGCGGATCCAGGCGATGATGTCCAAACGTTGAGCGATTCAGCTTTCCACAGAACGCTGCCTCGCTCCACTTTGGGGGCTGCCGGAAAAGCGAAACCGCCGGGCTTTCGCCCGGCGGTCCAAAAATCCAGCTCCGTCGCTGATCAATATGGGCAGTTGTTGTCCGAGGTGTAGTCATGCACCTCGATCTTGCCGGCGATGATGTCGGCCTTGGCCTTTTCGACAGCGGCCTTCATCTCGTCGGTCACCAGCGCCTTGTTGTTGTCATCCATGGCGTAGTCGACTCCGCCTTCCTTGAGGCCGAGGTTTTCGACGCCGCCCTTGAAGGTGCCGTTCTTGCCGTCCATGAAGGCGTTGTACACGGCAACGTCGACGCGCTTCAGCATCGAGGTCAGCACCTTGCCGGGCTGCAGCCCGTTCTGGTTGGAATCGACGCCGATGCCGAGCTTGCCGGCATCTGCCGCCGCCTGCAGCACGCCGACTCCGGTGCCGCCGGCGGCCGCGTAGACGACGTCGGAGCCCTGGTCGATTTGCGTCTTGGCGATCTCGCCACCCTTGGCCGGGTCATTCCATGCCGCCGGCGTGTCACCGGTCATGTTCTGGATGACCTCGGTTGCGCCCGCGGATTTGGCACCCCCGACATAGCCGCATTCGAACTTGCGGATCAGCGGAATGTCCATGCCGCCGACGAAGCTGACCTTCTTCGACTTCGAGGCCATCGCCGCCATGATGCCGACGAGGTAGGAGCCCTCGTTCTCCTTGAAGACCAGCGAGCGGACATTGGGCAGGTCGACGGCATCGTCGATGATGGCGAAGTTGAGGTCGGTATATTCTGCCGCGACCTTCTTCAGCGCATCTTCCCAGGCAAAGCCGGCCATCACGATCGGGTTGCGGCCGTCCTCGGCGAAGCGGCGCAGCGCCTGCTCGCGCTGCGAGGCGTTGGACACTTCGAATTCGACGTAAGCGACCCCGGTTTCGGCCTTGAACTTCTCGGCGCCATGAAAGGCGGCCTCGTTGAAGGATTTGTCGAACTTGCCGCCCAGATCGTAGAGGATGGCCGGCTGCACATCCGCGGCGAAGGCCGGAAGAACCATTGCGGTTGCGGCCAGGAGGCCGAGAACGATACGTTTCATGTGATCCACACCCTGTCGGTTATTTTCCGTTGCACCGCTGACCTGCCCGGTTCTCCGGCGGGCATGCGGCACCGGCAGGAAGTGCGTGCCCCTCCCGCTCGCGGCCAATCTGGCACGGCCCGAAACAAAATTCACGCGGAATTTTGACCTTTTGGAAAACCGGACGGACGGGCCAGTTCAGCCCATGCGACCGCGGTTCGTGTCAGTTGCTGGGAGCGAATTCATGGCGCCGCCGCCGGTAGCCGACGGCGTAGAGCAGGAACGCCAGCAGCGCGAACACCGCGAAGCCCGGCTGGCCGAGCACCCAGGCGATGGCGGCGTCCCAGACCAGCGGATTGGCCTTGGCGCGCACATAGGTCTCGAAGGCCGCGCGGGTATCGGGCGACACCGCGAGCCAACTGGTGTTGAGCGGCGTCATGACGAGGGCCGATGCCGCGACCGAGCGTGTAGCGTCGATCACCGCCATGATCACGGAAATCGACAGCGCAACCATTGCCGCCAGCCGGAAGATGAAACGCAGCATCCAACGCTCCCCGGGAAAGCTCCCATCTGCCCCGCAACCGACATAGGGCCTGCGCTGCCGGCGCGCAATCGCGACACGCGATTTTGAACCGCGCATTCCCCGCTGAAAAATCCGGCCCCACCCTTTTTTGGAAGGGATCTTTAGGCCGCCGGCGCTGTCTTTCGCCGGTTGACGCGCCAGACGGCGAAGATTGCGCCCGCGATCGCCCCGACCACCAGCCCTGCAAGGCCGACGAAGACGGCGAAAAACCCGCAGGCGCCCTCGAAGCAGCTCATATGGGTTGCGTCCGCGATCAGCGACCCTGCGAAAAATCCGGCGCAGGCGCCGATGGCGCCGCCGACGATGATTCCGAGCAAGGCCGCAAGCAGCGAGACCAGCAGCGACGGGCGCTCGGTCTCAGGATTGGCATAGACCGCTTCGGCTCCGGCACCGCGCCGCAGCAAATAGATGCAGAGCAGGCCGATGGCGATTTCGGCGATCGTGAAGCCCAGCGCTTCGGCCGAGAAGACGAAGTCGGGCACCATGAGCGTGTAGGCCTGCCGCAGGACGAGCCACAGAATGATGGCCCCCTGCCAGATGGTGTAGTGGCGTGGGAAACGCGCCGACCGGTTGAAGGCAAGGCCAAGCAGGTAAAGGCCCCACAGAATGGTGACGACGCCGCCGGCCAGCCCGCTGTAGATCAGGAAGGAGACGCTTTCCGGCAGGTTGAAGTCACCGATCAGCCGCCAGTTCGAGATCAGGCCGTAGGCGGATAGGCCCATGACGATGATCAGCCAGGCTACCGGGACGTAGGAGAGCCCGCTGTCCGGCCTGCCCCTCGGTTGCTGGTCGATCGACGCCATGTCAGGACGATGCCCCCTCGCAAAGCCCAGGCAGTTCCAGGAAAAGCACAGCGGTTGTCGCGTCCGGAATTGCGCAGAAAACAGTGAATTCAGGCACTCGACAGGCCGCCGGGGCCGAAGTCAAGCGCGGCAACCCGGCCGAAACGGCCTGTGCACATCATTCCAACGCCGGCCCCTTTGTGAAAGCCCGGCTTGATGCATGTCGCCCGAAAGTGTGCAGCGGTTCCGGGACAATCAAAGCGCGCCGCCTCATTCCGTTTCAGAGCGACGCGCTTTAAGGCCATCCACGGCAAAAGCCTTTGCGATGCCATTATGGCTTGGCATTCGCTTTAGGATCGACTAGATGAGCCCCGCGCCTTGTTTGCCTGAACGGCTGCAGGCGCTGGGAAAGGGCTGCCCGCCGGTTGAAGGCACCCCCATCTGGTCCCGACTGGGACTTCCCGAAGGAGATGCATCTCCCAACCCGCGCGGCGAAACCGGCCGGCGCGAATGCAAGGACGGAGAGGTGGCCGAGTGGTTGAAGGCGCACGCCTGGAAAGTGTGTTTACGGGAAACCGTAACGCGGGTTCGAATCCCGCTCTCTCCGCCAGCAAACCGTTGAGGTTCGCATCGCTCCGCCTAGTCCAACAGAGCCGCTGCGCTACGCTTTTCGCACTCCCCATTCCCCAAGATCGTTGACCAGCATCAAGGCGACACGGCGGAATGCGACGCGCATCTTGTCGACAGGAGGACCTGAGAGCTGCATGCTGGCGATCGCCTGATCCATAAGCGCCAGCCAGTCCTCGGCGTCGGCTGCCGAGATCGGCACATGCGCATGCATGAGGCGCACGTCCATGTGACCGTGCTTTTCCAGATAATGGCGGGGACCGCCGAGGAAGCCGCACAGGAAGTTGAATTGTTCTTCGCGCGCGTGGTCGACACCATGTCCGCGAAAAAGCAATCGCAACAACGACTTTCCGCGTGGATCCGTCTCGATCAGATCGTAGAAGGCGTTGACCAAGCCGCGCAGCACCGTTTCGCCGCCGATCTGCGAGAGAAGGCTGTCTCTTGCGAGTGGTTCCATATCGTCAGGGCTGTGGACGAGGTTTCTTGGAGCGGTGGTGCGGCAGCGACAAGTGCGTCGCCATAAGTCGCGCCTGACGAAGCTGCGGCGGGCCACAACGTTTCGAAGGATAGAGCGTGTTCGGCATCGGGCACTCCTCCATCGACGAGTTGCACATATGGAAAATATCTTTAATGAGAAGAATAATGTACAGGCATGATCGACGCAAGCTGTATCGATCTGAATCCAAGACAGGAGGTCTTAGCCATGTCCCGGTCTGACGACAGCCGCTATCTCAAGGGTGGCCCGGTCGCAAATCGCATCATCGCTTCCGTGCGCGACGAAGCGGCGATCGCCACCGCCGAAGGCTTTGCGCCGAAGCTGGTGTCGATCACCGTCGGCGACACCGCCGCGGTCGAGGTCTATGTCCGCAACCAGCGCGCCAAGGCCGAGCTTGCCGGCATCGGCTTCGAGGAGCGGCGCTTCGCCGCCGATATCACAGCAGGCGAGCTGGAAGCGGCGATCCACGGGCTCAACGCCGATCCGCGCGTCACCGGCATCATCATCCAGCGGCCGGTCCCGGCGCATATCCCGATCAAGACGCTGCAGGCGGCGGTGCATCCGCTCAAGGACGTCGAGGGCATGCATCCGGCTTCGATCGGCAACATCGTCTACAACCAACTCGATCTCGCCCCGTGCACGGCAGCTGCTTCCGTCCAACTGCTGAAAGAGACGGGTCTCGACCTCAAGGGGCTCGAGGTAGTGGTCGTCGGCCATTCCGAGATCGTCGGCAAGCCGATCGCCTTCCTGCTGATGAGCGAGGGCGCCACCGTGACGGTGTGCCATCACATGACGCGCTCGGTGGCGGCGCATGCGCGGCGCGCCGATGCGCTGTTCGTCGCCGTCGGGAAGCCGCGGCTGATCAAGGCCGACATGGTCAAGCCGGGTGCTGCCGTGATCGACATCGGCATCAATGCGGAGACCGGACCGGACGGCGAAAGCCGCATCGTCGGCGACGTCGACACCGACAGCGTCAGGCACGTCGCCTCATGGATCACGCCGGTGCCGGGCGGCGTCGGCCCGATCACGGTGGCGATCCTGCTGCGCAACACCATGGTCGCGCTCAGCCGCCAGCGCGCGCTCTACCAGGCGACCTATGGCGTGGCGGACAAGCTCGCGGCGGAGTGAAGGCGCGAGCGAGCGCACGATCCATATTGATTGCGGGAGCGTCGGCAGAATGCTTTCAGCGCGACGCGCTTTACTGCGCGTCGCGCAAAAGTGTGCAGCCTGGATCCCCTTCAGCGCGACCCGCTTTAAGAGTTTCGTTGGGAGCCACGGTTTCTCTCGCTCGCAAACAGACCGACCGCCATCGCGCGGTTACGGACATCGAGTTTGTCATACAGGTTCTTCAGATGGTATTTCACCGTATTTTCCGAGATCCCGGTACGTGTGGCGATCTGCAGGTTCGTCCAGCCATCGGCAAGAACGCTGAGAAGCTCCCGCTCGCGCGGCGTGAGCTTCGAAAGCGGCGACTCGTTGATTCTTGAAACATCGACATAGGGGATGCAGATACGGCCGTGCGCGACCGCCAGCAGCGTGTCGAAAAGTATGCAGGGATCCTCGAACTGGTAGCAAAACCCCTGTACGCCAAGGTGCACGCATTGCTTCAGGATCGCCACGTCGTGGTCGTTGGAGAAAATGATGACGCGCGCGGAAAGCTTTCGTCGCTGCAACTCCGACAGCACCATGCCGCCGTCCATGTCGGAGAGCTTCCAGCCCAGCACCGCGATGTCGAACGCCGGTTGGCCTTGGGCGACTGAATCCAGGAACGCTTCACCGGTCTGGACGCTGCCGACCATCTCGAACCGGCTGTCGCGATCGATCATGCCGCCGAGTGCGGTCACCACCAGCGGGTTGCGCTCGCCAACAAGCACCTTGAACGTGCCATTGGCGGACACCGGCGCGGCGTTCATTTCTGAACCCGAAAGCTCCCCGTGCCGCAGCTCATCAACCTCGTTTGCCAATTGTCCTGACACGGTTCTTCAATTGTAGATCGGGAACCGGCGAAGCAGCGCAGCGACCTCTTCGCGCACATTCGCCTCAACTTCACCGTTGCCTTGCTCACCGTTGGCCGACAGGCCGTCGATCACCTTCATCGTCAGTTGCCCGACCAGGCGAAACTCATCGGCGAGGAAGCCGCGCGTGGTGCAGGCTGGCGTGCCCAGGCGAACGCCAGAAGTGACTGCCGGTCCCTGCGGATCGAACGGGATGCCATTCTTGTTGCAGGTGATGTGGGCGCGCCCAAGCGCGGCTTCGACGGCCTTGCCGGTCAAATTCTTGCGCCTGAGGTCGACAAGCATGAGATGTGTGTCGGTACCTCCCGACACGATGTCGACACCACCCGATACCAATATATCTGCGAGTTCCTTTGCGTTGGCCACCACATTGGTCGCGTAGCTCCGGAACTGCGGCGTCAGCGCCTCGCCGAAGGCGACTGCCTTGGCGGCAATGACATGCATCAGCGGGCCGCCCTGCAGGCCCGGAAACACCGAGGAACTGATCTTCTTGCCGATGTCCTCGTCATTGGACAGCACCATGCCCCCGCGCGGACCGCGCAGCGTCTTGTGCGTCGTGGTCGTAACCACATGCGCATGCGGCAACGGACTAGGATGCACGCCGCCGGCGACGAGGCCGGCAAAATGCGCCATATCGACGAACAATTTTGCGTTGACCTCGTCGCATATTTCGCGAAACGCCGCAAAATCGATGACGCGCGGATAGGCCGAACCGCCCGCAAGGATTACTTTCGGCCTGTGCTTGCGCGCCAGATCCCGGACTTCGTCCAGATCGATGCGCTGGTCCTGCTGCCGCACCCCGTACGAGACCACGTTGAACCACTTGCCCGACTGGTTCACTGGCGAGCCGTGGGTAAGATGTCCGCCGGCTGCCAAGTTCAATCCCATGAACGTGTCGCCGGGCTGCATCAGCGCCATGAACACGGACTGGTTTGCCTGGCTGCCCGAATGCGGCTGGACATTGACATAGCGGCAGTCGAACAGGCTCTTCGCCCGCTCCCGCGCCAGATCCTCGACTTCGTCGACATACTGGCATCCGCCATAATAGCGGCGGCCCGGATAGCCTTCGGCATATTTGTTGGTGAGCACGGACCCTTGCGCCTCGAGCACCGCCTTGGAGACGATGTTTTCCGATGCGATCAATTCGATCTCGTCGCGCTGCCGGTGCAGTTCGCGCTGCATTGCGTCACTGACGGCCGCATCGCTTTGAGCCACGCCTGCGCGAAAGAATTGAACCAGGCTGCCGACGCCTGGCCTTGTGGGTATGTTCATGTGTTCCTCCCTCTGCGCGTCGCCCGGCGCTATCCGGTCCAGCCGAGTCCGGCTGAGATGCAATTGATCGAAAGAAGGAGCGCGTTGACGGCCCGCTGCGAGCCGGAAGAGGCCTTGGCGCGCTCGCGCACCTCCTGCAGAAGTGTGACCTGCAAGGCGTGGATGCTGTCCATCTCCGGCCTGATGCGGTCGAAACTGCGCTTGAACGCCGGAAAGCGCAGCGAAAAATCGGTGCCACCGGCGATATCGACGATCATTCGGCTGGTCAGGGCGTATTCGGCGGCAATCTTGCGGTAGATGCGCTCGCCGATCTCGCGGTCGCTGACGAGTTCGGCATATTGGCGACCGATATCCATATCCGCCTGGTAAAGCGTCTTGTCGACCTCATCGATGACAAGACGAAAGAAGCGTGAGCGCTCAAACAGCTGGCGCAGCAGTTCGCGACCGGACTCTCCGCGAACCGTCACGAACGCGTTGATGGCGCTCCCGATACCGTACCAGCCGGTCAGCAGATGGCGATTTTGGCTCCAGGCGAAAACCCAGGGAATCGCCCGCAGATCAGCAATGTCGCGCGCGCCGAAACGCCGGGCCGGACGGGAGCCGATCTTCAGAAGCGCCAACTCTTCGACCGGGCTTGCCTGGTTGAAATAGCCGATGAAACCGGGCTCGCCGATAAGGCCGGCATAGGCCGCCTGCGACATGCCGGTAAGCGCCTCGAGCGCTTCATTGAATTCCGGGTTGTCGCGCAGCTCCGCTTCGTTCGCAGACTTCAGGCTGTGCGCGAACACACTGGCGGCGAGGATCTCCAGCTGATGCAGCCCCGTGCCGCGATTTGCGAATTTCGAAGAGACTACCTCGCCCTGTTCGGTCACCCGCATCGCCCCGGCCACCGTGCCGGCGGGTTGCGCGGCAATGGCCCGGCCCGTCGGCGCTCCGCCGCGGCTGACGGAACCGCCACGTCCATGGAAGAAACGGATGCCGATGCCTCGTTTGGCGCCGAGGGCAGCGAGACGCTTTTGCGCCTTGTTCAGTTCCCAGTTGGCCGCCAGGAAGCCGCCATCCTTGTTGGAATCGGAATAGCCCAGCATGATTTCCTGTCGGTTGCCGAATTCGCGGACAGAGCGGCGAACGATCGACACATCGATAAGTTGCTCGAGAATTGCCGGCGCCGCGCGCAGATCGGCGATCGTTTCGAACAGCGGAACCACCTGAAGATTGATGGTGCCGCTGCCGTCGGCAGCCGTCGCCAATCCGCAAAATTGTGCGAGCGCGTAGACGGAAAGAATATCATCCGCCGAGCGGGTCATGCTCAGAATGAATGCCCCAATGGCGCCACTTCGCTCGGCCGCCGCATCCCGCACCACGGTCATCAGATCGACCAATTCGCGAGCTTCATCGGACACCCGTTCGAGGTCGATTTTCGGTCTTTCGCCGTTACGCAGAATCTCGCGGATACGTTGCGACCATTTGGCCGTGTCAGGCTGCGGTGCTTGCTCGCCGGGCTTGCCGGCGGCAAGGAGTTCGGCCAGCACACGATTCACCACGGTCGAGTTCTGGCGGATGTCGAGCGCTACCGTGCTGAAACCGAAGCTTTCGGCTTGTCGCACGACAGGCCGAACCAGGCGACGAGCAGCGGTGCGGGCGCCGACCTGATCGAGCGCCTTCTCCAGACAGCGAAGATCGGCGATGAAGGCCTCCACGTTCGGGTAGGCTGTACCCTGCCCCTTGCCGACATTCATCTCCAGGCGGGCAAGCAGAGCGGCTGCGAACTGGCGGAACGGCTCGTTGGGGTTCCGCGCCGGTATCTCCGCTGCGGCACCGCTGGCCGCCAGCGCGCGCTCGAGAGCCTGTTGGAAGGAATCCGGAATGTCTACGACGTTGGCGCTGACACTGAGCACCGTCACCATTCGGCGAAGTTGACGGATGTGCCACTCGACAGCGGCCTTGCGGTTTTCCGATAGCGCAAAGGCTGTCGTGCGTGCCGTAACGTTGGGATTGCCGTCGCGATCGCCGCCGATCCAGGAGGCGTAACGCATGAACGACGGAACCTTCAGCTCGTAGTTCGGAAAATGGCGTCGTAGAGCCAGCTCGACGGTTTCGTAGAGTATCGGAGTGGCCTCGAAGATAACCTCGCGGAAGAAATGCAGGCCCCAGGCGATCTCGCGCTCGACCGATGGGCGCTCGATCCTGAGCTCGCCGGTCGCCCATAACAACTCGATCTCGCCACGCAGGTCATCGACGAGCAGGTCGCGCTCACGCGGCGCCCAACGCTGTTGCTCGATTTCGGTCAACTTGCGATAGATTCGGCGATGGATTTGCAGCACGGTGACGCGCTTGGCTTCGGTCGGATGCGCGGTCATGGTCGGGCCGACCCAGAGTCCGTCCATCACCTCCTGCACCATTTCGGCCGAATAGCCACCGGCGGCGGCCTCGGCGGCCACGTTGGCAAACGAACCAACGACGTCGTCGGCACCTCCGGCCTGCTCCAGCTCGCGACGCGAGCGGATCGCCAGCAGCTCGTTTGAAATCGTCAGCAGTTGAAACCAGATGCCGGTCGCCTGCAGGGCAGGAATGCGGTACCGTTCCTCCAGCTCACCGATGCTGACTTGTCCGGTCAGAAGCGCCGCAACCTCGGGCTCCCGTTCTTTCACCACCGACACAAGCAGCCGCAGCAGCAGGCTGCGCACGTCCTCGCGGAAACTGACGGGACGCCCCTCCTCCGGCGCGGCGGCGCGTGCTTGGGCCAGGCTGTCACTGCTTAACATCCGTCCGATGTCCTCAACGAGCATGACTGAACTCCAAAATTCCTACCATGAATTTTTTTTTCATACTAGTGGATACGCGGATATACCAGCAGACACCGTTTCACTCAAGTTTGGAAACGCCCGGATGGGTAGAATCCCCATTCGTTCGGGTGGTGGAATGATTGGCCTTATGGGTGCCGGGAGCAGCGCAGCTATCCGGCCCTCGCGCCGTCTGGGGGTAAGCGCACAAAACAGCTTGACGGAAGTGCCGATTGCAGCCAGACTTTATTATTAGGAAAAAACAAGCCTGACAGGAAACAGGACCCCCGGCAAGGAGAAGCCGGCCCGCTGGGACACTCAAAACTCGAACAATGGGGATTCAAAGCCATGAGCGCTTTAACGGACACCTACACTGAAGGAGCCGCGGGGCAACTGCATAGAACCATTGACTGGCGAGGCGCCTTCTGGGTGGCAAGCGGCGTCCCCGCCCTCGTCCTGTTCTCGATTGGCGGCATTGCCGGGACGACCGGCAAGCTTGCCTTCCTGATCTGGACCGTGTCCATGATCATGGGTTTCATCCAGTCGTTCACCTATGCTGAAATCGCCGGTCTGTTTCCGAACAAATCCGGCGGCGCGTCGGTCTATGGCGCGACGGCGTGGCTGCGTTATTCGAAGTTGATCGCGCCGTTGTCGGTCTGGTGCAACTGGTTCGCGTGGTCGCCGGTGCTGTCGCTCGGCTGCTCCATCGCTGCAGCGTATATCCTCAACTCGCTGGCGCCGGTGCCGATCTTCACCGAGAACTCTCCGGAGGTCCTGGCCTACATCGGCGCCCACGCCGGCACGAGTGCCGCCGACGCCATTACGGCAGTGACGGCCGCCGCAACGCCTGCCGTCCGCAACTGGACGCTCTACAGTCACGTGCTCGGGCCTGTCAGCTTTTCGCTCAACGCTACCTTCTTCATCGGCGCGGTCCTGATGCTGATGATCTTCGCGATCCAGCATCGCGGCATTCTGGGGACCGCCAGCGTGCAGAAATACATTGGTCTGTTGGTGATCGTCCCGATGCTGATCGTCGGTGTCGTCCCGTTCTTCACCGGACAGATCAACTATGACAACTTCTCGCCGCTGGTGCCGCTCGCGGCCGCCTACGCGCCCGAACCCGGCACCTGGAACATCGCGGGATGGACGCTGGCGCTCGGCGGCATGTTTATCGCGGCCTGGTCGACCTACGGCTTCGAGACCGCGGTCTGCTACACGTCCGAATTCAAGAACCCTGGCACCGACACCTTCAAGGCCATCTTCTATTCCGGCCTGCTGTGCATGCTGCTGTTCATCCTGGTGCCCTTCACCTTCCAGGGCGTGCTGGGCCTGAACGGCATGCTGGCGACGCCGATCGTCGATGGCTCGGGCGTCGCAGACGCGCTGGCTGGCATGGTTGGCGGCGGCCAGTTGGTTCACGCCTTGCTGGTGATGCTGATGATCCTGGCACTGGTGCTCTGCATCATGACGGCGATGGCCGGGTCTTCGCGCACCCTCTACCAGGGTTCGGTCGATGGCTGGCTGCCGCGCTATCTCAGCCACGTCAACGAACACGGCGCGCCGACGCGTGCAATGTGGACCGACCTCTGCTTCAACCTGATCGTGCTGGCAATCGCTTCGGCCGACGCGACGAGCTTCTTCTTCATCCTGGCCGTGTCGAACTGCGGCTACATCATCTTCAACTTCCTCAACCTCAACTCCGGCTGGATCCACCGCATCGACAACGGCCATATCGATCGGCCCTGGAAGGCGCCGACCTGGCTGCTGGCGACCGGGGCGGTCTTCGCCTTCGTCAACGCCATGTTCATGGGTGCCGGGGCCAAGGTGTGGAACCCGATGGCATTGTGGGCTGGCCTGATTACCGCAGCGCTGATCATCCCGGTGTTCTGCTTCCGACACTACATCCAGGACGGTGGCAAGTTCCCGGACCACATGCTGGACGATCTCGGCATGAATTCCGCCGATCTCGCGACCAGGAAAGCTGGCATCCTGCCCTACCTGACGCTGGTGGCGGGTGTGGTCGTGGTGCTCATCGCCAACTGGTTCTTTGTTCTCTGAGCAGCACGGATTCAGCCACCGGCTGAACGGACAAAATCGCCTCCCGGACCGCGTTTACCCTGAACCGCGGTTGTTCAGCCACCGCCCTGCCCGCGCAGGCGGTGGCTTCTTTTTTGCACCGGCGACCGGCGTTTCCATCGAACGACCGCAACGCCGTATGCCGAATATCGGTGCGCGGTCGAACTTGCCCTCTGTGCAACTTTATTTCCTTATGGTAAAACCAGGGCGCAACAGAGATGTCTGATGGCGGTCCTCCCGGGAGCCTGCGAATGCGCATCTTCAGGATCGTTTCTGCCAAGGATTGGAGATGATGCCGATGAAACTGCCTGCCCTCCACGATGGACACTCGCCCATAACACTCCAGCAGGCCTTTCATGAGGCCCTTGAGGCGATCGAAACCAGCCCTGACGCCATCCACAGGCACCGCGTCTCGGTGGAAGGCCGGTGCTTTCCCGTCACCGAGGTTGTCTCGGCGATGCGCGATTGCACCGACCTCGTGCCGATGCGCACATCCGACGTTCTTGCCGTCCTGGCGCGCAGGCTGGATGCCCCGGCGCCTACGGGCAGAACCCATACCTATGGTGACTGGGCCGGGCTGGTTCAGCGCTATTGCCAGAACATGGTAGCGCCGGTCGAGTGGCAGGAAGGTCTGGCCTAGGCCGCCCCGCACATTCGAAATGGACAGAGGCGAAATTTCATTTTCTTCATATGAAATATTCTTTCCTTACAGTTGACTTGCCGCGCAAATGGTTGCAAGCTTTTTGCCAACCATATTGCGAGTTCGGCCGGCTGAGGGCATCGCATGATGTGCCGTTGGCATTCATTCCCAGGAGCGGAGAGAGGCAATGGCTGAGGTGATCGACGGCAAGGCGGCTGCCGCCAGCGTGATTGCAAAGGTGACAAGCGCGAGCAGCGACCTGGCTGCCTCCAGGAATGTAACGCCGGGCCTTGCGGTGATCATCGTCGGGGAGGATCCGGCAAGCCAGGTCTATGTAGCAGCGAAGTCGCGTACGGCGAAGGAATGCGGCTTCAATTCCCTGCAGCATACGCTGCCCGCCGATACCAGCGAAGCCTACCTGATCGACCTGATCGAGGTCTTGAACCGTGACCGGACGATCCATGGCATTCTGGTGCAGCTGCCGCTCCCAGGCCACATCGATGCAGGCAAGGTGATCCAGACGATTGCGCCGGAGAAGGACGTCGACGGCTTCCACTTCGTCAATGTCGGCAAGCTCGGCACTGGTGAGCTCGATACGGCTTTCGTTCCCTGCACACCTGCCGGTTCGATGCTGTTGATCGAGCGCGTGCACGGCAAGGATCTTTCGGGTCTAAACGCTGTCGTCGTGGGCCGCTCCAACATTGTTGGCAAGCCGATGGCGAACCTCTTGCTTGCCGCGAACGCCACGGTCACCGTCGCTCACAGCCGGACCAAAAATTTGCCCGAGCTCTGCCGTGGTGCCGACATCCTCGTCGCGGCTGTCGGCCGGCCGGAAATGATCAGGGGTGAATGGGTGAAGCCCGGAACCACGGTTATTGATGTCGGCATCAACCGCATCGCCGCGCCGGAGAAGGGCAACGGCAAGAACCGCCTGGTCGGCGACGTCGCCTATGCCGAGGCGGCGGACCACGCCGGCGCAATAACACCCGTACCCGGCGGCGTGGGCCCAATGACCATCGCATTGTTGATGGCCAACACGCTGACCTCGGCCTATCTCGCCAGCAACCTGCCGAGGCCACAGTTCTAGGTCCGGCAGCATACATTCCCGACAACCCGATCTTCGAGGCAATTCCCATGGCTGAATTCAAGTCCGACATCGAAATCGCGCGCGCCGCCAAGAAGAAGCAGATCCAGGAGATCGGCGCCAAGATCGGCATTCCGCACGAGCATCTTTTGCCCTATGGCCATGATAAGGCGAAGGTCTCGGCCGAGTTCATCAAGTCGGTGAAGGGCAACCGGGACGGCAAGCTGATCCTGGTCACCGCGATCAACCCGACGCCGGCCGGCGAGGGCAAGACCACGACCACGGTCGGCCTCGGCGACGGCCTGAACCGCATCGGCAAGAAGGCGATCGTGTGCATCCGCGAGGCCTCGCTCGGCCCGAACTTCGGCGTCAAGGGCGGCGCTGCCGGCGGCGGCCTGGCGCAGGTGGTGCCGATGGAGGACATGAACCTGCATTTCACCGGCGACTTCCACGCCATCACCACCGCCCACAACCTGCTGTCGGCGCTGATCGACAATCACATCTACTGGGGCAACGAGCTCGGCATCGACACCCGCCGCGTCGCCTGGCGCCGCGTCATGGACATGAACGACCGCGCGCTGCGCGAGATCATCTGCTCGCTCGGCGGCGTCGCCAACGGCTACCCGCGCGAGGCCGGCTTCGACATCACCGTCGCCTCCGAGGTGATGGCGATCCTGTGCCTGGCCACCGACCTCAAGGACCTCGAGAAGCGCCTCGGCGACATCATCGTCGCCTACCGCCGCGACAAGTCGCCGGTCTATGCCCGCGACCTCAAGGCCGACGGCGCCATGGCGGTGCTTTTGAAGGACGCCATGCAGCCCAACCTGGTGCAGACGCTGGAGAACAATCCGGCCTTCGTGCATGGCGGCCCGTTCGCCAACATCGCGCATGGCTGCAACTCGGTGGTCGCCACCACGACGGCGCTCAAGCTTGCCGACTACGTCGTCACCGAAGCCGGCTTCGGCGCCGACCTCGGCGCCGAGAAGTTCTTCGACATCAAGTGTCGCAAGGCGGGGCTGAAGCCGGCGGCGGCCGTCATCGTCGCCACCGTGCGGGCCATGAAGATGAATGGCGGCATCAAGAAGGAGGAGCTCGGCAAGGAGAACATCGAGGCGGTCAGGAAGGGCTGCCTCAACCTCGGCCGCCACATCGAGAACGTCAAGCAGTTCGGCGTGCCGGCGGTGGTGGCGATCAACCACTTCACCACCGACACCGAGGCCGAGGTCCAGGCGATGAAGGACTTCGTCAAGGCGCAGGGCGCCGAGGCGATCCTGTGCAAGCACTGGGCGCAGGGCTCGGCCGGCATTGAGGACCTGGCCAGGAAGGTGGTCGAGATCGCCGAATCCGGCGCTTCGCAGTTCTCGCCGCTCTATCCCGACGAGATGCCGCTGTTCGAGAAGGTCAACACCATCGTCAAGCGCATCTACCGCGGCGACGAGGCGATCGCCGACAAGTCGATCCGCGACCAGCTGCATGCCTGGGAGCAGGCCGGCTACGGCAAGCTGCCGGTGTGCATGGCCAAGACCCAGTATTCCTTCTCGACCGATCCCAACCTGCGCGGCGCGCCGACCGGCCACACCGTGCCGGTGCGCGAGGTCAGGCTGGCCGCCGGCGCCGGCTTCGTCGTCATCATCTGCGGCGAGGTCATGACCATGCCCGGCCTGCCCAAGGCGCCGTCCTCGGAAAAGATCTTCCTCAACGAGACCGGCCAGATCGAAGGCCTGTTCTAATTTAGGATCGGCTGACCTGACTGCCAAAGGGCGCCGCGGCAACGCGGCGCCCTTTTCGCATCCGAGACGCTCTGTCCCTCGTTCCAGACGGAGGCAGAACGATGGATTCGAACCGCTCGATGGTTGTGAGAGATGAACAGCTGCGCCTTGCGTTCGGCATCAAACGCGGGTCAGGAATGGGCGGATGTCGATGGCGCGGACGGATTGAGGCCGATTTGAACTCCCAAGGGAAGCCTCGGACTGGGAATTCCTTGGTGTCACCATGGGCTCTACCGATTGGCGGAAGGCCATCCGGTACCCCACGAGGCGATTGCCGTCAGAGCTGCAGCGGCCCTCAGCTTACCTTATCTCCGACATCCAAAGTGGACTGCAGGCCGAGTTTCCCTCACGCCTGGCGCGGTCCTCGGCCTTTCCAGATATATGGATCCTTCGGTTCGTGGTGGATAACGGCTTGTGCATTTGCTCCGGCTGAATGCCATCTTCGCGTGGGTCCATGCGCGAGAGGCGGTATTCAACGCAAATGCGGCGCCAAACGGCGCCGCATCCTGGAACATGTCTTGAAGGTGGGAGGACTTACACGTCCAGAGTGTTGTCGCGCTCCCATTGGGTGAAGTGCGATACGAAGGAGTTCCATTCCTGTTGCTTGAGCTTCAGATAGGCGGATGAGAACTCTTCACCCATTGCTGCCTTCAACGATTTGTCCTTGTCATAGGCGCGCAGAGCATCCAGCAGATTAAGAGGCAACTTGGCGCCGTGCTTGATGGTGTGACCTTCCTTGTACATGTCGACATCGCTGCGCGGCCCCGGATCGGCCTTGGAGCGGATGCCGTCGAGGCCGGCGGCGATGATCACCGCCTGCAGCAGATAGGGGTTGGCGGCGCCGTCCGGCAGGCGCAGCTCGAAGCGGCCGGGGCCGGGCACGCGCACCATGTGGGTGCGGTTGTTGCCGGTCCAGGTCACCGTGTTCGGCGCCCAGGTCGCGCCCGAGATCGTGCGCGGCGCGTTGATGCGCTTGTAGGAATTGACCGTCGGATTGGTGATCGCGGCAAGCGCCGAAGCGTGCTTCATGATGCCGCCAAGGAAGTGCTTGCCTTGTTCGGACAGCCCAAGGGGCATGCTTTTGTCGGCGAACGCGTTGGACTGACCTGCCAGATCCCAAACAGAAATATGGGCATGGCAGCCATTGCCGGTCAGCCCCTGGAAGGGCTTAGGCATGAAGGTCGCGCGCAGGCCATGTTTCTCGGCGATCGAGCGCACCATGAACTTGAAGAAGGAATGCTTGTCGGCCGTCGCCAGCACGTTGTCGAAGGCCCAGTTCATCTCGAACTGGCCGTTGGCGTCCTCGTGGTCGTTCTGATACGGGCCCCAGCCGAGCGACAGCATGGCATCGCAGATCTCGGCGATGACGTCGTAGCGGCGCATGACCGCCTGCTGGTCGTAGCAGGATTTTGACGCCGTATCGTATTCGTCTGAAATCTGCTTGCCATCCGGGGTGACAAGGAAGAATTCCGGCTCGACGCCGGTCTTGACCGACATCCCAAGTTCCGCAGCCTCGGCGACCAGCCGCTTCAGCGTGTTGCGCGGCGCCTGGGCGACGCTCTTGCCTTCCATGAGGCAGTCGGAAGCCAGCCATGCAACGTCCGGCTTCCACGGTAGCTGAATGACCGAGGACGCATCCGGCACCGCCAGCATGTCGGGATGCGCCGGCGTCAGGTCGAGCCAGGTGGCGAAGCCGGCAAAGCCGGCACCGTCCTTCTGCATGTCGGCGATCGCCTGCGCCGGCACCAGCTTGGCGCGCTGCCCACCGAACAGGTCGGTGTAGGAGATCATGAAATACTTGACGCCCCGTGCCGCAGCGAATTCCCGCAGATCGCTCATCCCGGCGTCTACATTCGTATCGACCATCTTGTTCATTGCGATTCCCCTGTGCGGCGCCAGACGATTTCTTTCTCTGGCGCCTCGTTGACGTTTTCGTTCTCTTGGGACGGCTGGCTGTCCTTAAAGACCTCCCTTCCCCGGGATCCAGCTGGTGCCGGCGAGCGGCACGCCGGCCATGGCGGCGGCTTCGATGGAGAGCGCGACGAGATCCTCGGGCTCGAGATTGTGCAGGCTGTTCTTGCCGCAGGCGCGGGCAATGGTCTGCGCCTCGAGCGTCATCACCTTGAGGTAGTTCGCCAGCCGCCGTCCGGCGGCGATCGGGTCGACCCGCTTCATCAATTCGGGGTCCTGCGTGGTGATGCCGGCCGGGTCGCGGCCCTCGTGCCAGTCGTCATAGGCGCCGGCCGTGCTGCCGAGCGCGTTGTAGTCGGCTTCCCAGCGCGGATCGTTGTCGCCGAGCGCGACCAGCGCCGCGGTGCCGATCGAAACCGCGTCGACGCCGAGCGCCAGCGCCTTGGCGACGTCGGCGCCGTTGCGGATGCCGCCGGAGACGATCAGCTGCACCTTGCGGTGCATGCCGAGGTCCTGCAGCGCCTGCACCGCCGGCCGGATGCAGGCCAGCGTCGGCTGGCCGACATTCTCGATGAACACTTCCTGCGTCGCCGCCGTGCCGCCCTGCATGCCGTCGACGACGACGACGTCGGCGCCGGCCTTCACCGCAAGCGCGGTGTCGTAATAGGGCCGTGCCCCGCCGACCTTGACATAGATCGGCTTTTCCCAGTCGGTGATCTCGCGCAGTTCCAGGATCTTGATCTCGAGATCGTCCGGCCCGGTCCAGTCGGGATGGCGACAGGCCGAGCGCTGGTCGATGCCCTTGGGCAGCGTGCGCATCTCGGCGACGCGGTCGGAGATCTTCTGGCCGAGCAGCATGCCGCCGCCGCCGGGCTTGGCGCCCTGGCCGACGACCACCTCGATGGCGTCGGCGCGGCGCAGGTCGCGCGGGTTCATGCCGTAGCGCGACGGCAGGTACTGGTAGACCAGCTGCTTGGAATGGCCGCGCTCTTCCTCGGTCATGCCGCCGTCGCCGGTGGTGGTCGAGGTGCCGGAGAGCGTGGCGCCGCGGCCGAGCGCCTCCTTGGCCGGGCCCGACAGCGAGCCGAAGCTCATGCCGGCGATGGTGATCGGGATCTTCAATTCGATCGGCTTCCTGGCGTGGCGCGTGCCGAGCACCACCGAGGTGTCGCAGCGCTCGCGATAGCCTTCCAGCGGATAGCGCGAGATCGAGGCGCCGAGGAACAGCAGGTCGTCGAAATGCGGCAGCTTGCGCTTGGCGCCGGCGCCGCGGATGTCATAGATGCCGGTCGCTGCCGCGCGGCGGATCTCGGAAAGCGTGTAGTCGTCGAAGGTCGCGGATTTGCGCGGCGTCGTCGGCGGATTGTGATAGGTCATTTTGATGGGTCCCTCTCAATACGCGTCGGCGTTGTCGATGTTGAAGTTGTAGAGCGTGCGGGCCGAGCCGTAGCGCTTGAATTCCGCCGCCTTGACGCCGGTCACGCCGGCCCTGTCGAGCAGGCCCTGCAACAGTTCGAGGTGCTCCGGCCGCATCTCCTTGGCGATGCAGTCGGCGCCCAGGCTGCCGACCTTGCCGCGCACGAACAGCCGCGCCTCGTAGATGGAATCGCCGAGCGCATCGCCGGCATCGCCCAGCACCACCAGATTGCCCGACTGCGCCATGAACGCCGACATGTGGCCGACATTGCCGTGCACGACGATGTCGATGCCCTTCATCGAGATGCCGCAGCGCGAGGAGGCGTTGCCCTCGATGACCAGCAGCCCGCCGCGGCCGGTGGCGCCGGCATACTGGCTGGCGTCGCCTTTGACCACGATCGAGCCCGACATCATGTTCTCGCCGACGCCGGGCCCGGCCGAGCCATGCACGGTGATCGCGCCGCCGGCATTCATGCCGCCGCAATAATAGCCGACGCTGCCGCGCACATCGACGGCGACCGGCTGGTCGACGCCGACGGCGACGGAATGGCTGCCTTTCGGGTTGAGCACCTCCCACGCGGTCTCGTTCGAGCCGGGGGTCAGTTGATGAAGCGCCTGGTTGAGCTCGCGCAGCGACCTTTTTGCGAGATCAAAGACACGCTCGGGAAAGTCCACCTCACGCGCCGGCGCGGTGGCCACATTCGAAATATTCATGATGCTCAATGCTCCCAGAAATAGACGGTTGCAGGTTCCGGTTCCCAGACTTTGGCGTTCTCGATCCCGGGCAGATTTGCGAGCGCCCGATATTCGGAGCCGAAGGCGACATACTGTTCGGTTTCGGCCATCACCGCCGGCTTGCAGGCGATCGGATCGCGCACCACGCCGAAGCCGTTCTTGGTGCCGACGACGAAGGTGTAGAAACCGTCGAGGTCGGACAGCGTGCCCTCCAGCGCCTCGCCGAGTTTCTTGCCATGCGCCATTCTGTTGGAGAGATAGGCGGCCGCCACCTCAGTGTCGTTCTCGGTCTCGAATTTCATGCCCTCGCGCACCAGCTCGCGGCGGACATTGTTGTGGTTGGACAGCGATCCATTGTGCACCAGGCACTGGTCGGCGCCGGTCGAGAACGGGTGGGCGCCCAGTGTGGTCACCGCCGATTCCGTCGCCATGCGGGTGTGGCCGATGCCGTGCGTGCCGGTCATCGAGCGCACGTCGAAGCGTTCCACCACGGCTTCCGGAAGGCCGACCTCCTTGTAGATCTCGATCGATTGGCCCGCCCCCATGACCCGCAAGCTGGGACGCAGTTCAAGCAGTGCGGCGCGCGCCTCCTCCGCTTTGGCCAGCGGCACGTCCAACACCGCATGCGTGGACTTGATGGTCGCCGATATCTTGGCGCCGATCTTGTTGCCGAGATCGGTAGCCAGTTCCGGAAAGTCGCGGGACGGCGACGGCGATTGGACTGTGATCTTGGCACGGTCCTTCTGGCCGCCTCCGTAGATAGCGATGCCGGCGCTGTCTGGCCCGCGGTCGGTCAGCAGGACCAGCATCTCCGACAGCATCGAGCCAAGCTTGGGCTCAAGTGCCTTGTCCTTCAAGAAAAGTCCGACAATTCCACACATCACATCACCTCGCGACGGTTGCAGCCTGATGCGAAAGACGTAGCAGCTTCACAGCAGGAACTCAACTGGTATGAATTTTTTTTTCCTGAAAAGAAAGGAGCGGCCGATTTCGCGGCGCAATGGCGCGCCAGCCGCCGGCCGCAGGCGCTGCAGCGGTGCTGTCGGGCTTGGAAAAGGGAGGAGTCGGACGGCAGCTCGGCAACGCGATCGGCCGAAATCTGAAGCCGCAACTCGCACTGCATGTCGCGCAAAACTGTGCAGCGGTTTTGCCAAAACGACATGCATAAAGACAAAGACCTAAAAGCGCGTGTCGCCTAGGCGGTCAGTCGGAGCAGGCCGATCCGGATCGGTCGTTCCAAATCACCCTCAGTGAAATGAGTCGGCACCAGAGAATCTGTCTTGTCTAGTCGCCGTTGCTCTGGCGGTAGGAAATGATGGACAGGTAGCGGATCGGCAGCTTTGTCAGTTCCTCCGGACCATGCGGGGCATCCGCGTCGAAGAACAGGCTATCGCCGGGAAGCATCCGATAAAGATTGCTCCCGTGGCGATAAACGACTTCGCCCTCCAGCATGTAGAGAAACTCCATCCCATCGTGCTGGAATGTCGGAAACACATCCGAGTCCTCGGTGAGCGTGATCAGGTACGGCTCGACCAGGACACCGGCGGTATTTGATGCAATATATCCAAGCAGATTGTACTGGTGTCCGGCGCGCGTTCCGCGGCGTTCTACATCCAAACCCTCGCCCGCTTTGACGAAGACGCCCTTGCGATCTTCCTCATAGCGCCGCAGGAATGCGGTCAGCGGCACACCAAGCGCGCGCGACAATGTCTGCAACGTTGTCAGCGACGGCGACGTGATTCCATTCTCGATCTTGGACAGCATACCCAGGGAGAGATTGGTCGTCGCCGCCAGATCAGCCACGGTTATTCCAAGCTTTTTCCGAAACGCACGCACCTCATGGCCGATCGCGACTTCGAGTACCTTTTCGCGCGTATCCTTTACGGCATGCGGATTCTGCTTAAGCGGGGAAACCCTGGCAAGAGAGCGGTCCGCCCTGCGTGTCTCAGCGTTCGCGCTTTCCTGCGCCGGCTTCCTTCTCGACTTCTTCGCCGCCATAGCTCCGCCTATTCGGTTCGCCACTGTTTTTACCCACAGTAAACAGAGGCTGAACCGGATGCAACCGGAAGGGGGCAGATGCGACGAATGTTACCGCATCAAGAATATCTGCGGGTCAGCAACATGAGTGCCGGTCGCGCCCGTGAACGGCAGGTCTCCTGCCGGCGCGAAGCGCAGGGCCATACACGCCGCTTCATTCATGATCTCTCACCATGCGCCATCACACGCAAAACCGCCGGACGGTTCCGGCGATTCGCGATGCTGGCGAGTTCAGGCGCCTTGGGCTGAAGGCGGGCTTAGGCCGCCTTCAGCCTCTGTTCCAGCACATTGGCGACGGTCGGACCGAAATCCGCCGGCGTGGGCACAATTGTGACCCCGGCACCGCGCAGGATCTCGACCTTTTCCTGCGCCGATTCGCCGAAGGCCGAGATGATCGCGCCGGCATGGCCCATGCGGCGGCCCTTCGGCGCGGACAAGCCCGCGATGTAGGCGATCAGCGGCTTGCGCATGTTGTCGCGCGCCCAGAGCGCGGCTTCGGCCTCCTGCGGGCCGCCGATCTCGCCGATCATCACCACGGCGTCGGTGTCCTCGTCCTGCTCGAACAGTTGCAGAATGTCCTTGAAGGAGGAGCCGTTGATCGGGTCGCCGCCGATGCCGACGCTGGTCGACACGCCGATGCCGAGCGCCTTCATCTGCGAGGCGGCCTCGTAGCCGAGCGTGCCGGAGCGGCCGACGATGCCGACGCGGCCGGGCAGGTAGATGCTGCCCGGCATGATGCCCATCAGCGCCTGGCCGGGGGTGATCACCCCGGCGCAGTTCGGCCCGACGAGGCGCATGCGGTCCTCGAAGCGGTAGCGGCGCATGTAGCGCTTGACCTGCATCATGTCCTGCGAGGGGATGCCGTCGGTGATGCACACGCACAGCTTGATGCCGGCGTCGGCCGCCTCCATGATCGAATCGGCGGCGAAGGGCGGCGGCACGAAGACGATGCTGGCCTCGGCGCGGGTCTCGCGCACCGCGCCCTTGACGGTGTTGAAGACGGGGAGGCCGAGATGGCTCTGGCCGCCCTTGCCGGGGGTGACGCCGCCGACCAGCCTGGTGCCGTAGCGCTTCATGTCCTCGGCATGGAAGCTGCCGATCTTGCCGGTGAAGCCCTGCACGATGACGCGGGTGCTGCGGTTGAGCAGAATTGCCATTTCTCGACCTCCCTCAGGCTGCTTTTTTCTTGGCGGCTTCGCGCCAGGCGGCGACCGCCTTCTCGGCGGCTTCGGCCAGCGTGTCGGCGACGATCACCGCCTCGCCGGACTCGGCCAGGATCTTGCGCCCTTCCTCGACCTTGGTGCCGGACAGCCGCACCACCAGCGGCACCTCGACGCCGACCTCGCGGATCGCCTTGATGACGCCCTCGGCGACCCAGTCGCAGCGGTTGATGCCGGCGAAGATGTTGACCAGGATGGTCTCGACATTCTTGTCGCCGAGCACGGCGCGGAACGATTTGGCGACCCGCTCGGGCGAGGCGCCGCCGCCGATGTCGAGGAAGTTGGCCGGCTCGCCGCCGGCGATCTTGATCATGTCCATCGTCGCCATCGCCAGCCCGGCGCCGTTGATGATGCAGCCGATGTTGCCGTCGAGCCCGACATAGGACAGGCCGCGGTCGCTGGCGAAGGTCTCGCGCGGGTCCTCCTGGCTCTTGTCGCGCAGCTCCGAGATCTCCGGGCGGCGGAACAGCGCGTTCTCGTCGAACGACATCTTGGCGTCGAGCGCGACCAGATTGCCGTCGCGGGTCACCACCAGCGGATTGATCTCCAGCATCGAGGCGTCGTAATCGCGGAACACCTGGTAGCAGCCCATGATGGTTTCGGTGGCCTTGCCGATCAGGTTGCTTTCCAGGCCGAGGCCGAAGGCGATCTCGCGCGCCTGGAACTGCTGCATGCCGACGCCGGGATCGACGGTGGCGCGGATGATCGAATCCGGCTGCCGCTCGGCGATCTCCTCGATCTCCATGCCGCCGGCGGCCGAGGCGACGATCATGACCCGCTCGGCCTTGCGGTCGAGCACGAAGCCGAGATAGAGCTCCTGCGCGATGTTGACCGTCTCCTCGACATAGAGCCGCGACACCAGCTTGCCGCGCGGGCCGGTCTGCTGGGTCACCAGCTTGCGCCCGAGCATGGCTTCGGCGGCGTTGGCGATCTCCTCGTCATTGGAACACAGCTTGATGCCGCCGGCCTTGCCGCGCGCGCCGGAATGGACCTGCGCCTTCACCACCCATTTCGAGCCGCCGATCTCGCGCGCCCGGTAGGTCGCCTGCTCGGGGCTGTAGGCGAGCCCGCCGCGCGGCACATGCACGCCGTGGCGGGCGAGCAGTTCCTTGGCCTGGTATTCGTGAATGTCCATCTTGTCCTCCTGGGAATCTCAATGCGCCTGGCCGGGCGCCGCGCCATGGCCTTGGCCGGCGCGCTCGATCGCCTCGCTCACCACCAGCACGTTGCGCGCCATGCGCTCGGAGGCGGCGTCGATCATCTTGCCGTCGAGCGCGGCCGCGCCCTTGCCGAGCGCCTCGGCCTCCTTCAGCACCTCGAGGATGCGGCGGGCGCGCGCGACCTCCTTTTCCGGCGGCGAGAACACCTCGTTGGCCAAAGCGATCTGCGAGGGGTGGATCGCCCATTTGCCTTCGATGCCGAGCGCGGCGGCGCGCCTTGCGGCGGCCGTGTAGCCTTGCGGATCGGAGAAGTCGCCGAACGGTCCGTCGATGGCGCGAAGCCCGTAGGCGCGGCAGGCCACCGTCATGCGCGACAGCGCGAAGTGCCATTGGTCGCCGGGATAGTCGGGATTGAGCCCGCCGATGTTGACGGTGCGCGCCTTGGTGCTGGCGGCATAGTCGGCGACGCCGAAATGCATCGCCTCCAGCCGGCCGGGGGTGGCCGCGATCGCCTCGACATTGGCCATGCCGAGCGCGGTCTCGATCAGCGCCTCGAGGCCGACGCGGGTCTTGTAACCCTTGGCCATCTCGATCTGGTTGACCATCGCCTCGACCATGTAGAGGTCGGCCGGCACGCCGACCTTCGGCACCAGGATGGTGTCCAGCTTGTCGCCGGCCTGTTCCATGATGTCGACGACGTCGCGGTACATGTAATGGGTGTCGAGGCCGTTGATGCGCACCGACACGGTCTTGCCCTTGGCGCGCCAGTCGATGTCGTTGAGCGCCTGGATGATGTTGTTGCGGGCGCGCTCCTTGTCGGGCGGCGCCACCGCGTCCTCGATGTCGAGGAAGATGAAGTCGGCGGCGCTGCTGGCCGCCTTGTCGATCATCTCCGGGTTCGAGCCCGGCACCGCCAGCTCGCTGCGCTGCAGTCTCAGTTTCTTGAGGTGGTTGATGGTGTGGCTCATGGCTCGTCCCTCACGCTGCCCGGGCGACCGGCATTTCGGCCGTGCGCCGGAAATGCTCGATCGCCGCCGCCACGCCCGAGCCCGGCGCCAGGCGCACGCCGCAGTCGAGCAGCGCCATTTCGGCCGCCGACAGCGAGGCGCAGACCATCACCTCGTTCAGCCAGCCGAGATGGCCGATGCGGAAGACCTTGCCGGCCACCTTGTTGAGGCCGCCGCCGAGCGAGGTCTGGTAGGCGCCGTGGGCGCGCTTGACGACGTCGGCGCTGTCGATGCCTTCCGGCACCAGGATGGCGCTGACGGTGTCGGAATGCCATTGCGGCGCCTTGGCGCACAGCTTCAGCCCCCAGGCCTCGACCGCCTTGCGCACGCCCTCGGCCAGGCGATGGTGGCGGGCGAAGATGGTCTCCAGCCCTTCCTCGGCGATCAGGTCGAGCGAGGCGCGCAGGCCGCGCAGCAATTGCGTGGCCGGCGTATAGGGGAAGTAGCCGGCATCGTTGACGCGGATCATGTCCTCGAAGGAGAAGTAGCAGCGCCGGTGGGTGGCGACGCGCGCCGCGGCGAGCGCCTTCGGGCTGACCGACAGGAAGCCGAGGCCGGCGGGCAGCATGAAGCCCTTCTGCGAGCCGCTGACGGCGCAGTCGACGCGCCATTCCTCCTGGCGGAAGTCGATCGAGCCGATCGACGACACGCCGTCGACGAACAAAAGCGCCGGATGGTTTGCCGCATCGAGCGCGGCGCGGCAGCCGGCGACGTCGCTGGTGACGCCGGTCGCGGTCTCGTTTTGGGTGCAGAACACCGCCTTGATGCGATGCGCCTTGTCGGCGCGAAGCCTCTCGGCATAGAGATCGAGCGGAACCCCGGTGCCCCATTCGCAGTCGATGACGTCGACCTCGAAGCCGAGGCGCTCGGCCATGTCGACCCACAGATGCGAGAACTGGCCGAAGCGCGACATCAGCACCCGGTCGCCGGGGCTGAGCACATTGGTCATCGCCGCTTCCCAGGCGCCGGTGCCGGACGAGGGGAAGATGAAGACGCGGCCGGTCTCGTTCTTGAACACGCGTTTGATGTCCTCGAACAGCGGCAAGGTCAGGTTGGGAAACGAGGCGGCGCGCATGTCTTCCATCGGCAGGTTCATCGCCTGCCGCACCTCTTCGGGAATGTTGGTGGGCCCCGGGATGAAAAGATGGGTGTAACCGGCCATGAAATCCTCCTCGACAAGCGGCTGACCCGCGATTGCCATGCGAGCAAGCATCAAGCGATGCCCAACGACCAACAACACCTGTGCGGATAGAAAATGATCCCCGAGCCGGATAGGTTTTCCCCTACCCGGCCGGAGGGTCTGCGCTTCGAGAGTCGAACGAAGCCGTCAGTCGCTTTCTGATGCCATGCTGCGGAACCTGCCCGGCATGTCCGAAATGGAAGGGTGGTCGTCCGAAATCGACGTGGCGGATCGGCCTAGATAGCTGAAAATGCAACGAAATTATAGGAAGAGGAAGCGATGCGCTACTCCGGCTTCAAAGTCATTGCTGAGGCGCTGACGGGTCACCGCGGCTGGAAGCCGGTGTGGCGCGAACCGCAGCCGAAGCCGAGCTACGACATCGTGGTGATCGGCGGAGGCGGGCATGGGCTCGCCACGGCATACTACCTTGCCAAGGAGTTCGGCGAGGCAAATGTGGCGGTCCTCGAGAAGGGTTGGATCGGGGGCGGCAATGTCGGCCGCAACACCACCATCATCCGTTCCAACTACCTTTTGCCCGGCAACGAGCCTTTCTACGAATTCTCCATGAAGCTTTGGGAAGGGCTCGAGCAGGACTTCAACTACAACGCCATGGTCAGCCAGCGTGGCGTGCTGAATCTCTGCCATACGGACGCACAGCGGGATGCTTTTACCCGCCGCGGCAACGCCATGCGGCTGCACGGGGTGGACGCGGTGCTGCTCGACCGGGACGGCGTGCGCAAGATCGCGCCGTTTCTCAACTTCGACAATGCCCGTTTCCCTATCAAAGGCGGGCTGCTGCAACCGCGCGGCGGCACGGTACGCCACGACGCGGTCGCCTGGGGCTATGCGCGCGGCGCCGACCTGCACGGCGTTGACATAATACAGAACTGCGAGGTCACCGGCTTCCGGATCGAAAACGGCAAGTGCCTGGGCGTCGAGACCACGCGCGGTTTCATCGGCGCCAAGAAGGTTGGCTGCGCGGTCGCCGGCGCCTCATCGCAGGTGATGGCAAAAGCTGGGATGCGTCTGCCGATCGAAAGCCACGTTTTGCAGGCTTTTGTCTCGGAGGGACTGAAGCCGCTTCTGCCTGGCGTGATAACCTACGGAGCCGGTCATTTCTATGTCAGCCAATCCGACAAGGGCGGCCTCGTGTTTGGCGGCGACATCGACGGTTATAATTCCTACGCCCAGCGCGGCAATCTTCCCGTGATCGAGGACGTCTGTGAAGGCGGGATGAGCCTGATGCCGATGATCGGGCGAGCCCGGCTGCTTCGCAGCTGGGGCGGCATCATGGACATGTCGATGGACGGTTCGCCCATCATCGACCGGACCGACATACAAGGTCTCTATTTCAACGGCGGCTGGTGCTATGGCGGTTTCAAGGCCACGCCTGCATCCGGCTGGTGCTTCGCGCACCTGCTCGCCACCGACATGCCGCATCTCCACGCCGCAGCCTATCGCCTGGACCGGTTCCGCAAGGGGCTGATGATCGACGAAAAGGGCATGGGCGCCCAACCGAACCTGCATTGAGGGCTGGCAGAGATGATCATCAACCATCCTTTGCTTGGACCGCGCGATGCGCAGGAATTTGTCTATCTGGGCGATGCTGCCCTGATCGACAGACCGGACTGGCAGGCGAGCGGCGCCGTGGATCGCTTCTATGAGTACCTTTACCTGCGCGACAATCCGGCCGGCATGCATCGAGAACTCTGGTTCCATGAGCAGGGCGACCGGAGTTGGTTGGTGGTCACCCGCAATACCGTCACTCACGAGATCACATCGGTAGAACTGGCGCGCGACGTCGCGCGATCGAGAGGACGCGGCAAATGAGCCAGGCTAACCGTCTTGAAGGTGGGTTGATCGACCGCTCCCGCGGCATGAGTTTCAGTTTCGACGCCAAGCGCTACACGGGCTTCGCAGGCGACACGCTGGCCTCGGCGCTGCTGGCCAATGGTGTGCGGCTGATGGGCCGTTCGTTCAAATATCATCGGCCGCGCGGCCCCCTGACAGCCGGTTCAGAGGAGCCGAACGCCTTGGTCGAGTTGCGCGACGGGGCATTCCGCGAACCCAACACACGCGCCACCGTGGCAGAGCTTTTCGAAGGCCTGTCCGCGACCAGCCAGAACCGCTGGCCTTCGCTCGCCTTCGATGCAATGGGTATCAACGATCTCCTGTCTCCCTTCTTCTCGGCCGGCTTCTACTACAAGACCTTCATGTGGCCGAGGGCCTTCTGGGAGAAGGTTTATGAGCCCCTGATCCGTCGCGCCGCTGGCCTGGGCCGGCTTTCGATGGAGCCGGATCCGGACGTCTACGACAAGGGCTTCCTCCATTGCGACCTGCTGGTAATCGGCGCTGGTCCCGCGGGGCTTGCGGCTGCGCTGACGGCCGGACGGGCGGGGGCTCGCGTGATCCTGGCGGACGAGGACTTCGCGATCGGCGGGCGGCTGAACAGCGAAACTTTCGTCGTTGGTGACGCAGCCGGTACCGATTGGGCGCGCGAGGCCCGCGCGGAGCTCGAAAGCATGCCCAACGTGCGGCTGATGACGCGAACCACGATCATAGGAGCGTTCGACCACGGTATTCATGGCGCGCTGGAGCGTGTCTCGGACCACCTGCCCCATCGCGGGCAAGGCAAACCCCGGCAGATTTTCTGGCGGATCTATTGCAAGCGCGCGCTGCTCAGCGCAGGTGCCGCCGAACGGCCCATCGCCTTCGCCAACAACGACCGGCCAGGCATCATGTTGGCCGGGGCCTTGCGCAGCTATGCAAATCGCTGGGCCGCCGCGCCTGCGCGGAAGGTCGCCGTTTTCACCAACAATGACGATGGCTTGCGCACCGCAGCGGACCTGATGGCCAGAGGTGTCGAGGTCGCCGCAGTAATCGATACCCGGGCCGATGGCGCCACAGTGACCGGCACCGAGCATTTCCGGGGCGCGCAGGTGATCGACACGAAGGGCCGCCTCGGGCTTGCCTCAATAACCGTCAGGCTTGCCACCGGCGAGACGAGGAACATTCCGTGCCAGGCGCTTGGCGTCTCGGGTGGGTGGAACCCGAATGTTCATTTGACCTGCCACCAGCGCGGGCGCCCGAACTGGGAGCCGTCGATCGCAGCCTTCGTGCCCGGCAGCTGCCCACCGGGCATGACCGTCGCAGGCTCGGCAAGCGGCCTCTTTTCGACAGCGGCAGCCCTCGCCTCGGGCGTGACGGCGGCATGCGAAGCGCTGGCCGCAACCGGCATCAAGGCTTTGCCTGCGGACATGCCGCAGGCCGAAGACCAACCGATCCGAATAGAGCCGTTCTGGCACGTTGGCAGCGCGAAGGGTCGGGCATGGATCGACCAGCAGAACGACGTCACCGTCAAGGACGTCAAGCTCGCGCACCAGGAAGGGTTCCGCTCGGTTGAGCACCTCAAGCGCTATACGACGCTCGGCATGGCCACAGACCAGGGCAAGACGTCCAATATGCTCGGTCTTGCCGTGATGGCGGAACTGACAGGGCAAAGCATTCCCGCGACCGGAACAACGATCTACCGCCCGCCCTACACGCCAGTGCCGATCGCCGCGCTCGCCGGCCGCTCCTGCGGCCGCGACTTTCGCCCGACCCGGTTGACGCCGAGCCACAAATGGGCGTCCGAGCAGGGCGCGGTATTTGTCGAGGCCGGAATGTGGCTCCGCACGCAATGGCTGCCACGTCCTGGTGAGATTCACTGGCGGCAGTCGGTCGACCGCGAGGTGCTCGCCACGCGCCAATCTGTCGGCATCTGCGACGTCACCACGCTCGGCAAGATCGACGTGCAGGGCCAGGACGCGGCCGAATTCCTCAATCGCATCTATGCCAACCCGTTCGGGAAGCTGGCGGTCGGCAAGGTGCGCTACGGCTTGATGCTGCGCGAGGACGGCATGGCCATGGATGACGGAACGACGGCTCGGCTGGCGCAGGATCACTTCGTCACGACGACCACGACAGCCAACGCGGTCGCCGTCTTCCGGCACATGGAGTTTTGCCGCCAGTGCCTGTGGCCGGATCTCGATGTGCAGATCATCTCGACCACGGAAGCCTGGGCGCAGTTCTCCGTCGCCGGGCCAAATGCACGCCGGCTTCTGCAGAAGATTGTCGATCCTCAACACGACATCTCAAACGAAGCGTTTCCCTATATGGCGTGCGGCGAGATCAGCGTGTGCGGCGGACTGCGGGCGCGATTGTTCCGCATATCGTTCTCGGGTGAGCTGGCTTACGAGATCGCCGTGCCGACACGATATGGCGATGCCCTGATCCGCGCCCTTGTCGACGCCGGCAAGGAGTTCGGCGCGGCCGTCTATGGAACTGAAGCGCTCGGCGTGATGCGCGTCGAAAAGGGCCATGCGGCCGGCAACGAGCTCAACGGAACCACGACCGCGCTCAATCTCGGCATGGCTGGCATGGTGTCCAAGAAGAAGGACGGCATCGGGTCCACCCTCTCCGAGCGCGAAGGGCTGAACCAGCCCGACGCATTGAACTTGGTCGGCTTCCGTCCCCTGGACGTCGCACGGCCACTGACGGCCGGATCGCATTTGATATCGGGTCGCGAGCGTGCGGAGGCCGCCAACGACCAGGGCTACATCACCTCGGTCGCGTATTCACCCAACCTCTGCCATTCGATCGGGCTCGGGTTCCTCAAGAACGGGGCTGCACGCAAAGGCGAGGTGCTGCGTGCCGTGAACCCGCTGAAGAATGAGGAGGTCGAGGTGGAGGTTGTGAGCCCGCACTTCATCGACCCGGAAGGAGAGCGCCTGCGTGCCTGAACATCGTCTGCATTCGACCACGCCGCTTGGAGGAACGACGCCGCGCGTCGATGAGCTGCCAGGATTCCGCATTGCCGAAAACATCGGCGTGGCGCTGGCTTCGATAGCATCCCGGCTGAACCGCCAGGCAGAGTTCGCCACTGCCGCCAAGCGCTTCTTCGGATTCGAAATGCCTGCACCCGGGAAGGTCTCGGGGAAGGCGCCCTACACGGCGGTCTGGACCGGTGTCGACCAGTGGTTCGTCGAAGCACCCTTCACCAGCCACGAGAACATCGCGCAAATCGTCAAGGATGGCTTTGGCGATAATGCTTCCGTCACCGAACAGACCGATGGCTGGGCCTGCTTTGACGTAGGAGGGCCAGCAGCGCCGGCCGTATTCGAGCGGCTGTGCGCGCTTGATGTCCATGCAATGGCCGGCGGCGCGGCGAGCCGCACAACAATCGAACATATCGGTTGCATCGTGATCTGCCGCGAAGCGCGCCTGCAGTTCAGCATCCTTGGCCCCCGCTCATCGGCAGCGTCATTGCACCATGCGCTGATGGCGGCGGCCCGATCCGTTGCTTGAGACTTCTCGAGCAATTCCAGGATAAGTATGAAACGGTTTTCCGTCCGGAATTGCGCCCAAACAAAAAGATAAAGCGGTTTGCCGTTTCCGTGAAACGGCGAACCGCTCTAGACGGCCGGAAGCGGCGTGTTGCCGCGCACGCGGAATCTGTTGATCGCCTTGCGATCCTCCTGCGGCGTCACGCCAAAAGTCTGGACATAGTGGCGGACCAGGGGCGTGGTGCTCGCATAGCCGACGGCCAGCGCGATATCGGTGATCGAATCGTTGGAATAAAGCGCTATCTGGCGCGCTTTCTTCATCCGCAGCAGACGGTAGTATTTGAGGGGGCTCTGTCCGGTGGAGCGCCTGAAGGAGCGATCCAGCTGCCGGGTGGACAGATCCACGGCCTTGGCGACGCGCGCTATCTGGATCGGATCCTCCACATGCTCGGCAAAGAGTCGTATCGCCTTGGCAACGGGCCGGGGCAGCATATCCTCGGTGCGGTCGCTTCGCAGCGCCGGGGTCCTCTGTTCCGCCTCCTCCCCGCGCACGAAAGGATGCTGGAACCAGCACGCGACTTCGGTCATGACCTCAGCGCCCAGCCGATCCTGGATCAGCTGCAGCATGAGGTCGAACACGGCCGTCGCGCCTGCCGCTGTGAGCCGTTGCCGGTCTACGCAGATGACTTTTTCGCTGGCCTGGACGTCTGGAAACTCGGCCTTGAACGCCGCCTCGTAGCACCAATGCACGGCACATTTGTGGTCAGCCATCAGACCGGTGCGCGCAAGTGGAAAAATGCCGCCGCTGAAGGCGCCGAGCCCCGTCCCATGACGGGCGAGCCTGCGTATCGCGGCGTTGCCGGTGCGAGCCGACTGGAAACGCCCGTTCGGCCCTGAGAGGAAATAGAGCTGATCGACGCCAGGCAGGTCCTGCAGCCCGATATCGGGGTCGAACCCGACGGCGGCGCTGGAAACGACGCGGCTTGCCGTCTCACCAACCACGGTCCACGAGAAAACGTCTCGTGCGACGATTTCGTTTGCCGCGCGCAACGGCTCAATGGCCGAGGTCAGGCACGCCATGGGGAAGCCTGGAAAGATCAGGAAGCCGAGATGCCTTTGCTCGTCACGCGGCCTTCGTTGCAGCAAGGCAGCCACTCCCACGTCTGTCCCCTGCCCTGTGTGCAGGGCTTGCTCAGTCGGCCCAGATACCTGGCGACGTCGGCGCACCGTCGTCATATTTCGACAGCCATTCCACGATCTTGGGCCGGTTGGTGACAAAGCCCTTGTAGGTCGCAAGCTCGGCCGGCAGGTCGCGGATGACGCGATGGAAACGCCTCGCCCATTTCGGCACCGTCACCAGTTCGTCGAGCTTGATGAGGTAGCAGCGGATCGGAAACACGAGGGCGTTCGAGCGAGGGAGACGGAAGAAGGTCTGAAGCTCGACGCGCAAATGCATCATTTGCCCCATATTCTCGAGCGTCAGGTCTTTCTTCATCACGCCCCATTTGTGGTAGTTTTCGGGGCTTGTATCGAGCAGGGGATTGACGGTCATCGTCCAGTTCAGACGGCGCGCCGGCGAGCCTTGCTGCACGTTCAGGAGAAACTTCAAGGCGCGCTGGAAGATGCCCATCTCGTGCGCTTTCGGCACTGGGGCGTGCCACTCGAAGAAGTTCATGCCGATGTCGAAATCCAGGCTCCAATCGGCCTGTGTCGTCACCATGCCGGCGTCCATCCACAGGTTCTCGTCGCGTTGGTCGAGCACCGCAAAATCGCCCTGGGTCTGCCGTGTGATGTACTCCATCGGGCCATACGGCAAAGTGGTCTCGTCGAGGAAGGTGAACTTCTGCTCGATGCCGAGCGGACGGTTGATCCAGTGCCATTTGGCGCCGTCGCGGTGCAGCTCGAAAAGCTCCGGATACTCTTCTGCCTTCGAGGTCATGATCAGCTCGAGCAGATCCCAGCCGGCCAGGGTCATGTGCGGCAGCGACTGGCAGCGCAACGGGTCTTCGGCAAGGACGCGAGCGCGGTCGCGCATCTCGGACACGTAATGCTCGTCGACGTCGAACGTCCGCTCGTAGACGCTGCCCGGGCGGTAGGACTTATGCGGCTCCAGGTTCACCGAGTACATGTAGCTGTCCTCGGGAAACGGGAAAGGGAAGCGCTTGACCGCCTCCGGCGAGTTGCGGAAGGTGAAGTCGTCGTGGAAGGTTTCTTCCTTGAAGATAACAGTCATCGCAGCGTCCTCCTCGCTATCGATCCAACACCAGCGTCCTGCCTTCGAAGCGCGACACGCAAGGCATGATCTTGGTGCCGCTGGCACATTGCGTCGGCGTCAGCCAATGGTCCTTGTGCAGGAACGTTCCCTCATGCTCGAGGACATCCGTCTCGCACTGGCCGCACGCTCCGCCGCGGCATAGATACGGTGCCTCGACGCCGGCTGCCTCGATCGCCTCCAGCAGGCTTTGATGCTCGCCAACCCGGATCAGCTTGTTCGACCGTGCCAGCATGACTTCGAACGGCTTGCCTGAGGCAGGCGCAAGGAATTCTTCGTGATGCACCGCCTCGCGCGGCCATCCGAGCGCCGTCGCGGTGTTGCGCACCCAGGCGATCATGCCTTTGGGTCCGCAGACATAGACGTGGGTGCCGAGCGGCTGGCCGTCGAGCAATGCCGGCAGGTCGATCTGCTCGCCCCGCTCGTCATGGTAAAGATGAACGCGGGATCGATGGTTGGCCACCAGCTCGTCCGCATAGGACGCGAGCGACGCGCTGCGCACGGAATAGTGGAGTTCGAAGTTGCCGTTCATGGCGCTGAGTTGTTTGATCTGGGCCAGGAACGGGGTGATGCCGATGCCTCCGGCGAGCAACAGGTGCTTTCGCGCCCGCAAATCCAGCGCGAACAGATTGACCGGGTTGGAGATGACCATCTCCATTCCCGGCCTCACCTGCCGGTGCATGAACAACGAACCGCCTCTCCCATTGTCGTCGCGGCGAATCGAGATCGAATAGGCCCCCCGGTCGCCCGGGTCGCTCATGATCGAATAGGGGTTGCGGCGCACGCGATCGCGGTCGTTCATTTCCACGACCGTATGGGCGCCGCCCGAGAAGGTAGGCATCGGGCCGCCATCACGGCGCACGAACTTGAATCGGGTGACAAGTTCGTTGACCGGTGTCACCTCGGCGACTGTCACGGGTATTTTTGCGGCACCTGCACTCATCTGAACCGCTCCACCGATTCGGGAATGTTGCCGGGATCTTCCGCATCGACGCGCACGCCCTGGAAGGCCGCAATGCGGCGTGAGTAGTGATCCCGCACGAACAGATGCAGCCCGCAATGGGCGCATTGGAAAGGATCGTGCGTCACCTCTTCGGTGATACCCTTGCAATGCACGCACTGCACGCGGCGCACGGTCGAGCCGCGGTGCTCCGTCTGGATCGCGGAATGTGGGACGCCCGCCTGCGTGACCTCCAACATCGCCTGCCCCATCAGTCCTTCGGTTCCCGCCAGGTAGACCTGCAGGCCCATATGCGCGCCCGCCAGGACCCGCCTCAGCCGCGGAAGCGCGGCATCGTAGCTCGGCCCGACATAGAGTTGGGCAGGGACAAGTTGCTGTAACCTGGCGACGAACCGGTCGCCGGATTTCTTGGGCAGATAAATGATGTGAGCCGCGGCGAAGAAATCCGCCGGCGCGGAGGCGGCCAAATCGAGGATCGCCTCGGCGCCTTCGGCGTCGGCGACCATCAGATGCAGCCGCCCCGGCCGTATCTCCAGCACGCCATAGACGGGGCGGCTTGGAATCGAGCCTTCTAACACTGACTTTGACCCTCGGCTCCGTTTTGGTTGGCTCTCACCGCAACTCATCCCTTCGCGGTGCGACGCTTCTTGTCCGCATCGAAGAATGGCATCGAATGAGCGACGCAGGGAATTTCGCCGGTCGAATTCTGAACCGTCATCTTCACGCCGTCGACCGCGCATTCCACGGGCATGCGGGCAATGCCGATGTTGTGCTCGTTGAGGCGGGAATACATGCCGATCGTCACCACGCCGACCTTTTTGCCGTCCTTGAGCAACGGCGCACCCTCCTCGGCCGGCGTCTTGCCTTCGAGCTTGACGCCATAGATCTTGAAGCGCTCCTTGCCCTTCAGGCGGTAATGTTCCTCGGCGCCGCGGAAGCCCACCTTGCCGGGCGAGACGGTGAAGTCGAGCCCGAGTTCCCACAGCGTGTCGCCGGGACCTTCGTTCTCGAAGGGATACTTCTCCGAATTGTCGTACGGGAAGAACAGCAGATAGCTTTCGGCCCTCAGCAGATCGAGCGTCGTGAACCGGCAAGGGATGATGCCCATGCCCGCTCCCTCCTCCAGGATCCGGTCCCAGATCGCAGGAGCGTCCTGGCCGCGGCAGAAAATCTCATAGCCGCGCTCGCCGGTGTAGCCAGTACGCGAGATCGTCACGGGCAGACCGAAAAGCGAGGTGTGCATATGGCTGAAGTAGTTCAGGTTCCGGATGCCTTCCACATGCTTCTGCAGGTAGTCGACGGCGAGCGGCCCTTGCAGCGACAGATCGTGCAGATTGTCGTCGAAACGGATGGCAACGTCGCGGCCCGTGGCCGCCATGGTCAGCTGTTCATGGGCTCCGCCCGAGCCGTGCACCACCATCCAGCTGTTCGGCCCCATGCGGTAGATCACGCAGTCGTCGATGAACTTGCCGGCGTCGTTCAGCATGGTCGCATAGACCGAACGGCCGGGCATGATCTTCTCGGCGTTGCGGGTAGTGGCGCGGTCGATGATGTGGGTGGCCGCAGGGCCGTTCAAATGCACCTTCTTCAAGCCGGAAACGTCCATGAGGCCGGCCTTGGTGCGGATCGCCAGGTACTCGCGCTCCGGATCGCCCGAATATTGCCAGGCGGTGCCCATGCCGCTCCAGTCTTCAAGCTTCGAACCAAGCGCGCGATGGCGGTCGCCGAGCGTGGAAAATCTCCAGGAATTGGTCATCTCGTTATCCCCATTTTGTCTCTGTTGTTGGCAACCAGTTTGGGAGAAACGATCGCGAAAATCAATAATGCTGTTAAAAATTTTTTCCTGTCAGCAAAATGTGGAACGGAAAGCGGCTGCAGCGGGGCCGGCTGTCGAACTGAACCACCGAAGGCGACCGCAAAGCGTGGAAAACGCGCCGCCAGACCCGGAGGTTCATCATCCCAACGAGCGAAATCTCCACAGGCATGGGCAGGAGTCGGCGCTTGCATGGATGCCGCAAAATACGGCAAAAGCGCGTCCTCGCGAAGATCGGGGGCCATCACGGTATTGTCGTCATGGCGCAGTTCTGATGAATTCCCGGCGGTCGCCAGGAAAGGAAGGTTGGGATGCCACCAAACCATGATGCGGCATTGGCTCTGATTGCGGATCACTCGATCGGCGCGACGGTGCGGGTGGTGGTGGATACGCTGTTGGCGCGCATACGCTCCCAGCAATACGCGGCCGACGAACGACTGCCTTCGGAGCGAACGCTGGCCAGCGAACTTGGCGTCGCCCGAAACACGGTTCGCGAAGCGCTCGACATACTCGAAACGCACGGCTTTATCCGCCGCCGGGCCGGAAGCGGCAGCTACGTCACGGGGCAGACAGGTCCGGACGATGCCGCGGGAGGCGTCGCTGCGGAGAGCAGTCCGCTCGACCTCCTCGTCATGCGCGGAATCATAGAACCCGAGATGATGCGGCTGGCCATCATCAACATGTCGCCGCGAGCCATCGAAGGCCTCGGCGAGATTCTGTCTGCGATGGAACTGGTTCAGACCGACGCGGCCCAGTTTGCCCGGCTCGAGGAAGAGTTTCACCGCCAGGTAGCCCGCGGAGCGGGCAACCCGTTGCTTGCGTCCTGCTATGACCTGTTGATCCAGGCGCGTCGCCAAGGCTTTCGCGCCGCGCTCAACCGGCGGCATCTGACACCTCGCCGGATCCAGGACTATCAACGACGCTACAATACGTTGCTCAACGCCATCATTGCGCGCGACATCGAGAGCGCGGTCGAATTTGCCAAGCTGCTTTTGATCGAAGAACAAAAGCTCCTCCTTCAGGAAGATTGAGCGTCGGCCATCGCGAGCCCCGCGGAAATCCGCAACTCGCTCGGCATGGAATGACGCTGATCCCACATCAGTCCAAGCGCGCGCAGTTCGTGCCGCAATCGGACCCCGTGACGCCGCAGCCAGTCCGGGATCGACCCGAAAGCCACAATTCGAGCCTGGCCGCCGGTGATACGCACCACCGGCCAATCACCGATAAGGGCATTGTCATTGCCGAACAGGTCCGAACCCGACCATTTGGCTATTCCAAAAGCGTGCTCGCCGAGACCGCCATGCTTCATTGCCGCGAGAACCGAGACCGGCGCTGCCGTTCCAGCCTTTTCGACCGCCGCATGCCAAAGGTCGAGCGTGGCCACATATTCCCATGAAACGGCTGTCCAGCTGTCTGGAAAGCGGCGGTTGTACTCATCGAAGAATTCGGCCGGCCGATTGAAGAAAAAGGCTTTGTCGCGGAGCTCTGGATCGTCGAAGTCCGGAAACTGGAACAGGAAACCCTCGACGAACTCGACGGATGTCCTCTCGGCCAGCCGACGATAGTTGTCCGCGGTGCAGGAAATGATCTGCCCCCGGAATCCCGCTCGGAAAGCAGCCACCGTCAATGCGTGAACCATCGGCTCGTAGCTCGTGCACCAACACAGGATGTCTGGTTCGCGGGTCAGCATCGCGCCGACTATTTCCTCGGCATTTGTCGCTTCCGGCGCATAGCGGACCTCCCCCACGGCCTCGATGCCCTCCGCGGCAAAGGCCGCCCGATAGGTCGCAAGCGAGGGCAACCCCAACGCATCCGTCTGGCTGCACATCGCCACGCGCCGCAGATCCGGGCGATTGCGTGCAAGCCACTCGACCGCCGTGACGTTGTAGAGTGGATGGATTTCGCTTGGGGCGATCAGATACGGCGTGTCCGGCGAAAGATCGCTTGGCAGCAGCGTCGAGGTCAGAACTTTCCGGGACATCAGATAATCCTGGATTGGACGGAACGTGTCGCCACCCAGCATCATCAGCAGCCCCACGCCCTGGTCCTGCACCAGGCGTCTGGCGCCTTCTGCCGCCCGTTCAGGGTCATAGCCACAATCCTCGGCAAGCAGCTGGACATTGTGGCGGGCTCCCCCGATCAGCATTCCTCCGGTGCGGTTGATCCAGTCCACCCAGATGCGACAGCCATTCAGTCCTGGTAGCCCCCATGAGCGAATTGGCCCCGTGAGCGGCCCGAGAAAACCTACCTTGACGGTCTGATGCGCCCCGACGCTCAGCCGTTTGGTTTGTGCGTTCACGGCAAGCCGTTGCGAGAAACTGGCCGGGCTCATTGGGCGCTTCTCCGGGCGCAGGCCCCACCCGGATCCCGGTTGCGGCAACCGATGCGAACGTGCAAATCGACTTTCCCTAAATGAATATTTGTTGACAAAGGCCGAAATTCGATCCTAACTGGTCTGAACCAAAAGAACCAATATCACAAACTGGTTTAAACCAATGGGAGAATTTAGCATGAGAAAGCGAATTGCAATCATTGGTGCCGGTCCGTCCGGCTTGGCTCAGTTGCGCGCCTTCGCGTCCGCAGCGCCGCAAACGGAGATTCCGGAGATTGTCTGCTTCGAAAAGCAGAAGAATTGGGGAGGGCTGTGGAACTACACCTGGCGCACAGGCCTGGACGAATTTGGCGAGCCGGTGCATGGCTCGATGTATCGCTATCTCTGGTCCAACGGCCCAAAGGAGGGGCTGGAATTCGCGGACTATACCTTCGAGGAGCACTTCGGCAAACAGATTGCTTCCTATCCGCCCCGGGCCGTGTTGTTCGATTATATCGAAGGGCGCGTGAAGAAGGCGGGCGTGCGTCCGTGGATACGCTTCTCCAGCGTCGTCAGGTATGTGAGCTGGGATGCGCGGACCCGCAAGTTCACCGTGCTTGTGCAAGATCTTCCCAATGACCGGTCCTACTCGGAAGAATTCGACCACGTGATCGTCGCGTCGGGCCACTTTTCAACGCCCAACGTGCCCGAATTCCCCGGGTTCGACACATTCAATGGTCGCATCCTGCATGCACACGACTTCCGCGACGCACGAGAATTTGTCGGCCAGGACATACTGATCGTCGGGACCAGCTACTCGGCCGAGGATATCGGTTCCCAGTGCTGGAAGTATGGTTGCAAGTCGGTCACCGTCAGCCATCGCACGCAGGCCATGGGCTTCAAGTGGCCGGCCAACTGGAAGGAGGTGCCTCTGCTGACCAAGGTCGAGGGCAATGTCGCAACCTTCAAGGACGGCTCGACCGCGACCGTCAATGCGATCATCCTCTGCACCGGATACAAGCACCATTTCCCGTTCATGGCGGACGAGTTGCGGCTGCGCACCGCCAACAGGTTGGCCACGGCCGATCTCTATAAGGGCGTCGTCTACGTCCACAACCCGGCGCTGTTTTATCTCGGCATGCAGGATCAGTGGTACACCTTCAACATGTTCGATGCGCAGGCCTGGTGGGTGCGCGACGTCGTCCTCGGCAGGATTAGCCTGCCTGCGTCCAAGAACGATCTGATCGCCGATGTCGAGAAGCGGGTCGCGGCCGAGGATGCCGGGAAGGACAGCTATGACGCGATCCGCTACCAAGGCAACTATATCAAGGAACTGATCGCCGAGACCGACTATCCAAGTTTCGATGTCGACGGCGCCGACGAGGCTTTCTTCCAGTGGAAGAAGCACAAGATCAAGGACATCATGGCGTTCCGCGACAACAGCTACCGATCGGTCATGACCGGTACCATGGCCCCGAAGCATCATACGCCGTGGAAAGATGCGCTCGATGATACGATGCAGAGTTATCTGCGCAACTGACGTGCATCGCGCTGCGACCCGTCCCGGAACTCCTCGAATCGTCACGCCATGACGTGCTCGCGCATAGTTCCGGGGAGAGGAGAAACGAGAACCACTCCCACGGTTCGGCGGTAGAGGGTGGCAAAGATGAGGAGGAAGCCTGGATGCTGACTGCACACACGGCGCACAGATCGTTTAGTTTCTATCTTTTGCCTGGCTTTTCGCTTCAAGCTTTCTCCTGCGCGATAGAAGTACTGCGGTTGGCCAATGACGCGGTCGGCAGGAACGTCTACGGCTGGCAGGTCGTATCGGAGGATGGTCAACCGGTCATGTCGAACTGCGGGCTGACTGTCAGCATCGACTCCAGCCTGAGAAATGAGCGGGAGAGAACCCAGAAATCGAACTTGACCTCGGCCGCCGTGATCTGCGGCGGCAGCTCGATCCCGCGCCCGGACAGGCAACTCGATGCGTGGCTAAGGGAATGCCGCATGCGCCGCATTCCCCTGATTTGCATCGGCAGCGGCACTGTCGTTGCTGCGCGGGCCGGACTGGCGGACGGGCGCCGTTGTGCAGTCCACTGGGAACAGCTTCCGCTGTTTTGCGAGCAGTTTCCGGGCGTAGAATCCACTCAAACGGCGTTTGAACACGACGGGGACCTGCATAGCTGCTCGGGTGGGGATGCGCCGTTCGACATGTTCTTGCACTTGGTCGAGCGCGACCATGGTTCGATCGTGGTCAATCGCATCTGTGAAAAGGCTATCGCCTTCCGCATGCGCTCGGCCGGAGACCGGCAACGCCTGCCGCTTCATTCGCGTGTCAAGCTCAACCACAAGGCGGTGATGAAGGTCATCGGCCTGATGGAGGCAAGCCTGGATGATCCGATGCCGGTCGACGAACTCGTGGCGTTGAGCGGAATATCGCGCCGGCAGATCGAAAGACTTTTCGAGAGGGAGCTGGGACGCTCGCCCAACCGATATTACCTGGAGCTTCGTCTGGAGCGCGGGCACCTGCTTCTTGTGAGCACAAATCTGCCGGTCGTGGAAGTTGCGGTGGCATGTGGGTTTATCTCGCCATCGCACTTCTCCAAGGTCTATCGCGAAGCCTACGGATGCGCTCCGCATCAAACACGATTGGCAGCCCGCGCGAGCGGGCGCAGCCATCGTATGAATCCGGCGCTGGGAGTGGATCACGGCGGGACGTCCCAACGAAGATTTTCAATGGCCGGATGAGGTTCGTTGCGGCTGCTTCAGGGATGCAATCAGGGGTGCTCGTCGATCGTGCACCTGGCCATGGGAGGCGGTAATGACGCTTGCGGACTATCCTGCCGTGACGATGGGCCCGCCGAAAGCCAGCCTGATCCTCCAGCCTGGGCTGCTCGCGCCCGGCCTGGAGCGTTATCAAGTCCCCGGCTCGGGCGCCGCACTGATCGAAATCGACGCAGGGGACCGCGTCACGATCCGCAATCTCGAAGGCGGCCAGGCGTGCGAGCTGGTGAGCTTTGACGCCCAGGGGCGGACCGATCCCGGCATCCTCGGTGCGCCCACCAACAGCGATGCCTCCGGCTTGAAGGCACTGCTTGCCCAGGGTGACGAGAGCCTGCAGAAGTTCCGGCTTGGCCTTGCGCAGCGCAACATCGATCTTGGCCGCGCCGAGGCGGTGCGGTTTTTCGACAGCGGTACTCCTGCCGGAGCGGAACAGAGCTTCATCGTCGGGCGCGAGGGCATGCTGGCGGTGGCTGCGCCAGGGGCGCCCATGGCGGTCGATGGCCAGGACACCACGACCCCGCTGGAAGTCCTGGTCCGGCGCTCTACCATACGTTCGGTCCGCAGATTTGAACTGCCTGATCCGCTCGCCGAGCCAGTGCTTGATCTCAGGGTAAGGTCGAGCACGGCCAAAGCCTATTTCGTGAAAGCCGGCGACTATATTCAGATCATCGACGTCGACGGTCGCCAGTGTACCGACTTCCAGTGTTTCTCGGCACGCAAGCTCGACAAAGGCCGAGATCTCGCCCTCGACGTCACCGCCACCCGCTCGCTGATGGGCCATGCCTACCCGATGCCGGGCCTGCACGCGAAATATTTCGATCAAGACTTCGAGCCGCTGGTCGAGGTGGTCCAGGACACCTGTGGCCGGCACGACGCTTTTGCGCTGGCCTGCTATGCGAAATACTATGACGATATCGGCTACCCGGGTCACATCAACTGCTCCGAGAACTTCAACGACGCGCTCGCTCCCCACGGCGTGACGTCCCGTGCAGGCTGGATGGCGGTCAACTTCTTCTTCAATACCGGCATCGATGCCCATGGCGTCATGTATTCCGACGAGCCTTGGTCACGCCCGGGCGATTACGTGCTGCTGCGGGCGTTGACCGATATCGTCTGTGTGTCCTCCGCCTGCCCAGACGACACCACTCCGGCCAATGGCTGGAATCCGACTGACATCCATGTCCGGACCTATTCCGGGCTGAACAAATTTCAGCGTGCGGTAGCACGACGCACCACCCCGGAGGCCGAGCCTAAAATGACCCGTGAGACAGCCTTCCATTCCAGCTTCTCGAAGCACACGCGCAATTTCGTCGACTACAAGGGTTTTTGGCTGCCCCAGGAATTTTCCAGCGAAGGCGCCATCGAGGAGTATTGGGCCTGCCGTGAAAAGGCGGTCGTGATGGACCTCTCGGCGCTCCGCAAATTCGAGGTGACTGGTCCGGACTCTGAAACCCTGATGCAGTACACGCTCACCCGCGACGTCAGGAAGCTGGGAGTCGGGCAAGTGGTCTACACCGCCATGTGCTACGAGCATGGCGGCATGATCGACGACGGCACGCTGCTGCGGCTTGGCAAGGACAATTTCCGCTGGATCTGCGGTGACGATTATTCCGGCGTCTGGCTGCGCGAGCAGGCTGAGAAGCTCGGCCTAAGAGTATTGATCCGCTCTTCGACCGACCAGTTGCACAACATCGCCGTCCAGGGGCCTCGGAGCCGCGATGTCCTCAAGGATATCGTCCGGACACCACCTCACCAGCCGGCGCTGACCGAGCTCGAATGGTTCCGCTTCACGATCGGCCGCATCGGCGACGCGGAGGGCGTTCCGATCTTGGTGTCGCGCACCGGATACACCGGCGAACTCGGCTATGAGGTCTGGTGCCACCCGCGCGATGCAGAAAAGGTTTTCGACGCCGTGTGGGAGGCCGGCCAGCCGCACGGACTGAAGTCCATGGGGCTGGCCGCACTGGACATGGTGCGCATCGAAGCGGGGCTTATCTTTGCGAACTACGAATTCTCCGATCAGACCGATCCGTTCGAAGCCGGGATCGGATTTACCGTTCCGCTCAAGACCAAGACGGACGACTTCATCGGTCGTGACGCGCTTATTCGGCGCAAGGAGCATCCCCGGCACAAGCTCGTCGGCCTCGATATCGATTCGAACGTCGCCGTCGGACACGGGGACTGCATCCATATTGGCCGCGCCCAGATCGGCGTCGTCACGTCGTCGACGCGCTCGCCTGTGCTGAAGAAGAACATCGCGCTAGCCCGTATCGACGCGACCCACGCCGAAGTCGGCACCGAGGTCGAGATTGGAAAGCTCGACGGCCACCAGAAGCGCCTGCCGGCCCGCATCGTGCCCTTCGCCCATTATGATCCCAAGAAGGAAAGACCAAGATCGTAAGGTGTCTGGCGTGACGACCCGCAGCAGGCAAGGTCACCCGATATCCGCGACATAGCCGACTTCGGCCAGTCGGGACGCCGGACTATTCATCCAAGCGTTTGGCTGGCAAGCGCATAGGCGCTCGTTGGTGGGCTGTCGCCGGCGGCATAGTCGGCCAGGCGTTTGCCCCGTGACATGGTCAGCACGGTGTCGAAGACCGGCATGCCGCTGTTCGACAGGAATGCGGCGAACTTGCCGCTCTCCATATGAGTGTCCACTCTGAGAAAGCTGCCCGAATGTTCGACCACATGCGGCCGGACCACGGCGATGGCATCGTCGTCCGTGTTGGCCATCACCGGGCCGATGACGTGGCCGCGGCCGAACGGCCGGCAAAGGGCGAAGGCCCTTAGCTCTCCCTCATCAAGGAGTCCGTAGCCCACCGACTGGCCGAACAGCTTTTCGATAAGATTTGTCCTGCGCACGCCGAAACCTGCGGCGTCGAGCGCGATGATCGCCGGCAGATCCTCCACCCGTAGCGGACGTATCTCACCGCGCGCGCCGTCCACCCCAGCCGACCTGGTCGCGTCGGCGGTCCCCTGATGTTGATAGACGGTCTTCTCCGCATGGAAATGGAGCGAAAGGTAAAGCCGTCTTGCCGCCCGCGTCGCGTTGAGGCGCAGGTTGCGCTTCCCAACTTGATCGAGGATCCGCTTCATCAGCCATTGCGCCGCCCCCTGCGTCTGAAGCCGCGGCGAGGTGATGACCATGCCGACGGTCGCGAAATCGGCGCCATGCGCGAACCACATGGCGGAACCAAGGACCCGGCCGATCTCGTCGAGCACCACGAAACCCTGTCCCGCTTCGCGCAGGAATTGCCAGTCTTCGGCCCGATGCGGCCATCCGACGGCGAGGGAGAGCGCATGCAGCCGGTCGAGTTCGACGGCTTCCACGTCGCCGATCCGCATCGAGAACGCATCGATTTTCAAGCTTTCGGACGGCTTCACTTTCATGCCTCTGAAAGATCGCTGGATTGAGAGCGACGCGCCGAAGATCGCCCTCTGCCCTGCCAACGCTAAACAACAAGACCGATACGATTTGCTCGAAAGCCGCGCGCCAACGCAAGATTCGACTGAAACACTTCCGCTTTCGGCACGCAATCGCGAATGGACACGCACATCCTTTCCGGCACTGTGCAAGCGTGTGGTCGGCGGCAGCGACCGCGCCAATCCGAAATGCCTTGAGGACCGGAATGGACGTCTTCGATATCCTCGACCGTCTCGTCGCCTTTCCATCGGTCGCCGGCAAACCGAACGGTGACATCGTCGGCTGGATCGAGACCCACCTCGCAGAGCGCGGGGCGCGGGTCACTGTGCTCCCCGGGCCGGAAGGCGACCGTTCCAACCTTTTCGCCACGATCGGCCCTGCCGATGTCCCGGGCTATATCCTCTCCGGCCATATGGACGTGGTTCCCGCCGGGGAGCCGCAATGGAGTTCGCCCCCTTTCGCGCTGCGCCGGGACGGCGAACGGCTCCACGGACGCGGCGCCACGGACATGAAGGGGTTCCTTGCCTCTGCGCTGGCGGCTTTGCCTGCGCTGGCGCGACTTCGTCTTGCCAGACCGATCCATCTCGCCTTCTCCTACGACGAGGAGGTGGGATGCCGCGGCGTGCCGCACCTGATCGCCCGACTTCCCGAGCTTTGCGCAAAGCCGCTCGGCGTCGTGGTGGGCGAGCCGAGCGGGATGCGCGCCGTGCGCGGCCACAAGGGCAAGGCTGCCGCCCGCGCGACGATCCGTGGGCGCACCGGCCACTCCTCGCGGCCCGATCTCGGGCTCAATGCAATCCACGCCATGGCCGATGCGTTGAGCGCGGCCGTGAGCGAAGCCGAGCGCATGACGCATGGTCCGTTCGATCCGGCCTTCGAGCCACCCTATTCCACGCTGCAGGCGGGCGTGGTCGCGGGCGGTCAATCGGTCAACATCATTCCCGCCACCTGCACGCTGGAGTTGGAAGCGCGGGCCATCCCCGGCATCGACCCGGCCAGCCTGCTCTCGCCGGTCAAGGCAAGGGCCGAAGCCTGCGCAGAGGACGGCTTTCAGGTCGAGTGGACGGCGATGAGCGCCTATCCGGCGCTGTCACTGCCGCAGGACGCGCCATTGGCGGCGTTGCTGCACGAGCTGACTGGCCAAGCGCCGCTCGCCGCCGTCAGCTATGGCACTGAGGCCGGGCTCTACCAGGCTGCCGGTTTCGATGCCATCATCTGCGGGCCCGGCGATATCGATCGCGCCCACAAGCCGGACGAATACATTCTCGCCAGCGAACTCGCCGCCTGCCAGCGGATGATCGAGGCGCTCGCCGCGCGTTGCGCGGCTTGAAGGAGCAACCGAATGACATTTCTGTTCAACTCCGATGCGCGCCGTGGCGCGGTCTTCGCCGAGGCCTTGGCCAGGGAACTGCCGGACCTGCCCTTCGCGATGGACGCCGCGACGGTCGATCCCGAGGCCGTGCGTTACCTGATCACCTGGACCGCGCCGGCTGATCTCGCCCGCTACAGGAATCTCGACATCCTGTTTTCCATCGGCGCCGGCGTCGACCAGTTCCGTTTCGACGAAGTGCCTGCGAATGTGAAGGTCGTGCGCATGATCGAGGAAGGTATCATCCGCATGATGCAGGAATACGCCACGCTTGCCGTGCTTGCCCTGCACCGCAACCTGCCGGCCTATCTTGCCCAGCAGCGCGCCGGCGAATGGCGTGATATCCCGCAGCTCCAGGCCGGGTCGCGCCGGATCGGAGTGCTTGGCCTCGGGCAGCTCGGCCAGGCCGTGCTCGATCGGCTGAAGCCGTTCGGCTTTCCGCTCGCCGGCTGGAGCCGCTCGCCGCGGCAGATCGATGGCGTGGCCTGCCATGACGGCGTGTCGGGGCTGGAGACAATGCTGCCGGCCAGCGACATACTGGTCTGCCTGTTGCCGCTGACCGGTGAGACGCGCGGCTTCCTCAATGCCGAGCTGCTGGCGAAACTGCCCAAGGGGGCGTCGCTCGTCCAGACGGGACGGGGCCCGCAGCTCGACCACGAAGCGCTCGTCGCCGCCCTCGACAGCGATCACCTCTCGGCGGCGATGATCGACGTGACCGATCCGGAACCGCTCCCGGCGGGGCATCCATTCTGGTCGCATCCGAAGATCATGCTGACCCCGCATGTCGCCAGCGTTGCCCAGCCGACGACCGCCGCGCGCGCCGTCATCGACAACATCAGGCGCCATCGCGCCGGCCTCGACCCCATCGGGCTCGTCGACCGGACGCGAGGCTATTAATGCATCTCGCCCAGAAGGGTGCAGCGGTTCTGGGACAACGACATGCATCAAAACAAAGACTGTAAGATCCACCATGAAAGGTTTTTCCTTGTCCTTGCTCAAGACCGTCGACACCAACCCAGCTTTTCCGCCGCGCGAATCCAAGGCGTTGCCCGAGCGGCTGATTGCCGGCAACCCTGCTTTCAAGACCTGGGCGCAGGACGTCGCCAAGGATGACCTCGTCCATACCGGCGTCTGGGAGGCGACGCCGGGCGAGACGCGCTCGATCAAGGGGGAGACTTTCGAGTTCTGCCACATCCTCTCCGGCGTGGTCGAAATCACGCCCGATGGCGGCGAGACGGTGACCTATCGCGCCGGCGACAGCTTCGTCATGAAGCCCGGTTTCACCGGCATTTGGAAAACCGTCGAAACCGTGCGCAAGATCTACGTGACGGTAGGGTGATAAGGTCCGCGCGAGGGCCGGCCTGCGCGGAAGATTTTGCCGTCCCCTGCTCCCGGCACGCAACATTCGTCGGTGGCGGAGCACCGAACGGTGCATGCTGCGCGCCGGCACGCGCTAGGCTCGGGACGATGCTGCAGAGTGATCGCCAATGAGCCTGAGCTTCGATCCCGACACGATCTCCCTTCCTCTCGGCCACTTCATCGGCGGGGAACTGCTCTCCGTTGCGGGCGCAATCGAGATGCGGCGGCCTTCGGATGGCAAGGCATATGCGGCCTGCCCGGTGGCCGGCGTGGACGTGGTCGACCGTGCCGTGGAAAGCGCCAAGTCGGCGCTGAAGGCCAGCAACTGGGGCGGCGTTCGGCCGCGCGAGCGCACCAGGGCGCTCCAGGCCTGGGCTGACCTCATCGAATTGGAAGCCGAAAGCCTCGCCAAAATCGAGGCCCTGTGCTCCACCCGGCCCGTTGGTCAGATCGTCGCCGGCGACATTGCCGTGACCGCGGAGCAGATCCGTTTCTTTGCCGAATTCGCCGACAAGGAAGGCAGCGAACTCGTGCCGACCGACGACGCCAGTCTCGGCATGATCGTCAGCGAGCCCTATGGCGTGGTCGGCGCGATCACGCCCTGGAATTTCCCCATCTCGATGGCCGGCTGGAAGCTCGGCCCGGCGCTGGCCGCGGGCAATGCGGTCGTGCTGAAACCCTCCGAGATGACGCCGTTCTCGGCCGTCTACATGGCGCAGCTCGCCGTCAGGGCTGGCCTGCCGGCAGGGCTCGTCAACGTGGTGCTCGGCGACGGGCCAACCACCGGCACGGCACTGACCGGCCACTCCGACATCGCCAAGGTCAGTTTCACCGGCTCGACCCGCGCCGGCTCGGCGATCATGGAGAACGTCGCCCGCACCGGCGTCAAGCCGATGACGCTGGAGCTAGGCGGCAAGAGTCCTCAGCTCGTCTTTGCCGATGCCGATCTCGACAAGGCGGCGACTGCGATCGCCGGCAGCGTGACCTTCAACGCCGGCCAGGCCTGCGTGGCCGGGACGCGCCTGATCGTCGAGAACAGCGTCGCCGAAAGGCTGACCGTGGCCATCGTGGAGCGGATGAAGGCGATGCGGCCCGCTCCCACCTGGAACGAGGCGACGCAGTACTCGCCGATCATCTCGGACCGGCAGCGCACGCGTGTCGACGCCCTCGTGCGGGCCGCGATCGAAGCCGGCGGCGAATGCCTGACCGGCGGCGGCGCCATGGAGAGCCCCGGCTATTTCTACGAGCCGACACTGATTGCGAATGCCGATCAGGCCAATCCGGCGATCGTCGAGGAGATCTTCGGCCCGGTCCTGACCGTCCAGACCTTCGAGACCGAGGAAGAGGCGCTGGCGCTGTCCAGCCATCCGACCTATGGGCTGGCCTCCGGCCTGTTCACCGCCGACCTGTCCCGCACGATCCGTCTCGCGCGCAAGCTGGAGGCGGGCACCGTCTGGATCAACCGCTACTCGCGCTCGCGCGACCACATCCTGCCGACCGGCGGCTACAAGCGATCCGGCATCGGCAAGGACCTTGGCCGCGAGGCCTACCTCGCCAATCGCAGGACCAAGAGCGTCCTGATCAGCCTGTGAAGAGATGCCGATGAAATCCTACTCGATAGCTCTGATCCCCGGTGATGGCATTGGCTCCGACGTGACCACCGCCGCCTGGACGGTGCTGGAAACGGTGGCCAAGCACTCCGGCTTTGCCCTGACCGGAACCGAATTCCCCTGGTCGTGCCGCTTCTTCAAGGAGACCGGCCGCATGATGCCGGAGGACAGCATCGAGACCTTGCGCGGCTTCGACGCTATCCTTCTCGGTGCGGTCGGCTGGCCGGCGGTGGTGCCGGATTCCGTCTCGCTCCATGGCCTGCTGCTGCCGATCCGCAAAGCCTTCGTGCAATATGCCAATATCCGGCCGCACCGCCTGCTGCCGGGCGTGACGGGTCCGCTGCGGGCCGAAAATTTCGACATATTGTGCATCCGCGAGAACACCGAGGGCGAATATTCTGGCGCCGGCGGGCGGGTGCATCAGGGCACGCTGGACGAGGTCGCCGTGGAGACCTCGATCTTCACCCGCACCGGCGTCGAGCGCATCCTGCGCTTCGGCTTCGAGCAGGCGCGGGCGCGGCGAGGCAGGCTGGCCTCCGTGACCAAGTCCAACGCTCAGAAATACTCGATGGTCTTCTGGGACGAGATCACGCGCAGGCTGGCCGCGGAGTATCCGGACGTCGAAGTGACGAGCTATCACGTCGACGCGCTCGCCGCGCGCATGATCATGGCGCCGGAGAGCCTCGACGTGCTCGTCGCCTCCAATCTGTTCGGCGATATCCTGACCGACATCGGCGCTGCGATCCAGGGCGGTCTCGGCTACGCTGCCTCCGCCAACATCAATCCCGACCGCTCCGCACCCTCCATGTTCGAGCCGGTGCACGGCTCCGCGCCCGACATCGCCCATCTCGGCATCGCCAATCCGATCGCAGCCATCTGGTCCGGCGCGATGATGCTCGATCACCTCGGTGAAAAAGATTCGGCCGTCCGCGTCATCAAGGCGATCGAGGCGACGACCGCGCGCGGCATAGGCACCACTCCCGGCAAGGACCGCACGGATGCCATCACGGCCGCCGTCGTCGCGGCCCTCACCTGATAGCAAGGTCGTTTCCGATGCAGAGCTTGAAAGACAAAAGTCTGTTCCGCGAGGCCGGCCTGATCGGCGGCGAATGGGTCGCTGCCGGCTCCGGCAGGACGGTCGATGTCATCGATCCGGCGACGCAAGTCGCGATCGGCACTGTGCCCGACATGGACGGTCCGGAGACCCGTGCGGCCATAGAGGCCGCGGCCTCCGCCTATCGAGGCTGGAGGAAGAGGACCAATGCCGAACGCGCCGCCCTCTTGGAGGCTTGGCATGCCCTGATGCTTCAGCATCTGGACGATCTGGCGCTGATCCTGACGACGGAACAGGGCAAGCCGCTGGACGAGGCCAAGGGCGAGATCCGCTACGGCGCCTCCTTCGTCAAATGGTTCGCCGAGGAAGCCCGCCGGATCAACGGCCATACCATCCCCGCGCCCACGCCCGATCGGCGCATCATCGTGCTGAAGGAACCCGTCGGCGTCTGCGGCATCATCACGCCGTGGAATTTCCCCAACGCGATGATCACCCGCAAGGTGGCGCCGGCACTGGCCGCCGGCTGCACGGTGGTCATCAAGCCGTCCGAGTTCACGCCCTATTCGGCGCTGGCGCTCGGCGTGCTCGCCGAACGGGCGGGCATCCCCCCCGGCGTCATCAACATCGTCACCGGCATGCCGGCCGGGATCGGCAACGAGATTATGGCCAACCAGACCGTGCGCAAGATCTCCTTCACCGGATCGACCCGGGTCGGCTCGCTGTTGATGCGCGGCGCGGCCGACAGCGTGAAGCGGCTCAGCCTCGAGCTCGGCGGCAACGCGCCCTTCATCGTCTTCGACGACGCCGATCTCGATCTCGCCGTCGAGGGCGCGCTCGCTTCGAAGTTCCGCAATGGCGGCCAGACCTGCGTCTGCGCCAACCGCATTCTCGTCCAGGCCGGGGTCTATGAGGCCTTCGCCGCCAAGCTCAGCGCCCGCGTCAACGCCATGACGGTTGGGCCGGGCACTCAAGCCGGCGTCGCCATCGGACCGATGATCAACACGGCGGCGGTCGAGAAGATCAACCGCCATGTGGAGGATGCGCTCGCCAAGGGTGCGGAGATCGTCACGAAGAGCCCGCCTCTGCCCGAGGGTCCGCAGTATGTCGCGCCGCTGGTGCTGACCGGCGCCACGAACGAAATGCAGCTCGCCGCCGAGGAAACATTCGGCCCCGTCGCGCCGCTGTTCCGGTTCGAGACGGAAGAGGAGGCGATCGCGCTGGCCAACGGCACGCCCTACGGGCTGGCCTCCTACTTCTACACCGAAAACCTCAAACGCGCCTGGCGCGTCGGCGAGGCGCTGGAATTCGGCATGGTGGGGCTCAACACCGGCTCGGTCTCGATGGAGATAGCCCCCTTCGGCGGCGTCAAGCAGTCCGGCCTCGGGCGCGAAGGTGCGCAGGCCGGCATCGAGGAATATCTGGAGATGAAAAGCTTCCATATGGGAATAGGCGAGTAAGGGAATAGGCAGCAGGCAATAGGGAATAGGAAAACACCATCCTACTGCCTACTGCCTACTGCCTACTGCCTACTGCCTACTCCCTACTGCACCCAGTCAAGCGCCTTGTAGTAGAGGCCGACCATCGGCAGGAACCAGGGCTTGCCCGAATAGCCGGGGATGGACGGCCACTCGACTCCCTTCATCGGATTGCGGTCCTCCCGGCCGAGCATGGCATCGGCCAGGATCATTCCGAGATGGGTCGAAAGCTGCGCACCGTGGCCGGAATAGCCCATCGCGTACCAGACCCCGTCATGGTAGCCGGCGCGCGGGAAACGGTCCTTGGTCATGTCGACCAGCCCGCCCCAGCAATAGTCGATCTCGACCTTGGCGAGCTGCGGGAAGATAGCGGCAAGGCTGGCCCGCAATATTTGTCCGCTCCTGGCGTCGGAGCGCTGGTCCGACGTCGCCGAGAAGCGTGCGCGGCCGCCGAAGATCAGCCGGTTGTCGGGCGAAAGCCGGAAGTAGTTGCCGATGTTCATCGAGGTCACGCATGTCCGGTTGCCCGGCATGGTGGCGGCGATCTCGGCATCGCTGAGCGGCCGCGTGGCGATGATGAAGCTGCCCACCGAGATGATCCTGCGGCGGAAATAGCCGAAATTCGGCGTCGTGTAGGCGCCGGTCGCCACCAGCACATTGTCGGCGCTGATCCGGCCTCGGGAGGTGGTCAGCTCATGCCTGCCGCCGGCCTGCCTGTGGTCCGTCACCGCCGCGTTCTCGTGAATGACGGCGCCGTGGCGGGCGGCGGCCGTGGCCAGGCCCGCCACATAGCGGCCCATATGCATCATGGCGCTCTTCCTCGACAGCATCGCGCCATGGAAGGGCGAGCCGATCTCGGTCTTGAGGTCGGCCGCAGACAGCAGCGCCGTATCCGGATCCACTTCGGCATGGACGGCTTCGAAGTTGCGGGCGATCGCTTCGAAATGCTGCGGCTTGGAGGCAAGCTTCAACTTGCCGGCGCGGCGGAAGTCGCAATCGATGCCTTCCTCCGCGACCAGCGCCTCGATCGTGTCGACGGAGTCGTCCAGCGCCCGGTAGAGCGCAATTGCGCGCTCCTTGCCGAGCTCCGCCTTAGCCGAAAGGTAGCTGTGGGCGAGGCCGTTGTTGAGGTGCCCGCCGTTGCGTCCGGATGCGCCCCAGCCCACCCGCTCCGCCTCCAGCACCACCACCTTCGCGCCAGCCTTTGCCAGCTGGCGCGCCGCGGCGAGACCCGTGAAGCCGCCGCCGATGATCGCGGCATCGTAGTGCCCCTCCACCGGGCCTTGCGCCCCACCGGAAAAGACAGGAGCCGTGTCGTGCCAGTAGGAGACCAGCTTCATCGGCAAATCGCCTGTCTCAAAGTCCGACCACGCCGGGGAGACCGGAAATGTCGGCGATCTCCACATAGCCGTAATAGGGGTTGGCCGGTTCGTGGCCGCGATTGACCCAGACCTTGTTCTTGATGCCGAGGTCGTGTGCCGACATCAGGTCGTAGCGGAATGAGGACGAACAGTGAAGGATGTCTTCCGGGCCGCAGCCCAGCTTGTCGAACATGTATTCGAAAGCCTTAAAGCGCGGCTTGTAGGCCTGTGCCTGCTCGGCCGTGTAGACGGCATGGAACGGCGCGCCGAGCTTCTCGACGTTGGACATGATCTGCGCGTTCATGGCGTTGGACAGGATGACAAGCGGGATTTCCTTGGCGACCTTCGCCAGGCCGGCCGGAACGTCGGCGTGAGGTCCCCAGCTCGGGACGCGCTCATATACTATCCTGGCCTCGTCGGAACTGAAGGCGACGCCGTTGCGCTTGCAGGTGCGCTCGAGCGCATTGTGGATGACATCGGCATATGGCTTCCAGTCGCCCAGGATCTCGTCCAGCCGATACGCCGCGAAATTCTTGATGAACTCCTGCATGCGCGGCTCGTCGAGCCGGCTGCCGTAGAGGTCGCGCGCCGCTTCTGCCATCTGGAAATTGGTCAACGTGCCGTAGCAGTCGAAGGTGATGTATTTGGGCCTGAAAGAAGCCATGTCCTCGATCTCCGGTGGAAGCACATCCGCGTTTGGATGCCTTTCATCATAGGCCGGCAGGCGGTGGCCGACCTGACCGAAATCTGCCTCCCGAAAGCAGAAAGTTCCGTATGCGCGGCTCCGTTTGGCACGCTGTAGCATCTTGCCCGTCGATCGGAGCGCCGGCCCGCAGCCTGAAAAAGCACCGCCAGATCGGCGTCAGCAGAAGATGCGGCGCATCCCTCTCGCTACGGCGAAAGATACTGCCGAAACCAAGGCCTTCAGTCGATCTGCGGCGCGCCGATGTCGGAGACTTGGGTTCAGACCCGAGAGTATCCTCATGCAGCAGAGCGAGACCGAACTCCAGGCATTCGAGCCGCACCATATAGAGGGCGCTGTGGCGCTGTCTCGCCAGGAGAATTGGCCGCATCGCCCGCAGGATTGGCAGATGGCGCTGCAGCTCTCCAGCGGCGCGGTCGCCCTCGACGACCGGGGGCGCGTCACCGGAACCATCCTGGTCACTCCCTACGGTGCGGATTGCGCCATGATCAACATGGTGATCGTCGACAGCAATGAGCGAGGCAAGGGGCTGGGCCGCCGGCTGATGCAACAGGCCTTCGCCCTTGCGGGCGAGCGCCCGCTGCGGCTCGTCGCAACGGCCGACGGCATGCCGCTCTATCAGAAGCTGGGCTTCGTGCCGTCCGGCACGATCCAGCAGCACCAGGGCAAGGTTGCGGCGCTTGGCGCGCCCGCCGGCGTCGAGACGGCAGGCGCCGACGATCTTGCGGAAATCAAGGCGCTCGACCGCGACGCCTATGGCGCGGACCGTGAGGCGCTGATCGACGCGATTGCCGAACGCGGAGGCTTCGCGGTCATCCGCCGCAATGGCGTCATCGAGGCTTACGCCGCGATCCGCCCGTTCGGGCGTGGCGAAGTGGTCGGTCCGGTGATCGCCGCAAGTGCCGTGGATGCCAAGGCGCTGATCGGCTACTTCGCCGCTGCGCGCCCCGGCGCCTTCTTGCGCGTGGATACCGACAGCAGGACCGGCATCGCCGGTTGGCTGACCGAAATAGGCCTCGCCCATGTCGGCGGCGGCGTCGCCATGGACCGCCCGCCCAGGACGGCCGCGGAACAGGCCCGACCTAAAGTCTACGCCCTCGCCAACCAGGCGCTCGGCTAGAACCGGATGATTTCATATCGGGTCGATCCGAGATCGGAATCCGGCTCTAAATCAAGGAGACAGAGCATGATGTCGTCCGAAAGCCGCTTCCCACCTTTCGGCATCATGCTCTAGCGGAGGACAACAATGCTCGCCAATTCCCTGGTCGAACTCGACCGCGCCCATCTCATCCATCCGGTCGCCTCATATCGCGGCCATGAGGCGCTCGGCGTGCGGGTGCTGAAATCGGCAAAGGGCGCCACCGTGACCGATGCGTCCGGCCGGCAACTTCTCGATGGCTTCGCCGGGCTTTGGTGCGTCAATGCCGGCTATGGCCATGACAGCATCGTCGAAGCCGCCGCCCGGCAGATGCGCGAGCTTCCCTACGCCACCGCCTATTTCGACCTTGGCTCGGAGCCGGCCATCCGGCTAGCCTCGGAACTGGCCGAGCGGGCCCCTGGAGACCTGAACCACGTCTATTTCACGCTCGGCGGGTCGGACGCGATCGACAGCACGATCCGTTTCGTCCGCTACTACTGGCATGCCAAGGGCGAGCCGCAGCGCGACCAGTTCATCTCCATCGAGCAGGGTTACCACGGCTCGTCGGTGGTCGGTGCCGGCCTGACCGCCTTGCCTGCCTTCCACGCCGGTTTCGGCATTCCCTTCGAGTGGCAGCACAAGATCCCCTCCCCCTACCCCTATCGCAACCCCGTAGGCGAGGATGGCAGCGCGATCATTTCGGCGTCGCTTGCCGCGCTGAAGGCGAAGATCGAGGAGATCGGGCCGGAGCGGGTCGCCGCCTTCTATGCCGAGCCGATCCAGGGCTCGGGCGGTGTTATCGTTCCGCCGAAAGGCTGGATCAAGGCGATGCGCGAACTCTGCCGGGAGCACGGCATCCTGTTCATCGCCGACGAGGTGATCACCGGATTCGGCCGCACGGGGCCGCTGTTCGCCTGCACCGAGGAGGACATCGTTCCGGATTTCATGACGACCGCGAAGGGGCTGACATCGGGCTATGTTCCGATGGGCGCCGTCTTCATGGCCGACCATGTCTACAATGTCATCGCCGATGCCGCGGGCGGCTCTGCGGTCGGCCATGGCTACACCTATTCAGCCCATCCGGTCAGCGCAGCCGTCGCGCTCGAGGTGCTGAAGCTCTATGAAGACGGCCTTCTGGAAAACGGCATCAGGGCCGGCGCCCGCCTGATGGCAGGGTTGGAGGAGCTGAAGGACCATCCGCTCGTCGGCGATGTACGCGGCCGCGGCATGCTTGCCGCGATCGAACTGGTGGTGGACAAGCAGAAGAAGACGCCGCTTCCCGCGTCGGCCATGCCGGCGCGGCGCGTCTTCGACAGGGCGTGGGACAACGGCCTCATCATCCGCGCCTTCGCGCAGGGCGTTCTTGGCTATGCGCCTCCGCTGTGCTGCACGGATAGCGACATCGATGCAATCATCGAGCGTACGCAACGCACGCTTGACCAGACTCTGGACGATCCTGATGTCCGCAAGGCTCTGGCGTGACGGGCGGCGAATACCTCGTGTTTCGAAATGTCGCCGGGGCAGACGATTTCGCAATTTTGTGCCGCAGCCCTGCGCCATTTCGGCGTATCCAGCGCGGGGGAAGTGCCAGACTGCTTTCAAGACAAGGCCAGAAAGCTCGGATTTCCGGGCTTGTGAAGAAAGCCGACGCTCCGGACAGTACGGAATTTTGTTCTGTTCAGCACGATGCAATTCGGCCGCCCGCAGAGGAGAGCTAGTTCTTGGCCAGGGCCTTCAGCGAGTTCAAATACGTCACCTTCGATGTCGTCGGCACGCTGATCGACTTCGAAGGCGGCATCACGGCCTGCCTGGCCGGGATCGCCGCCGAGGCTGGCGTTTCCGTCGACGGTGAGGAAGCGCTGACCCTCTACCGCCAAGCCCGCTACATGCCCGAGGCTGGCCTGTTTCCCGACGACCTTGCACGTGTCTACATGGTCATTGCGCCGCAGCTCGGCCTGCCAGCCGAGGAGAAGTTCGGCGCTCGCCTGCGGGATTCCGCCGGCGCCTGGAAAGGCTTCCCCGACAGCGCAGCCGCCTTGGCCGACCTTGCGAAATCCCACAAGCTGATCGCCATGACCAATGCGCGGCGCTGGGCGCTCGATCACTTCGAGCTCCAGCTTGGATCGCCATTCTTCGCCACCTTCACAGCCGACGACACCGGCACCGAAAAGCCGGACCCGGCGTTTTTCCAGAAGGTGTTCGACTTCGTGGCCTCCCGGGGCGACAGCAAGAACGACATTCTGCATGTCGCGCAAAGCCAGCATCACGACATCGGCATATCCCGCGCGCTTGGCCTGACCAACTGCTGGATCGAGCGCCGGCATGCCCAGAAGGGTTATGGTGGCACGATCGAGCCCGAGCGCTTTACCGTGCCGGATTACCACTTCACGTCGATGGCCGCCTTTGCCATGGCCGTGCGGGAAAGCCTGAAGGAACGAACCTGAGCCCAAGCCCGGAAAGCGCGCAGAAAGACAAGCATCCCGGGCGAAATCAACCGAAAGGGGAATGACATGACCGACAAGATCACGAACTGGACCAGGGCAGACGATGCCATGGTCGAAAATGCCATCCGCCGCGGCGCGAGCCGCCGCGAACTCCTCAAGATGCTGTTGGCCGGCGGCGCCGCGATCGCGGCTGGCGGCACCGTCCTCGGCCGTGCCACCCAGGCCGTTGCCGCAACGCCGGTTTCTGGCGGCAATTTCAAGGCGGCCGGCTGGTCGTCCTCGACCGCCGATACGCTCGATCCGGCAAAGGCGTCGCTCTCGACCGACTATGTCCGCTGCTGCTCGCTCTACAACCGCCTGACGTTCCTCGACAAGGACGGCAAGACGCAGATGGAGCTCGCTGAGAGCTTCGACAGCAAGGACGCCAAGACCTGGACCGTGAAGCTGCGCAAGGGCGTCACCTTCCATGACGGCAAGGATCTCACCGCCGACGACGTCGTGTTCTCGCTGAAGCGCCATCTCGACAAGGCCGTCGGCTCCAAGGTCGCCAAGATCGCCGCGCAGATGACCGGCTTCAAGGCAGTGGACAAGTCGACCGTCGAAATCACGCTTGCCGATCCGAATGCCGATCTCCCGACCATCCTGGCGCTGCACCATTTCATGATCGTCGCGGATGGCACCACCGACTTTTCCAAGGGCAATGGCACCGGCGCCTTCGTGCTGCAGACGTTCGAACCCGGCGTGCGCTCTGTGGTCACCAAGAACAAGAACTACTGGAAGTCGGGCAAGCCCTACCTCGACTCCTTCGAGTTCATCGCCATCACCGACGACAGCGCGCGCGTCAACGCCCTGATTTCCGGCGACATCAATTTCGCCGCCTCGATCAATCCGCGCTCGATGAAGCTGCTGGAGAGCCAGCAGGGCTTCGAACTGTCGAAGACGACCTCGGGCAACTACACGGATCTCAACATCCGGCTCGACATGGAGCCGGGCAGCAAGGCCGACTTCGTGGCCGGCATGAAGTATCTCGTCAATCGCGAGCAGATCGTCAAATCGGCGCTGCGCGGCCTCGGCGAAGTCGGCAACGACCAGCCGGTCTCGCCGGCGAATATCTTCCACAATGCCGACCTCAAGCCGAAGGCTTTCGACCCCGACAAGGCGAAGTTCCACTTCAACAAGGCGGGGCTGCTCGGCCAGTCTATCCCTGTGATCGCCTCGGACGCCGCGACCTCGTCGATCGACATGGCGGTGATCATCCAGGCCGCCGGCGCCGATATCGGCATGAAGCTCGACGTCCAGCGCGTCCCCTCCGACGGCTATTGGGACAATTACTGGCTCAAGGCGCCGGTCCATTTCGGCAACATCAATCCGCGCCCGACGCCGGACATCCTGTTCTCGCTCCTCTACGCCTCCAACGCACCCTGGAACGAGAGCCAGTACAAGTCGGAGAAGTTCGACAAGCTGCTCGTCGAGGCCCGCGGACTGCTCGACCAGGCCAAGCGCAAGGAAATCTACGGTCAGATGCAGACCATGATCGCGGAGGAAGCCGGCACCATCATCCCGGCTTACATTTCCAACGTCGATGCGCTTTCCAGCAAGGTGAAGGGTTTGGAAGCGAACCCGCTCGGTGGCATGATGGGCTACGCAATGGCGGAATACCTCTGGCTCGAAGCCTAGGGGAAGCCTGCCGGGGGCCGGCCAGCCGGCCCCCGGTATCGCATTGCGCAAGATTGTTTTAGGCCGAACGCCAACCGCAGGGAGCGCTTCCATGAAGTCTGAGGTTCTCAACCTCATCCTGAAGCGGCTGGCGACTGCGGTCGTCACCCTCTTGATTGTCCTGTTCGCGGTGTTTTTCGCCACCAGCATGCTGCCCGGCGACACCGCCTCGATCCTCCTCGGCCAGGCCGCCACACCGGAGGCGGTCGCCGGCCTGCGTGAAGCCATGCATCTCAACGATCCGGCCATCCTGCGTTTCCTGCGCTGGCTCGTGGGCCTGCTCCATGGCGACCTCGGCACCTCCTATGCCAATGAAATGCCCGTCGCGGCGCTGATCGGCGGCCGCTTCGTCAACACCATGAAGCTCGCCGGCATTACCACGCTGATCTCGGTGCCGCTGGCGCTGACGCTCGGCATCACCGCCGCGATGCTGCGCGGCTCCCTCTACGACCGCACCGTCACCGTGCTTTCGATCGGGGTCATCTCGGTGCCAGAGTTCATGGTGGCGACGCTGGCGGTCCTGCTCTTTGCCGTCTATCTCAAATGGCTGCCAGCCCTGTCCTCGGTCAACGAGGCGCATTCGCTGACCGATCTCGTGCGCATCTATTCGATGCCGGTGATCACCCTCACCTTCGTCATCTCCGCGCAGATGATCCGCATGACCCGCGCCGCGGTGATCGAAACGCTGTCCACGCCTTATGTCGAGATGGCGCTTTTGAAGGGCGCATCGCGCAGCCGCATGGTGCTCCGGCACGCGCTTCCCAACGCGCTGGGGCCGATCGTCAATGCGGTCGCACTCTCGCTATCCTATCTGGTCGGAGGCGTCATCATCGTGGAGACGATCTTCAACTATCCCGGCATTGCCAAGCTGATGGTCGATGCGGTCGCGACCCGTGACCTGCCGCTGATCCAGAGCTGCGCGATGATCTTCTGCCTCGGCTATCTCTTGCTCATCACGACCGCCGACATCATCGCCATCATGTCCAATCCGAGGCTCAGGTGACGATGGCGCGCGCGGCAATTTCCCGGCGGTCCTTCCTGGGCCACAGCTACAACCTGGTGGGCGTCCTGGCTTCGCTGGTCATCCTGGCGTGGACGCTCGTCGCCATCTTCGCGCCCTACATCATTCCTCATTCGATCGGCGATATTGTCGACGACGACTACTTCGGCCCGATGCGTCAGGGACTGTGGCTCGGCTCGGATTATCTGGGCCGCGACATGCTCTCGCGGGTGCTGATGGGCGCGCGCTACACCGTCGGCATATCGCTGGCCGCCGTCTCCATCGCCTGCTTTTCGGGCGTGGTGCTGGGGATGATCGCGGCCGTCACCGGCGGCTGGCTCGACACCTGCCTCAGCCGCTTCCTCGACGCCATGAACTCCATCCCCAGCAAGCTGTTCGGGCTTGTGGTCGTCGCCGCGGTCGGCTCGTCGATCCCGGTGCTGATCCTGACGCTAGCCGTCATCTACATCCCCGGCGCCTACCGCTTCGCGCGGGCGCTCGCCGTCAACATCAACACCATGGACTTCATGACCGTCGCCCGCGTCCGCGGGGAAAGCACCATCTATCTCATCGGGTCGGAGATCCTGCCCAACATCATCCGACCGGTGCTGGCCGACTTCGGCCTGCGCTTCGTCTTCATCGTGCTTTTGCTTTCCGGCCTGTCCTTCCTGGGCCTCGGCCTGCAGCCGCCTTTGGCCGACTGGGGCGCGCTGGTGCGCGAAAACATCGGCGGCCTGCCATTCGCGGCCCCGGCCGTCATCGTGCCTTCGCTGGCGATCGCCAGCCTCACCATCAGCGTCAACCTGCTGATCGACAACTTGCCGCAGAAGATCAGGGACCGCGACGCATGACCGATCAGCGACGCATGACCAATCTCGTCGAGGTCAGGAACCTGAGGATCGAGGCGACGACCGACGCCGGACGTCTGGTCGAGATCATCAAGGGCGTCAGCCTGGACATAGCCGACGGCGAGATCGTTGCGCTGATCGGCGAGAGCGGCTCCGGCAAGACCACGGTGGCGCTGTCGCTGATGGGCTACGCGCGGCCGGGTTGCCGGATCACCCAGGGCGAGATCAATGTCAACGGCCGGAACATGGCTGCGCTCTCCGAAAAGGACTGCGCCAAGTTCCGCGGCACCGATATCGCCTATGTTCCGCAAAGTGCCGCAGCCTCCTTCAACCCCTCGGCCACGATCATGGAGCAGGTGATCGAGGTGACGCGCATCCACGGCCTGATGCCGCCCGAGCAGGCGCGACGGCGCGCGGTCGAGCTGTTCAGGGCCTTGTCGCTGCCAGATCCGGAAGGGATCGGCGCCCGCTATCCGCACCAGGTCTCGGGCGGGCAATTGCAGCGCCTGTCGGCGGCAATGGCGCTCATTGGCGATCCCAAGCTGGTCATCTTCGATGAGCCGACGACGGCGCTCGACGTGACGACGCAGATCGACGTGCTCAAGGCATTCAAGTCGGTCATGCGCGCGGGCGGAATAGCGGGCGTCTACGTCTCCCACGACCTCGCGGTCGTCGCGCAGATCGCCGATCGCATCGTGGTGCTGAAGGGCGGCGAAGTGCAGGAGACCGGCACCACGGCCGAAATTCTCTCTGCTGCCCGGCACCCCTACACCCGCGAACTGCTGGCCGCCTTCGAACCGAAGCCCCGGCAGGCGCAAGCGGATGCCGGAACGAAGCCGCTGCTGAGCATCGACAATCTGACGGCGGGCTATGGACCGCTGCGCGAGGACGGACTGCCGCGCATCCGCGCCGTCGACTCGGTCAGTCTGGTCGTGCAGACGAGCCGCAACCTTGGCATCATCGGCGAATCCGGCTGCGGAAAATCGACCCTGGCGCGAGTGATCGCCGGCATTCATCCGGCGGCAGCCGGCGACATCGTTTTCGACGGCAAGCAACTGGAACGCGCCGCCAAGAAACGCAGCCAGGATCAGCTGCGCGAGATGCAGATCGTTTTCCAGTATGCCGATACCGCGCTCAATCCAGCCAAGCCGGTCGAGGACATCATTTCCCGTCCGCTCGCCTTCTATCACGGGCTCGACAGGCAGGCGCGCTCGAAGCGTGTCGATGAACTGCTCGACATGGTGCGCCTGCCGAGGGCATTGCGCTATCGTCATCCATCGGAGCTGTCGGGCGGCCAGAAGCAGCGCGTGAACTTTGCGCGCGCGCTGGCGGCAAATCCCAAGCTCATCATTTGCGACGAGATCACATCGGCGCTCGACACGGTGGTGGCATCCGCCGTGATCGAGCTGCTCAAGGAGCTGCAGCGGGAGCTCGGGCTTTCCTACATTTTCATCAGCCACGACCTTTCGGTCGTCGAGGCGATCTGCGACGAGATCATGGTCATGTACAATGGCGAGCGGGTGGAGCAGATCACGCCCGACAAGGTGAAGGCGCCCGCCCACCCCTATTCCAAGCTTCTGTTCTCCTCCGTGCCCAAGCTCGACCCGACCTGGCTCGACGGCCTCGTCCGCGACCCGGAGCTCGTCAGCCAGTACGGCCACCGCTAAAGCAATTCCAGGAAAAGCGTGTAACGGTCTTCCTGGAATTCTTCTGCCTACATCGGGAACAGGCTGGGCAGCGGCATGTGCGCCTTGACGATGGGCGACTTCAGCACCACGAAGCTGAAATACTTGTCGATGCCGATGTCCATGTCGGTCAGCCGCTCCATGATCGTCTGGTATTCGCCGATGCCGGAGGTCACGAACTTCATCAGGTAGTCGTAGCCGCCCGAGACGAGGTGGCACTCGATGACCTGGTCGATCTTCTCCACCACGGCAAGGAAGCGGGCGAAGTCCACCTGGCGGTGGTTCTTCAAGGTGATTTCGGTGAACACGGTCAGCGTCTGGCCGAGCTTGCCGATATTGACCTGCGCGGAATAGCCCTCGATGTAGCCCTCCGACTGGAGCTTCTTGACCCGCATCAGGCAGGGGCTCGGCGACAGATGCACCAGTTCCGCCAATTCCACATTGGTGATACGGCCGTTCTTCTGCAGCTCGTGCAGAATCTTGATGTCGATCCGATCCAGTTTCACGGGGCTGTCTCCGGGAAAGGGTACCGCAGCACAAAATGCTGTCTTTCCAACAACGGCCGAGACTACCACAGCCCGCCGGCCTGTCCATCCGGATGGGTACGGCTTGAAAGGCAGGGACTCTCGATTTCGCCAGGTTCGCCGGAATAAAATTCTGCCCCGGCCATAACTGCAGCAGCGGCTGCCTGCGCAACGCGATAGACTGGCGCTTCAAGACAGGGAGAACCATGCGCGCGCCGCTGCAGCAAATCGAGACGTCCAGCGAACTGCCGCGATCCGCGGATGCGGTGGTGATCGGCGGCGGCATCGTCGGCGTCTTCGCGGCCTACTACCTGGCGCGGCGCGGCGTGAAGGTCGCGCTCGTCGAAAAGGGCCATATCGGCGCCGAGCAGTCCTGCAGGAATTGGGGGTGGTGCCGGCAGCAGAACCGCGACGCCCGCGAGCTGCCGATGGCGACCCGCAGCCTCGATCTGTGGGACAGCTTTGCGGCGGAAACCGGCGAGGACACCGGCTTCCGCCGCTGCGGCCTGCTCTATCTCAGCAATGACGAGGCGGAGCTGGCCGGCTGGGCGCGCTGGCGCGACTTCGCCAGGACCGCCGGCGTCACCACGCATATGCTGGACGGCGCCGAAGCCAGCGAGCGTGGCCGCGCCACGGGCCGGAGCTGGAAAGGCGGCGTCTTCTCGCCGAGCGACGGCACGGCCGATCCGTCGCAGGCTGCGCCCGCCGTCGCCCGCGCCATCCTCAAGCTCGGCGGCAGCGTCAACCAGAATTGCGCCGCGCGCGGCCTCGAAACCGAGGGCGGACGCCTGAGCGGCGTGGTCACGGAAAACGGCACGATCCGCACCAAGGCGGCGATCCTGGCCGGCGGTGCCTGGGCGTCCTCCTTTTGCCATCAAGTCGGCTTCCGCTTTCCCCAAGCCTCGATCCGCTCCTCCATCATGTCGGTCTCGCCCGGTGCCGAGGGCCTGCCGGACGCGCTGCACACAGCGAAGATCTCGTCCACGCGGCGCGGCGACGGCGGCTACACACTCGCCATAAGCGGACGCGGACGCGTCGACGTGACGCCGCAGCAGCTGCGCTTCTCCCCCCAGTTCCTACCGATGTTCCTGAAGCGCTGGCGCAGCCTCGCGCCCGGCGGGCTGGAGGGTATGCGCTCGGGCCACGAAACGCTCCAACGCTGGCGGCTCGACCAACCGACTCCGATGGAACGGATGCGCATTCTCGACCCGGCCGTGGACCAGGGAACCATTCGCCTGATCCACGCTCGCGCGCTCGACCTCTTGCCGGCACTGCGCAAGACCAGGATCAGCGCGGCGTGGGCCGGCTACGTCGACAGCACCCCGGACGGCGTGCCCGCCATCGGCGAAATCCAAACCGTGCCGGGTTTCATCCTGGCTGCCGGATTTTCGGGACACGGCTTCGGCATCGGTCCCGGCGCCGGGCACCTGCTTGCCGATCTCCTGACCGGGTCGGAACCGATCGTCGATCCGAAATCCTACGATCCGCAGCGCTTCGACGCTTCGGCCTGGGGCAAGGTTGCCGACTTCTGAGGCAATTCCGGGAAAAATGCGTAGCGGTTTTCCGTCCGGAATTGCGGCAAAAGTCCCCGTGAAACGGTGAACTGCTCTAAGGTCCGTTGCCTCCGAAATCGCATCAGTCTTCCCGCAGAAATGCGCCGATGGGCACGGGCCGGACAGGAGCCTGCCCACGGAACCGGCCGACGGCGTCGGGCGTGCAGCCGGCTCTCGCTGCGACGAGTTCGGCAGCCGCCAGTTGGCAATAGCGCCCCTGACAACGCCCCATGCCGACCCGTGATATTGATTTGACCCTGTTGGCCTCGCCGCCGAGATCCGCGCCGTCGCGGACGGCTCCGGCGGTCACGTTCTCGCAGCGGCAGGCGATCGCGTCGTCGGGGAGTGCCCGCACCATCGCGGCCGGCCACGGGAAGGCGCGGGCCAGCCCGCGGGCAAAGCGTTCCAGCCGCGCCAGCTTGCGCAGATCGGGGCTGGCCGAGGGGGTTCGATGCCCGAGATCGGAAAGGCACGCCACCGCAGCCAGTCGTCCCGCGATCTCCGCTCCGTCCGCCCCAAGAAGACGGACACCGTCGCCTGCAAGGTAAACTCCATTGCCGGCCCGGCCCAACTCGTCGGTCTTCGGCAGCCACTGTTGCCACTGTTCGTCATAGGCGAAGGCGCATCCCGCAAGGTCGGCCAGATGCGTCTCCGCCCGCAGGTGCCAGCCCAGGCCTATCATGTCGCAAGGTGTGAAACGCTGGTGTCCGCCGGCATCGCGCCAGCGCAAGGCGGTGACACCCTGCCCCTCGCCCTCGACCCGCTCGGGCGTCACGCCGGCATGATAGCGGCGGCCGAGCCTCATCCGCAGGGCCAGGCCGCGCAACGCCACCACTGGCCGGGCGGCCAGCCCCAAGAGGCCCCGCATCTGCTGGCGCCAGGAGGAGGTATCGAGCACCGCCGCCACATTGGCCCCAGCCTTGACAAGCTGCGCGCCGACCAGCGTCAGCAAGGGCCCCGATCCGATCAGCACGATCCGCCGCCCAAGGGCCACGCCCTGCGCCTTGAGCGCAATCTGCGCAGCGCCAAGGCTGTAGACGCCGGCGTGCTGCCAGCCAGGGACCGGAGCGACTCGGTCGGACGCGCCGGTGGCGAGGATCAGGCGGTCATAATCGATGACCTGAACGCCACCCTCTCCCAGCAGGTGCAGTTGCCTTCCATCCGCGGCGATGACCGAGCTGCCGGCGCAAAAAGTGAGCCGCCCCTCTTCGGCCAACCGGTCGAAGAGGGCATGCAGCGCCCGCGCCTTCGCCGCTTCGGACCCATATAGCTGCTCTGGCGTGCGGACGAATCCGGCAGGCGGGCGGCGATAGATCTGCCCGCCCGCGCGATGCCCCTCGTCGATGACCACCGGGTGAAGCCCGGCCTCGACCAGCGTCGCGGCCGCCCTTATGCCGGCCGGACCGGCGCCCACGACGACGATCCGCGGCGCCTCGCTCACGGCCAGTTCTCCGGCGGCGTCGTGCGCAACCGCATGCCTGCAGCGACAAGGGTTGTGCAGGCGCGCAGGCGCGATCCCGCTTCCTGCCACACCCAGCAATCCTGGCAGGCCCCCATCAGGCAGAAGCCGGCGCGTGGCTCGGGGCCGAACTCGGAGTGCCGCAGCGCGTGCCCTGACGCCAGCATGGCGGTCAGCACGCTGTCGCCGGCCAGCGCACCACGCATCTGCCCGTCAAGAAAGAACTGCACCTCTGCCCGGTCGCGCTCGGCCAGCCGGACGATGCGGCCGGCCGTGGTCATTCCGCGGCCTCTCGCACAGCGTGCGGCCGCGGCAGCTCGGGAAAGCGCTCGCAAACCGCGTCGAAGGCTGCCTGCACGCCCTCCGGCCCGGAGCGGCCTTTCATGCGGCGGAAGATTTCCGTCTTGGCAAAGAACCGCCAGTGGATCGGCAGCGCATCCAGCAAAGCGTGAAGCCGGTCATAGGCAGCGGACGTCCACTGCGCTTCGTAGCCGTCGCGCTCCGGACCGAAATGGAAATGTCCGTCGGACGGCTTTTGCCGCGCGCGCAATTGCTCCGTCGCCTTCTCGTCGATCTCGCCGTCGCGGATGGCGACGCCGTAGTCGCTCTCGGCCGCTTGCGGCGAGACATAGCCGCGCCGTACGTCCTGCGCGACCCGCCAAGGCTCGCGCTGATGCGGATTCCCGCGCCCGCCGCCGCCGGCCGAGCGGATCTCGAGCACGTCACCGGGCTGCAGAACCGCCGTGTCGATATTGCCCAGCCGCCGCTCGTGGCCGCTGCCCGGATTGACGACCATGTCCGACAGGCCGGCCGCCTTGCCGCCCAGCACGCCCCAAGGTCGGAAGAAGCTGCGGTCACGATTGCGCGCCGTGATCCTTGAGTCAGGGGCAAAGACCCGGAAGGCCATCTCCGTCGCCAGCCCGCCGCGCCAGCGGCCCGCGCCGCCGCTATCCTTGGCCAGCCCGTATTTCACGAATTCGACCGGGGTCTCGGTCTCGGTGATCTCGATCGGCGTGTTCTTGAGATAGGCGGCATCGGCGCCCGACCCGTTGGTGCCGTCGCGATGCGGCATCGCGCCGCCGCCACCCACCACCGGGTTAACCGCCGCGATGACGGACCGGCTGGTGCGCTCATCGATAGTCATCACGTTGACGATGCAGTTGTTGCCGGCCGGGGCCGCCGGCAGCCGTTCCGGCACCGCTTGCGAGAAGGCGCCGAAAATGACCGAACGCAACCGGGCGCAGGTGAGCGAGCGCATGCCCACAGCGGCAGGGTGTACCGGATTGAGCACCGAACCTTGCGGGGTGATGCAGGTGAACGGCCGGGTCAGGCCGGTATTGAGCAGGATCTTCGGGTTGAGCGTGTAGAGCACGTAATAGACGCCGACCAGCAGCATGGTGTGGCGCGGATCGCCTCCCGAAGGCACGTTGAGCGAGGAGCCGAGCTGCGGATCGGAGCCGGTGAAGTCGAGCACCGCCTCATCGCCTTTGATCGTCAGTCTCAGCTTCAGCCGGCAGGGATTGGCCTCGACCGAATCCTCGTCGGCATAGTCGGCGAACTCCCAGGTGCCGTCGGGCATGGCGCGCAGCACGTCGCGGGCCTGCGCCTCGGCATGATCGAGCAGAGCGGCGACGCCTTCGACGAAGCCGGCCTTGCCGAACTTCCGCACCATCGCCTGGATCTTGCGCTCACCGGTGTTGAGCGCCCCGACCAGCGCCTTGATGTCGCCGATGTTGAGGTCGGGCTTGCGCACATTGGTGCTCATGATGCGGAGGATCGTCTCATCGAAAACGCCCTCCCGCACCAGCTTCATGGGCGGGAAACGGATGCCTTCCTGATGGATTTCCGTCAGCGCCCGGCTGAGCGAGGCCGGCACCGCACCGCCCATGTCGGTGTTGTGGATATGCCCCCCGGTCCAGGCGACGATCTCGCCGTCGACGAAGACCGGCTTCCACAGATGCGTGTCGGGCGCGTGCGTGGCGACATGACCGGAATAGGGATCGTTGGTGAAGGCGACGTCTCCGGGCCGGTAGTCGTCGACCATCGCGATCGCGCGGTGATAGGAAAGCCCCGGATACCAGGTGGCGCCGAGCTCCATCGGCACGGCGAAAGTTGCCCCTGAACGGTCCATCAGCATCACCGTGAAGTCCTGCGTCTCCTTGACGAAGGCGGAGTGCGCGGTGCGGTGCAGCGTGTGGGCCATGTTCTCGGCGGCCGCGCGGGCATGGTTGGCCAGAACCCGAAGGTTTGTGCGGTCGAACATGTCGTCACTCCGCGAAGGTCAGCAGAAGGTTGAGATGGCGGTCGACGCGCGCCTGCGTCCCCGCAGGAATGACGAAGGTGGTGTCTTCCTGCACCACCACGGCAGGTCCGTGGAAGGTGCTGCCGGGTACGAGCGTCTGCCGGTCGTGGAGGTCGACGGTCTCGACGCTCAGGCCGGTATAGACAGGCAGCCGGCGCGCCGGAACGGTCGCAGTGTCGATCTCGTCGATCTCCGGGAAGGAGAGCGCCGGACCTGCGCCTATTGCCGACAGTCGGACGTTCACAAGCTCGATCGCGCCCTCCGGGTCATGGAAATCGTAAAGCTGCTCATGTGTGCGGTGGAAGGCTTGCTCGATGCCGGCGGCGTCATCGTCGGCCAGCCATTCTTGCGAAAGGACGACCTCGATCTCATAGCTCTGCCCGACATAGCGCATGTCGCAGGAGAGATTGAGTTGCGCGGTCGCATCGTGCCCCTGCGCCGCGAGCCAGTCGCGGCCCTCTTGCGCCAGCACCTCGAAGGCTTGGCGGATCGCGGGCAGCGACGCGGCCGATAGCGGGCTGAAAATGGTGCGGATGAAGTCCCCGCGCAGATCCGCCACCAGCCCGCCCAGTGCCGACACCACGCCGGGGCGGCGTGGCGCCATGACACGCTTCATGCCGAGCTCGCGCGCGAGGAAGGCGCCGAGCATGGGGCCGCCGCCGCCGAAGGGCATCAGCGTGAAATCGCGCAGGTCGACGCCGGCGCGCGAGGCGAGCTTCTCGACCCCGACGAACATTTCCGACACCGCGATGTCGAGGATCGCCTGCGCGGTCTGCTCGAGCGGGCGGCCAAGCCGGGCGGCAAGCGTGCCGACCGCACGATGCGCCAGCCCGGTGTCGATCCTGAGTTGGCCATAGGCCATCTCGCTGTGGCCAAGCCATCCGCACACCACCATGGCGTCCGTCACCGTCGGCTGCGTGCCGCCGCGACCGTAGCAGGCTGGCCCCGGCGTCGAGCCCGCCGACTCCGGCCCGACCCGCAGCACGCCCTGCGCATCGACGCTGGCGATCGAGCCACCGCCGACGCCGATCGAGCTTACCGACACCGACGGGATATGGAGCGGAAATTCGCCGATCAGCTCGCCGGTCCCGAACTGCGCCTCGCCGCCGATGATGAGCGCGAAGTCGGCCGAGGTCCCGCCGATGTCGAGGGTGAGCACCTTGTCTTCGCCGGCCTGACGCGCGAGCCAGGAGGCGCCGATGACACCCGAGGCGGTTCCCGACAGCAGCATGTTCACGCAGGCACGCTTGCCCTCGGCAGCGTTCATCAGCCCGCCGTTCGACTTCGTCAGCATCGGGCGGGCCGGCACGCCGCGGCCGTTCAGCCGCTCTTCCAGCGCCGTCAGGTAGCCGGAGACGCGCGGATGGACATAGCCGTTGAGAATGGCGGTCGAACTGCGCTCATATTCGCGGATGACCGGCCAGACCTCGGCCGAAGTGAAGACGAAGAAGTCGGGCGCAAGGCCTGCGATCGCCGCCTTGACCGAGGCTTCCTGGGCTGCGTTGCGCCAGGCATGCAGGAAGGCGACGATAATCCCTTGCGCCCCGTTCGCTTTCGCGGCAGCGACCGCGCTTTTCACAGCCGCCATGTCAGGCGCCTGGGATTCGCTTCCGTCGGCACGCATGCGCGCCGGAATGCCGAAGATCATGTCGCGCGAGATCAGCGAGTCCGGCCGCGAGCAGAACAGCGAATACATATCGGGCATGCGAAGCCGCGCGAGTTCGATCACGTCCTCGAAGCCGGCATTGGTGAACAGCGCGAGCGGCGCGCCCTTGCGCTGGATGATGGTGTTGATGCCGACGGTCGTGCCGTGCACGAAGCGCGTCGTATGGGTGGGATCGAACCCTTCGCGTTCGGCCAGAAGGGTGAGACCCGTCATCAGCTCGGCGCCCGGATCTTCCGGCGTCGTCAGCACCTTCAGCGAAGCCACTCGCCCGGAATTTGCTTCGAGCGCACAGAAATCGATGAACGTCCCGCCGATATCGACGCCGACTTTCCAGTCGGCTCCGTTCCGCGCTGCATCCGTCGCGATGCCACCATCCATGATGCGTCCCTTCCTGTCTGCCAACCCGAAGCTGACACAACTGGATGGTTCGGGTCCAAGACGTTTGATGGGCAAGGATATAAGCCTTGCTTATGCTCCTGGGTGCTGTCGATCCAGGATGGCGGCACAGGCCGCGCGAATTTCATCCCGCATCATCTCATCGGCCCGCGAAAGCGCCCGGGCGCGCGAGGTGAGCAGCGCGATCGGGAACTCCGGTCCGGCCGCCAGCGGCCTCACGGCAAGCCCGGCAAACTGGTGCCATGGCAGCAGCGCGTCGACGAGGGCGATGCCCAGGCCGGCCTGAACGAAGCCTACCGCGGAGATGGAGACGTCGATCTCCAGCGACGGCGAAAGCGCCGCGCCCTCAGCGCGGGCCGCGTGGGCCAGTTCGTCGGCCGGCCGGGTGTTGCCGCGATAGGAGATCAGCTCCTGCCCGACCAGATCGGCGAGCGTCAGCTCGGTTTTCCTCTGCAGCTCATGCCCGGCGGGCAGCAGGCACGCGAAGCCGACGCTGCCGATCACCTCCGCCTCGATGTCGGGAGGCAAGCGGTCGTCCATGGCGACGCCGAGGCTGGCATCGCCGGCGCGCAGCATGTCGACGATCGCGGCGATCGGCGCGCTATGGGAGCGCAGCAAGATGTTGGGATGCTGCGCCCTAAATGCGGTGAACGCGCGCGGCAATATCGCCATGGCCGGCGGCGGCGAGGCCGCGACCCGCACCAAGCCCGCTCGGCCGAGACGCAGGTCGGTGGTCTTGCGGCGTAGGCCCTCGAGCCCGGCCGACAGCCTCTCGGCATCGGGAAAGATCTCAAGCGCCTCCGGTGTCGGGCGCAGCCGGCCCTTCACCCGCTCGAACAGCGTGAAGCCGAGCTCGTCCTCGGTGTGAAGCAGCACCTGGCTGAGCGCCGGCTGCGAGATGTTCAGCATCCGGGCCGCGGCGGTCACGGTGCCCGCGCGCATGACGGCGATGAACACTTCGAGCTGCCGGGCCCGCATTGCCACTCCATAGGTAAAGCTTATGGCTCTTGTCCAAACCCATCTTTGACGCAATGCCACGGCGGCGACAAGATCGCTCAATGGGTCGGGTGTTCTCAAGGGGCCGCTATGGATGTGATCGTGCTGGGCGGCGGGCTGATGGGAACGGCCTCGGCCTATTTCCTCGCCAGGCGCGGCGCGCGCGTGACGCTCATCGAGCGTAACCGCATCGGCACCGGGGCGACGGTTGCCTCCTTTGGCAATATCCGGCGCACCGGGCGCCATGTCTCTCAGCTCCCGCTCGCCCACCGCTCGCTCAGCCTGTGGGGCGAGGCCGAAGAAATGCTTGGCCGCGACGTGGAGTTCCGCGCCACCGGTCATATCCGGCTGATATTCGATGAAGGCGGACTTGCCGACATGCGCGCCTATGCTGAAGCCGCGCGACCCTGGGGGCTTGGGCTGGAGGAACTCGGCCCGCCCGAGATTCGCGCCCGTTTTCCCGGTCTCGGTCCCGACGCGATCGCGGCCTCGTTCTCGCCGCAGGACGGCAGCGGCAACCCGCGGCTGATCGCCCCGGCCTTTGGCGAGGCCGCCCGTAAGCTCGGCGCGCAAATCATCGAGGAAGCTGCCGTCGGGAAGATCGAGCACATGGGCTCCGGTTTCCTGGTCGCCACTTCAAAAGGTTCCTTCGGCGCCGGATGCCTGCTCAATACGGCCGGGGCCTGGGGCGCGCGCATCGCCGCTGCGTTCGGCGAAGAGGTTCCGCTTGACGCGCGCGGTCCGCAGATGGGCGTGACCGAGCCACTGCCCTACCGTGTCCTGCCGGTGGTCGGCATCTGGACGCGCGACAAGGAGTATGGCGCCTATCTGCGTCAGGTCGAACGCGGCAACATCGTTTTCGGCGGAGCAGCCGAAAGGGTAGCAGTGGACCTCGATCCGGGCCATGCAGTCGCCGACCCCATGCGCCTGCCGGCGCAGTTGCGCGCCGTCGCGCGGCTGCTGCCGGCAATCGCAAAGGTCGCAGTCATCCGTACCTGGTCCGGCTGCGAGGGCTATATGCGCGACATGCTGCCGGTCATGGGCCGCTCGGCGACGACGCCGGGTCTGTTCCATGCCTTCGGCTTCAGCGGACACGGTTTCCAACTGGGTCCTGGCGTGGGCGACGCCATGGCCGAGCTCATCACCACCGGCCGATGCGAAACGCCGCTCGATGATTTCAGCATCGATCGCTTCAGCCGCGCCGCCTGACGTGCGCCGATTCCTTCGCCGGAACCATCGCCCGGCACAAAGGTTCAGTCCTCAGACTTCGAGCCATGGAAGGAAAGACGATGCGAACGTTGACGATGCTGCTCGCTCTTTCAACCTTTGCCCTGCCGCAGCCCGCTCTCGGCCAACGCGCCGATCCGCAGCCGCCGCAGACCTTGCCGCCGGCTGGACAGCGCTCGCCCGAACCGGCGCAGCAGCCTAGGCAGGGCAATCCAAGTCAGGGCGTCACCAAGGTCATAGTGGTCGCGATGGAAGACCTGCCGGCCGAGATCAAGGCCCAGGCTGAAGCCATTGTGACCAGGACGACCGCACAGGACTTGGCCAAGCTGCAGAACTCGGTCGATGCTTCGCCCGAAGCGGTTTCGGTTCTGCGAGCGAATGGCCTGAACTCCTCTCAGGTGGTCGCCGCCAATATCGATGGCGACGGCACGTTGACGCTGATCATCCAGGCAACGACCTGATCGGCGCGCTTGCGGCGCGATGCCCGACCGCCACTGCGGCGGGGGGCACAGTTAAATCGCAAAACGAGCAAAGGGCGACAGGCCGCCCTGCCGGCCCCGTGAAGAGGTCCGGCATCTCCCCCGCTCCCACGAGGCCGCGGCCCTGCCTTGAGAGGCCTTGCCTCTCAAAGAAGGTCAGTCGTCTTCTCAGCGCAGGAACACGCCGCGCAGCCAGGCAAAGAAGCCGGCGCCCGGAGAGATCGCCGCGCGGACGCGGGACGCAGCCCAGCGAGCCGGCAGGCTGGCGCCGACATGGCAATGGCAGACGACTTCGTGCAGTTGCCAGTCGCTGAGCTCGAAGAAGCGTTTCGCTTCACCGTAGCTGTCGTCCTTCAAGCCTTGCGCGCGAAAGACCGGATCTTCGAAGGCGACGGTCATCGGCGAGCCAGCCGAACGCATCTTCTCGCGTACGTCGGGGGTCGCGTATTCCGTGCCGGCAAGCGCGGTCAGGCGTCGGCCCGGATCCTGCTCGAGAAGTTGTGCCCAGCGTTCGAGGCGCTGGCTTCGATTGGCGAAAAGAACCGTCGCTTCGGTGCGAACGTCGGCAACGGCATTGAGTTGGTCAACGGTTTGATGCTTCACGGCCGCCTCCTATATCGGCAGATGCCCTCCAAAACCATAAATGGAACTAAGGCGCGGCGTGTGGCCGGCAAGGGCCGGATGCACGATGTGATGAAATGACAACACGCGCTGGCGATGCTTTCGACAATGGGCGGGTTCGCACCGGGAACTATCGGCCGTCGTGATCCGTTCTGCCAACCTCAGCCTTCGCCACGCAATCCGACGAGAAAAGCCGCAAGGCAGCGCGCTGCGTCTTGGTCGCGCCAGCAGGATCTTCGGTCCTAGCGGATCCGACTTCCCTGCCGGCGCCCTGAGCGAAAGGAAAAATCACCTTGGCCATCCTTCCCAATCCCGACCCGACGCCTATACCGACTCCGCCGCCGATCCCCGACCCGAAACCGATGCGCGAACCGGACCCGGAACAGCTTCCGGACGAACAGCCTCTCCCCAATCCGGATGAGAACGATGCGCCACCGAAGCGCCTGGGAGCCGCCCATGCTTCATTCCTGGGGCAGAACAAATACTTGGACAAGGTCGGCCCTTCTCTCGGGGTTGAGGCCCAAGTCTGCAGGAGCCGATGAGAGGCGGTGGTCGCGCGGGGGGCTAGGCCGCTCTACTGAACTGGCGCCACTCCACGTCCCTAACCGCCTTGCGCCTCTGCGGCATTCGGGTCGCCGGGCGCCGTCGCCCAGGCAAGTTCCACCAGCGTCACCGTCCGACGCCCGGCGCCGTCGATCTGGCAGACGATGAGGCCTTGCTCCTCGATATAGTCGAGCAGGCGACGCGCCCGGCGAAGCGAATGCGAGCCATAGGCCCGTGCGATGGCCGGATCGCTCGGACAGGGCTGGCCCTCCTTCGCAGCGCGCGCGATCATCATGAACACGCCCTGCATGTCCTCGGGCAGAAGCGAGGCGCGCACCGAGACATCGCGCCAGGCGTCGTCCTCGGCCATGTCGGAGCCGACGCCGGCGCGGGCGCGCGTCAGCATGCGCCGAAACTCCGAAAGGTCGGGCACGACCGAGGCGAGCCCCTCGATCCGGCAGCGAACCACGAATTCCTGGTAGAGCACGCCGATGACGCGAAAACCCGCGTCAGGCTCGGCAAGTATCGCGCGCAGGATACGGTCCATGCGCTCGCGCCGCTCGGCCAAGTCCTCGGCGCTCGGCGCCGGCTCCGCCGGCTCGGGACGGATGTCCAGCGGCGCGGACTTGGCCGCCATCAGTTGGTCGAGCAAGTCCGGCGAGGGCCGGCGCTGCGGCCGGACCGTCTCGGGCGGCGGCGCCGCGAGAATGATGGCGCGCGCGTCCTCGAGCGCCGCCTGCGGCAGCGGCATCAGCCGCGGCGTGCCGTTGCGCGGCTGGGTTTCGGTCGACCCGATGCGCACGCCAAGCGGCCTGCGCGACAGGGCCGGGCCGAGCGCCATGAAATGCCCGCGTTCGAGGTCGCGAAAAGCCTCCGCCTGCCGCCGCTCCATGCCGAGCAGGTCGGCCGCCCGCGCCATGTCGATATCGAGAAAAGTACGACCCATGAGGAAGTTGGAGGCCTCGGCGGCAACGTTCTTGGCGAGCTTGGCCAGCCGCTGCGTGGCGATGATGCCGGCGAGCCCGCGCTTGCGTCCGCGGCACATCAAATTGGTCATGGCGCCGAGGGAAAGCTTGCGCGCCTCGTCCGAGACCTCGCCGGCGACGGCCGGCGCAAAGAGCTGCGCTTCGTCGACCACGACCAGCATCGGATACCAATGGTCGCGCGCGACCTCGAACAGCCCGCCGAGGAAGGCGGCGGCGCGGCGCATCTGGTTCTCGGCGTCGAGCCCTTCAAGATTGAGCACGGTCGAGACGCGGTGGATGCGCGCCCGCTCGCCGGCCGCCTGCAGGCCTCGTTCGGTGTGATCCTCGGCATCGATCACCAAATGGCCGTAACGCTCGCCGAGCGAGACGAAGTCGCCTTCGGGATCGATGATGGTCTGCTGCACCCAGGGCGCGCTCTGTTCCAGCAGCCGGCGCAGAAGATGCGACTTGCCTGAGCCCGAATTGCCCTGCACCAGCAGGCGGGTCGCCAGCAGTTCCTCGAGGTCCAGAGCCGCCGGGGCGCCGGCGCTCGTGTGCCCCATCTCGATCGCAACCGTCATGTCTCGACTCGACTAGTCTCCCTGCCCCGCAGGGCTTACCAACCGCAGCGCAATGCGTCGAGCATGGGGCGCGACCGTCGCGCGGTGTTCCACACCTATGGGCTGGTGTCGGCAGCTGGCGCCAGCCTCTCTGGTCGGACCACCATTTCACTGGCGCAATCCAACCATTGGCGTATCATCCTTCCGGGGAGGGTTCATGGCAGGAGGAGGCCAATGAACGTCGCTGCGGAAGTGGTCGTCGTCGTCACGGCGGCGCAAGATCTTGTTTCGTGTGCGCTTTCGAAATACCGCGCCGGCGACACCATCTCGACCCGCGCTATGCTGGACGCCGTTCGCCGCTCCGATCCGGCCTGTGAAGACAGCGACGATCACCTGATCGAGCTCATCGTCATGACCGCCGTTGGTAAGACCATGGCTGTCGTGTTCGATCACCGCTCGGCCGAGGAAAGGCTGCCGCGCATTTCCTGAGATCTTCGTTCATCCGAACTGGGTAGCTTCTCCCTCGAAACTTCCTGAAGCCTGTGCCGGCGTTGTTGGTTCGATGCTCCCGCGGAGGATCCGCTCCCGTCGGAAGCAGGGGCTCTGCAGGTCGGAGACCACCGGCTCTCCAGCCCCTATCAGGATCGCGCCGACAAGCGTAAGGGTCCCGAACATAGAGAGCCGCGCGAGTGCGGTGGACTTCATTCCGAACAGGAGGCTTTCCTTGCCAAAGCAGTGTTTTGGGACTTCGCATGTCCCGCTCTCGCCCGCCGTGCGCGCCGGCGACTTCGTCTATGTCTCCGGTCAGGTGCCGGTGGGACGCGACGGGATGGTGGTCAAAGGCGGCATCGCCGAGCAGGCCGAGCAGGTGCTGCAGAACGTCAAGGCGGCGCTGGCGCTCGCCGGCTGCACCATGGACGATGTCGTCAAGACCACGGTATGGCTCGAGGATGCCCGCGATTTCGGCACCTTCAACACCGTTTATGCCAGGCACTTCCCCAAGGACCCGCCGGCGCGCACAACGGTGGAGGCGCGCCTGATGATCGACATCAAGATCGAGATCGAGGCCGTCGCCTACCGGCCGGTCTGATTGCGAAAATAGCGACGTTTCATCCGGCGGCGCCAGGCAGGGACGATGATGGAATTGCGTAAAATCCGAAGGCGATGGCCATCTTCATTTCCATCCAAAACGAGGCGATCAAAATCAGGAAAAACAGCCGGAAAAGAAATTTGCGGCTGACCCTTTCACGCAAGAGCAGGCAGACGACAGCTGCGATGCCCGGCCGCAGCAAGCGCCAGCAGATCAATCACAACGCTTCGCGACGACATAGTGCCCTCTCCAATGGAGCGGAGTTCGTGACGCGAACGGCTCGCCTCGTGGGACGGCCCCGCGCGCTTCTGTGCCGGACGGGCCTGACCGCGTAAGACACACAGGTCACGGCCTGGCATTGCTCGGCTCGCCATAGACCGGTGTCGCGATTCCTTCCATGCGCGCCTTGAGCTGCAGCGCCACGAATTTCGAATAGAAGCGCGACAGCGCCAGATTGCCGCCGTGAAACCACAGCGCTTCCTGCGCCGTCGGCTTCCACATGTTGCGCAATTCGCCCTGCCATGGGCCAGGATCGCCCTTCACGCCGGAGCCCAGGCCCCAGCACGGGCCGACCTTGTCCGCGACCTCGCGCGAGACGATCGTAGCCACAGTCTCGTTCATCGACTGGAAGCCGGTGCAGCAGACGATCGCATCGATAGCGAGCTCGCTGCCGTCCTCGAACAGGATGCCTTGCGGCGTCAGCGACTTGATGCCGGCGCCGCTCCGCACGCCAATCTGGCCGTTGATGATCAGTTCGCAAGCGCCGACGTCGATATAGAAGCCCGAGCCGGTGCGGTAGGCCTTCATCAGCAGCCCGGTCTCGTCCTCGCCGAAATCGATGGCGAAGCCGCTGTCGCTGAGGCGCCGGTAGAATTCGGCATCCCGCGCACGGATAACGTCGTAGAGCGCGCGCTGCCCCTTCGGCACCAGCGCAAACGGCGTCGAGGCGACGATCAGGTCGGCCTTGTCCGTCGTGATGCCGCGCGCCAGCGCCTTTTCCGAGAAGATCTCGAAGCCGACTTCCATCAGCGTGTCGGACTTCACCACTGTCGTCGGCGAGCGCTGGACCATGGTGACCTCGGCGCCCGCCTCCCAGAGGTCCACGCTGACGTCATGCCCCGAGCTTGCCGCGCCGATCACCGCGACGCGCTTGCCGCGGAATTTTTCGCCGCTGGAATACTGGCTGGAATGCAGCAATTCGCCCTTGAAGCTCTCGGCGCCAGGCAAATCGATCCTGCGGGGCGGCCCGTAGGCGCCGGTGGCGAAGACGATGTGCTTGGGCTTCAGCGTCATGCGCTGGCCGACGCGGTCGACCACCACCGTCCAGACCTTTTCCGCCTCGTCATAGGCAGCGCTGATGCATTTGGTGGCGACCCAGTAGTTCAGTTCCATCACCCGGGCATACATTTCCAGCCAATCGCCCATCTTGTCCTTGGGCGTGAACACCGGCCAGTTTTCCGGGAACGGGATGTAGGGCAGATGGTCGTACCAGACCGGATCATGCAGCACGAGCGAGCGATAGCGGTTGCGCCAGGAATCGCCGGCGCGCGCGTTCTTCTCGATGATCAGGGCGGGAACGCCGAGCTGCCGCAGCCTTGCGCCGAGCATGATGCCCGCCTGGCCGCCGCCGATCACCAGGCAATAAGGCTGCTCGTGCACGCCGAGGTCGCGCGCCTCGCGCGCTCGGGCTTCCGCCCAGGTCTCGCGCTGAGGATCGGCCTTGTGGCGCAGGCCAAGCGGCCGCGCCGGGCCCTTCCGCTCCTCGAAGCCCTTGAGTTCGCTCATCGCCGTGAGCAGCGTCCGGCAGCGGCCGTCCTTGAGGCGCAGAATCCCCTCGCCGCGCGCCACGGCCGTCTCGAAGGTGAACCAGGCTTCGACCACGCCATCGTCGGCACTGGCTTCGCCGGACAGGCGCCAATGCGATGGCTGCGCCGTCGCCAGCGTCGCCGTCAGCATCTCGCGGATCGCCGCCTGCCCCTCCATGGTCTTGACGTTCCAGGTGAAGCTTAGCAGATCGCGCCAGTAGCAATCGTCAACGAAAAGGCTGGTGACCGCCTCGATCTCGCCTGCCTCGAGCGCACGGCCGAAGGACGCGAGCCAGGTGGCTGCCTGCTGTGATGGTCCGATGTCGAGCATTGTCGTCTTTCTTGCCGGCCGCGCCTGCGCCGCCTTCACTCATGTCAGCCGTCGCCAAGAACCTAGCATATTTGCGATTGCTCGCTCCTGACCATAGCCAATGTCGACAGGCCGTCCGCGTCGCCCGCCCGGCGTCTTGATGCTCAAAATGCGCGCAGCATGCCGGCAGCCGAAGTCTTTATAGAATTCCTATATCTTTTCGCTCCGCCCCGTCTCGAACCTTTATGGCGACAGGCTCCATATTCCGTTCCGAAAAGACTCCCTTTGACCGCCGTCATCGCCAAGGTGACGCGCGACTGCGTGCAGCTTCGAGAGCCAGAAACGAAACAAGGAACATCTGCAATGGACCTCATTGTTCTTGGCGTCGGGATTTTATTCTTTGTCCTGTCCTTAGCCTACGTCAAAGCCTGCGACAGAATTTGAGAGGAAGCCCCGGCAATGCTTTTCGATTACACCCTCGGCGGCGCGGTCACCTTGTTCCTGCTTGCCTACCTCACCTACGCGCTCATTCGCCCAGAGCGCTTCTGACCGGCGCATGGGAAGCTCATCATGACACTCAATGGCTGGATACAGATCGTCGTCTATTGCGCGATCCTGCTCTTGCTGGTGAAGCCGCTCGGCGGCTACTTGCACCGCGTCTTCAGCGGTGACCGCACCTTCCTGTCGGTGGCGCTTGTACCGATCGAACGCAGTCTTTATCGCCTCGCCGGAACGAGCCAGAATCAAGAACAGCACTGGGCCGCCTACACGACCGCCATGCTGCTTTTCAACCTCGCCGGCCTGCTGGTTCTCTATGCGCTGCAGCGGCTGCAGGGCCTGCTTCCCTACAATCCCGCGGGAATGACCGGCGTCGACCCAGGACTTGCCTTCAACACTGCCGCCAGCTTCGTCACCAACACGAACTGGCAGAACTACGGCGGCGAAAGCACGATGTCCTATCTGGTGCAGATGGCCGGCCTGACCGTTCAGAACTTCGTCTCGGCCGCCACGGGAATTGCCGTCGCGATCGCCCTGATCCGCGGCTTCGCGCGCGCTTCCGGCAAATCGATCGGCAATTTCTGGGTCGATCTCACACGCTGCACGCTCTACCTGCTCCTTCCCGCCTGCATCGTGCTGACGCTCGTCTATGTCTGGCTGGGCATCCCACAGACGCTCGGGCCCTATGTCGCCGCCACCACGCTGGAAGGCGCCAGGCAGACGATCGCGCTCGGCCCGGTCGCCTCGCAGGTCGCCATCAAGATGCTCGGCACCAATGGCGGCGGCTTCTTCAACGCCAATGCCGCGCATCCCTTCGAGAATCCGGACGCGATCTCGAACCTCATCCAGATGCTGACCATCTTCGCCTTGGGTGCTGCTCTCACCAACGTCTTCGGCCGCATGGTCGGCAACCAGCGCCAGGGCTGGGCGATCCTGGCTGCGATGGGCGTTTTGTTCCTCGCCGGCGTAGTCGTCTGCTACTGGGCCGAGGCCGCCGGCAATCCGCTCGTGCATGCCCTGGGCATCGACGGCGGCAACATGGAAGGCAAGGAGACCCGCTTCGGCATCGCCTTGTCGGCGCTGTTTGCCGTCATCACCACGGCCGCCTCCTGCGGCGCCGTCAATGCCATGCATGATAGCTTCACCGCGCTTGGCGGCATGATCCCGCTCATCAACATGCAGCTCGGTGAGGTCATCGTCGGCGGCGTCGGCGCCGGCCTCTATGGCATCCTGATGTTCGTCGTCGTGGCCGTCTTCGTCGCCGGCCTGATGGTCGGCCGCACGCCGGAATATCTCGGCAAGAAAATCGAGGCCAAGGAGGTCAAGATGGCGATGCTGGCCATCCTGTGCCTACCGCTGGCGATGCTGATCTTCACCGCGATCGCAGTGGTCCTGCCGAGCGCGGTGGCCTCGTGGCCAATGGCGGCCCGCATGGCTTCTCCGAGGTGCTCTATGCCTATACTTCGGCGGCCGCGAACAACGGCTCCGCCTTCGGCGGCCTGAACGGCAACACGCCCTGGTACAACATCACCATCGCCGTCGGCATGCTGATGGGTCGCTTCCTGGTGATCATTCCGGCGTTAGCCATCGCCGGCTCGCTGGCCGCGAAGAAGACCGTGCCCGCCTCCGCCGGCACCTTCCCGACCGACGGCATGCTGTTTGTCGGCCTGCTGGTGGGCGTCATCGTCATCGTCGGCGGCCTCACATTCTTCCCCTCGCTCGCCGTCGGCCCGATCGTGGAACACTTAGCGATGATCCACGGACAGACGTTCTGAGATGCCCTGGTTCAACAACATATTTCGGCACGATCGTCACCAGCCCGGTAACGGAAGATCTGACGGCGGCGGGGACGAGAAGCCTCGTCCTTTCCCGACTTTCTCCACCTTCCTCGGCATGGCTGCCGTACTGCTCGTGCTGTGGCTGCTGGCCTCCGGCCTTCCGCACCTCTTGCCGAAGGCCGAACAGCCGGCGCCGTCTAACATCACCGATACCGGAGCCGTCAAATGAGCCAGTCCAAATCCGCAAGCATCATGGATGCCCGCATCCTGATGCCCGCTATTGGCGGTGCCTTCCGCAAGCTCGACCCGCGCACGCTGATCCGCAATCCGGTGATGTTCGTCGTCGCCATCGTCTCGGCGCTTACCACCGTTCTGTTCCTCAAGGATGTCACCACCGGTGGCGGCGATCTCGGCTTCACCCTGCAGATCATCATCTGGCTCTGGTTCACCGTGCTGTTCGCCAACTTCGCCGAAGCCGTGGCCGAAGGCCGGGGCAAGGCGCAGGCGGATTCACTGCGCAAGGCGCGCACCGAGACCCAGGCCAAGCTGCTCACCAACGGCGAGGATCGCACGAAGTTCAAGCTCGTGCCCGGTACGAGCCTGAAGGTCGGCGATGTCGTGCTGGTCGAGGCTGGCGACATCATCCCTTCGGACGGCGAGGTGATCGAAGGTGTCGCCTCCGTCAACGAAGCCGCGATCACCGGCGAATCCGCGCCCGTCATCCGTGAATCCGGCGGCGACCGCTCGGCCGTCACCGGCGGCACTCAGGTGCTGTCCGACTGGATCCGCGTGCGCATTTCCGCCGCATCCGGCCAAACCTTCCTCGACCGCATGATTTCACTGGTCGAAGGCGCCGAACGCCAGAAGACCCCGAACGAGATCGCGCTCAACATCCTGCTGGTCGGCATGACCCTGATCTTCGTGCTGGCGACAGCGACCATCCCGAGCTTCGCTTCCTATTCGGGCGGCTACATCTCGGTCACGATCCTGGTCGCCTTGTTCGTGACGCTGATCCCGACCACGATCGGTGCGCTGCTCTCGGCCATCGGCATCGCCGGCATGGATCGCCTCGTTCGCTTCAACGTGCTCGCCATGTCGGGCCGCGCCGTCGAAGCAGCCGGCGACGTCGACACGCTGCTGCTCGACAAGACCGGCACCATCACGCTCGGCAATCGGCAGGCAACCGAATTTCGTCCGATCGGGGGCGTCAGCGAGCGGGAACTGGCGGATGCCGCCCAACTCGCCTCGCTGGCCGACGAGACGCCGGAGGGCCGCTCGATCGTCGTGCTCGCCAAGCAGATATACGGCATCCGCGCCCGCGACATGGCGACCTTGCACGCGACCTTCGTGCCGTTCACCGCGCAGACCCGCATGAGCGGCGTCGACATCGACGGCTCGTCGGTGCGCAAGGGCGCGGTCGATGCGGTGCTGGCTCACGTCAACCGGGCGACGGTCGCCGCCCGCGGCACGCGGCCCACAAGCGACGCCATTCGCGATCTGCAGGCCATCGCCGACGAGATCGCCAAGGCTGGCGGCACGCCGCTAGCGGTCGAACGCGACGGACGCCTGCTTGGCATCGTCCACCTCAAGGACATCGTCAAGGGCGGCATTCGAGAGCGCTTCGCCGAGCTGCGCAAGATGGGCATCCGCACTGTGATGATCACCGGTGACAATCCGCTGACCGCAGCGGCCATTGCGGCAGAAGCCGGCGTCGACGATTTCCTCGCCCAGGCGACGCCGGAGAACAAACTGTCGCTGATCCGCGAGGAGCAGGCCAAGGGCAAGCTGGTCGCCATGTGCGGCGACGGCACCAATGATGCGCCGGCGCTCGCCCAGGCCGATGTCGGTGTCGCCATGAACACCGGCACCGTCGCCGCGCGCGAGGCTGGCAACATGGTCGACCTCGACAGCGACCCGACAAAGCTGATCGAGATCGTCGAGATCGGCAAGGCGCTGCTGATGACACGCGGATCGCTGACTACCTTCTCGATCGCCAACGACGTGGCGAAATACTTCGCCATCATCCCGGCCATGTTCGCGGTCTTCTATGTCGCGCCCGGACAATCCGCCGGGCCGTTGCAGGCGCTCAACATCATGCATCTGGCGACGCCGCAGAGCGCCATTCTGTCGGCCATCATCTTCAACGCGCTGATCATCATCGCGCTGATCCCGCTGTCGCTGAAGGGGGTGAGGTACAGAGCCATCGGCGCCGGCGCGCTGCTCACCCGCAACCTGTTCGTCTATGGGCTCGGCGGCATCGTCGTACCGTTCGTCGGCATCAAGGCGATCGACCTGATCGTCACCGCCTTCGGCCTCGCGTAAGGATCTCTTCCATGCTCAAGCAACTCAGACCGGCGATCGTCATGATCGCCTTCTTCAGCGTGCTCACCGGCCTGATCTATCCGATCGGCATGACCGGCATCGCACAGGCGCTGTTTCCAAAACAGGCAAACGGCAGCCTGATCACCAGGAACGGCAAGGTGATCGGCTCCAGCCTGATCGGCCAAGCCTTCGCCAGCGATCGCTATTTCCACGGCAGACCCTCTGCCGCCGGCAACGGCTATGACGCTTCATCATCCGGCGGTTCCAATCTCGGACCGGCCAATCCGAAGCTGACCGAGCGCATCAAGGCCGACGCCGACAAGCTGAAGACCGAAAACCCGAATGCACCGGTGCCGATCGACCTCATCACCACGTCGGGCAGCGGTCTCGATCCCGACATCAGCCCGCAGGCCGCCTATTTCCAGGTTCCCCGGGTTGCGAAAGCGAGGGGCATCGACGAGGCGAAGGTGAAGATGCTCGTCGACAGCCATATTGCGGATCGCGAGCTCGGCTTCCTGGGCGAGCCGGTGGTCGACGTGCTCGCCCTCAACCTCGCGCTGGATGATCTGAAATAGGCAGGCAAAGCGCCGGGGATCGACACCATCCCCGGCGCAATTCATGATTGGATCGATGCCGGACGACAGGACCAATCTCGAGAACAGACCTTCTCCCGACGCGCTGCTCGAGCATGCCGAGCGGGAGGGTCGCGGCCGGCTGCGCATATTTCTCGGGGCCGCGCCCGGTGTCGGCAAGACCTACGAGATGCTGATGGCGGGCCGCGCCCGGCGCGCCGAAGGTATCGATGTCGTGGTCGGCATCGTCGAGACGCATGGCCGCAAAGAAACCCAGGCCCTCGTCGACGGCTACGAGGTGATCCCGCGCCGCCAGGTCGAGTACAAGGGACGCGCCCTTGAGGAGATGGATATCGACGCCATCCTGAAGCGGCTGCCGGCGCTCGTCCTGGTCGACGAGCTTGCCCACACCAACGCGCCCGGCAGCAGGCATCCCAAGCGCTATCTCGATGTGCAGGAGATCCTCAGGCAAGGCATTGACGTTTACACCACGCTGAACATCCAGCATGTCGAGAGCCTGAACGATGTCGTGGCCCAAATCACTCGGATCAGGGTGCGCGAGACGGTTCCCGATTCCATCATCGACCAGGCCGACGACATCGAGATCATCGACCTCACCCCCGACGACCTGATCCAACGGCTGCGGGAAGGCAAGGTCTACTTCCCTCACACCGCCCAGCGAGCGATCGAGAACTATTTTTCGCCGGGCAATTTGACGGCGCTGCGCGAGCTGGCGTTGCGCCGCACCGCCCAGCGCGTCGACGAGCAGTTGCTCAACCACATGCAGTCCCACGCCATTCCCGGGCCGTGGGCGGCGGGCGAGCGGGTTCTTGTCTGCGTCGACGCGCGTCCGGGCGGGGCCGCCCGCATCCGCTACGCGCGAAGGCTGGCCGACCGGCTCCGTGCGCCCTGGACGGCGCTCCATGTCGACACCCCGCGCATCGCCGGCATGTCCGAGGAGGACAAGGACCGGCTGGCGACGAACCTGCGTCTTGCCGAGCAGCTTGGCGCCGAGACCGCGACCATTCCTGGCCAGAACGTCGCCCAGGATATCATTCGCCACGCGACGGCGAACAACTTCACCCATATCGTCGTCGGCCGACCGACCCGCTCGCGCTGGCGGGAGCTGATCGAGGGTTCGCTCACCTATGATCTGATCCGCAATGCCGGCAACATCAGCGTCCATGTCATTGCCGGCACCGAACGCGACGCGGAGGTCGCCTCTGCGAGGGTCAAGGCCGCAGCCGAACAGAAGCCTTTTCAGATCTGGCCCTACCTGTTCGCCACCGCCTTTGTCGCCGGCGCGGTGGCAGTCAGCTCGGTACTCGATCAATTCCTCGACGTTCGCAATCTCGCGATCGTGCTTCTGCTGTCGGTGCTGACATCGGCGGTGACGTTCGGGCTTTGGCCAGCACTTTACGCCTGCTTTCTGAGCGCGCTTGCCTTCAACTACTTCTTCCTCGAGCCTCGCTACACGCTGACGATCAGGGAACCAGAGAGCATCGTTGCCTTTGCCGTTTTCCTCGTCGTCGCTGTCATCGCCAGCAATCTGACCGCCCGCGTTCAACGCCAGGCGGTCGCCGCCCGCTCGCGCGCCCGGGCCACGCAAGATATCTACTCCTTTTCGAAGAAGCTGGCCGGCGCCGGCACGCTCGACGACGTGCTTTGGGCCACCGCCTTCCAGATCGCCTCGATGCTGAAGCTGCGCGTGGTGCTGCTGCTGCCCGAAAACGGCACCATCACCGTCAAGGCCGGCTACCCGCCGGACGATACGCTGGCCGAGGCCGACATCGCGGCGGCGCGCTGGGCGTGGGAGCATGACCGGCCGGCCGGCCGCGGCGCCGATACGCTGCCCGGCGCGAAGCGGCTCTATCTGCCGTTGCGAACGGGACGTACGGCCGTCGGCGTGGTCGGCCTCGATAGCGACAAGCAGGGGCCGCTGCTGACGCCCGATCAGCAGCGCCTGCTCGATGCGCTTGCCGACCAGGCGGCGGTCGCCATCGAGCGCATCCAGCTCGTCGCCGATGTCGACCGCGCCAAACTGGCGGCGGAGGCCGATCGGCTGCGTTCGGCTCTGCTGAGCTCCATCTCCCATGACCTGAAGACGCCGCTGGCGGCGATCATGGGCGCGGCCGGCACGCTTCGCGAGTTCGCGCCGGCGCTGCCCGAGGAGGATCGGGCCGAGCTTCTGTCGACCGTGCTGACGGAATCGGAAAGGCTGAACCGCTTCATCGCCAATCTGCTCGACATGACCAAGATCGAATCCGGCGCCATGGAGCCGAACTACGCTTTCCACTATGTCGGGGACATTGTCGGGTCGGCGCTCAATCGTGCCCACAAGATCACCGGCGAGCACAGAGTTGACACCGACATTGCGCTGGACCTGCCGATGCTGCGGCTCGATCCCGTGCTGTTCGAGCAGGCGCTGTTCAACCTCCTCGACAACGCCGCCAAATACGCACCGCCCGGCTCGGCCATTCGCTTGCAAGGCTGGGTCGACAACGGCTCCGTCATCCTGCAGGTCATGGACGAGGGGCCGGGCATCCCGCCCGAGGACCTCGAGCGGGTTTTCGACAGCTTCTATCGGGTGCGCAAGGCCGACCAGGTCCGCGCCGGTACCGGCCTTGGCCTGTCGATCAGCCGCGGCTTCATCGAGGCCATGAGCGGCACCATCTCTGCCGGGAACCGCTCGGACCGGTCGGGCGCGGTCTTCACCATCAAAATGCCGCTGCCGGAAGAAGTTCCGGATGTTGCTGCCGCCAAAACGGATGATGCTGCATGACCAATCCGAACGTCAGCATCCTTGTCGTCGACGACGAGCCCCCGATCCGCAAGCTGCTTCGGGTCGGCCTCGGCAGCCAGGGCTACACGGTCTCCGAGGCGCCGAATGGCAAGGCCGCGATCGATCTCATGAACGCGGAGCGGCCCGACCTGATCCTGCTCGATCTCGGCCTACCAGGCATCACCGGCCTCGAGCTGCTCGGCAAATGGCGCGCCGACGGCCTCGACATTCCGGTCGTCATCCTGTCCAGCCGGACCGACGAGGCGGGCATCGTGACGGCGCTTGATCTCGGCGCCGACGACTATGTCACCAAGCCGTTCGGCATGAACGAGCTTATCGCTCGCATTCGCGTCGCGCTGCGCCACAAGTTCCAGCAGCAGGGCGAGAAGCCGGTCTTCCAGACCGGTGATCTCAGCGTCGACCTCGTCAAGCGCATCGTCAAGGTCGAGGGCAAGGAGGTGAAGCTGTCGCCGAAGGAATACGACATCCTGCGCATCCTCGTGCAGTACGCCGGCAAGGTGCTTACCCACCGGTTCCTGATGAACCATATCTGGAACGATTCGACCGATGTGCAGTATCTCAGGGTCTATGTTCGCCAGCTGCGTCAGAAGATCGAGAAGACGCCGGACCAGCCACGCTACATCACGACCGAGACCGGCGTCGGCTACCGTTTGCGCGAGGTTGACTGAGCCGAGCGCGCCGATGCCCGATTGGCCATTTTCCTTGGCACGATGATCAACCAGCTGGTCATCTCCCAGCCTTGGGACCATGGTACATCGGGACAGACGCCCTATATTATCGCGAAGGTTCTTTTTCTGCGGAAGGAAGCGATGGCGCACCCTCGCCTGTTGACGATTGGGATATCGGCGGTTCTCACGGCGGCTGTGCTGTCGGGCATGGCGTCGCATGCCTCGGCCCAAGTCGCCATCCCTGCAAATCGCAACGCCATCCAGCAGAACGAGCTGCAGATGCTGCAGAACCGGCTGCAGCGGCAGCAGTTCCAGCAAGAGCAGCAGTTCTATCGCGAGCAGGACCGGCAGGTCGTGCCGAAGCCTCGCCCCGACGTGCCGGTGGTCAAGCCGAGTTGCCAGTCCCAGGTGATCGGCAACACAATTTCACGCGTTTGCCGCTGACAATCCGCTTTTTTCGGATTATTTAGCCGACTTACTTGCTGGCAATGCCGGATCGCATGGGCGGCGGTTTTGGGGTTTTGCACGGGCGATGCCTCGTCGCGCGCGGTGTGGGCGCGACCGGGGCTTGGCCCTTGACCGGATTTTGGGATGGCTACAGCCAAGAAGAAAGCAGTGCGCAAGGCAAGGAAGGGAGAGCGGATCCGCCAGGTCGCGGCCATTCCCTTCCGCCTGGACGGACGAGGCGGCATGGAAGTGATGCTGGTCACATCGCGCACCACGCGTCGCTTCATCGTGCCCAAGGGGTGGCCGATGAAGAGCAAGAGCGGGCGCAAGGCGGCGATGATCGAGGCCCAGGAAGAAGCGGGCGTGCTGGGGAAGATCCTGAAGCAGCCGGCCGGCACTTATTCCTATTGGAAGCGGCTGGAGAGCCGTTTCGTACGCGTCGACGTCATCGTCTACCTCCTTGCCGTTGGCGAGGAGATGGCCGACTGGCAAGAGTCCGGGAAGCGCGAACGGGCCTGGCTTCCGCCGGCGGATGCAGCACTGCTGATCGACGAGCCGGAACTTTCGACATTGCTCAGGGATTTGCGGATTCCCGCCGCCGAGGCGACCTGAAATCCCTCATGTCGCGTCGTCCGGAAAAGGTCGCGCCGGGGTTCCTGTATAGGCCCACAGCCACTCCCTTGGCAGCGGTCCCTTGTTGCGCTCGCTCTCCTGCGACTGCTCCCAGGCATGCGCGAGGATGCCGACCGAGCGCGACAAGACGAACAGGCCGCGCGTCAGCGCCGGCGGGAAGCCAAGCTCGCCATAGATGACGGCGGTGGCCCCATCGATGTTGAGCGGGATCGCCTTCCCCTTGCGCCTGGCCACGTCCGCCTCGATCGTCTCGGCGATGTCGGCGTAGCGGCCGCCGACCACGCCGCGGGCCGCAAACGCGCGCGTCAGTTGAATGAGGCGAGGCGCCCGTGGGTCGACCGGGTGGAAACGATGGCCGAGGCCGGGCACATAACCCTTCTCCTCGGCAAAGAAGCGGTCGAGCCGGATTGTTGCCGCCTCGGCCAGCGTCGCGCCGCCATCCATCGCCGCCGCGATGTCGCCATAGAAGGCAAGCGCCTGCTCGCCGGCGCCGCCATGCACGTCGCCCAGCACGTTGATGGCCGAAGCCATGGCGTTGTTGATGCCGACGCCGCAGGTCGCCGCCATGCGCGCAATCGCAATCGACGGCGCTTGCGGGCCGTGGTCGACGGCGGCGCCGAGTGCTATGCCGAGAAGCGCTGCCTGCTCCTCGCTCGGCAGTTCTCCGCGCAGCATCAACCAGATCATCGCCGGGAAGCCGACGCGGCCGATCAGGTCCTGGATTTCATAGCCGCGCAGCCGGATGACGCCGGGATGCATCTCGATGATGCCGGTCTGCCACCATTCCTCGCCGCGCTCGCGGCCAGTCTTCTTCTGCGCGCTCATGGCCGCGTTCCCGTCTTGTCACGCTTCGGCAGTGCGGCAAGGATTTCGTCCATATGCTCGCCGAGGCGCGGCGGCGGGGCGGCGGGCGACGGTGCCGCGCCGTCGACCATGAAGCCGCCGCGCACCACCGTCAGCGGTCTGTCCATGCCGGGGACGTGCTGGAAGCGGGTCGCCATGCCACGCTCCGTAACCTGACGTTCTTCCAGCACCTGAGGGATCGTCAGCACCCGTCCCGCCGGCACGCCGGCCCGGTTGAGCTTTTCCTCCCAGGCTGCGGCCGGCGCGCCCGCAAGGGCTTCTTCGATCAATAGCTTCAACGCCGCGCGATTGCGCTTGCGTGTTTCGCGCTCCGCAAAGCGCGGCTCCGACGCCAGTTCCGGCCGTCCGATCAATTCGCACAGCGTGACGAACTGCTCCTGCTTGTTGGCAGCGATGTTGAGCAGGCCAGCGCCGGTGCGAAATGCACCCGAGGGTGCTGCGGTCATGTTCTCATTGCCCATGGGCTGCGGCTCGACGCCTGCCGTCAGATAGTTCGACACCGGCCAGCCGAGCGCCGACAACGTGCATTCCAGCATCGAGACGTCGAGAAAGGCGCCCTCGCCGCTCGTCTTCTGCCGCACCAGCGCCGCGGCGATCGCAAAAGCTCCGACCAGGCCGCCGAGTGTGTCGGCCACGGGATAGCCGACGCGCAGCGGCGCGGTGTCCGGCGTGCCGGTGATGCTCATGATCCCGGACAGTCCCTGGATGATCTGATCGTAGGCGGGGTTGCCGCGCATCGGTCCGGTCTGCCCGAAGCCCGATATGGCGCAATAGACCAGGCTCGGCCGTATTTCTCTCAGCTGTTCATGGCCGAGGCCCAAACGGTCCATGACGCCGGGGCGGAAATTCTCCACCAGCGCATCCGACGTGGCGACGAGATCGAGGAAGCGGTCCCGGTCCGCCTCGTTCTTCAGATCGAGCACGACCGATCGTTTGCCGGCATTCTGCGCCAGGAACGAGGCGCCCATGCCGGCACTGTTGAGCTCCGGCGAAGCGCCAAGCTGGCGCGCGAGATCGCCGCCCGGCGGCGCTTCGATCTTGATCACGTCGGCCCCGAGCAGCGCCAGCTGATAGGCGCAATAGGGGCCTGCCAGCACATTGGTGAGGTCGAGGACGCGGATGCCGGAAAGCAGGCCGTTCATGGCGCAGCGAGCCGTTCAGGCGTCGCCGGGCACATGCTCCGGCCCGCGCCTGCGCCGGTGCTCGATATAGGCCCAGATGTGCGGGCCGGCGAGGCCGATGAAGGCGAGCGTCAAGAGCGTCAGCGACAGCGGATGCCGGAAGAACACCGTCCAGTCGCCATTGGCGATCGTCATCGCCCGGCGGAACTGCGTTTCGGCAAGCGGCCCGAGGATCATGCCGATGATGACCGGCGCCGTGGGAAAATCGAAGCGCCGCATCAGGAAGCCCGCGGCACCCAGCAGATAAAGGATGAGGAGGTCGATGGGCGACTGCGAGATGCCATAGGTGCCGACCGTGGCGAAGACCAGGATACCGGCATAGAGCTGCGGCGCCGGTATCTTCAATAGCCGCACCCATAGCCCGATCAGCGGCAGGTTGAGGATGACGAGTATGACGTTGGCGATGAACAGGCTGGCGATCAGGCCCCAGACGAGATTGGCCTGCGTCGTCAAGAGCAGCGGTCCGGGATTGATGCCGTAGCTCTGGAAGGCGGAAAGCATGATCGCGGCGGTCGCCGAGGTCGGCAGGCCCAGCGTCAGCATCGGCACCAGCACGCCGGCGGCCGAGGCGTTGTTGGCCGCCTCCGGCCCGGCCACGCCCTCGATGGCGCCGACGGTTCCGAACTCTTCCTTGTGCTTCGACAGCTTCTTTTCGATCGCATAGGAGAGGAAGGTGGGGATCTCGGCACCGCCGGCTGGCATCGCGCCGATCGGGAAGCCGATCACCGCGCCGCGCAGCCAAGGCTTCCACGAGCGCGCCCATTCGGCAGCCGTCATGTAGAGCGAGCCCCTCAGCGGCACGATCTCGTCCTTGCCGGCATAGCGGCGCGAGGCCATGTAGAGCGTCTCGCCGACGGCGAAGAGGCCGACCGCCACGATGATGACGTCGACGCCGTCGAGCAGTTCGCCCGTGCCGAAGGTGAAGCGCGGCTGCCCGGTCTGCAGGTCGACGCCGATCATGCCGATGACGAAGCCGACGAAAAGGCTAGTCAGTCCTCGCACGGAGGACGAGCCGAGCACCGCCGAAACGGTGATGAAGGCGAGCACCATCAGCGAGAAATACTCCGCCGGTCCGAACGCCAGCGCAAACTTGACCACGACCGGTGCCAGGAATGCCACGCCAAGCGTGCCGATGGTCCCGGCCACGAAGGAGCCGATGGCCGAGGTGGCGAGCGCAGCCCCGCCGCGCCCGGAGCGCGCCATCCGGTTGCCTTCGAGCGCAGTGACGATAGTGGCGCTTTCACCAGGCGTGTTGAGCAGGATCGACGTCGTCGATCCGCCATACATGGCGCCGTAATAGATGCCGGCGAACAAAATGAAGGAAGCTTCCGGCGCCACTTGGTAGGTGATCGGCAATAGCAGCGCAATGGTCAGCGCCGGCCCGAGGCCTGGGAGCACCCCGATGGCGGTGCCGAGGGTTGTGCCGACCAGGCACCACATAAGGTTGGTCGGCGTGAAGGCGACTGCAAATCCGTGCGCGAGATAACCGAGCGTGTCCATGATCTCAGCCCCTCGCACCGAAGACTGTGTTGATCAGCGCATTGAGCTGGTTCTCGATGAGACCCGCGCCGATATTGACGCCGAGCGCCCTGGCGAAGCCGAAATAAGCTGCCAGCGCCAGCACCAGGCCAAGCAGCGCGTCGCGCAAAGGATGCCGGCTGCCGAAACCGAAGCAAACCAGCACGAACATGATCACCGACGCCGCGGTGAAGCCGAGCGGCTGGATGAGAAGCAAGTTGGCGAGGAGGCCGGCGATCACGAAGCCCATCGACTTCCAGTCGGTGGGGGTTTCCTTCTCCTCGACCGGCTGCCAGCCGCCGCGAACCGCGGCAAGGATCAGCAGCAAGGAAAGCACGATCATCCCGAACATGGTGATGTAGGGAAAGACGGTCGGGCCGACCTTGGAATAAAGCGGCGACACCGGGATCGCCAGGGTCTGCCAGGCGACGGCACCGGCGCAGGCCAGAAGCCCGATGCCGATCAACAATTCGGGTACGGCCAGGCGCGGCGCTGGAGGCTGTTGTTCGCTGGTGCTCATGATCTCCTCCCGGATGGCCGACATCGCCGGCATCGCCGCAGTTTCAATGCTGCTCGGTCAGCTGTCATACCGGTCCGAAGGGAAACCAGGTCCCCTTCGGACCTTGGGCAGGCTGGAAATCAGGCGAGGCCGAGATCCTTGAGGATGGCGGCGATGCGGGTCGTATCTTCGGTCACGAACTTGGCGTAGTCGTCGCCCGTGAGCAGGATCGAAGTCCAGTTTCGGTTCTTGCATTCGGTCGCCCAGGCCTCGCTCTTGGCCATGGTCTCGATCAGCTTGATCATCGCCGCCTTGTCGGCATCCGAAACGCCGGGCGGGGCGAAGACGCCGCGCCAGTTGAACAATTCGACGTCGATGCCCGCTTCCTTGAGCGTTGGCGCGTCGATGCCCTCCTGACGCTTGTCGGAGGAGATGGCGAGCAGCCTGAGAGCGCCTGCTTTGATCTGCTCGGAGAATTCGCCGTAGCCGGAAATGCCTGCCGCGACCTGGTTGCCGAGCAGCGCCGACAGCGCCTCGCCACCGCCGGCGAAAGGCACGTAGGACAGGTTCGCGGCGGGCACGCCGGCCGTCTTGGCGATCAGGCCGAACAGGATATGGTCCGTGCCGCCGGCCGAACCGCCTGCCACCGGAACCTTCGTCGGATCTTCCTTCAGCGCGGCGACAAAGTCGGCCGCGGTCTTGAACGGCGAGTCCGCCGGCACGACCAGCGCCTCGAATTCGCCGGTGAGCCGGGCGATGGGCGTCACTTCGGTGAGATTGTTGGCGGCCTTGTTGGCGATAATGGCGCCGACCATGACCATGCCGGCGACCATCAGCGAATTGCCCTTCCCCTTCCACTGATTGACGAATTGCGGCAGGCCGACCGTGCCGCCGGCGCCGCCGACATTGGTGATCTGCGAGCCCGAGATCAGCTTTTCAGAGCGCAGCACCTGGTCGATCGTGCGCGCGGTCTGGTCCCAGCCGCCGCCGGGCGCTGCCGGCACGAAGATCTGGATCTGCGGCGCGTCCTGCGCAAAAGCCGGCGTGAGGTGCAATGCGGCGAAGCTGGCGGCGCCGACCGCGGCGGTGCTCGTCAAGAACTTGCGTCTGTTCAGCATGGGGATTCCTCCAAATCACGACACCTCCTCCGGTGCCTGCCAAGGCCGGGCCTGAGCGAAGACCCGCTTATCGAGTTCAAGCAATGTCGCCTCGTTCTGTCAATGGGAACGGCATTCTTCTAGACAGAACGCGTCCGACCGGCCAAAATCTGTTGTCCGGGTCGCTCCCGGATTGGAGCGACCATGAAATCACGGCAGAAATGACAGACACTCCCTCCAGCCCGCCGGCAAACGACGGAGTTGCCGCGCTCGACCGCGCGATCGCCATCCTCGATGCATTCACTTCCGCGGACCGCTCGCTTGGTTTGGCCGAGATCGCGACCCGCACCGGCCTCTACAAGAGCACGATCCTGCGGCTGGCGAACTCGCTCATGCGCGGGCAGTTGCTGGAGCGCCTGGAGGACGGGCGATACCGCGTAGGCCCGGCCACCTTCAGGCTGGGTACGCTTTACCAGCGTTCGGTCGTGGCGATCGACATCCTGCTGCCGATCATGCGGGACCTGTCCGACCACAGCGGGGAAAGTGTCGCTTTCTATGTCCGCGCAGGTGACGTGCGCACCTGCCTCTACCGGGTCGAGTCCAAGCATCCGATCCGCTACACGATACGCGAAGGCGACGTGCTGCCGCTGCTTGCGGGCTCCGGCGGGCGCGTGCTCGCCGCCTTCTCGGGCGAGCCGGGCGAGCCTTACGAGACGATCCGCAAAAACTGCTTCTATATCTCCCTCGGTGACCGGGACCCGCAGACATCGGGTGTTTCCGCACCCGTATTTGGACCGGGCCGGACATTGGTCGGCGCATTGACGCTCGCTGGTCCGAGCGCGCGGGTCGACCTGGCTTTCCTGCAGCGGATGCAGCGCCCGTTGCTCGAAGCCGCCGCGCGCGCCACGCGCGCTTTTGGCGAGCATTCGCCGTGGCCGCATGAAGCCAGTGTGAAGGCGGACACCGCCTCCCCGACTTGAGCGCCCGCATCATGGCCGCACCGGTATAGCGGCTTGACATACATATATCCCGCTGGTTATAGATCAATCAATAACCAATGAGTTATTGATTGCCATGTCGGCCACGCACGAAATGCTCTTCCGAACGCTTGCCGACCCGACAAGGCGCGCCATTTTCGAGTGTCTGTGCCGCCAGGGCGAGCAGTCGGTGGGCACGCTGACGGCGCAGGCCGGCGTCTCGCAGCCGGCGGTGTCGAAGCATCTCGGCCTCCTCAAGGAAGCCGGATTGGTACGTGACCGCCATGAGGGCCGGCAGACCCATTACAGCGCGCAGCTCAGCGCGCTGGCGCCGCTGATGGACTGGACGCGGGACATGGCCGGGTTCTGGGAAAGCCGGTTCGATGATCTCGAAAACCTGCTCAAAAGGATGGACCAATGAATGAAGTTTCGGTCGAGACCCGCTCCGTCGTCGTCGAGCGCGAGATCCGTCACCCGCCGGAAAAGATCTGGCGCGCGCTCACGCAACCGCATCTCATCGAGGAGTGGCTGATGAAGAACAACTTCAAGCCGGTTGTGGACCACCGTTTCGATCTCAGCGCGGACTGGGGTGCCGTCGCCTGCCGGGTCCAGACCGTGGAGCCCAACAAGACGCTGTCCTACACATGGGACACCAAGGATCTGGAGAGCGTCGTCACCTGGACACTCACCCCGACGAGCATGGGCACTCATCTGCGCATGGAGCAAACGGGCTTCCGCGCGGATCAGCAGTCATACTATCGTGGCGCCACCGTCGGCTGGCAGAGGTTCCTTACCGCCCTGGAAGATGTCCTGGCGCGGATCGACTGAAGGCCCGCCGAAGGGTCGGAACAACGTGACGAAGATTGCCCATTCTGCAGAGGAGGCGGCTTTGGACTGGAGCAAGTCGATCAGGCAGCTGCATCGCTGGTTGTCGATCATCTTTACGGTGACCGTGATTGCCAACTTCGTCGCCATGGCATTGGGCGAACCACCCGCCTGGGTGGTCTATTCGCCTCTGCCGCCGCTGTTCCTGCTGTTGTTCAGTGGGCTCTACATGTTCGTGCTGCCCTACGCCGCCAAACGGCGCGGCGCTCGCGCAGAGGCGGGTTCGGCCTGATGGGGAAGGCGAAATCGGCGAAGGTCGCCGCCAAGCCGGCGGGTGAGAAGCCGGTCCTGCTTTCCGGCGGCAACCCGCAGATTGCCAAAGGCTATGGAGACGCTCCTGTGCAGGCCTATATCGCCGCGATGCCGGGCTGGAAGAGCGAAGTCGGCCGACGTCTCGACGAACTTGTCATGGAAGCCGTGCCCGAGGTGCGCAAGGCCGTCAAATGGAACTCGCCGTTTTACGGGATGGAAGGCGAAGGCTGGTTTCTCGGCATCCACTGTTTTACCAGGTATATCAAGGTGGCGTTCTTCCGCGGCATGTCGCTCGAGCCCATTCCGCCCGTTGAGTCCAAGAGCAAGGACACACGTTATCTCCACATCCATGAGGGCGACCAGCTGGACGAAGCGCAATTCGTCTCCTGGGTAAAACAGGCGAGCCGGCTGCCCGGCGAACGCATGTGAACCGGTCTTGCATCGAAGCCAGAAGGAAAACAGATGAAAAGCGAATCGCAGGACAGCAGATCTCCTTCCGAGCTGATCGATGGCCGGATCGAGGAACTGGGCGACTGGAGGGGCGATATGCTCGCGCGGTTGCGCGCCCTGATCAGGCAAGCGGACCCGGACGTCACCGAGGAGTGGAAATGGCGCGGCGTGCCGGTCTGGGAAGACGCCGGAATGATCTGCACCGGCGAGACCTACAAGGAGGTCGTCAAGCTGACTTTCGCCAAGGGCGCGGCACTGCCCGATCCGACGGGTCTCTTCAACGCCAGCCTCGAAGGCAACACACGGCGCGCCATCGACTTCCGGCAAGGCGAGCAGGTCGATGAAGAGGCGCTGAAGGCTCTTATTCGCGCGGCCGTGGTCCTGAACAAGTCCAGGCTCAAGCGCTGATCCGAACGTCTGTCGCCGCCTATTCGCTGCCTCCGGCCTGCCTCTTCAACAGGATCGTCGGCTTTTCGTGATAGGTGGTCCGCAGGGTTTCGCGATAGCCGTTCCTTTCGGCCACCTTGAGCGATGCGCCGTTTTCGGGATCGATGATGCACACGGTGCTGGCCGGCCCGAACACCTCGTCTCCCCACGCAACGATCCGCCCGACGACCTCGCTGGCAAGTCCCTGACCCTGCGCCTCCGAGGCCAGCGCCCAGCCTGCCTCCGGCACACCCTCGATCGACGGCTCGATATCGCGCTTCAGATCATGGAACCCGGCCTCGCCGGCAAAGCGGCCCGTCTTTTTGTCCTCGATCGCCCAGAAGCCGTAGCCCAGCAGGGACCAGAGGCCCGCATGGCGCAGGAAGCGCATCCAGCTCTCCTCCCGGGTGCGCGGCTTGCCGCCGATGAAACGGGTGACTCCGGGATCGGCCCACATGGCGACATAGGTCTCGAAATCGTCGAGCGCATGTGCCCGCAGGATGGTCCGCGCCGTCTCCAGGACCGGAACGCCGGCTTGCTTGCTGTTCATGGATTTCGCCCCTGTTGAGCCCGCAGCGCTACGCAGGCTGGCGCAGCCGGACAAGGGCCAGCATCACCCAGGACCACGGGGCAGCCAAGACCTGACCGGCGCCGAGCGCGTCGACGTCTCGCGCATTCTGCCGCCTGCCCAGCCGTCTGGGAATTTTGAGCGACGATGCTACTCTTCGAACGATTCAGCCACGTCAGGAAGAGCGCATGGATACGACTGATCTTGTATTGGCCATTCTGCATCACCTGCTGGTGTTTTCGCTGGCCGGCATCATCGGCGCCGAATTCGTGCTGGTGCGCGGCGACTTGCCTGCCGCCACGCTGAAGCGCCTGGCCGGTATCGACCGCCACTATGGCATCATCGCCACGCTCATCGTGGTCGTCGGCGTCTGCCGGGTGTTCTTCGGCCTGAAGGGCTGGGAATTCTACGTCTACAACTGGGTGTTCTGGGCCAAAATGATCGCCTTCATCATCGTCGGGCTTCTGTCGATCATCCCGACCGTGCGCTTCATCTCCTGGAACCGGCAGGCGGGCGGCAATCAGTCCTTCTCGGTGCCGGCGGCCGAACTCGCCTCGGTCAAGACCTATGTCCGCGCCGAAGCCTTCATCTTCCTGCTGATCCCGGTCTTTGCTGCAGCCATGGCGCGCGGCTATGGCTACTGAGCCCGGAAGGTTGTGCAGCAGTTTCTCCGGAATTTGCGAGCAAACGAACCCTAAGCTCCGGCAGAAGGCGCCTCCTCCAGCGGCGCGATCGGCACCAGCGGCGCCGGCACGTCGGTGGTCTTCTCCTTCGACTTGCAGATATCGGCGATCACGCAGGCCGGGCAGTCGGGCTTGCGCGCCTTGCACACATAGCGGCCGTGCAGAATCAGCCAGTGATGCGCATGGCGCATATACTCGGCCGGGATGACCCTCAACAACCCCTGCTCGACCTCCTCCGGCGTCTTGCCGGGCGCTAGCCCGATCCGGTTGCCGATGCGGAAGATATGCGTGTCGACAGCCATCGTGTGCTGGCCGAAGGCGACGTTGAGCACGACATTGGCGGTCTTGCGCCCGACCCCCGGCAGCTTGACCAGTTCGTCACGGTCCTCCGGCACGTTGCCGCCGTAGTCGTCGATCAGCGCTTTGGAAAGCGCGATGACATTCTTGGCCTTGTTGCGCCAGAGCCCGATGGTTCGGATATAGTCGCCGACCTTGGCCTCACCCAGCGCCAGCATCTTCTGCGGCGTATCGGCCACCGCGAATAGCGGCCTCGTCGCCCTATTGACGCCGACATCGGTCGCCTGCGCCGAAAGCACCACCGCGACCAGCAGCGTGAAGGCGTTGACATAGTCGAGCTCGCCTTTCGGCTCCGGACGCTGCACCGAAAAGCGCCGGAAGATCTCATGCACCTCGGCAGCGCTGTAGACGGAGCGCGTCCTGCCCTTCAGGGGTCGCGCCCTCGGTCTCGCATCGATCGAGGCTGATGCGGAGGGCTTTTTGACAGGGGCGGGATTTTTGGACTTGGGAGGCGCCATTTCCTTCCTATAATATTACCTCATGAGCGACACAAACGCCTCGTACCAAGCCGACGAGCCATTCTTTCAGGCACTGCTCACGCCCCATCGTTCCCTCGGCCGCACCGGCTTCTTCATCCTGATGGCCGCGCTGCTGTTCGGCTGGGCGGTTACCGGCGCGATCTTCCTGGCGCATGGCGCATGGCCGGTGTTTGGTTTCTTCGGGTTGGACGTGATCGGCGTCTACGTCGCCTTCCGCCTCAACTACCGCGCCGCACGAGCCCGTGAGGAAATCTCCGTCTCGCGCACAAGCCTCGACATCCGCAAGACCGCGCCGTCCGGCCGCTCCGAAGCGCATCATTTCAACCCGTTCTGGACGCGGTTTTCGATCGCCCGCCACACCGAGATCGGCATCACCAGGATGGCGGTCGAGGCGCAAGGCAAGAGCGTTTCGATCGGCGGCTTCCTCAATCCGGACGACCGCGAGAGCTTCGCCTCCGCCTTTTCGCGGGCTTTGGCGACCGCCAAGGCGCGCTGAGACGCGCTCCAGCCGAAATCGAAGTCCATCGGGTATGCTCCCGGCAAGGCAAGTTTCGGGTGGTGATCGGCCGTCCGAACGGCGATATTCGCGCTCAAGGAGATAGACCGATGAACGCTCAAATGCCTGTCAAGACGACCGCGGTCCTGGAGAAGGACATCACCCCGGAAGGCAGCGACTACGAGATCGTGCGCCGCGCCATCGAGAAGATCAGCCTCGACTATCGCGACCAGCCCTCTCTCGAGGTTCTGGCGGCGGAAGTCGGCGAGACGCCCACCGGGCTGCAGAAGCTGTTCACCCGCTGGGCCGGGCTGTCGCCGAAAGCCTTCCTGCAGGCGGTGACGCTCGATCACGCGCGCAGGCTGCTCGATTCCGGCATGCCGCTGCTGGAGACCTCTTTCGAGCTCGGCATGTCTGGACCGGGACGGCTGCACGACCTGTTCGTCACCCATGAGGCGATGTCGCCCGGCGACTACAAGACCCGCGGCGCCGGCCTCACCATTCGTTATGGCTACCATATCTCGCCCTTCGGCATCGCGCTGATCATGGTCACCGATCGCGGCCTGGCCGGCCTCGCCTTCTGCGACGCGGGCGGCGAGCGAGAGGCCTTCGCCGACATGTCCGGCCGCTGGCCGAACGCAACCCATGTCGAGGATATGTCGGCGACCCAGCCTTATGCGGCGCGGATCTTCGATCCGGCGCTCTGGCGCGCCGACCAGCCGCTGCGCGTGGTGATGATCGGCACCGACTTCCAGCTGCGGGTCTGGGAAGCGCTGCTGCGCATCCCGATGGGCCGGGCCTGCACCTATTCCTCGATCGCGGCCAGCATCGGCGCGCCGAGCGCAAGCCGGGCTGTTGGCGCCGCGGTCGGCGCCAACCCGATGTCTTTCGTCGTGCCTTGCCACCGCGCCCTCGGCAAATCCGGAGCGCTCACGGGCTACCACTGGGGCTTGACCCGCAAGCGCGCCATACTGGGCTGGGAAGCTGGCCAGCTGGGATCCTGAGACCACGATCACGCCAATGATGTCGGCCGCCGGCGCGCAACCCACGTGATCTGGAACCCGACGGTCTTTGCAGCTAGCCTCCTGGCCAAGCATTTGTGTAAATGCAAACACTTGGAGTGAATCGGCATTCGATCGAAGGCTGAACGGCTCCTGCAGGAGGCGCTTCTTTGATCATCATTGTCGGCTCGATCAATCTCGACCTCATCGCCAAAGTCGACCGTTTGCCGGCACCTGGCGAGACGGTGCGCGGCTCCGGCTTCGTCACCGCGCCCGGCGGCAAGGGCGCCAACCAAGCGCTGGCCGCGGCTCGTGCCGGCGCCCAGGTGCGCATGGTCGGCGCCGTCGGCAAGGACAGTTTTGCCGGGGACGCCCTGGCGCTGCTCAAGGCCGGCAATGTCGATCTTTCCGGAGTCGGCGAGAGTTTTGCCTCCACCGGCACGGCGCTGATCCTGGTCGGCGCCGACGGCGAGAACGTGATTGCCGTCGTCCCAGGCGCCAACGACTCCTTGGTTCCTGGCGACCTCGCCAAGGCCTACCTTAAGAAGGGTGATGTCGTGCTGTTGCAGCATGAGATCTCGCTGCAGACGGTCGAAGCGGCACTCGACGCGGCACGGGAGGCCGGCGCCGTCAGCGTGCTCAACACCGCGCCTTTTCGGGCAGAGGCCGCCGGCTTTCTCGGCAAGGCCGACTATGCCGTCGCCAACGAGACCGAATTCGACCTCTATGGCGAGGCGCTTTCGCTCTCCGGAGACGACCGGCAGGAGCGCATGCGGGACTATGCCAGCAAGACCGGCAAGACCATTGTCGTCACCCTCGGCGGCGACGGTGTTCTGGCCGCTACCCCGGACAGTTTCCTGACCGTTCCGGCGCTGAAGATCACCCCGGTCGACACGGTCGGCGCGGGCGACACCTTCTGCGGCTATTTCGGCGCCGCCCTGTCGACGGGCCTGCCGCTTGAGAAGGCGCTGGCCCGCGCCGCCGCGGCCGGCTCGCTTGCCTGCCTCAAGCCCGGAGCACAGCCGGCGATCCCGCTGGCAAAGGATGTCGAGGCGGCTTTGGCGGTCGGGCGGTGACGGCCACCCGTCCCAAGACGAAGCATGCCGTGCCGCCGGCCGGCGACATCTGCCGGCTGTCCGCCGTGGCGCTTGCCGCCAGCATCAGACAACGCCAGTTTTCGGTGCGCGAAGTCGTCAGCGCTTTTCTCGACCGCATCGACGCCGTGAACCCGCTGGTCAACGCCATCGTTTCGCTGCGCGACCGGGCCGGCATTCTGGCCGAGGCAGAAGCGGCGGACGCCCGCCTGGCCGGCAACGGCGAGGTTGGATCGCTGTTCGGCCTGCCGATCGCCATCAAGGATCTGGCTCTGACGAAGGGGCTCAGGACGACGTTCGGCTCGCCGATCTTCGCGGACTTCATTCCGCAGGAGGACGACTTCTTCGTCGAGCGCATCCGCAGGGCCGGAGCCATCATCATCGGCAAGACCAATGTCCCGGAGTTCGGGCTGGGCTCCAACACCTACAACCCGGTCTTCGGCCCGACGCTCAACGCCTTCGATCCGGCGCTCACGGCCGGCGGCTCGTCGGGCGGCGCGGCCGTGGCGCTGGCGCTCGACATGCTGCCCGTCGCCGACGGCAGCGACTTCGGCGGCTCGCTGCGCAATCCCGCCGCCTACAACAATGTCTATGGCTTTCGCCCCTCGCAGGGGCTGGTGCCGGCCGGGCCCGACATCGACGTGTTCCATGCCCAGATGGGTGTCGAGGGGCCGATGGGCCGCAGCGTGCGCGACATTGCGCTGCTGCTCGACGAGCAGGCCGGCTATCACCCGGGCGCCCCGCTTTCGCACGACAGGCAGGGCTCCTTCCTCGAGGGCCTGCGGGCGAACGCGGCCGGCGGCCGCATCGCCTGGCTCGGCGACCTCGGCGGCCATTTGCCGATGGAGCCGGGCATTCTCGAGCTTTGCGAATCCGCCCTCGCGCGCTTGGCGGATGCATCCTTGGCCAGCGAGGCTCTGGTGCCGGATGTTGACTTCGAGGCCTTGTGGCAGGCTTTCGTCGTTCTTCGCCAGGCCAGCAGCGGCTGCGGACTGAAAGCCCACTACGACGATCCGGCCAAACGCAAGCTGCTGAAGCCCGAAGCGGTTTGGGAGGTGGAACAGGCGATGCGCCTGGCGGCGCCGCAGGTGCACGCCGCCACCGTCCGACGCTCCTCATGGCACCGCACGCTGCTGTCGCTGTTCGAACGCTTCGATCTCGTCGCCTTGCCGAGCGCACAGGTCTTTCCCTTCGACGTCACCACCCATTGGCCACGCGAGGTCGCCGGGCAGTCCATGGACAGCTATCACCGCTGGATGCAGGTCTCCGCCTTTGCCACGCTGGGCGGCTGCCCGGCGCTCAATGTGCCGGTCGGCTTCGATCAAAGGGGACGGCCGATGGGCATGCAGCTGATCGGCCGCCCGCGCGGCGATCTGGCCGTGCTCAAAGCCGGCGCTGCCTATGAAGCGACGCTGCCCTGGCCGGCAGGCGCCGTCTGAAAGGCTTGTCTCCGGTTCGCGCTGAGCTTGCGCCGGCAGCGGTGCCGTGCATTGATCCTGCCCGGCCGCGCCGCATCGCCGCCATCGAGGGAAGACCATGTCGCTGGAACTTTACGCCACCTATGTCGTCGCCTGCATCGTCATCATCCTGGTGCCCGGCCCCACCATCACGCTGATCATCGCCAACAGCGTCCGCCACGGCTCGAAGGCTGGTCTGGCCAATGTTGCCGGCACCCAGGCCGGGCTCGCGATCATGATCGCCATTGTCGGCATCGGCCTAAACACGCTGATCGCTGGCATGGGCCACTGGTTCGAATGGGTGAGGCTGATCGGCGCCGCGTACCTGATCTGGATGGGCGTCCAGATGTTCCGCGCCAAGGCCGCGCTCAATCCCGACGGATCGGCCAGGAAGCCGCGCGGCGGCTTCTTCCTGCAGGGCTTCCTGGTGGCGATTTCCAACCCGAAGACGCTGGTCTTCTTCGGCGCCTTCTTCCCGCAGTTCATCGCGCCGCAGGGCAATTATACGCTGCAGATCGTGGTCATGGGCCTGACCGCGATGGTCTTCGCGGCCATGTCGGATTCGACCTACGCGCTTGCCGCCGGTCGGGCCGGACGCATGCTCTCTGCCAGGCGCGTCAAGCTGCTGTCCCGCATCAGCGGCAGTTTCATGGTTGGGGGCGGGTTGTGGCTGGCATTCTCGAAGGCAAAGTAAGACACAACCCGCAGGCCTTCACAACAACACTTCTGATCCCCACATCATAGGCGCTGGGGGTCAAGCAAATGCTTAGCATCTACACTGAACTGCGCAAGAACGCCTTCGGCATTCTGCTGCTTGGCATGCTGTTTGCATTTGGTGCGTTCGACTTCATGCGCCAAGTGGCAAATGATGCAAGTCCCATCCGTTCAGTGGAGTCGTTGGGCGCTACAATCAAAAGCGTTCAGTGGGACAAAGGCTCTCCGATAACCTATGTGCTTTTTCTCGACAGCGGCGCCACGGTGCTCATCAATGAAGATCGGCCGCAGCTTATCGGCTCACACGCGAATATAGAACGCGTCACCCGCAACAACGGCTTCGTCTTCTACCGCTTTCCGGAATGAACGCGCGACAATGGCACCAAAAACCTTCGGCTGCTTACTGCATGTCGCCCAGAAGTGTGCAGCGGTCCTGGGGCAACGACATGCATCAAAGAAAGACTTAAAGCACGCCGGCCGAATCCTTTTCTGCGCGACACGCATTAAGCGGCCTTACAGCCGCCCCAGCCTCTCCAGCAACAGCGCAAAGAAACCGTCATGGTCAATGTCGCGCATCACCATGGCGTTCTTCTCTCGCTCGGTGACGCCCCACCAGTCGATCACCGTCATGCCCATGGTGAGCTCGGAGGTCGTCTCGACGCTGACGTTGCAGCGGCGGCCCTTGAACAGCTCCGGCTTGATCAGATAGGCGATTACGCAAGGATCGTGCAGCGGCCCGCCGTCGGTGCCGTATTTCTCCTCGTCGAAACGCTCGAAGAATTCCAGCATCTCCGCGGTCGCGGTGCCGACCTTGGTGCCGAGCTCGCGAAAGGCTTTGGTGCGCTTGGCCGTGGTCAGCGCCTTATGGGTGACGTCGAGCGGCATCATCACGATCGGAATGCCCGATTTGAAGACCATGTCGGCCGCATGGGGGTCGACATAGATGTTGAATTCGGCGGTGGGCGTGACGTTGCCGCCCTCGAAGAAGCCGCCGCCCATCAGCACGATTTCCTTGATGCGCGGCGCAATGCGCGGTTCGCGGATCAGCGCCAGCGCGATGTTGGTGAGCGGTCCGAGCGGGCAGAGCGTGATCGTGCCGCTGTCCTCCCGCATCAGCGTCTCGACGATGAAATCGACGGCGTATTGTTCCTGCAGCGGCATCGTCGGCTCCGGCAGCTGCGGTCCGTTGAGGCCGGTCTTGCCATGCACTTCCTCGGCGGTCACGGGCTCGCGGGCCAGCGGGCGGATGGCGCCGGCATAGACCTTGATGTCGCGCCGGCCGGCGAGTTCGCAGATCTTGCGGGCATTCTTCTGGGTGAGGCTCAGCGGCACGTTGCCGGCAACGGCGGTGATGCCGACGATCTCCAATTCGGAGCTGCCGAGCGCCAGCAAGATGGCGACGGCATCGTCCTGGCCGGGATCCGTATCGATGATGATCTTTCGTGACTGCGGCATTTCAATTCCTTTTGGGAGTCTTTTTTGGGCGGGGTTTTGGGTGGGATTTTGGGCGGGTCTATGACGGCTTGAACTTGATCGCGCGGCGGACCATATCAAGACCATCGGGAAAAATGCCATGCGGGTTTTTCCAGTTTATGTCGCTCTCGAGAGGACAGTGTAACATGAGCCGAATGACGCCCTTCTCCAGCCCGCTTCTCTTGGGCTTCGACGCGATGGAAAAGACCCTCGAGCGTCTGGCGAAGTCGGGCGACAGCTATCCTCCTTACAACATCGAGCGCCTGAGCGCGTCCGACGGCAACGCCGAAAGGCTGCGCATCACACTCGCGGTCGCGGGCTTCGCCGAAAGCGATCTCGATGTCACCACCGAGGAGAATCAGCTCATCGTGCGCGGCCGCCAGACGGACGATACCGAGCGCGAGTTCCTTCACCGCGGCATCGCCGCGCGCCAGTTCCAGCGCTGCTTCGTGCTGGCCGACGGCATGCGGGTGATCGGCGCGGAGCTGAAGAACGGGCTTTTGTCGGTCGATCTCGACCGGCCCGAGGCCGAGCGGCTGGTACGGAAAATAAACATATCGGTGAAAGACTGATCTTCGCCGATGGCTCTATGCGAGGCGGCCCTGAGCGGCGTTCTCGCGGCAAGGAGGCTTGAAATGACCAGAACTGACGAAACCCTTACCATGACCAGCGGCGAACTCGCCCATCTCGGCGAAGGATCGGTCGCTTATTTGAGGAAAGTGTCGAGCGACGATCTGCGCGGCCGCTTCCCCGGCCTCGAGGAAATCGCTCCCGGCCTGGAACTGTGGGCGTTGTTTGCCGCCAACGGCCAGCCGATCCTGCTTTCCGACGCCCGCGACCGGGCACTGGCGGGCGCGCTGGAGAACGATCTGACCACGGTCGCCATTCACTGACCTCAATCAATCTCTGAATTTGGGGCCTGAATTGGAAAGGGCCGCACGCGCGGCCCTTGCAAGGACTGATCCTGAAACCTCAAGCCGCGTGCGAAGCCTGCGTATCCGACAGCAGCGCATGGATCGCTACCGCGTCGCGCGTCCCTCTGATCTTGGCCACCGTGTCGGCATCGCGCAGCACCCGTGCGATGCGCGACAGCGCCTTGAGGTGATCGGCGCCGGCGCCTTCGGGCGCCAGAAGCAGAAACACCAGATCGACCGGCTGGTCGTCCAGCGCCTCGAAATCCACCGGCGACTCCAGCCTGGCGAACACGCCGGCGATCCGCTTCACCCCGGCCAGCTTGCCGTGTGGGATGGCGATGCCGTTGCCGACGCCCGTCGAGCCCAGCCGCTCGCGCTGCAGGATGGTGTCGAACACTTCCCGCTCCGGAATCCCCGAAATTGTTGCCGCCCTCTCCGACAACAATTGCAGAAGCTGTTTTTTGGAATTCGCCTTCAACGCCGGCATGATCGCCGGAACGCTGATGAGATCACTAAGATCCATGCTTGAAAAATCCCTTGCTCGCCTGCCGCGCCGGTCGTCGCCCCCTCGCGCGGCCGGCTTCTTTATCCCTGCGCGACTTTGGTCGTCGATGGATCGATCCAGCCGATATTCCCATCCGGCCGGCGGTAGACGATGTTGAGATGGTCGTTTCCGGCGTTGCGGAAAACGAAGACAGGGCTGTCCTTGGTATCGAGCTCGATGACCGCCGACGCCACCGACATGGTGCGCAAGGTCATGGTTGATTCGGCAACGATGACCGGAGCGAAATCCTCCGGAATGTCCTCCTCATCGTCGGCGAGCGGGGCCACCACGGTGTAGGCGATATCGGTGGGCTCCTCGCCGTTGCCGTTGCCGGCGTTGCGCGACTTCAGCCGGCGCTTGTAGCGCCTCAGCCGCGTTTCCAGGCGATCGGCTGCCGCCTCGAAGGCAAGCGTCGGATCCTGGGCGTCGCCCGTCGCCTGCAATGAAGCTCCGGAATCAAGCCGGATCATGCAGTCGGCCGAAAAACGCGACCCTGATTTGATGACCGTGACATGTCCTGAAAAACCCCGATCGAAATATTTCTCGATCGCCTCGCCGACGCGGTCGTTGATGCGTGTGCGGAACGCATCGCCGATGTCCATGTGTTTTCCCGAAATGCGCAGATTCATCTGAAAACTGACCTTCCTTGCTCAGGCTTCAAACTGTTCCGAGTTTATACCCGTGGCACGCGCGCACAAGCTTTGCGGCGGCGCGCGCGCCGATTTTAACCCTGAACTTTCCGGTTGATCACAAGTTGCCTTATTGGCCGTCCAAGACTTTCGCCTTGGCGGACCCGTCCGCGTGCGGCCATCAGGGCCCCGTCTCATGCGGGCGGGCTTCTAGCCACTTCATCGCGGCTTGTCAATGAACTGCGAAGCTGTGGAAATCCGGCAAAGCCGGAACGTTACCAAGGTCTGTCGAGATTCAGGTCAGGCCGAGACGAGCATGGGGTTTGCGGGAACCGGAACGGAGCACAGTTTTGGTCCGTGAGTACCAGAAGCGCGGAACACCAGCATTCGCAGGCCGGCATCACCTGAATCTCGATGGGCATTAGCGCCCTGCGTTGGCCAGCGCCCTCTTCTCGCGTCGCCGCTGGACCGAGGAAGGTATGTTCATTCCTTCCCGGTATTTGGCCACGGTGCGCCGGGCAATGTCGACGCCGCTCTCCTTCAGCATGTCGACGATAGCATCGTCGGAAAGCACGTCGACGGGCTTTTCCTCATCGATCAGTTGCTTGATGCGATCGCGCACGGCTTCCGACGAATGCGCCTCGCCGCCGGCCGCCGAAGCGATCGAGGCGGTGAAGAAGTAGCGCAGCTCGAACACTCCGCGCGGCGTCAGCATGTATTTGTTGGCGGTGACGCGGCTGACCGTCGATTCGTGCATGCCGATCGCGTCGGCCACCGTGCGCAGGTTGAGCGGCTTGAGGTGACGCACGCCATGGACGAGGAACGCGTCCTGCTGGCGCACGATCTCCGAAGCCACCTTCAAAATCGTCCTGGCCCGCTGGTCGAGGCTGCGCGTCAGCCAATTGGCGTTCTGCAGGCACTCGGCCAGAAAATCCTTTTCCGCCTGGTCCTTGGCATGGCTGGAGACACGGGCGAAATAGACCTGGTCGACCAGCACCCGCGGCAGCGTATCGGCGTTGAGCTCGACCGCCCAGCTGCCGTCGGCGGCCGCCCGCACCTCGACGTCGGCCACGATGGCGTCGCTCGCGCCACCTGAAAACGCCATTCCGGGCCGCGGATCGAGCGCCCGGATCTCCGCCAGCATGTCGAGAAGGTCTTCCTCGTCGACGCCGCAAATCCGCTTCAGGGTCTGGAAATCCCGCCGTGCCAGAAGCTCGAGATTGGCAACCAGCACCTTCATGGCCGGATCGAGCCGGTCGCGCACGGCAAGTTGCAGCGACAGGCATTCGGCCAGGTCGCGGGCAAACAGGCCGGCCGGCTCGAAGCTTTGGCACACCTCCAACACCCGCGCCACAGCCGCTTCGTCAGCGCCCAGCCGCGCGGCGACTTCCTTCAAGTCGACTCGCAGATAACCAGCTTCGTCGAGGCCATCGGCCAGTTCCCCGGCGATGAAGCGCGCTGCCGGCGCGTGGAAGGCAAGGGCGATCTGCTCGCCGACATGCTCGCGCAGCGTGGCCGCGCTGGCGGCCATGTCGCCGACATCGAACCCCTCCGACGACGAAGCGCCGACGCCGGATCCGGAGGCCGACTTCCATTGCGCCGTCAGGTCGGGACCGAGCCGTTCACGGGTGCCAGGATCGTCGGGGAACAGGTTTTCCAGTGAAGAATCGAGTTTTTCCGAGATCGCCTCGGCGCTCCACTCCGCCTCGCTCTCGAACCAGTCGCCGTCGGCGCCAGGCTCCGAAGCGGCTTCGCTCTTCTGCTCGGGTTCGCTCGCCGCATCATCCTGCGGCTCGGCACGCTCGAGCAGAGGATTGCGCTCGATCTCATCGTCGATGAAGCGTTCCAGTTCGATATGGGTGAGTTGCAGCAGCCGGATCGACTGCATCAGCTGCGGCGTCATCACCAGCGACTGGGACTGTCTGAGCTGCAGTTTGGCCGCCAGCGCCATGGTTTGGTTCAAACGCCTCGTCTATGCATCGGACTGTGCCGAAGCAGAATTTGCCGACCGGGAATAGAAACTGGCCCGGCTTTTGCTTGTCAAGGCAAACGCTAGCAAAGGCCGCTTACCGGAGCGTTATCTGCGGTCGGAATCGCGAGCAAGGAGTCGAAATCCGCCGGAATCACCCGGAACTGTATCTTACGCTCAGAGCGTAAAGCCCTCGCCGAGATAGAGGCGCCGGACATCGGCGTTGGCGACGATCTCGTCGGCGCGGCCATGCGTCAGCACCTGGCCGGCATGGATGATGTAGGCGCGGTCGATGAGACCGAGCGTCTCGCGCACATTGTGATCGGTGATCAGCACCCCGATGCCGCGCGCGGTGAGATGGCGCACGAGTTGCTGGATGTCTGCAACCGCAATCGGGTCGATGCCTGCAAACGGTTCGTCGAGCAGCATGTAGGCCGGGCGCGTCGCCAATGCGCGCGCGATTTCCAGGCGGCGTCTTTCGCCGCCGGAGAGCGACAGCGAAGGCGCCTTGCGCAAATGGCTGATATGGAATTCCTCGAGCAGTTCGTCGAGCGAGCGCTCGCGCTCCTTGCGGCTCTTCTCGACCACTTCCAGCACGGCGCGGATGTTTTGCTCGACGCTGAGGCCGCGGAAGATCGAGGCTTCCTGCGGCAGATAGCCGATGCCGAGGCGGGCGCGGCGATACATTGGCATCGAGGTGACGTCAAAGCCGTCGATCTCGATCGTGCCCTCGTCCACCGGCACCAGGCCGGTGACCATGTAGAAACAGGTGGTCTTGCCGGCGCCGTTGGGCCCAAGCAGACCGACGGCCTCGCCGGCCCGCACGCCCAGCGTCACGCCGCTGACGACCTTGCGGCCCTTGTAGCTCTTGGTCAGGCCCTTGGCGATCAGGGTGCCCTTGAACTTCGCCTTCTCGGCGCTGACCGTGGCCGGCGCAGCCGGCTTGCCGGCCGCCCGCCCCGGGAGTCGGGCCAGCAGCGATGATACGCCGGCCATTACTTGTTCGCCGCTCCCTGCTTCTGGGGCGTGAACGACATCATGACGCGCTTGCCGCAGCCGTCGACATTGCCGAGACCGCTCTTCATCTGCACCGTCAGCTTGCAGCCCTTCAGCACATTGTCGCCCTGCGACAGGACGACTTCGTTGCCGGAAAGCACGAGCACCTGCGTCTTCATGTCGAATGTGCCGGTGTCGCCGGTAGCGATCTGGTCGTTCGATTTGATGTAGACCCTGTTCTCGACCACCAGGTGATCGATGTTGCCGGCGCCGGTCATTGCCGATGCACCGGCCGCCGCGCCCTTGGGCGCGTTGGGATCCTTGACATAATAGACCGTCATCTTGCCTGCCTTGAGCAGGGTCGGCCCCTGGGTGACCGTGACGTTGCCGCTGAACACGGCCACGCTGTCGGCCTGCCGGACCTCCAGCTTGTCGCTCTCGATCTGGATCGGCTGGTCGCCGGACAATTTCAGGCCGGGCATCTGGCTGGTCGCTCCCGACTGCGCAAGCGCGGACGCCGCACCCAGCAACAGCAGCGCTAAGGACGCGCCTGGAAGCCGTGCCGCACTACTGGGACGCATTCTGCTCTCCGCTCTTTGCCTCTGCCGCCTTCAGGCTGGCCGGATCGATGTTGACGCGCACCCGGTTCTCGAAAACGACGAGCTTGCCATTGTCCTGGACCGACAACGAGTCCGCGGTAATGCGCGACCCGCCTCGGCTTACATCGACCGGTTTGTCGGTCTTCATAGAGCCTTTGCCCATGTCTAGGAAGACCGATTTGAACGTGGCCAGCATGCCGTCGCTGGTCCTCACCGTGACGTCGCTGGTGAGGTCCATCGTGTTGGCGTCGCGGTCGTAGATGCCGTGTGCGGCGTCGACCGACACGACGTTGTCGGCGGCCACCGGCAATTTGGCGTTGATACCTTCGAGATCGATGATTCCTTGCTTGCCGACGTCCTGCGTCGCCCTGGTCGCCGTCAACGAGTAGGGCAGCTTCTGCTTGGTGAAGCCGTTGAGCTTGGGATTGGCCATCACCAGCTTGCCGTTGGAGAACGCGCTGCCGTCTGCCTGCACCGAGACCGAAACTGGAGCGGCAAGATAGGAATAGACCGGGAAAGCGACCGCAATGGCGGCCGCAAGCAGCGGCACGGCGAATTTCAGCACGCGCACGCGGCGCGAATGGCGCTGCGCCCGATCGAAGGCATCGCCCCGCGTGCTGGCCGGCCCCTCGGCAGCCGGCACCGTCTCGGCATCGCTCGTTTTTTCAGATCGCGCCAACATGACTGTTTCTATGGAGCCCTTGCCCGCCAAACACCGCCTATAGGTGGTATGCCGGCCCCCGCACGCAAGCACAAGCGGAGGAAAACTGCAAAAATATGACACCCGCCGCGGCAGAACCGCGACGGAATTCGACAGAACCTACTACCCTTCATAGCAGATAGGGACCGGCAGCGTTAAATTTTCGTGAAAGCGTGGTGACGGTAGGTGACGGCTTCGGTCAGCCAAGGTCCGTTCAGGAAACGGTAGCCGGGCGCGGGCGGTTGCTTTAAAAGCGTCCTTTCCCACCCATTGTGAGGCTGATGATGGCAATGAGAGCCGACGACCTGATCGACCGCCGCCGCTTGCGCCGCAAGCTGACGTTTTGGCGCGTGGCCGCGTTTGTCGTCCTGGCGGCTGCGCTGATCGCCTTTTCGGCATGGGTCTACGATGACGAGTTCGCCGGCCAGGCGGTCAATCACATCGCCAGGGTCAAGATCGAAGGCACCATCACGGAAGACGATGAACTGATCAAAAGGCTGGAGGCCATTCGTCAGTCCTCGACGGTGAAAGGCGTCATCCTGTCGATCGATTCGCCCGGCGGCACCACGGTCGGCGGCGAATCGATCTATGAGGAAGTGCGCAAGCTTGCCGGCGAAAAGCCGGTCGTGGCTGAGGTCGGGACGCTCGCGGCATCCGCCGGCTATATGATTGCCAGCGCCGCCGACCACATCGTTGCCCGCAAGACCTCCATTGTCGGCTCGATCGGCGTGCTGATCCAGTATCCCGATGTCAGCGGCCTGATGGACAAGCTCGGCATCAAGCTCGAGGAGGTGAAATCCTCGCCGCTCAAGGCTTCGCCTTCGCCTTTCAAGCCGACCAATGACGAGGAGCGCGCCATGGTGCGCAAGCTCATCCTCGACAGCTATGACTGGTTCGTCGGCATCGTCGCCGAACGCCGCAAGATGACGCGCGAGCAGGCGCTGGCGCTTGCCGACGGCTCGATCTTCACCGGGCGCCAGGCGCTCGCCAACCATCTGGTCGACGCGGTCGGCGGTGAGACCGAAGCCGTCAACTGGCTGGCCAGCAAGGGCGTCGATGCCAAGCTGAAGGTCATCGAGTGGAAGGACAAGGACAGGCGCGGCAGTTTCCTGTTCTCCGAATCCATGGCCAAGACCATGGCCCGCGCGCTCGGCCTCCCGGATGCCGGTGGCGACCTCATCCACGAGCTTGGTGCCGACCGCATGTTTCTTGACGGTCTCGTTTCGGTCTGGCACCCTTGACGCCCGTTGGGATGAGTGAAAAAAGCAAATAAAATCATCCTGATAATTGACCGCAGTGGTTTACGGGGAACGTACTTATGATCAAATCCGAACTTGTGCAGATCATTGCCGCGCGCAACCCGCACCTTTTCCTGCGCGACGTCGAAAACATCGTCGGCGCGATCTTCGACGAGATCACCGACGCGCTTGCCGAAGGCAACCGGGTGGAATTGCGTGGCTTCGGTGCCTTTTCGGTGAAAAACCGCCCCGCCCGCACCGGCCGCAACCCGCGTACCGGCGAGTCCGTCGAGGTGGAGGAGAAGTGGGTACCGTTCTTCAAGACCGGCAAAGAGTTGCGTGAAAGGCTGAACGGCGGCAAATAGGCGCGCCGCCGGCCGGGGTCGAACGAGGCCACTTCGGCAGTGCCCGCCTTTCCATGGGAAACCAGATGTTCAATCGCTTCATGCTCGTCGTGGTCTTCGTGCCGCTAGCCGTCATTCTGATCGCGCTCGCCGTCGCCAATCGCGGTCCGGTCGCCTTCACGCTTGATCCGTTCAACCCCGGCAATCCCGCTCTCACGCTGACGCTGCCGCTCTTCATCTTCCTGTTCCTGGCGCTTGCCGCCGGCATGATTGTCGGCAGCATGGCGACCTGGGTGAAGCAGGGCCGCTATCGCAAGCTGGCGCGCCAGCGCGGTATCGAGGCCGAGAACCTGCGCCAGGCGGTGAGTCGCGCGCCCGCGGCGCCGCCGAGCGGTCCCGCCTTGCCGAAGCCGACGAATTGAACGGCATCTCGCTGCCACGGAGCCTCCCATGCTGACCATTTCGGCCGCCGAGGTTGATCAGGCTCTGACCTTTCCAGGCCTGGTCGAGACGCTGCGCGCAGCTTTCCGCGAGGGCGCCGTGCAGCCCGTTCGCCACCATCACACGGTCGAGCGGCCCGACGGCGCCGCTTCGACGCTGCTGCTGATGCCGGCCTGGACCGACCTCAACGCCGCCGGCACCTCGGCTGGCGGCCACATCGGCGTCAAGATCGTCACCGTGTCGCCGGACAACAACGCCATCGCCAAGCCGGCCGTGATGGGGCTCTATCTTCTGCTCGACGGCGTCACCGGCGAGCCGGAGGCGCTGATCGACGGCCAGCGGCTGACGCAATGGCGCACCGCCTGCGCCTCGGCGCTCGCCGCCTCCTATCTTGCCCGCAAGGATGCTTCCAGGCTGCTGGTGGTCGGCGCCGGAGCGTTGTCGCCCTTTCTCGCCAAGGCGCATTCGGCGGTGCGACCGATCAGTTCCATCCGGATCTGGAACCGCACGCCGGCCAATGCCGAGAAGGTGGCGGCCGCCCTGCGCGCCGAGGGGCTTGCCGCAAGCGCTGGCGGCGACCTCGCCGACGAGCTTGGCGAAGCCGATATCGTCTCGTCGGCCACCATCACCAGCGAGCCCCTGATCAAGGGCGCGCTGCTGAAGCCGGGCACCCATGTCGACTTGGTGGGCGGTTTCACGCCGACCATGCGCGAAAGCGATGACGACGCCATTTCGCGCGCCCGCGTTTATGTCGACACCCGCGCCGGCGCCACCAAGGAAGCCGGCGACATCGTCCAGCCCTTGGTTTCCGGTGTCCTGAAGCCTGAGGCGATCATCGCCGACCTGCATGAATTGGCGCGCGGCGAGAAACAGGGCCGGCAGAGCGACGGCGAGATCACGCTGTTCAAGTCGGTCGGGGCGGCGCTCGAAGACCTCGCCGCCGGCATCGCCGTCTACAAGGCGCTCAAAGCTAAGGGAGTAGGGGAGTAAGGAAACTCAATGCCTACTCCCCTACTCCCCTACTCGAACGGCCAGTACACCCGCAGCCGATGCCCGTCGGGATCGAGCGCGACGAATGTGCGGCCGAAATCCAGATCCACCGGCGCCTGCAGCATCTTCAGGCCGCGCCCGGTCCAATCGGCATGCATGGCATCGACAGCATCCGCATTCTCGACTGCAAGCACGAGTTCACCGCCTCCGCCTGCGGCAGCCGCCGCCGGCTCCACGGCGTGGCGCGACCAGAGCCCAAGCTTGAAACCCTTGTCGAGCACGAACATCACGAAGGTCGGCGAGGCCTCGACCGGCGCGCGTCCGAGCAGCGAGGCGTAAAACGCACCGCTCCGCTCGGGGCTGTCGACATAGAGGATGACGAAGTTGGGCGTATTCATGTGTGATCTCCAAGGGGTGTTTCGACCTTGGTGACCTTAGAATACGATGCTGTCAGATTCTGGCAGCAGCGATCAACGAGCAGAGGCGTTCAGGCCTCGCGACCCGGCTAAACTTTGTTATCCGGTTTGTCGATCGTCCTCCGCCATTCCTTGAGCATTGCCTGGCGGCGGCGCGGATAGCGGATGTCGGTGGCTGTCAGATTGGACATACGGTCGGCGCGGAAATGCCGGAAGTCCTGGCGCGTCTCGCACCACGCAGCCATCACCCGCACCTTGTCGAAGAATCCGAGCGCGAACGGCCAGACCATGCGCTGCGACGCCGCGCCGCCGGCGTCACGATAGCGAAAGCCGAGTTTGCGCTCTCTGCGGATCGCCTCGCGCACGACGCCAAGATCGATGGCCTCGGCGCCTCCAGCGGGCGGGCCGACCAGCAGCGTCGTGGCGTCGAGATTGTCACGCAGATCGTCGGGCAGCACGGCCGCGATCTTGGCCAGCGCGTCGGTCGCCGCAGCCGCAAGCCGCTTGTCCGGCTGCCTGGCGACCCAGCGCGAGCCAAGCACGATGGCCTCGATCTCCTCGTCCGTGAACATCAGCGGCGGCAGCATGAAGCCGGGCTTCAGCACGTAGCCTAGCCCCGCCTCGCCTTCGATCGGCGCTCCCTGCCCCTGCAGCGTCGCGATTCGCGATAAACCGTGCGGATCGAGATTTCCATCTCGCCGGCAAGCATGCGGCCGCTCACCGGCCGGCGGTGGCGGCGCAGGATCTGGACCAGGTCGAGCAGGCGTTGGGAGCGGGACATCTTTTCCATCCGGAATGGCCGGACGATAGGACTGCGGTGGTTAGTGCGACAAGCTATTTGCTAATATTGGAACACCTGCCGCCGAGCGCGGTTGTGCCCACGATGGAGATGCGCGGATTTCTGTTCTTCTGGTCGGTGCTTACAGCCACGGTTGCAGCTCTCAGTCTGGGGCCATCCTTTGCCCATGTCCTGGAATCGCTGCCCCGGTTGACGAGATGGTCGCCGGAACTCTGGCGGGAAACGACAGTCTTCAATGCGCAGTTCCAGCTCTTTCTGCTCGTCGGTGCGCCGCTCGATATGGCCGCGATCGCCTGTCCGGCCCTGCTGGCCTGGATGCTGCGCGATGAGCCTCGCGCATTTTGGCTGGTGATTGCCGCCACCCTCCTCTATGCGCTCTCGCTGGCCCTCTGGTTCATGCTTGTGAAGCCCGCCAACGACGTTCTTGCGACCTGGGCGCCTGGCCCGATCCCCGACAATTTCGAAGCCATCCGGCTGCGCTGGGAAACCGGACATATGGTTGTCACGGCGGCGAAGGCCGTCGGGTTCGTTTCGCTTTGTCTCGGCCTGCTCACGATGCGGCACGGATGAAAGCTTCCAGCCATGTCGCATGGTTTGTTGCGCCGACAGGTTGAGCTGTGGCAGAAGCGGGCCGGACCGCCGGAGATGCCCGTTCTTGAAATCCTTTCGCGACAAACGCCGCGACAGCCGCCCCGCCAGGACGGAGCCGCCGGACCGGCGCGAGTCCATCGCGCCGGCACGGAAACAGCCCAAGACTGGCGAGCGCCCCGCGACAAGATTGGCTGATCGGCTTGAGGCAGAGCCCTCGCCGCGAGTGCTCGCGCGCCGCGAGGGCGTGCTGCCGGCCGAGCGCCTGCCGCTGATACTCGAGGTCGCTCCCAATGCCGACTATGCGCTGCTGGACAGCGGCGCCGGCGAGAAACTGGAACAATACGGCCCCTACCGCATCGTGCGCCCGGAAGGCCAGGCGATCTGGCAGCCCGCGCTTTCCGCCAAGGAATGGCAGCGTGCCGACGCCATCTTCACCGGCGATACCGACGAGGAAGGCATCGGCCGCTGGCGTTTTCCGAAAACGCCGCTCGGCGAGACCTGGCCGATGAAGCATGATGGCATCGATTATCTCGGCCGCTTCACCTCCTTCCGTCATGTCGGAGTATTTCCCGAGCAGGCCTCGCATTGGGACCACATGGCCGGGCTGATCGCCGCCGCGAAACGGCCGGTCAAGGTGCTGAACCTCTTTGGCTATACCGGCCTCGCCTCGCTGGTGGCTGCGCGCGCCGGCGCCGAGGTCACCCATGTCGATGCCTCGAAGAAAGCGATCGGCTGGGCGCGCGAGAACCAGGAGATGGCCGGCCTCGGCAACAAGCCGATCCGCTGGATTGTCGAGGACGCGGTGAAGTTCGCCGAGCGCGAGGAGCGCCGCGGCAGCCGCTACGATATCGTTCTCTTCGACCCGCCAGCCTATGGCCGCGGCCCCAAGGGCGAGGTCTGGCAGTTGTTCGAGGACCTGCCGGGATTGACCGACCTCTGCCGCTCGATCCTGACGCCGAAGCCGCTCGCCGTGGTGCTGACCGCCTATTCGATCCGCGCCTCCTTCTTCGCCATCCATGCCTTGATGCGCGATACCTTCGCCGGGATGGGCGGCACGGTCGAATCCGGTGAGCTGATCATCCGCGAGAAGTCCGCCGGCCGCGCGCTGTCGACCTCGCTGTTCTCGCGCTGGGTGGCCTGATGCACGAACGTCATGCAGGGGCACCAGGGCAGGTGAAGGAAGTGACCAGCCTCGCCAACCCGCTGGTCAAGGACATCAAGGCTCTGGCGCTGAAGAAATTCCGCGACCAGCAGAACGCTTTCCTGGCCGAGGGCTTGAAACTGGTCATCGACGCGCTTGATCTCGGCTGGTCGATCAGGACGCTGGTCTTCGCCAAGGCAGGGCGCGGCAATGCCGCGATAGAAAAGGTTGCCGCACGCACGGTCGCCGCCGGCGGCACCGTGCTCGAAGTCTCGGAAAAGGTGCTGGCGGCGATCACTCGCCGCGACAACCCGCAGATGGTGGTCGGGGTCTTCGCACAGCAGTTCATGCCGCTGAAGGAGATCCGCGCCAAAGATGGCGACGTATGGGTCGCGCTCGACCGCGTTCGCGATCCCGGCAACCTCGGCACCGTTATCCGTACGGTCGATGCCGTCGGCGCCAGGGGCGTGATCCTGGTCGGCGACACCACCGATCCTTTTTCACTGGAGACGGTGCGAGCCACCATGGGCTCGGTCTTTGCCGTGCCTGTCGCCAAGGCGACGCAGGACGCTTTTCTCGCCTGGCGGCGCGATTTTCCTGGCCTGGTCGCGGGCACGCATCTGAAGGGCGCGGTGGACTACCGTTCGGTCGATTTTTCCCGAGGTCCTACATTGCTCTTGATGGGCAACGAGCAGCAGGGCCTGCCGGACGCGCTTGCCGAAAGCTGCGACAGGCTGCTCAGGATCCCTCAGGCCGGCCGCGCCGATTCGCTCAACCTGGCAGTGGCCACCGGGGTCATGCTGTTCGAGATCCGTCGCGGCGCCTTGAAACTCGAGTGATAAGGACGGCTAAATCGTGAAATCCTGGTCTCCCTATGCGCTGCTGGTGATCGCGGCAATCGCGCTCGATCAGTGGGTCAAGCAGCTGGTCGAGAACGGCCTTGCCTTCGAGGACAAGGTGGATCTTCTGCCGTTCCTGGCGCTGTTCCGCACCTACAATATCGGCATTGCCTTCTCGATGTTCCCCTCCTTCGGCGACACCGGCCTGGTGATCATCGCCGCATTGGTCGTCGCCTTCGTGCTCTATCTCGCCGCGCGGACGCCCGCCGGCCACATCGTTTCCCGCATCGGCTTTGCCCTGATCGTCGGTGGCGCGCTGGGCAACCTGATCGATCGCGCCATCTACGGCCATGTCATCGACTACATCCTGTTCCACACGCCCGTCTGGTCCTTCGCGGTGTTCAACCTGGCCGACGCCTTCATTTCGGTGGGCGCGGCGCTGGTCGTCCTGGACGAGCTGATCGGCTGGCGGCGCGAGGCCAGGCCCCAGGACCCGGGCAATTGACCTCATGCGGCCACCGCCGCAAAGTCGATCCAATTGCCAGAACCGAGGAGACAAAAGTGCCCGACACCTTCAAAGCCATCCTCGTCTCGCGCGACGCCGAGAAAAAGCAGTCGGTCGAAATCGTCGATATGACCGAAGCCGAACTGATGGAGGGCGATGTCACGGTCGCCGTCGAGGCGACGACGGTCAACTACAAGGATGGGCTCGCCATCACCGGCAAGGCCCCGGTCGTGCGCCGCTGGCCGCTGGTGCCGGGCATCGACTTCGCCGGCACCGTCATTGCCTCTTCGCACGCCGACTGGCGCAAGGGGAACAAGGTGATCCTCAACGGCTGGGGCGTCGGCGAGACGCATTTCGGCGCCTATGCCGGGCGCGCCCGGATCAAGGGCGACTGGCTGGTGCCGCTTCCCGATGGCATCAGTCCGCACGATGCGATGGCCGTCGGCACGGCCGGCTACACCGCGATGCTCGCGGTCATGGCGCTCGAGCGGCACGGCATCGTGCCGGACCGCGGACCGGTCGTGGTGACAGGCGCCGCCGGCGGCGTCGGCTCGGTCGCGATCTCCATCCTGTCGACTCTCGGCTACCATGTGATCGCTTCCACCGGACGCAGTGCCGAGAGCTCTTATCTGATGGACCTCGGCGCGGCCGAGGTGATCTCGCGTGACGAGCTCGGCCAGCCGGCAAAGCCCCTTGCCAAGGAACGCTGGGCCGGCGGCATCGACTCGGTTGGCAGCCACACCCTGGCCAACGCGCTTTCCATGACGTCCTATGGCGGCGCGATCGCCGCTTGCGGACTGGCCGGCGGCATGGACCTGCCGGGGAGCGTGGCCCCTTTCATCCTGCGCGGGGTGTCATTGCTCGGCATCGATTCCGTCATGGCGCCGAAGGCGGTCCGCCTCGAGGCCTGGCGCCGCATCGGCAACGATCTCGACCTCAAGAAACTGTCTGCCCTGTCGCGGACGATCGGCTTCGACGGTATCATCGGCGCCGCGCACGACATCCTGGACGGGAAGATCAGGGGTCGCGTGGTGGTGGACATGTAACCACCGGCTGTGTTCAGCCGGATCTGGTTCCAAAATCCGCGTGATTGCTAAAATTCGAACGGTCCGCCGCAACCTTCCATAATCTCTGGCTGGCAAGGTGGTCCGCATGATCGCGGACTCCGGCACCAGGCAGGGCAGCAACGCCACGGGTATCGACAGGCTGGGCGGCGCCGAAGCGCCGAAGCGGCAGCTTGTCGTCGCGCCCCCGCTGGCACCCGAACTGCCGGCGGGCAACCGCGAAGGCCTGCCCTTCCTGATTGTCGTGGCCATCGCCGTGCTGGCCGGTCTGGTCCATTTGACGGGAGCGCCGTTCTTCATCACCCTCGGCCTGCTGGCGACTGGACTTGCCGGCCTCGCCATGCATTTGCGCAACCGGCGCATGGAGCGCCGTACAGCGGCGCTGCTCGACGAGACCGCGGCCCGCAGCCGCGCTGAGATCGAGACGCTCGCCGACCGCATGTGGGAGATGCAGGAGAGCGAGGAACGTTTTCGCGGCCTCATCGACGCGCTCGGCGACCTCGTTGTTCACCGCGACCGCGACGGTCATGTCGTCTACGCCAACAAGGTCTTCGCCTCGCTCGTCAACGTTGATCAGCGCGATCTCGCCGGAAAGACCTTGTCCGACCTCGGCATCGATGTCGGCATCGTGCCCGACGCGGCGTTTTCTGACCATGAATGTCTTAGTTCAACCGACGTCGCGATCCGCACGCCGAACGGGCCGCGCTGGTTCTCCTGGATCGAGCTTTCGGTGCGCGACAAGGACACGGGCGCCGTGTCGCACCGGGCGATCGCCCGCGACATCACCGCCCGCAAGCGGGCGGAATCGTCGCTGATCACCGCCCGCGAACGCGCCGAATATGCCAGCCAGGCCAAGTCGCGCTTCCTCGCCACCGTCAGCCACGAGATCCGCACCCCGATGAACGGCATCATGGGCATGGCGAAGCTGCTTGCCGACACCGATCTGTCGCCCGAGCAGCGCACCTATGTCGGTGCCGTCTCCACCTCGGCGAGCGCGCTGCTTGCCCTGATCGAGGACCTGCTCGATTATTCCAAGATCGAGGCCGGCCGCTTCGACCCGGAGCCTCAACCGACCTCGCTGCGCGAGATCGCCGACAACATCATCGAGCTGCTCGCGGCGAAGGCCTTTGCCAAGAACATCGGGCTGGGATGCTATGTCGAACCCGACGTGCCGCAGATGATCACCGCCGATCCGGGCAGGGTGCGTCAGGTCTTGCTCAACCTGATCGGCAATGCCGTCAAGTTCACCGATGCCGGCGGCGTGCTGCTCACCGTGGCGCGTGCCCGCACCGAAACGACCGACCGCATCTGCTTCACGGTCTCCGATACCGGCCCCGGCCTGCGCGAGGAGGACATGGAGCGCATCTTCGAGGAGTTCGAGCAGTCCGACGGCACCTCGACCAGGGTGCATGGCGGCGCCGGCCTCGGGCTCGCCATATCCAAGCGTCTCGTCAGCGCCATGGGCGGCTCGATTTCGGTGTCGAGCCGGCTCGGCGAGGGGTCGGAATTCATTTTCGAGCTGCCCGCGACTGCCGCAACCGAGCCGCCGCAGAACAGACAGAACATACTCTCCGGCTGGCATGCAGTGATCGTATCCAAGAATGCCGTCGAGGCCGATGCCATCGCTCGCACAATTCGCGCCCACGGCGGCATGGTGAACATTGCCGCGACGCCAGCGCGGGCCGCGTCCTTCGCCGCCGATTGCAACGTGCTGCTGGTCGATGCGACGATCGAGAACAGCGATGGGCGCCTGCTCAGGCAGCTGCGCCAGAGCGGCTTTGCCGCTTGCGAAGCCGTCACGCTGATCGCACCCACCGACCGCGGGTTGCTCGGGGAGCTCCGCGCCAACGGCTACTCCACCTTCCTGGCCAGGCCGGTCCGAGGCGAGACGCTGCTGCGCATGCTCTTGACCAGCCATGTGCCCGTTCTTGCCGAGCCGCAACCGCAGCCGCGCGGCGCCTCTGCGGCGCGCAGGCGCGATCAGGGGCTGTCGGTGCTCATTGCCGAAGACAACGACATCAATGCCATGCTGGCCCGAGCCACGCTTCTCAAGGCGGGGCATCGCGTCAAGATCGTCGGCAACGGCAAGGCGGCCGTCGAGGCCGTCACCGATGCCGGGCTCAAGCATCGTTTCGACGTGGTGCTGATGGACCTGCACATGCCGGTGATGGACGGACTGGACGCGATTGCCGCCATCCGCCGCCACGAGGAAGCGACGGCCGTGCCGCCGATCCCCATCATGGTGCTTTCAGCCGACAGTCAGGAAAAGACCCGCCACGCCGTGCTCGCGCACGGCGCCAGCGGCTTCGTCACCAAGCCGCTCGATCCCGACGCGCTCGTCCAGGCCGTCGAGGGCCAGGTTGCGGCGTGACGAAATTTTCGGGCCCCGAAAACCTTGGATTGCTTGGCTTTCGGGACTTCAAGATAGCCGGTTGAGCGTATTCGCCAGCCGGCGAAGTATTGCCCGGATCGCCGTATCACGGTACTGTCACAATCCTGTTGCACCTACACCGTATCCCCGTGCCAAGAGGGATGGCTCGAAGGAGAATCACTCGTGCACACAGTCATGCCGGAATGTGACACTCGGCCGAACACCAACGGTGCCCTGCTCACCGCCCGGACCGCCGATGCCGTCGCAACTGGGGCACCGCTGGGCCGCATTGGCAACCTCGAAGTGCGGCTCGCCCGCAACGCAGCCGAAATCGCCGCTGCCCAGGAAGTCCGCTACCGGGTGTTCTATGACGAACTGGGCGCCAGGATGGACTTGTTCCAGGCGCAGAACCGGCGCGACGCCGACCGCTTCGACCCGCTCTGTGACCACCTCCTGGTTGTGGACACGTCGCTTCCCGGGCCCGAGCATCGCCGCATCGTCGGCACCTATCGCTTGCTGCGGCAGGAGATCGCGACGGCTGCGGGGGGGTTCTACTCCGAAGGCGAGTTCGAGCTGACCAAGCTGATCGCGCGTCATCCAGGCCAGCGCTTCCTCGAGCTCGGCCGCTCCTGTGTCCTCCCGGAATACCGCTCCAAGCGCACCATCGAGGCGCTCTGGCAAGGGATCTGGGCCTATATCAAGCACTATGGCATTGGCGTCATGACAGGCTGCGCCTCCTTCCACGGCACCGTACCCGCTGCCCATGCCGAAGCGCTCACCTACCTTGCCCATCACTGCCGCACAGACTCCGCCTGGGATGTCCGGGCGGTGGCAGGCCGCTACTGTTCGATGGACCTGATGCCGATCGAGGCGGTCAATGCCAAGGCGGCGATCGCCGCCATGCCGCCGCTGGTCAAGGGTTATCTGCGCGTCGGCGCCCGCATCGGCGACGGCTGCGTCATCGACCAAGAATTCTCGACCGTCGACATCTTCGTGGTCATGCCGGTCAAGGAGATCGGCGCCCGTTACGTCAACTATTATGGCGGTGAAGGGCAGCGCTTCGCTGCGTGATTGCAGGTGAATGGTGAATGGTGAATGGTATTCAATACCTCACTATTCACTATTCACTATTCACTATTCACCACCACTCAGGGAATATCTTCCGGCCGCCGGCCCGGCCGGCTCTTATAAGCCGGAAACGACCAGCCGAATTTGAGCGCGCCGCCGCGGACCACGAAAGCCGCCGCGAAGCCGAGCAGGCTGGATGGCAGCGTCGGCAGGCCGGCAAGGTCACACAGCGTGAAGAGCGCCGCGCCGGCAAGGGCCGCCGTCACATAGATTTCGGGCCGGAGCAGCACCGAAGGCTCGCCGGCGAGCAGGTCGCGCGCTATGCCGCCGAACGTCGCGGTAAGCACGCCGGTGATGACCGAGACGACGGGCGAGCCGGTGATCGCCAGGCCTTTTGCCGCTCCCATCACCGCATAGGCGGCGAGCCCGATGGCGTCGAGCCAGAGCAGGAGCTTGTAGCGGGACTCGACCAGATGGGCGCTGAAGAAGACGAACACCGCCACCACGGCGCAGATCAGCACATAGTCGCGATTGCCGACCCAGAACACCGGCAGGTTGAGGATGACGTCGCGCAGCGTGCCGCCGCCTATGCCGGTGACGCTCGCCAGGAACAGGAAGCCGATTATGTCGAGCTGCTTGCGCGAGGCGGCAAGCGCGCCCGTCGCCGCAAACACCGCGACGCCGGCATAATCGAGGAGGTCGATGGGATTCAAGGGCATAGGCAGTAGGGAGTAAGGCAATGGGGTGGAGTATGAATAACACGAAGCCGAGCGATTGATACGACCCCTTATCCCCTACTGCCTACTGCCTTATTCCCTAACTACGCATCCTTCTCGGCCTGCTCGTTCACCGGCCCCGGCTCGACCGGTGCCTCGGCCGCCGCCTTCGGACCCCCTTTGGAAACACCAACCATCGCGGGCCTCAGCACGCGCTCGCCGATCGAGTATCCGGGCTGCACCACCTGGACCACCGTTCCGGCCGGGACGTCGGGGTTGGGCACCTCGAACATAGCCTGGTGGAAGTTGGGGTCGAACTTCTCGCCTTCAGGCGCGAGCTTCTTCACGCCATGGCGTTCCAGCGCCGACAGCATGGCGCGCTCGGTGAGATCGACGCCCTCGATCAGGGCCTTGAAGCCGGCATCGCCGCCTGCCTTCGTCTCGGCCGGAATGGCGTCCAGGGCGCGGCGCAGATTGTCCGAGACCGACAGCATGTCGCGGGCGAAATTGGCCACCGCATAGGTGCGCGCATCGTGCACGTCGCGCGCGGTCCGGCGGCGCAGATTCTCCATTTCGGCCGCGACGCGCAGCGCACGGTCCTTCAACTCCTCGTTTTCCTTCAGCAGCCGCACAAGCGCTTCGTAGTCGCCGTCGACGCCGCCTTCCGCACGTTCGCCGGAAGCCTGGGCGGCTTCGATGTCCTCGGGCGCGCGTTCGTCTTTTGCCTGGTCGCTCATCGCGTTTCCCATCATTCGGATTGGTCTGGATTTGCGCCCGATATCGAGGTTTGAGGGCCAAAAATCAAGGGGCAAGCCGCCTCGCGCATAGGTCTGGGGCGCTTCGATATTAATTCAAATTTTACCGTGATGCCCGGCTCTGCTTGCGATCACGACTTGGTGCGGGAACCATTGCCGGGCTGCAGGAGTTTCGAAGCCGACACAGGATTTTGGACCATGACCGGCAAGAACGGTGACAGGCGAGCCGGGCTCGCCGCCGACATAAGGCGGCAGTTGGGGAGCGAGGCGACCAAGCGCTTCCTGCGTACGCTGCCTCCATTTCGGCTTGAGAAGGACACGCCGAGGCAGTTCAGCGACCTGCTCGATCGCCTGGACAAGATCGAGGCAAGGAGCGCTCGCGGCGGGCAACGCCAATAACTGCGCGCCGCCATTGGCACCTTGCCTTGCCTCCAACCCCGCTGAGGGTCCCGGCAGAACGCTTCAGGCGGCCTTACGCTCGTCGCGCATCAGTTTCTCGCCATGCTGGATCTCGGTGCCCAGCACCTTCAGGCATTCGCGCATGAAGGCGGCGAGACCGGGCCAGCCCTTGGCCGAGACCAGATTGCCGTCGACATGGGCGCCGGTCGGCGCAACGTCGATATAGATGCCACCGGCAAGCGTCACCTCCGGCTCGCAATAATGCAGCGCCGCGACTTCCCTGCCGCGCACCACGCCGTCGACTGCGATCAGAATCTGCACGCCATGGCAGATGGTGAAGATCGGCTTGCCTGTCTCGTGAAAGTGCCTGACCAGCGCCTGAACCCGCTTGTCGATGCGGATATATTCCGGCCCGCGGCCGCCTGCCGCGTAAACGGCGTCGTAGTCGGCCGGGTTCACCTCGGCGAAGGTCTTGTTGAGTATGTAGTCGTGGCCGAGCTTTTCGGTATAGGTCTGATGACCTTCGAAGTCATGCAGCGAGGTCTTCAGCACATCACCGGCCTTTTTGTCAGGGCACACGACATGGACGGTGTGGCCCACCGCGTGCATGGCCTGCTCAAAGACGAAAATTTCATATTCCTCGCTGAACTCGCCAACGAGCATCAATATCCTCTTGCCGGCCATGCTTTTTCCTCCCTGTGCTGGTTATTTATTTCGAGGTGCGAAATATTCGACCTATCCTAAGGGCAGGAAGCCGAAAGGGGAAGCACGAATCGCACAAGTGGTCTGACCAGATGGTTTAGACCACGCCGCCGAGATCAGGAACTCGCCATGCCCACGCGAAAATGGAAGCGTCTGGTCCGACCAAGCGGCAAGAGAAGCTCAGGCTGCCGCCCGGATCATGTCCGCCGCTTTCTCGGTGATCGTGGTCGCGTGGGTGTTGCCGCCGAAGCATCCACCACGCCGCAAGCCTTCCAGACCGTGAATCCTGAGACCGGGGTCGACCACCGTCGTCGATCCCCATCTTGCAGGTGCCTGCAGGGTGGTAGATCGTATCGGCGCGGGCTCTGATATGCTGGAGGGTCAGCCGCTGCGCTTGCGCCGCCAGGAATATTTCGGCCCCTTGGCCTCCCGCTCCACGGCCGGCTGATAGTAGACCGGCAGCCCGCCGATGCGCCCTTCCTCCAGCCGCTTCAGGAGCACCGGATTGGAGACTTCGAACTCGTCGAAACCGAGCCGCAGCATATGCGGCAATTGGTCGACCAGCACCTGGCCGGTGGCGCGGACCGCGCCCTCGAAGTGATGCCGGCTGCGCAGCAATTCGCCCTTGGAGAAGGAGCGGCCGTCATTGAACGCCGGAAAGGCCAGCGCCACCAGCGACAACTGATCGAGCAGGCCGGTTATCTTCTCGAGTTCATCGCCGGGCTGCAGCAGCACGCCAATGCGTTCCCTGGCCGACTTGCGAACCTCCGGGTCCAAGCCAAGAAAAGCCTGCAGCGGCAGGATGAAGCGGCCATTGCCGGCAAGCGCCTCCGCGCTTTCCGCATGGGTCCACTCATCTTCGCGAAAACCCTCCGGGGTCCAGAGGCGGGTTTCCGCTGCCATCGATCCAGTCATCAAAATTCCCAAAGCCCTAAAGATCCCAAGGATATGTCGCTATTCAGGTCAGGCCGAGTCGAAAATGGTGGCTGGCGAGAACCCGGAGCGTGCTTGAAGTGCGTTAGCACCCGCCTACGCCGGCCGTAGCCTAAATTCAACTGCCACGCCACTCATCAGGTGCTTCGGCCGACGAAGGCCGGAGGCTACCGTTTGGCCGGCCTTCACCTGAAGAGCGGTACATCCTTAAAGTGATGCGTCGGTCAGCGACTTCTCCAGCCCCGACAGGTGAATACCGCACTCGGTCTTGGCGTGACCGGCCCAGCGGCCGCTGCGCGCATCCTCGCCCGGCTGCACCGGCTGCGTGCACGGGAAGCAACCGATCGACAGATAGCCGTAGGCAACCAGCGGATTCTCGCGCAGCGCATGCGCGCGCATGTAGTCGGCCTGATCGGCGGTCGTCCAATGCGCTAGCGGGTTGATGCGGATGCGCGACCCGACCGCCTCGAAAGCCGGGAGTGCTGCCCGCGTCGAGGCCTGGAAGCGCTTGCGCCCGGTGAACCAGGCGCGGAATGGCTCGACACCGCGCGCCAGCGGCTCGACCTTGCGTACGTTGCAGCAGGAATCGGTGTCGGTCTCATGCAGCCTGCCCGTTGGATCGACGCGCTCGATGGCGGCCTCCTCCGGCTTGATCACCCTGATGTCGGTCAGGCCGAAATCGGCGACCAGCGCATCGCGATAGCCGAGCGTCTCCTCGAAATGCTTGCCGGTGTCGAGGAAGATCACCGGCAGCGAACGGTCGATCTCGGAAATCATGTGCAGCAGGACGGCCGAGTCGGCGCCGAAGGACGAGACGGCGGCGATTGCGCCGCGGAACTCGCGCGCCGATCGTTCTATGATCTCGATCGGCTTCAGGTGGCCATGGAGAGCATCAAGCCCTGCCGCCTCCGCGGCAACGCCGGCCTCCACGGCGCCGGTCCGGTCAAGCGGCCTTGGTTTCGCCAGCATAGAGCGCCTCCTTGAACGGCGCGGGACCGACTCTGCGGTAGGCGTCGATAAAACGTTCACTGGGACTGAGCCGAAGGCCGAGATAGGTATCGACGATCTGCTCGATGGCATCGGTGATCTCATCCGAGGAGAAGCCGCGGCCGATGATCTCGCCGACGGAGGTGTTCTCGTCGGCCGAGCCGCCGAGGGTCACCTGATAGAGCTCGGAGCCCTTTTTCTCGACGCCGAGAATGCCGATGTGGCCGACATGGTGGTGGCCGCAGGCGTTGATGCAGCCGGAAATCTTCAGCTTCAGTTCGCCGATCTCGCGCTGGCGCTCCAGCGAGGCGAAGCGCAGCGAAATTTCCTGCGCGACCGGAATGGAGCGCGCCGTCGCCAGCGCGCAGTAATCGAGGCCCGGGCAGGAGATGATATCGCTGATCAGGTTGGAGTTGGCCGTCGCCAGGCCGATCTCGACCAACGCGTCATAGACGGCCTTGAGGTCGGCGCGCGCCACATGCGGCAGGATCAGGTTCTGCTCGTGGCTGACGCGCAGCTCGTCGAAAGCATACTTCTCGGCGATGTCGGCAACCGCTTCCATCTGGCTGTCGGTCGCGTCGCCGGGCACCTCGCCGATGCCCTTGAGCGAGATGGTCACCGCCGCATAGTCGGGATGGCGATGGGTGACGACATTCTGGTCGAGCCATTCGGAGAAGCTCTTGGAATCCAGCCGCGCCTGCTTTGCCGCCGCATCGCCTTCCGACCGGTCGGGCAGCGCCGGCGGCGCGAAATAGGCGTTGATCGCCTGGATGTCGGCTTCCGGCAGCTTCAGCTCGTCGTCCTTCAGTGCCAGCCATTCGGCCTCGACCTGGCGAGTGATCTCCTCGACGCCGGTCTCGTGAACGAGGATCTTGATGCGCGCCTTGTACTTGTTGTCGCGACGGCCATAGAGATTGTACACGCGCAGGATCGCCGTGCAGTAGGACAAGAGGTCGGCTTCCGGCAGGAAGTCACGGATTTTTCTCGCCACCATCGGCGTGCGGCCCTGGCCGCCGCCGACATAGACCGCGAAGCCGAGCTCGCCGGCAGCGTTCTTCTTCAAATGCAAGCCGATGTCATGGGTCTGGATGGCGGCCCGGTCGCGCTCGGCCCCGGTCACGGCGATCTTGAACTTGCGCGGCAGGAAGGAGAATTCCGGATGCACCGACGACCATTGCCGCAGGATTTCCGCATAGGGGCGCGGATCGGCGACCTCGTCGGCCGCAGCGCCGGCGAAATGGTCTGCGGTGACGTTGCGGATGCAGTTGCCGCTGGTTTGGATGGCATGCATCTCCACGCTGGCCAGATCGGCGAGGATCGCGGGAATGTCCGACAGCGCCGGCCAATTGAACTGGATGTTCTGGCGCGTGGTGAAGTGGCCGTAGCCCTTGTCGTATTTGCGGGCGATATGGCCGAGCATGCGCAACTGCCGGCTGTTCAGCGTGCCGTAGGGCACTGCGATGCGCAGCATATAGGCGTGCAGCTGCAGATAGACGCCGTTCATCAGCCGCAGCGGCCGGAACTGGTCCTCGGTGATCTCGCCGGACAGCCGGCGCTGGACCTGGTCGCTGAACTCGGCGACGCGGGCCTGAACGAAATCGTGGTCGAACTCGTCGTAACGGTACATTCTTCGTCTTTCAGGGCGCGTCCGCCCGCTGTCTTCTTGATGCCTAAGCCACCCGGGCCACAGCCGGAGCGGCCTGCTTGCCGAGATCGGTGCGAATGGTCGGGCCTGCGGCGCGGATCTTCTCGCGCAGCCGCACCGGCTCGACCAAGCCGTCGACCACGGCGACGTCGATCAGGTTGACGTCGACCACCTCATTGTTGGCGGAAGCCGCGGCCCCGATCGCCTCCAGCCGGTCTTCCGCCGCCTTGTCATGGGCGAGATCGGCGTGGCCGACGCTCTCCGCCCAGCCGCCATCGGCGTACCAGACGGCGATGCCGTCGGAGAGCCTGTTCGCGGTCAGAACCTTCATTGCTCAACTCCTTCGGCCGTAACGCCGGCCGCATCTTGATGCCCGAAATCATCATGCTTGCGCGCCGCGAGCGGCTCGGATCGTTCGAAATTGGCGCCGGCAACGGCGTCGCCAATGATCGTCATGACCGGGCCGGTGAGGTCGGCGCGCGCTTCCAGGGACGGCAGATCGGCCAGCGTGCCGTGGAAACGTCGGCGGTTGCCGAGGCTGGCGTTCTCGACGACGGCAACAGCCGTGTCCGGCGACAGCCCGGCTTCGATCAGCCGGCCGGCGACTTCGGCCGCCACCGAGCGGCCCATGTAGACGGCGACGGTGGCACCGGAGATGGCGAGCTTTGCCCAGTCGGGCAACGAGTTGCCCTTGAGGTCGTGCCCGGTGGTGAACACCATTGACGACGTCACGCCGCGCAGCGTCAGCGGCAGCTCGAAATCCGCAGCCGCGGCAAAGGCGGCGGTGACGCCCGGAACCACCTCGTAGGCGACGCCAGCCTCGCGGAGTGCGGCCATTTCCTCGCCGGCCCGGCCGAACACCAGCGGATCGCCGGACTTCAGCCGCACCACGCGCTTGCCAGCGCGGCCGAGTTCGATGAGCAGCGCGTTGATTTCTGCCTGGCTCTTGGAATGGCAGCCCTTGCGCTTGCCGACCGGCAGGCGCTCGGCATCGCGGCGTCCCATCCCCACGATCGCCTCGGGCACCAGCGCGTCAAACACGATCGCATCGGCTTCCATCAGCAGGCGGTGGGCGCGCAGCGTCAGAAGGTCCTCGGCGCCCGGACCGGCGCCGACCAGCGCGATGTGGCCTTTGGCCGGCGCGTCGGAAACCAGAAGATCGAGCGCCGCGTCATGCGCTTCGACAAGTTCTCCGGCTTCGACGGCCTTGGCCGGGGCACCGGCGAAGAAATCGGCCCAGAAGCGACGACGGCGATTGCCCTTCGGCAGCCTCTCGGCCGCTGCGCGGAACGAAGCTGCCAAGGCTGCCAGCCGACCGAGCGACGGTGACAGCATGCGATCGATTTGCACGCGCAGCATCTGCGCCAGAACCGGTCCGGCGCCCTCGGTGCCGATGGCGATAGCGACCGGCGCGCGATTGACCAGCGCAGGCGTGAAGAAATCGCAGAATTCCGGCCGGTCTACCGCATTGACCGGAATGCCCAACCGGCGCGCGTCCTCGGCGACACGACGGTCAAGTTCCTCGTCGCCGCTGGCGGCAAACACCAAGGCCGCGCCTTCCAGATGCGCGGCATCATAGGCGGCCTCGACATGGATGGCGCCATTGGACGAGATAAAGCCAAGCAGATCCGCATCCGCATTGTCGGCGATGATGCGCAGCACCGCGCTCGACTGCGCAAGCAGACGAGCCTTGGCAAGCGCCTCCCCGCCATTGCCCACGATGGCCACGGCTTCGCCGTCGACCCGCACGAAGACGGGGAAGGCGTTGAGCTTGGCGTTGGCTTGCGACATGGCGATGAGCAATACGATAACAGTCTGGCAGTTTTATGCGAGCCCGCCAAAAACCAGAAGGCACCCACTCGCGCGCGCCTTCGGAGCAGGCAATCGCTTTTTCGCAACCGCGAAAGGCAAGAGAAAAAATTTCTATTTCGACACTGCGAGCGGTCGGCCAATCGAGACAGCCACCTCGATAGATCGCAATTTTTAGCGCTCGGCCCGCGCAAGCGGCAAAATAGTTTTCTCAAATTCTACTAGCTTAGTGGATTAAAAACGGTGCCCCGCTGGGCGCCATGCTGCTGCCGGTTGGAGCAGGCGATCTGGTCGTCTGTTCGTCTGGAACAATCACGCTTGGCGACACGTTTGGCTAACGACCCATCCCATGCCTTGAGCCCTGTTCAAGGCTCGATTGGCACACCCGGCAACAGGAGGAAGCCCCATGAGCATCAAGCTGAAACACGGTCTTTGGGTTATCGTCGCCGACGGCGAGAAGGCGCTTTTCCTCCGCAACGAGGGTGATGCCAAATTTCCGAACCTGGAGGTGGTGCAGGAAATGGAGCAGGAGAACCCCGCTACCCGAGAGCAAGGCACCGACAGGCCGGGCCGCTACAGTGATGGCCCCACCGTTCACCGCAGCGCGGTTGAAGACACCGATTGGCATCGTCTCGGCAAGGAGCGTTTTGCCGACGATATTGCCGAGCGGCTGTACAAGCTCGCGCATCGGGGCGAGTTCGAGGAAATCGTGCTGATCGCGCCGCCGCAGGTGCTTGGCGAGATGCGGCAGAAGCTGCACAAGGAAGTCAGCGGCAAGGTGCAGGCGGAAATCCCCAAGACCCTGACCAATCACACGATCCCAGACATCGAGGACCTGCTTCGGGCAGCTTGAGCCGACTGGCGGAAGGACTCACCACCAGATCGGAACATTAGCCCGCCTGACGCGGGTGTTGCGCCGGCGCCGCTAGCGCTGATTTCCATGCGGCGGCGGTTGCATCATCGCCTCACTCCCCGTCATATTGCGAAAGGCGCGCGCTCGCGGGCGCCTTCTCAGCGTTGCGCCCTCGAAAGACCGCCTAATAGACGATGCCGCATGACACGCCCCTCATCGCCACCATCGTTGCCGGTCTGGGGCTTGCCTTCGTCTTCGGCGCATTGGCCAACCGTTTCCGTATCCCGCCGCTGGTCGGCTATCTTGTAGCCGGTGTCCTGGTCGGGCCGCACACGCCGGGCTTCGTCGCCGACGCCAGCCTCGCCAACGAGCTTGCCGAGATCGGCGTCATCCTTCTGATGTTCGGCGTCGGCCTGCATTTCTCGCTGAAGGACCTCCTGTCGGTTCGCGCGATCGCCATTCCGGGCGCTGTCGTGCAGATCGGCTTTGCCACGCTGCTCGGCGTCGGCCTCGCGGGGTTGCTCGGCTGGTCGCTGGGCGCCGGCCTGGTCTTCGGCCTTGCGCTATCCGTCGCCTCGACCGTCGTGCTGCTTCGGGCCATGCAGGAGCGGCGGATGATCGAGACCGAGCGCGGCCGCATTGCCGTCGGCTGGCTGATCGTCGAGGACCTCGCGATGGTGCTGGCGCTGGTGCTCCTGCCGGCGCTGGCCGGTGTGCTGGGTGGCCAGCCGCCCGTCGACGACCATTCAAGCCTGTTCTCGCTGCCAGCCAGCTACGGCATATGGGGCGTCGTCGGCGTGACGTTCGCCAAGGTCGCCGCCTTCGTCGTCGTCATGCTGGTGGTCGGTCGCAGGGTGATCCCATGGATCCTGCACTATGTCGCCCATACCGGCTCGCGCGAGCTGTTCCGGCTGTCGGTGCTCGCCATCGCGCTCGGCGTCGCCTTCGGCGCGGCAAAGCTGTTCGGCGTGTCGCTGGCGCTTGGCGCCTTCTTCGCCGGCATGATCATGAGCGAATCCGAGCTCAGCCACCGAGCCGCTGAAGAATCACTGCCGCTGCGCGACGCCTTTTCCGTGCTGTTCTTCGTCTCGGTCGGCATGCTGTTCGACCCTCTCAGCCTGCTCGACAACGGTCTGCCCATCCTGGCCACGCTCGCCATCGTCGTCATCGGCAAGTCGCTTGCCGCCTTCGTCATCGTCATTGCCTTCCGCTATCCGATCGCGACGGCGTTGATGATCTCGGCGAGCCTCGCCCAGATCGGCGAGTTCTCCTTCATTCTGGCCGATCTCGGCGTCGGGCTGAAGCTCTTGCCCGAGCAGGGCCGTGACCTCGTTCTGGCCGGCGCGATCCTGTCGATCCTGCTCAACCCGCTGATGTTCTTGATCGTCGACCGGATGAAACCATGGCTGGAAACGCGCGCCGGCAAGGCCGCCGCGCCTGAGGACGTGAAGCCGATCGGTCCGGCGACCGAGCCCGGGCAACTGGCATCGGTGGCGGCAGTGCCACAGAATGAGGACAGCGCGCCTCCACGGACGGCGCTCGCCGGCCATTGCATCCTGGTCGGCTATGGCCGCGTCGGCAGCCTCGTCGGTGCCGCGCTGAAGGAAGCCGCCCTGCCCTTCCTGGTGGTCGAGGATGCCGACAAGACGCTGGCGAAGCTGGAAGCCGAAGGGGTCGAAACCGTCGCCGGCAACGCCGCCAATGCGGAGGTCTTTTCAGCCGCCAATCCCGAAGCTGCGAAACGGCTGATCCTTGCCATTCCCAACGCCTTCGAGGCTGGTCAGATCGTGCTTCGGGCCCGCGCCGCCAATCCCGCGATAAACATCATTGCGCGCGCCCACTCCGATGCCGAGGTCGAGCATCTGAAACGGCTCGGCGCCGACACCGTGATCATGGGCGAACGCGAGATCGCGCGCGGCATCGTCGAGGTGGTGACCCACAATAACGCCCCTCAATCGACCGAGCGTGCTTTGGACGTCAAGCCTCAGCCTGCTTGAGGCGCGTTCGCGCCCAAACCAAGCGGATCAAGCAACGAACGCTGAACCACCGTTCTGCGCGATGTCGCTGAGGTATCTCGCTGGTGGCTTACCCAACGCCTTCTTGAACATGGTGATGAAGGCGGTGACGGATTCGTAGCCGAGATCGCCTGAAACCTGCTGCACGCTTGCGCCGGCGGAGAGTTCCCGCAGCGCGACGATCAGATGCAGTTGCTGGCGCCAGCGCCCGAAGCTCAGCCCTGTCTCCTTCAGCACGAGGCGGGCGAGACTGCTTTCGCTGAGCGCAACGCGGTTGGCCCATTCCGCCAGTGTGCTGCGGTCGGCAGGGTCGTCCGCCAAGGCGTCGGCGATCCGACGCAGCCGCGGCTCGGCTGACATCGGCAGGTGCAATTGCTGAACCGGCATAAGCGGCAGTTCGGCCAGCAGAATCCTTCCCAGGAACCCGCACCTCGCTTCGTCCGGCGCGCAATCCGACAGTTCGATGATCAGTTCGCGCAGCAGCGGCGAGATCGAAAGCGTGCAGCATCGGTCCGGCAGATCGGCAGCGCCCGGCTCGATGTAGACGAAGAAGATCCGGGCATTGGCGGTCGCGACGTTGCTGTGCTCCATGCGGCTCGGAATCCACACCCCGCAATGCGGCGGCACCATCCAGAACCCGCTGGGAACGCGGCAGGTGACGCCGCCACCGAGGGCGAAGACGAGTTGCCCTTTTCGGTGCCAGTGCTCGGGCACCTCGGCCCGCGTCTCGGTAACATCGACGCGCACCGCAATCGCCGGGGCGAGCACGTCGTCGACATCGAAATCCGGCCAGGGCCAGCGAAGAGGCTGTCTCATGATTGATGGCTTTTAGCGATCAGATGCCATGATAGCTAAATTCTTCAGCCAAGGAAGTCGATAGGCTCCAGTTTGTGGGTGGCGGGCAACAGTCGATCGCCTTGACGCTCCCAAACCAGCCAGGAGATACGACCCAATGCTCGCCCTCGTGACGTCTCCCGACTGCGCTACCGGCCTGAGGCTCTCCGAGGTCGAGGAGCCTCGGCCCTTGGCGAACGAGGCGCTTGTCTCGGTCCGCGCAACCTCGTTGAATCGGGGCGAACTGCGACTGCTCGCCATCCGGCCAAACGGCTTCATACCCGGCCAGGACGTCGTTGGAATTGTCGAACGCGCTGCAGCCGATGGCTCCGGGCCGGACGTGGGCACCAGGGTTGCGGCTTTGGTCGACGAGGCCGGTTGGGCCGAACGTGTCGCCGTTTCAACCGACCGTCTCGCCGTCCTGCCGGATGCCGTCAGCTTCGCCTCCGCAGCGACGCTCCCGGTGGCGGGCACCACGGCGCTGAGGACGTTGCGCCATGGTGGTGATCTGGCCGGCCAAAAGGTCCTGATCACCGGTGCAAGCGGTGCGGTCGGTCGTTTCCAGATCCAGATCGCCCATCAGCAGGGCGCGTTCGTGACCGCAGTCGCCGCCTCCCGGCACGAGGAGGACCTCCGCGCGCTGGGAGCCGAGCGAATTGTCGAGTCGATCGAGCTGGCTGAGGGGTCGTTTTCGCTGATCACCGAGTCAGTCGGGGGCAAAAGCCTCGCTGATGCGATCCAACGCATCGCACCTGGCGGAACCATCGTCATGTTCGGGTCGAGCAGCGGCGAACTCACCCCTGTCGGATTCCGCCAGTTCGTTCCGGGTCACGAGGGGGCGAGGCTTCAGACTTTCGCCTACTACACGTCCGGTTCAGGCATTGGCGCGGACATTGCCTCGCTGCTCGCCTTGGTCGCGGCCGGCCGGTTGGAAACCCGTATAGCCTTGACCGTCCCGTGGACAGAAATCGCCCGAGCCCTGGACGCATTGCGACAGCGCAGCATCAGCGGCAAGGCTGTTCTCACGATAACCGAATAGCAATCGTTAGTCTGAAGTCAGGCGCTCAAACGTGCTGGCCGCCATTGATGTGGATTTCCGAGCCGGTCACGTAGGACGCCTGGCCCGAGCACAGGAAGAAGATGATGTCGGCCACTTCCGAGGTGGCGCCGAGGCGCCGCATCGGGATCGTCTCGACGATCTTGTCGGTGCCTGGCGACAAGATCGCCGTGTCGATCTCGCCCGGCGCGATCGCGTTGACGCGGATGCCGTGCGGTCCAAAATCGTGCGCCATCTCGCGTGTCAGCGAGCCGAGTGCTGCCTTCGACGTTGCATAGGCCGTGCCGGCGAATGGATGCACCCGGCTGCCGGCGATCGAGGTGACGTTGACGATCGAGCCCTTTGCCGCCGCCAGTTCCTTGAACAGGCCCCTGGCCAGCATGATCGGCGCGAAGAAATTGACCTGGAACACGTCGCGCCAGACATGCATCGGCGTCTCGATCGAGTTCATGCGCCTGCCATCGCCGAGCTTGGGCGAGATGCCCGCATTGTTGACCAGCGCATGCAATTGCCCGCCATGCGCCTCCAGCCGGTGGCGGATTTCCGACACCGCGATGCCGACATCCTCCTGGTCGGCGAGATCGACCTTGATGTGGTCCTCCGGACCGGCCGGCCACGGACAATCCTCGGCAAAGGCCTGGCGCGAGCAGGTGATGACCCGCCAGCCCTCGCGTGAGAAGCGTTTCACCGTCGCATGGCCGATGCCGCGGCTGGCGCCGGTTAGCACGATGGTTTTTCTGGTATCGGTCTCTGCCATGGGCTTGGTCTCCGGCCGGACATGTAGCCGAAGGCGCCCGCCATGGCGAGAGGCGAAGTGCGCTCTAACCGCCGCTGAGGATGTCGAGGATCGAGGTATTCCGCTTCTTGGTCGGGCCGCCGACGTCACCCGGCGGCACCGGATGTCCGACCGAGGCGGTGGTGCCGCCGTCGCCCGGCATGTCGAAGCCGTCGGCGTCGACGGTTTGCGCCGGCCGTGCCTGCCGCACCTGAGCCTTGGCGACAGGCGTCGACTGGCCAACCGGCGCCGGGGGTGCCGGCGGCGGCTGCGAAGCGTCCGCCGACGGGATCTCGTCGGGCACGATCGTCTGGGAGGGCGTCGATTTCCAGGTGCCCGGCAGCGGCCTCACCGGCACGCCTTCATGCGCCGCCACCATGAATTCGTGCCAGGCCTGCGCCGGCAGCGCGCCGCCGGTGACCTTCTTCATCGGGCTGCCGTCGTCATTGCCGAACCAAACGCCCGTGGTGAGGTTCGCCGTGTAGCCGACGAACCAGGCGTCGCGCGAATTCTGGCTGGTGCCGGTCTTGCCGGCCGACGGCCAGTTGAACGCCGCCTTCTTGGCGGTGCCGATCTCGACCGTGCCGGTCATCATCGAATTCATCATTCCGACGACATCGGCCTTGATGACGCGGGGAGCGCCGCCGCCATTGTTGTCGTAAAGCACCTTGCCGTCGCCGGTCGTGATCCGGCGGATGAAATAGATGTCAGGCTTGTAGCCGCCATTGGCGAAAGGCACGTAGGCCGCCGTCAGTTCGAGCGGCGTCACTTCCGAAGTGCCGAGGGCAATCGAGGTGTTCGACTGCAGGTCCGACTGGATGCCCATGCGATGTGCCGCCTCGACCACCGCATCGGGGCCGACCTCCATCGTGAGCTGCGCAGCCACCGAGTTCAGTGACTTGGCCAGCGCGGTTGCAAGTGTGACCTTGCCATAATACTTGCCGCCGTAATTCTCGGGCGTCCATTTGCCGATTTTGATCGGGGCGTCGTTGCGTACGCTGTCCGGCGTGCGGCCGGCTTCCAGCGCCGCCATGTAGACGAACGGCTTGAAGGCCGAGCCAGGCTGGCGGCGCGCCTCCGAGGCGCGGTCGAACTGGCTGGTCGAATAGTCGTAGCCGCCGACCATGGCCCGCACCGCGCCGGAGTCGTCGATCGAGACCAGCGCGCCTTGCGTGACGTTGAGCTTCTTGCCGCTTTCGTCGATCAGCCGGCGGATCGACTGTTCGGCGAGCTTCTGCAGCGTCAGGTCGACGGTCGTATCGATGACGATGTCGCCGCGCACGTCGCCGATCAGGTCGGGCAGTTCCTCCATGACCGTGTCGGCGACATAGTTCTCCGAGCCGGTCCAGTAGGAAGGCGCGCGCGTCGCCGGCGCGTCAGCGCCATCTTGTATTCCTTGTCGCCGATCTTGCCCTCCTGGCGCATGGCGGCGAGCACGAGCTGCGCGCGCTCTTCGGCCGCCTTCGGATCGCGCGCCGGCGACAGACGCGACGGCGCCTTGAGCAGGCCGGCGAGAAGCGCCGCCTCGGACAGCGTCACATCGCGCGCGCTCTTGCCGAAATAGCGCCGCGAAGCCGCTTCGACGCCATAGGCGCCGGAGCCGAAATAGACCCGATTCAGGTACATTTCGAGGATCTGGTCCTTGCTGTGCTTGTGCTCCAGCCACAGCGCCAGGAGCACCTCCTGCACCTTGCGCTCCAGCGTGCGGTCCGGCGTCAGGAACAGGTTCTTGGCCAGTTGCTGCGTCAGTGTCGATCCGCCCTGCGCGAAATGCCCGCCGAGGACGTTCGTCACCATGGCGCGCGACAGGCCGATCGGATCGATGCCGAAATGCGAATAGAAGCGGCGGTCCTCGATGGCGACGACAGCCTCGGGGATATAGGGCGACATCTCATTCAGCCCGACCGCCTCGCCGCCACTCATGCCGCGATTGGCGATCAGCTCGCCATCGACCGAAACGATCTTGATGTTGGGCGCGCGGTCGGGAATCGACCATGTCGTGGCCGCCGGCATCTTGGCGCCGTAGTAAACGACGATGCCGGCTGCAGCGATGCCGCCCCAGATGCAGAACACGAAGCACCAGTAGAGCAGGCGGGCGAAAATGGAAACCAGACCGCGGCGGTTCCGATCGCGGCCGCGCCGCGATTTCGCCTTGGCGGACCTGCGCCCGCAGCGGATTTGCGATTGCCCGCACGACGCGATCCTCCTCGCTCACCGAAAACCGTCGGAGGAATTCGCCCGTGGCGAACCCTCGAGCTCGGTTCGATGCGACTGTCTCTGCGGTTCGCCATGCGCTTTTCTTGATATCCGGTGCCGATGGCGCTCGGGTGCAGAGTAGATGCGGCGGTTTAAAGGCGCGTTAATTGATGACCGCACAGCATTTGAACGCTCTGTCGTACGACAAGGAATGCAATCCATTCGCATCGCGCGGGTTTTTTAGTAGGCTGTCGCGAGGCAAGCTTGAGGATCCGGCGTGACGGCAGTCGACGATGATCGTCCTCGAAGCAAATGACCAGGGCAGCCGGCTGGAGCCACGCTGATCTCGAAATTCGAGACGCTGATCAGGAGCGCCGACGACCACTCACTCTATCGCGTTAACCCCTGTCGTTCGCACGCGATCGCGCAATCGCCGAGCCTGAGGCAATCGACCTCTTCCTTCATGCCGCCCGCTGTGGCTTGTTCGACATGAGCTGGGATGTGCTCTGTCCCCAGTCCGGGATGGTGCTCGACAGTTTCGGCGCCCTGCGCACGCTGAAGACGCACTACGTCTGCGGCCTGTGCGACGTCTCGGGCGACACCAGCCTCGACGACTTCATCGAGGTCACCTTCTCCGTATCGCCGAAGTTGCGGCGCCTGCCCCACCACAATCCCGAGACGCTCCCTGTCGAGGATTTTCACTGGAAGCTCCACTTCGGGCATGACGGGCGGCTGCCGGGGCAAAATATTCGCTTTCTTGACGTTCTGCGCGGCCTGGTTCGCGGCATGACGTTTCTGCCGCCCGGCACCACCACAGTGCTCCGCGCCGAGCTAGGACCGGGCGCCCTTGCGGGCGTCAACGTGCAGACGCAGGCCGCATTCGCTGTGCCGATATCAGGCGAGCCGGTGCTGGCGCCGACACTTCTGAAGGTCGATTATGACGGCAAACGCTTCTTGCCGGCATTGCCCGCTGTGCCGCCTGGTCCGATTGTCGTTGAGGTATCGAATAAAGGGCCGGTGCGAGGTTCGTTGCTTCTCATCAACTGGCCGCCCGAGCTTGTCGCGCTCACTAACAAGCCGGCGCTCGATTTCGACCCTTATGTTTCCGGTGGAGCGCTGCTTGCGCGGCAAACCTTCCGCCAGCTCTTCCGATCCGAACGTGTCGACGAGAAGGAAGGACTAGGCATCCGGCAGATCACGTTCCTCTTCACGGACCTCAAGGGGTCGACCGCCATGTATGAGCGCCTGGGCGACCTCAACGCCTATGCTTTGGTCCGCGAGCATTTTGCTCTGGTCAACGCGGCGGTTCGGCAACATTCCGGAGCGGTGGTCAAGACGATTGGGGATGCGGTGATGGCTGCGTTCTCGCAGCCGTCGGATGCGATCTCGGCAGCACTCCACATCTTTGAAGAAATCGATCGCTTCAATGACGAGCATGACGGGCCGGGCATCATCCTCAAGATCGGTGCCCATTGTGGCCCGTCGATCGCCGTGACGCTCAACGACAACCTCGACTATTTCGGCCAGACCGTAAATGTCGCCGCGCGCGTGCAATCCCTGGCAGAGGCCGGGCAGGTCTGCATTTCCGAGGCGCTCCATTCCGCGCCCGGGGTTAGCGAAATGCTTGCCGGCCATCGTGTCGTGTCTTTCGACGCGCCTCTTCGAGGCGTGGAGGGCGATGCAACCGTCTATCGCATCATGCCGAAATAGACCGATTGCGTGCCAACTCCAATTTGCGCTGCCTTGAACCGTCCCTCTTATGGCGTCCATGAGGATCGCTTCGCCAATTGAAAGTAACAACCTCCGAGAAACTCGCGCTTGCCGAAGGGGCTGTCGGGTCTGACGGGATTAGCGTAAGCTAATGTCCACAGGGGGTGCAAGCATGCACCGGATCATCGCCCTAGCGATCGTAGTTCTGGCGGCCGTGTTAAGTTCCGCGCGGGCTGAAGTGCTGATCGGGGTCTCGTCCGCGATGACAGGACGGCTGGCCTGGATCGGCGAGCAGGGACAGCGCGGCGCGGAGATGGCGGTCGCCGACGTCAATGCGGCGGGCGGTGTGCTCGGCCAGAAGGTGAGGCTCATCTCGGTCGACGATTTCTGCGATGCCGAGCAAGCGGTCGCGGCCGCCAAGAAGCTGGTGGCTGACGGGGTGGTGTTCGTCGTCGGGCATTATTGCTCCGGGGCCTCGATCCCCGCATCAAAAGTGTACGAGGAGGCGGGCGTCGTCGAGATATCCCCAGGCTCGACCAATCCGCAGCTGACCGAACAGGGCCGTGCCAATGTCTTCCGCACGATTGGCCGCGACGACGCGCAGGGTCTCATCGCCGGCAACTACCTTGCCGATCACTGGGCCGACAAGAAGATTGCAATCCTTCACGACAATTCGACCTATGGGAAGGGTCTCGCCGACGAGACCAGGAAGCAGCTGAACAAACGGGGCGTGACCGAAGCTGTCTACGACGCATACACGCCCGGGAAGGATGACTATTCAGCCGAGGTGGCTGCGTTGCAGACCGCCGGCGTCTCAGCCTTGTACGTTGGTGGGTATCATGCCGACGTTGCGCTGATCGCTCGCGCTGCACACGACCGTGGCTACACGGTTCAGCTCATATCGGGGGATGCCTTGGCTACCGAGGAATTCGCCCTGATCGCAGGCTCAGCAGCGGAGGGAACCCTGTTCACCTTCTCGGCGGACCCGCGGCGAAATGCCGGCGCGGCCGCGATCGTGCAGCAGTTCCGTGCCGAGAACTTCGAGCCCGCGGGCTATACGCTGTTGAGCTACTGCGCGGTCCAGGTCTGGGCCCAGGCGGTCGCGAAGGCAGGTTCGCTGGAGCCAAAGGCGGTCATAGCGACACTGCACGAACAGCAATTCGACACCATCATTGGCCGGATCGATTTCGACGACAAGGGCGACCTCACGAAGCAGAGCTGGGTTTGGTACGTCTGGCGGGGCGGGGAGTACGTGCCGGTTGAATAAGGTTCGCCGAACGCCGGCGTGCCGTCTGAGACGTCTAGTCTGATGCAGACCAGTGTGGCTGGATTGTTCCGACTGACCGCGATGCTTGAACGCCTCGGCATACGCGGTCGACTGTTGCTCGCCTTCTTCGGGATCAGCGCCCTTGCGGTGCTGGCAACCGCTGCCGCTCTGTATGCCTTCCTCCAAGTCGGCGAGGTCGTCGACCGAATTACCACGGATCGGGTGCCGTCGGCGCTGGCCTCCCTCCAGCTGTCGCGCCAGGCCGAACGGGTGGCTGCTGCCGCGCCATCGGTGCTGGCGGCGACAAGCAGGGCTCAGCACAGCGAGGTCTCGGCTGCCGTGGCGCTCGAGATGTCTCGCCTCGAGGCCCTGCGCACCGAGCTTAGGGATGCCACGCTGGGCACTGTGCCTTTGGCTGAGATCGAGGAGGCCGCGGTTGTTCTGAGGCGCAACCTGAAGGAGCTCGACTCTCTGGTTGTCGCCCGGCTCGACGTGGTCGCCCGCAAGGAGGAACTCCTGAACCGCCTCGCCGCGACGACGACCGGAAGCCATCGCCTTCTTGCCACCGGCATCTTGGTGATGGATTCCAGGCTCCCGCAATGGCGGGCGATCGCCGCCGATACGTCACTGTCGCCCGATAGACGCGCAGCGGCAACGGCCGACATGGTCCAGGCGATTGCGGCTTACATCCCCCAGCAGAAGGCGCTGCTCGATATCTCGGCAGTCAACGACGCGCTGGTGAAAGCCGCGACCGCGCCCACGCCGGGCGACCTGGCGTTGATCCTGTTTCCGCTGCGCCGCTCGCTTGCCGCTCTGGAAGCGGCCTCCTCGGAGATCGACAAAAAGCTGCAGACCCGTTTCCGGCAGCGGGTGGACGAGTTCAAGGCACTGACCGATGGTGAGAACAGCATTCCGAAGGCACGGGAGGAGGAGCTTGCGGTCCTCGAGCAGGGCGAAAAGCTTCTGGCCGAAAACAATCGGCTGTCGCGCAGTCTCACCACTGCCGTCGACCGTCTTGTCGCAGCTGCGGACCGCGAGATAGCTGCCTCCGGTCGCGAAGCCGCGCTCGTCCAGCGCTACGGCACTGGTGTTGTCCTCGGCTCCGCCTTTCTCAGCTTATTGAGCTCGGTTTTGGTCGTCTGGTTCTATGTCGACCGCAGCCTTCTCGCCCGTCTGGGAGCCGTGAGCCAGGGCATGCTCGCGATCGCGGGCGGCGATCTTCGCGCGCGGCTGCCGGCCGCGGGCAGCGACGAAATCGGGCGTATGGCTGAGGCGCTGAGGCTCTTCCGGGATACCGCTGTCGAGGTGGAGGAAAAGAACCTGCGCGACGTCGCAGAAGCGCGTCAGCGGCTAGTCGATGCCATCGAAAGCATTTCCGAAGGTTTCGCTCTCTATGACAGAGAGGACCGGCTGGTCCTTAGCAACAGCCGCTACCGAGAACTGCTATATGCCGGTCTGGAGGCCGAGCTAACCCCTGGCACGGCATTCGAGGAGATCATTCGCCGATCCGCCGAGCGTGGCTACATCAGGGATGCCGAGGGGCGGGTCGATGAGTGGGTTGCCGAGCGCCTGCGGCGGCACCGCAACCCTGGCGAACCATGGGTGCAGCGGCGGGGCGACGGACGATGGATCATGATAAGCGAGCGGCGGATCAGCGCCGGCGGCACGGTCGCCGTCTATTCGGACATCACCGAGCTGAAGCAAAGGGAGGAGAACCTTGCCGAGAAGTCCACGGCCCTGGAGGCGCTTTCCAGCAAGCTGGCCAAATATCTGGCGCCCCAAGTGTACAGCTCGATATTCACCGGGCGCCAGGACGTTAGAATCGCCAGCCAGCGCAAGAAGCTGACCATATGCTTCTCCGACATCGCCGGCTTTACCGAGACCACCGACAAGATGGAGTCCGAGGACCTTACCCAGCTCCTCAATCACTACCTGACGGAAATGTCGAAAATCGCATCGGATCATGGTGCCACGATCGACAAATACGTCGGCGACGCGATCCTGATGTTTTTCGGCGACCCTGAGACGCGCGGCGTCAAGGAGGATGCGCTGGCTTGTGTACAGATGGCGCTTGCCATGCAAAAGCGGATCAGCGAGCTTACCGAAGTCTGGCGGGACATGGGGATCGAAACACCGCTGCGCTGCCGCATCGGCATCCATACCGACTACTGCACCGTCGGCAACTTCGGCAGCGAAGACCGGATGGACTACACGATAATCGGCGGCGCCGTGAATCTCGCCTCGCGCCTGGAACAGGAGGCGGCACCGGGAGCCATCCTCATTTCCTACGAGACGTTTGCGCAAGTGAAAGACACGATCGAATGTGAGGAGATGGGGCACGTCCAGGTCAAGGGGATCGCCTATCCCGTCGCCACTTACCGCGTCATTGATCTGAAGGCCAATCTAGCGGGCGCTTGTCGCGCTGTTCGGACCGAGCAGCCTCACTTCAGGCTGGAACTTGAGCCGGACCTGATGTCCGCCGACGAACGCAGCGGTGCCGCCACTGCGCTTCGAGATGCGCTGGATCGGCTTTCTCACAAGCCCGGACAGTAGGGCTTGGCTCACCACGACCCCTTCCCAAAGGAGGCAAGGAGTAGGAGGTTGGACGCCGCTTATTGGCACTGTCGATGCGAAGGCCGCAGCACGCTCGCGATTAGAATGGTTCAACATTCATTCCATGTCCGGTGCGCCTTCCTTGTTGGCAATGGATGACCGTGACGGATATGAATGGCATGCTGAACTTGCCGAAAAACGCCGGTGGTCGCACGCCGCCACTTTCCCAATGGTCTCTTTATGGCTGCTTTTGTTCTACCACGGACCGGGCGCGGGTGAGACGGCGTGGCGCATAATCCCTTGGTTTCGATCGTGGTTCCTGCGCACAACGCCGAAGCAACGCTGGCGCGCGCGCTCGATTGCCTTCTCGATCAGGAATTGGTGGATTGGGAGGCGATCATCGTCGACGACGCCTCCACTGACCGAACCGCCAAGATCATCGCCGGTTATCTGGAGCGCGATGCCCGATTTCGGACGTTGAGTTCTTGCGCGCATGGCGCCGCCGGCGCGCGCAATACCGGGATTTCGACAGCGCGCGGCCAATGGCTCATGTTTCTGGACGCGCACGATTGGGTGGATCCCAGCTTCCTTGCCAAAATGCTGGCGGCACTGCAAACCGCCCCCGATGCAGTAGCCGCCTATTGCGGTTCTCGGCGCGTGCTGCCCGATGGCGAACTCACCCCTTCGAGCAGCGCAACGCAGGTTGCGGTCCAGCCCTTCGAGACATTCGCCCGCAGATGCGCCACCCCCATTCACGCGCTGCTGGTGGATCGGAAGAAAATTGTCGAGCTTGGCGGTTTCGATGTGTCGCTGCGCACCTGCGAGGACTGGGATCTGTGGCAACGCCTCGCACGTCTCGGCAAACCTTGGGTGATGGTCGACGAGCCGCTCGCTTTCTGTCGAGCCAGCCCCAACGCGCTCAGCCGCAATTCCACGCAGATGCTGGTCGATGCGGAGATCGTGATCGCCCGCGGCTTTTCTCCTGATCCGAGGGTCAAACACCCAGCACCGGCTCACGCCAATGGGGCCAATGATGCGAACGGCACCGCTTCCGAGGCACTCGCGTGGTTCGCGCTGTGGAACGCCGCCTCGGACTGGGGGCGCGGCTCCCGCTTCAGCCCACAAGCCCTGCGCGCGCTCCCAGCAGGACGTAAGTGGGCGCGCGAGATCGCCAAGGTGGTCTTCGATGGCCTTATGGCAAGCACCCAATCGGCGCCGGCGCAGTTGGCCGCCGGGTGGGACAGGTTCGGTGGCCCCCTCACCGAGTTGATCGTCGAACTCGGCAGGATCTGGGACGATCCTGTAGCGGCTCGCCGCGTCGAGTATCAGCTTGATCAAATGCTTCTCGACTTCGACGATCTCGCCGCGCCGCGCAGACTGGCGCGGACACTCGGGATCCGCGTCGATGCTCGAAATCCGACCTCGATCGAGCTGCCGGAAGGAATCGATCAGATCTATGCCCATCTGATGTTGGACAGCCAGATCGAGGCTCGCGTGCAGTTCGGCGCGCTCGGGAAAGTGACAAGGCGCCATTGGATGGAGCTGGCCATGGATCTCGTGCCTCCTGAGCGGCTCGCATCTCAAAGGCGCGCCGGTGCCGACAAGTCGAACATCCTTGCGAGCAAGCCACCGATGTCCATGGCGGAATCCGGGTCTGATCGGGACAGCCACTTCGGCAAGCTCGCGCGATTGGCCGCCGAAGCGCAGCGACTGGTCCGGTCGAGCGCCGAAATTTCAGAGCCTCTTCCAGCGCCGCGCCGTCCACGGGCCGCGCAGGGGCGCGACAACGACCGCACGTCGTTCTGGAACCGCTATTTCGCGACGGAGGACCCCTGGAACTACGGTTCGTCTTATGAGCAGGAAAAATATGAGCGCCAGCTCGAAATTCTGCCTGCTGGTCGCATCGCACGGGCGCTCGAGTTGGCCTGCGCGGAGGGCCACTTCACGCGGCAGCTGGCGCCGCGAGTGGGCCATTTGACCGCAACCGACATCTCCAGCGTAGCCATCGGGCGGGCGCGAGCGCGCTGCAGCGATCAGCCGAATGTTGAGTTCGGGGTGCTGGATTTCTCTGCGGACACGCTTCCGGGTGAGATGGATCTGATCGTCTGTTCGGAAGTGCTCTACTACCTGGATGATCTGGCCGAGTTGCGGCGCATCGCCAGGAAATTTGTCGAGGCTTTGGCGCCTGGCGGCAGTTTCATCAGTGCCCACGCATTCGTGCTCCGTGACAATGTTGAAAGGACGGGCTTCGACTGGAACACATTCGGTGCACAAGCGATCTCGGAAACGTTGGCGATGACCGAAGGCCTCGTCCTCGAGCATTCGATCCAGACCGAACTCTATCGCATTGACCGTTTCCGGCGCCTGTCAGCAGACGAGCTAGCGGCGGAACCGGTAATTGAGAATCTGCCAATCTGTGCGCCCATCGGTGTTGGGATCGCGCGAAATATCGTCTGGGGCGGAGCGCGGGCCTTGCGCCGCGACGTCGCACGTAGCGAGCGGCGGCAGCGTATCCCGGTTCTCATGTATCACGGCGTCTCCGATGAAGGTCCGGCAGCCCTCGCCCGTTTTCGGCTCACGCCCGCCGCATTCGACAGCCAGATGCGATGGCTGCGCGCCAATGGCTTTCACGCGATTGCGTCCGAGCAGCTGGAATGGTTCATCGCCAACCGTCGGCCTTTCGTCGGCCGCCCAGTGGTCATCACCTTCGATGACGGCTTCCAGAACTTTGCCGACCACGCCTGGCCGATCTTGCGCAGGAACGACCTGACCGCCGAAGTGTTCCTGGTCACGGACTTGGTGGGTGAAAGTGCGCGCTGGGACGCCGACAGCGGTCCGCCGACGCAGCTAATGAACGCCGCGACGGTGCGACGCCTCGCCGGCGAAGGTGCGTTCTTCGGAAGCCATCTGGCCACGCATCGCGCGATCGATGGTCTGTCGAGCTCTGACTTGGCCGCCGAGCTCCTGCGCTCTCGTATGTTCATCGAACGGTGGACCGGTCGGCCGACCACGGCGTTCGCGGCACCCTTCTCTGTGACCGACCGACGGCTTGGCCGGCTGGCCAAGGAGTGCGGGTATCGGATCGGCTTCGGCGGCAGACATGGGCCGGCGGATCTCGATTGCGATCCCATCGACCTTCCGCGCATCGAGGTTCGCGGGGATCGCTCGCTCGATGACTTCGTTGCCCGTGTCGAGGCTGTGCTCGAATGATGAACTTGTCAGCACCCTACGTGCTGCCATGAGCATGCCGCCCTTGACCTTGTTTGCCAGTCTATTGGGCGACTTGCGACACGGCTGACATCAGCTCCTGCGGGTTTGGCACCCCGAACATGTATCGCCCACCTTCTGGAACCTCGGTGAAGCTCCAGCGGACGACCCCCTGCCGGTCGAGCAGGAATTGGCCGATCAGTTGGCCATGTCCGGTTGCCATCATCTGCTCGTCGGCTTCGGTGACTTCGTAATGATCCTTCTTATCGAGGAATTTGCTGGCCGAAAAAGGATCCATTGGGCCGGGCAACTCGCCTGGTACGTCGACCCGCATCTCCTTTGCCGCCGCCATCGACACCTTGTACGGCCACTCCGTCTCATCTTGGGTGAATTCGAGATTAGGCAGTCCAAAGGCCCGATGCGATGCGCGTTCAGGGTCGGAGGCCGCAAGCAGATTCGGCATCGGGTGATAGCGGAAATAGAGACGTGCCCGCTCGATCGGCGTGTTGACAACGGTCAAGCTCCCCACGCCCTTTTCGCGCAGCTCCGGATCAAGCCGTGCCTGGGCTGCGATATGGCGCCGGCAAAACGCGCAATGCAGACCTCGAAAAAGGCCGACCAGCACCGGCTTTTGTCCGCGAAAGTCGTCGAGGGCGATCTTGCCTTCCTGTGTGATAGCGTCGAGTACCACGTTGGGCGCACGATCACCCGGTTGAAGCGGTACCAAGTCACTACGCGGCGACATTTTCAACCTCCCGCCCGGCTAGTCGAGAAAAGGCAGCACCACAAGCGTTTCCGGGTCGAGCCCGTGCTGGGCGCATATGCCCTGCGCCAGGGAAAAATATCGCTCGGCCTCGACCAGGTTGTCGAGGTCGAGATTAAGCGTTGCGAGACCATCATAGCACGGAAACAGCAGTTGGGGTTCGTCCGTTTCGCGGGCTACGTCCAGTGCTTCCTCGAACAAGCCAACCGCCAGTTCCGGACGGCCGCTGCACTGGTGGATCTGCCCCAGCACGATCAACGGCACCGGCAGATGCTCGCGCTGGTCGAGCGCCTTGTCGATCTCGATGGCTTTCTCGGCAGCAGGCACGCCCTCCGTTGGACAGCGATCCGTGAAAGTACAACAAGCGACCGCCAGATTGGCGAGGAGGCGGGCCTGGAACCCGGAATCACCAATACGACGCGCCACTTCAAGACCGCGCCGGCAGACCTCGATCGCCTTCGCCGGATTGATGGTCGTGTAAAGCACGCCGAGATTGGTGTAGCCGCGGCAGGCGGCGCCCAGCAGACCGGCGGCTTCGGCCAATTCGATGCTACGCTCCACCTGACGCACCGCTTCAAGGTTACGCCCGAGCCGCGCCAGCGCAACAGCCTTGGTGTTGAGTGCCTCGGCGGTCACGAGAGTGGCTTCTCGCCCTCCCTCCGAGACATGCTCCGTTGTCAGAGTGCGCACGCTGTCCAGCGCCGCGTCTGCCCATGTGGCCGCAAGAGCGTGATCTCCGCTCCGGCACGCGTGTCGGCCGCGCTCCTGCCACAGATGCGCCTGCTCGATCGGGGCATCCGCTCCATCGAGGAGCGCTGCCGCTTCAGCATAGCGGGATTCTGCGTTCTCCCGCTTGCCGACGTCCCAGAGCAGCCGACCGATCTTACGCAAAACGCGCGCCGAAGCGACACGATCGCCTGACTCGCGATATGCCTGCAGCACCGTTTCGTAGTGCTGGTGCGCGACCTCGCGGCGGCCCGCCGGGCCGCTCAGATCGGCAATGCGCTCTGCAACAGCCAATTTGAGCGGTGTTTGCCCGATCGTGCCCAGCGCAGTCAGCGCCCGCTCGTAGAAACGAAGGGCGTCGTCGTTGGCGTATATCATGCGAGCGCGATCGCCCGCCGCCTGCAAGTACTGCGCGCCTTTCTCGCGCTCGGCGCTTTGCGCGAAATGGTGACCGAGCACGGTCAAATCCTCGAGCCGTTCCGGCTTGTCGCCGCACAGTCGCTCCAAGGCAGCTCCCACCCGCCCATGAATGTCGGTCCGGCGCTGCAGGAGCAGATTCTGGTAGATCACGTCCTGCAGCAACGTCTGCGTAAAGCGGTAGCTTTGCGACGAGATCGAGCCTGATCCGGCAACCTCCTCGATGATTTCCGCGTCGCAAAGCAGTTCGCAGCCGGCTTCCAGGCGGCCGGGATCGGCCGTCACGGATTTCAGAAGGGTCGCGTCGAAGCGCGGGCCGATCACCGCGGCTTCCTGGGCCAGCCGGCGCACCTCTTGGGGCAGCCGGTCGACACGGGCAAGCAACATTGCCTGGATGGTGGCGGGAATGCCGGTTGCGACTTCGCCTGCCACGGTCCGCCATCGATGGCCTTCGCGCATCAGCACACCGCGATCGATAAGGCCGCGAACGATCTCCTCTACGAAAAGCGGGTTGCCGCCGGCGCGCTCGAGGATCTGGTCGACAAGCTCTCCTGCCGAGTTTACCCAACCCTCGCCGAAAACCGCCGCCAGCAGTCTGCGTCCGTCATCGCTGTTGAGCGGCGAAAGCCTGAGTGCTGTGTGACTGACCCGACTTGAGTCGAGCTGGTCGTTGTCCGGCGCCGGACGATGCGTCACCAGCAACATCAACCGCGTGCGTTCCAGCCTGTCCATCACGAAGCGTAGTGCCTCGAGCGACACAGCATCGGCCCAGTGCAGATCTTCGACGACGATCAACAGCGGCGACAACGCAAGCCGCCGTTCGATGATCGTGCGGACTGCGTAGAGAATTTGCCGCCGCAACTGCTCGGGCTCGACATGCTGCAAGGTGGCATCGGGGTCGCCAAGGCCAAGCACATGGTAGAGCAAAGGCATGAGCCGCTTCGCCTCCTCGTCCTGCAGGCCGAGTTCGGTGAGCAAGCCTGCGAGCTTCGCCCGCATTTCATCCCCATTGTCGCTTTGCATCATCCCGGCAGCGCTGCGCACCACGGCGCCCAGCGCGCCAAATGATTGTTCGCCCAGCGGTGAGCACGTGGCCTGCCGCACGGCGACGTTGCGAAAACGATCCTCGTCGCCGACGCGGGCGATGAACTCCTTCACCAGCCGCGATTTCCCGATACCGGCTTCTCCGACGAGGCGCACAAGCTGGGCCGAGCCGCCGCACGCCTGGTCGAGGCTCGCCAGCATTCTGTGGAGCTCCGCACCACGACCTATGATCGGCGCGCTGAGGCCGAGCGCCTCGAGCCCACGCGCTGCACGCGGCGCCGCAAGTGGTGCATCCAGCCGATGGACGAGCACACTTCCGGCCTTGCCGCGAAGCACGACATCGCCCAGCGGCTCATATGAGAAGGCATGCCGGGTCAGCCTGTGGGTGAGCTCGCCCACCAGCACCTCACCCGGTGCGGCCAGCGATTGCAGGCGTTGCGCCGTATTCACTGTATCGCCGGTCACCGAATAGGATTTGGCGGTGCCGATGCCCAATCCGCCGGTGACGACCGGACCAGTGTTTATGCCGATGTGCAGCAGCAGAGGCGAGCCGGAGTGGGGGGCGCTTTCGCCGAGCCGCGCCGTTCGCGCCATCATGTCGAGTGCGGCGCGAAGCGCACGTTCCGGATCGTCCTCATGGGCAACCGGCGCACCGAACAAAGCGAGCAGCGCATCGCCGATGAATTTGTCGACGAAACCGCCGAAGTTTCGCACAGCCGCCGTCAATTCCTTGAACAGCTCGTTCTGCAGCGCCTGCATCACCTCTGGGTCGAGTTGCTCGCTGAGTGTCGTGAAGCCGCAAAGGTCAGCGAACAGGACCGTCACCGTCCGGCGATCGGCGTCGGAGTCGGGATGCGGCCTGTCGCCTTCGATGTTGGGAAGCAGCGACGGAGTACGGGACGGCGGCACGATGGTCCGGCTTGGTGTCGGAGCAGGCCGTTCGACGGCTTTTGCGGGCGCACCGATGCTTGCCCCACATTTCGGGCAGAACTCGAAATCAGGTGCACACAGGTAGCCGCAACTTGCGCATGGCACGGGCTGACGCCTGCCACACTTCGGACAGAAAGCGTAACCGGATTCAACCTCGAAACCGCAGCCTGAGCAGTCCATCGAACAAGACCTCACTAGGGGCCATGACGGCGTGACCTCGCTACGCACTTCACGGCCGAGCGTTCACCCAAGGATGAACCGATAGCGGTCGACCAGCAAGCGGCAGCGCAAGTGGCAATCGAGCGCCAGTGTGGTCTGGTGGCAAAACCCTGCCGATTCCCGCTGTTGCGCGGCCGTCGTTTGCGAAAGTTCCCTCTTACCTTGCGTCTCCTGCTATCGTGGAGATTGGGAGATGGACCGATGAGCGAGAATCGGAAGCTAGCCGCAATCCTGGCTGCGGATGTGGTCGGATACAGCCGGCTCGCGAGCGCGGACGAAGATCGTACCTTGGCGAGGCTGCGGGCATTGCGCAGCGACCTGATCGATCCGATCATCGCAGTGCACAACGGGCGGGTGATCAAGCGCACCGGGGATGGAGCGCTGGTCGAGTTTCGCAGTGTGGTGGATGCCGTGCGCTGCGCGGTCGAGATTCAGAATGGCATGGTTGAGCGCAATGCCGGCGTGCCGCACGACCGCCGCATCGAGTTCAGGATCGGTATCCATTTGGGGGATGTGGTCGAAGAGAGCGACGGCGACCTGATGGGCGACGGCGTCAACATCGCCTCGCGTTTGGAGGGCGTCGCAGCGCCCGGCGCCATTTGCCTATCCGAGGACGCCTATCGCCAGGTGAAGGCGAGGCTCGACCTCTCCGTCAGCGATCTCGGCAGCACGCAGCTCAAGAACATCGCCGAGCCGATTCGGGTCTACTCGCTGCAAGTCGGCAGCGCTGCGACCAGGGCCGCAACATCGGAAACCGTGACGAGCCGGCCAGCCACGGCAGCGCCCCCGGAGCTGTCGATCGCCGTTCTGCCGTTCGCCAACATGAGCGGTGACATCGAACAGGACTACTTCGCCGACGGCATCTCCGAAGACATCATCACCGCGCTGTCCAAACTGTCGCAGCTCTTCGTCATCGCACGCAATTCGTCGTTCACCTTCAAGGGCCAGAACGTCCAGGTGCAGGAGGTGGGCAGGAAGCTCGGCGTGCGGTATGTGCTTGAGGGCAGCGTACGGAAATCGGGGAACAGGGTGCGCATCACCGCGCAGCTCATCGATGCAACCTCCGGCGGGCATATTTGGGCGGAGCGGTTCGATCGCGACCTGACCGACATATTCGCCGTGCAGGACGACGTGACGCAGCAGATCGTCGGTGCGCTGGCGCTCAATCTGGCCGAGGGTGACCTTCAGCGGCGGGCGCCCGAGCAGTCGCGCAACACGCAGGCGTATGATTGTTTCCTGCGTGGCCGGGAGCTGTGGCACCGGCTGACGGAAGAAACGAATGTCGCAGCCCGAGACCTCTTGCAACGTGCCATCGAACTGGACCCGAAATTTGCCTCTGCCCACGCTTTCCTCGCCCTCACGCACGCACTCGATTACTTGAACCGGTGGAGTGCGTCGCCGCCGGAATCGATGGCGCAAGCGGAACAGGCCGCAACACAGGCGGTAGCGCTGGATGGCAGCGATCCCTGGGCGCACTGGGCGCTGGGTATCGTCAAGCTGTACACACGACGGCACGATGAGGCCATCAGCGAGGCCGAGCGCGCGATAGTCCTCAATCCGAACTTCGCCGAAGGGTACGTCATTCTCGGCGAGGCGCTGCACTATTCGGGCAGATCCGAAGAGGCCCTGGAAAGTTTCGCCCGGGGGAAGAGCTTGAATCCATACTTCCCGGATGTGCTTCTGCACTTCCAGGCTTTGGCCTTGTTTCAACTGGGAAGGTACGAAGAGGCCGTTGACCTCTTGATGCAACGGCTGGCTCGCAACGCTGTCACCGACGTCTCGCGCGCGCTTCTGGCCGCCACCTACGGCCACCTGGGCCGTTTCGCCGAGGCCCGCGCGGCATGGCAGGAGGTGCTTCGCCTCAACCCCGACTATTCGCTGGAATACCGTCGCAAAGTCTTGCCCTACAAATACCCTGCCGATTTCGAACGCGTGGTAGACGGGCTGCGCAAGGCCGGTGTCGTACAATGAAGTGAGGCCATGTCAGGTCTGAACCGGAGCCACCAACAAGGCCCGAAGCGAGAGTCAGGTTGCCTTGATCTCTGCCCGGCCGAGCTTGCGCCATCGGGCGTCTTCGCGCACCAGTCTCAGGTCGTCGGTCGTCTCGGCAAATGTCCGCAAGCGATATTGCCGCAGTAGTTCCGGGAAGACTGCCCTTTCCGGCAGGCCGGCAAGCTGTTCGCGGACCGAGATCTTTTCGTCGATGACCCGCATGCCCCAGGCACTTTCCCGAACCTGCAGCTCTGCAATCAGATCGCGCTCATCCGGCGCGTTCTCGTCTAGCCCAGCCAGCAGGATCGAGTGGAAAAGCGCCATATAGCCAATCTGTCTCAGCCCGCCCACAACCCGCACGCGCGGCAATATGGCCAGAACGAGGAACATCAGGAACAAATTCGGCAGCAGCACGCCGTCCAGCAGCCCCTGCTTGAGATGCGTCCGCTCGAACGGGACGGAAAGACCATGCGGTCTGTCAGGCTCGATCAGTCGTCCGTTCTCGAGCACGAGCTTGCGCACGCGCTCCTCGCGGATGCCCCAGAAATAGGCCGTGGAGTTGGGCAGGAACCTGCCGAAAGGGCTCGATGCGGCCTCTTGCAGGGCATGTTCGAGACGCTGGCGCCTTGCGGGCTCAAAGAGCAGCCTGGATAGAAGGCTCCCTTCATATTCCAGATGCCGAGCCATGGCAGCCGCGGCGAGCCGATCATCGATGAAAACCGGCAGGGCCGTGCCGGAACAGTCCCAACGGGCGACCAGATCTTCGTTGAGGGCTGTCAGCGCGTCGGCGGCGGTTCCAAACACCCTGTCCTGGCTGGCAAGCAGGGTGCCGAGCCAGCGGCTGGTATCCGTTTCATCGCCCACCGCTTCCAGCGCGCGCCTGTTGAGGGCGACGGGCCCGGCCACGCACGCGCTTTTGCGGCACAGTTTGTGGCGCGCCATGCCAAACAGGTTGACCTTGTCGTCGCCGACATCGAGCCAGCCCGGCCCCTCCCGGCCAATTGTCTCCATGGTCATCGTCGTTCCCATGAAGCAGATGAAGGCCGACAGCCCGTTTTCGACCGCGCCGAGCCAAGCAAGCAGGAGCGCATCGAAGGTGATCCGGTCCATCAGAAGCAGGCAGTGCAGTCCGGACTGAACCACCGGTCTGTGCTCGAACTCTTCGAGGGCCTTGCCGATCTGTTCGGGCTGCATGATCACACCAAGGCGCTGATGCAGAACTTCGCGCACAATCGAGCGGGCAGCGATCGCCGGGCCCGATGCAGGCCTCGCCACCGGTCGCCACAGATGGCGGGCATAGTCGGAAACCGCTGCATTCCAGTTCTGCTCGATATCACACGCGACTTCCGGGCAGAGCAGCGACAGCACCGCCAGAATTTCCGCCGGAGGCGTTCGGCTTGGGTCAACACCGGCCGTCATTGGTCCCATTCCTGTTCGCCGTCTCCGCATGAATTGTTAGGTTGGCTAGAGAGTTAAGGCCAAACAGCGCATCTTCAGAATCGCAGCCGGGCCATGCTCAGGAGGTCGTGGTACTGTCCGTCGGTGAAACCGGCCTTCACATGCCGGCCTTCGATTTCGAAGCCGTGGCTTGTGTAGAGACGGATGGCCGGTTTGTTGTCGGCATAGACGGTCAATTCGACCCGCTTCAGGGCGCGCCAGTTGTCGGCCACGTCAAGCAGCGCGCCAAGGATGGCAGAGCCGATGCCCTTGCCGACAAAGCTGTCGTCAAGGCCGATATTGATCTCGCCGATATGAGAACGGCGAGGCGAATCCTGCACGATCAGGCTGCCATGACCGACGACCTTGCCGTCCAATTCCGCAACGATCCAGGTGGTCTCCTGGCCGGACTTGGCGATGCGCCGTTCCACCTGCTCGACCCTTTCGAAGGGCATCCTTAGCGTGCCCCAGCGGAACCCCGGCATGTTGAAGATGGCGCAAAGCGCCTCAGCATCGCCTGGCCGGACGGGCCGGAGCTGCGGCTGGATCTTCTCGGAGAAGGACGAAGTGGTGCTGGTCATGGCGTTTCGGCCTTAGCAATCGGCCCGGCACGATGACCGGACGTCCCCTGAAAATCCAGCCGACTCTCCAACCTGCGACGCCGATTGCGAGCTACTGCATGTCGCGCAAAAGTGTGCAGCGGTTTTGCGAAAGCGACATGCATAAAATAAAGCCCTAAAGCGTATCGCCTGGATCCGTTTCAGCGCGACGCGCTTTGAAATACCGGGAGGCGGCAACGAGTTTGAAGACACCGCTGATGCCGATCCAGCCGAAAAGGGCGAGCCAGCACAATGTCCGGGCCGCCCTCCAGTCGATCCGGTGCACCGCAGCGTCGGTGATGACGAGGCCAAGAATGGCAAACAGGCCAACCAGCACCTGCGCCAAGCCGAGCACCAGCAATTCCTCGCGCGGGGCGCTTCGCCAGACAAGATATACGCCGCCCGCGCCGGCAAGGAAGATGGCGCTGTAGACTTGGGCGTGGAAGACATCGATCGGCCATGGCCAGATGCTGCTGAATAGCAGGGGAAACAGCAACAGCCCGACGCCATAGACCCCAAGGACCGCCCATTCCACCGGCATGTAGCTGCGCAATGCGGGGGTTAGAGCCACGCCCTTTGCAGAAGGACGGCCCCTGGCCCGCCACAGGAACCACCCGGATACCGCGACCGAACCAAGATAGACCAAGAACCAGAGCCAGGGCGCTTTGCGCTCGAAGTTGAAATAGCCCAGATTGATGAACGAAGCCAACGAGACGATGACGGTGAATATGAACGCCATGACGAGCACGAGCCTGCCGGGCGACCAGCGATTCCAGAACAGCAGCGCCGCCATCACGACCATTTCGGCGGTGTAGAAGCCGCCCAGGAAGCGGGCGTTGAATGGGGTGACGGCCCAGGGCCACCGCGGCTTCACCAGCACAGGCGCGAAAAACAGGCCCGCGCCTATGATCAGGACGATGATCACGGCCGCAGAGAAAAGGCGCAGCGCCGCGGGAAATGGCGGGTTGTTCGATGTCGGCATGGGAGAGAGTCCCAAAGATGAATGCCCAAGGACATCATAGTGCCGCTTGTGGCCGGTGAAAATCGGCCGAATGGAAATTGGATTATCACCAGGTTTATCTATCGAATGGCCGCGCGGTCCGTTTCGAAGTAAAATGCAGCACTCGGACCAAGGAAGCGGTCCGGTCAACACGTCACGAGGCGCATTTTCCGGAGCCTGCACGATGAACGAAGCTCAGGATCTGTTCTCGCTTCTGCGGCAATCGACTGATGTCGATCCACTGGCAATCGACGCGATCAAGCAAACCATCGCGGAAGGCGAGGACCGCGAACTGTGCCGCATCAATGCGCCTGCCTTCGCCGGCAAGCATGGCCTCGACGAGGAGCGCACCATAGGCGCCTTTCTCCATGCGGCGCGGGTGGGCATCTTCGACATTTCCTGGAATGTTCTATGCCCCGGCTGTGGGGGCGTGCTCGACACCAACGCCACGCTGAAAACCCTGCAGAAGGACGAATACACCTGCGCGCTGTGCTCCCAGGGCTACTCGCCGACCCTCGACGAGATGGTCGAGGTGACTTTCACCGTCAGTCCCCGCATGCGCAGGATTGCCGCCCACAACCCACACGAACTGCCGTTGGTGGAATATTTTCGCCAGATCTACTGGGCGTCCGGCGTCGATCTGCCGGCGGATGAGGATTTCGCCAAAACCATGGAAGCGTTCTCGCTGGACGATATCGAGCTTGCGCCCGGTGAAAGGGCGGTTCTGACCGTGCAGCTTCCGTCCGAATTCATCATTGTCTTCGAGCCGGTCACCCATTCAGTGCAGTTCATCGACGTGAAGGGCGAACCGACAAAGGAGCGGCGAAGCCTCTCTTTGGTCTTCGACCGCGACCATGTCCAGAGCCAGACGCTGGAGATGCAGCCTGGCCCGTTGCGCATTTCTCTGGAAAACAGGACCGACACCCGCGTGCTGCCGGCGGTCTTTATCGCCGGCGAGGCATTGCATGATCTTCTGCGCAAACGCCGGCCCTTTCTGACCGCCAAGCGCCTGCTCACCAACCAGACGTTCCGCGATCTCTATCGCACGGATACGGTCGACATCAACCAGCGCCTGAAGATCACCAGCCTGAGCTTCCTGTTCACCGACCTGCGCGGATCGACCGCGCTTTACGAGCGGGTGGGCGACCTTTCGGCCTTCGATCTCGTGCGCGCGCATTTCCAGGTTCTGCACGAGATCGTCGCGGCGGAGTCGGGCGCGGTGGTGAAGACGATCGGTGATGCGGTGATGGCGACCTTCGCGACGCCCGATCGTGCGGTTGCTGCGGCTCTGAGGATGCGCGATGCCATGCGTGCGCTCAACGACAAGAGCGGGCGCGAGGACCTGCTGCTCAAGATCGGCGTCCATACCGGCCCCTGCATCGCCGTGTCTATGAACGAGCGGCAGGACTATTTCGGCCAGACGGTCAACATTGCTTCGCGCGTCCAGAACCTTGCCAAAGCGCAGGCGATCTTCGCCACTAGTGCGGTGGTCGACGACAATCTCACCGCCGATCTGTTGCACAGGAATGCGCTGACGCCCGTGCCCCACGAGGTCTCGTTGCGCGGCATTGAGCGAGAGATAGCAGTATACAGGATCCCCTGAGGGCTTGGCCGTCTCGGCCTCTCACACCCGCCTGCAGATAAAATAACGATCGGCGGGCACCGAGGGCGGCGGAGGGATGCGTTGCAAGCGCGGGTGATCGATCGGCGTGCCGCTGACCGCGATGCCGCCGACGCGAAGCAGGCGCGCGATCAGATCGGGAAGCCAGGTAGCAGTCACCGCATCGCGATCTTCATAGCCGGTACCGATGTCGGCATGAACAAGAGCGGCGTCGATACCGATGAACCTGCTCGCAGTCTCGCGTATTTCGCCGAGCACGAGGTTTTCAGCTTCGGGAATCGAGCTGGCGTGTGCGGCCAGTGCGCGGTCGAACGCCACGATCCGGCGTCCGGGCAGGCGCTCGCGCAGATGGTGGAACGTCCGCCCATTGCCGAGGCCGAGTTCGATCACCGGCCCCTCCATTTGTGCCACCTCGGCGCAGATATGATCGAGAATATCGCGCTGTGCCGTCATCCTGCGGATGAAACTGTCGAGGCGACTCATATGCGATCACATGTCCTGAACCAGCTCAAGAGACGGCAATACCCGCGACGAGAAGGGCTCACGGGGCGATGCCCGAGACGTCGTATTACACCGATCGAGCTCGCCGCATAGAGGCGAACGATGAAGACTGCAACGACCGAACAGGCTGCCGACAAGGATCATCTTGGGTGCAGTCGGTCGACGGCGCGCCGGATTTGCGACCTCACTTGTAGGGATCTGCGGCATCCCGCAAGCCGTCGCCGAGGAAGTTGAACGCCAGGATGACGAGAATGACGGGCAGGATCGGCAAAAGCAGCCATGGATAGAACGCGATCACGCTGACGCTGCGCGCCTCGGTCAGCAGGATGCCCCAACTGGTTATCGGCGCCCTCAGGCCGAGGCCAAGAAAGCTCAGCGCCGTCTCGCCCAGGATCATGCCGGGTATGGAGATCGTCGCCGTCGCGATCAGATGCGACATGAAACCGGGAATGAGGTGCCGGCGGATGATGCGGCTGCTGCTGGCGCCCATCAATTGCGCGGCCAGAACGTAATCCTCCTCGCGCAAGGCCAGAAGCTTTGAACGCACGGCGCGCGCCAGTCCGGTCCAGTCGAGCAGCCCGAGGATGACGGTGATGCCGAAATAGATCAGGATCGGGCTCCAGGTCATCGGCATGATCGCCGCCAGAGCCAGCCATAGCGGAATGCTGGGGATCGATTGCAGAACTTCGATTACCCGTTGGACGATCAGGTCGAAGATACCGCCGTGATAGCCGGCCAGTCCGCCGATGACTATGCCGAGCAGGAAGCTGAAAGCGATCCCGACGAGGCCGATCGTCAATGAAATGCGTGCGCCATAGATGATGCGCGAAAACACATCGCGTCCCAGCCTGTCGGTGCCGGCCAGAAAGAGCTGGCCGTTTTCGGCAGGGCAGACAAGATGCCTGTCACCTTCGATGAGGCCCCAGAACCGGTAACTGTCGCCCTTGCAGAAGAAACGGATCCGCTGAACGTCATCCTGTTTCTCGATGTAGTTCCGCTTGAGCGTCTCCATGTCCAGCGTCATCTGGCGGCCGTAGACGAACGGCCCGACGAACTGGCCGTTGTGGAACAGGTGCACCCGCTGCGGCGGCGAATAGATGTAGTCCATGTTGCGCGTATGCAGATTGTAGGGCGCCAGGAACTCGCAGATCAGTATCCCGAAATAAAGCGCTGCCAGAAATATGCCGGATATGAGGGCAAGCCGGTGGCGCCGGAATTTCCACCACATCAGCCGCAACTGCGACGCCTGGAAGACCTTCGACTGCTCAGGCGTCATCGCCTCGACCGACTGGAGGTCGAAGGGCGCGATGGAAACATAGTGTTGCAGTGGAGCACCCGGAGCGGGCAGCGGCGATTGCGTGTTCATTTGGTGCTGCCGCCCTGCAAACGAATTCGCGGATCAAGCAGCGCCAGCGCCAGGTCGGATATCAGGACGCCGATGACCGTCAGAAAGGCCAGGAACATCAGAAACGACCCTGCCAGATACATGTCCTGGCTTTGCAGCGCCTTGATCAGCATCGGACCGGTCGTTTCCAAAGACAGCACGATCGCCGTGATTTCGGCACCGGAGATGATGGCCGGCAGGATGGAGCCGATGTCTGAAATAAAGAAATTGAGCGCCATGCGCAGCGGATATTTGACCAGCGCCTTGAAGGGATGAAGGCCTTTTGCGCGCGCGGTCACGACATATTGCTTGTGAAGCTCATCGAGCAGATTGGCGCGCAGCCGCCGGATCATGCTTGCCGTGCCCCCGGTGCCGATGATCAGGACCGGGATCCAGAGATGGGCGAGGATCGATTTCACCTTGGCCCAGCTCATCGGCTCGCCGAGATATTGCTGGTCCATGAGATGGCCGATGGACGTGCCGAACCAGATGTTGGCGAAATACATCAGGATCAGCGCCAGCATGAAATTCGGGATGGCAAGGCCAAGAAGACCCAAGAAGGTCAGGCCGTAATCGCCCCAGCTGTATTGATGCGTGGCCGAGTACATGCCGATTGGAAAGGCGATGAGCCAGGTGAAGACGATCGTGACGAAGGAAACCAGCACGGTCAGCCACATTCGGTCCCCGACGACGTCGCGAACCGGCAGCTCATATTCGAAGGAATAGCCGAAATCGCCGTGCAGCATCCCGCCGACCCAGTAGAAGTAGCGGATGACCGGCGGCTTGTCGAAACCATAGTCCTTGCGCATCATCTCGATGCGATCGGAGTCGACCGCTTCGCCCTGAGCCCGAAGCTCGGCAACATAGCTGTCGAAATAGTCGCCTGGGGGAAGTTCGATGATCGTGAACACCAGTGCCGATATGATCAGCAGCGTTGGAACCATCACGGCGATGCGCCAGACAATATATCGCAGCACGCTCAGGACTCTCCAAGCCAGAATGTATCCGGCATGTAGACACCGAAATAGGCGGTCGGGTCGTAGCCGTAGAGCGCCTTGTCAGGCAGATTGCGCAGCCGCGCGGATGCCAGAACCGGCTGATATGTTCCGTTGACCGTGCCGATCGAAAACACCTGATCGGTGTAGATCGACAGCATTGAATTCCAGATTTCGGCGCGCTCGGTGGGTTCGGTCGACGCGTTCCAGCGTTTGAGCAAAGCCATCAGCTCGACCACAGGCGGAAGATCGGGCGCCTCGCCGAGCGTGCCGTGAGACAAGTAGTGAGCACCCCAGAGCGGCCATTGCAGCTGGTCGTCCATGGTGGGGGCCAGCTGGTACGGGTTCATGTCTGCGGTCGCCACGCCATTGTCGATGCCCGACCACATCGACATCATGATCTGGCCGCCAAGCGCGCGGCTGCGGAAGATGTCGCGCTGGGAAGTGCGGATGAACAGCGCGATGCCGATCTTGCGCCAGTGATCGGTAATGAGTTCAAGCGCGTCGGTTTCCAGCGTGCTTTCGCCGGCCGTTTCCACCAGGATCTGCGCCGGGCGTCCATCGGGAAGTATCCGCAGGCCGTCATCGTCACGCGCCTGGAGCCCGACCTCGTCGAGCAGGGCATTGGCTTGGTCAGGATCGTGGGCGACCCAGGCTTTCGCGAATTCCGGCCGGTAGAGCGGGCTCTCCGGCAGGACCGTATCGGCACTTTCCTGCGCCAATCCGTAGAACACGGCCAAATTGATCTCGCGCCTGTTCACAGCGAGCGAAAGTGCGCGGCGCACCCGCACGTCGCGAAGAAGGCCACGCCACACCTGGTCGGCACAATTCAGATTGGGCAGCAGCGCCAGCCGCGAACCCTGTGTGCGTTTCCACAGATGCATCTTCACCGGGTAGCGCTTCTCCGCGTCCTTCAGGAAGGCGTAATCGGAAAAGTCGATTCCCATGCATTGCAGGTCGCTCTCGCCCGCACCGGTCTTGGCGGAAATGATCGCCGACGAGCTCACATTCAATACGATCCGGTCAACATAGGGCAGTTGCCGCCCGTTCTCGTCTATCCGATGAAAGAACGGGTTCCGCTCGAAGATGAACTGCTCGGCCGGCGGCTTGGTCCGGTTCTGCCAGGGATCGAGCGTCGGCAGATCCGGGTTTTCCGGGCGATACTGACGCGACATGCGGATATGCAGGAGCGTCCATTTCTGGGCCCGGTTCTCCTTCATCAGGCCGGCGAGCCGGAATGGATCCTGGTACTTCTTGTGGAACTGCTTGAGATAGGCGGCCGGCAGAACAAGCGACAGCGGCGAAGCAGCAGCGAGCTTGGGCAGGAAGTCGGGATTGGGCGCATCCCAACTATAGCGGACCGTCAGCGGATCGACGATCTCGAAGCGGGGCGCCTTGCCGTCCGCCAGCAAGGCCGGAGCGAGCCCGCCTTGCGAAAGCTCATCGTTCAGCCAGACATCTTCCCAGCAATAGCGAAAATCCTCAGGCGTCAGCAGGCTGCCGTCAGACCATTTATGTCCTTCCCGGATCTTGAAAGTGAAGATGCGATCATCCGCGACGTCGAAGCTTTCGAGAATGTCGGGTTGCATGTTGAGCTTTTCGTCGTAGCCGACCAGGCGAGCATACCCGTAGATGGTCATCATCCGGATATCTTTCTGGCTGCCGATGATCGTGCGCAGCGTGCCGCCATACTGGCCGGGCTGCCGGCCCATCGCAGCGAGATTCAACGCGCGCGGGCTCTTGGGCAGGCGTTCGGCGAGTGCCGGCAGCGCCTTGGCCTTCAACTGCGCCTGAAGAAATTCCGGTTCCAGATCGCCGGCGCGCAACGTGCCCGGCAGAAATGCCGAAGCCATCAGCCCAAGGACTGTGCGCCGGCTGATCAATGGCGTAGCTCGCTGACATTGGCCGAACGTCGAGCCAGCACGAGGTGGCCGCCGCCAAGATCGAGGGGTGACAGCGTATCCGCGTCGCCCTCGTCCCGGAATTGCGGTCCCCATGCGCTGGTGTCGGAAGCGCCGCTGAGCTTCAGCGTCTTGAAATCCATCGGCCGGTCGAGATCCGGGAAGGGTACTGCGGCGACCAGTGAGCGCGTGTAGGGGTGGATCGGTTTCCTGAGCAGAATTTCGCGCGGGGCAAGCTCGACGATACGCCCGCCGCACATGACCGCGATGCGGTCAGCCATGTAGTCCACCACCGCGAGATTGTGGGATATGAACAGGTAGGTCAGGCCCAATTCCTTCTGCAGGTCTTTCAGAAGGTTCAGGATCTGCGCCTGGACAGAGACATCGAGCGCCGAAACCGGCTCGTCGCAGATCAGCAGTTCGGGTCCCAGCGCCAAGGCGCGTGCGATGCCGATACGCTGACGCTGCCCGCCGGAGAAACTGTGCGGATAGCGCTTGATAAAGCGCGGATCGAGTCCGATTGCCTGCATCAGGCTTTTGACCGTGGCCAGCCGGGACGCGGCATCGCCACGTTGATGGATTTCCAGCGGCTCGCTCAAGATGTTCTCCACCGTCATGCGAGGCGAAAGCGACGAAACCGGATCTTGGAAGACCATCTGGATTTTGGCGCGCAGCATGCGCAGGGTGTCTCCCTCGCCTGCCAAGACGTCGATCGGTCCGTCGCGACCGTTGAAGGTCACAGAGCCGCCGCTTGGGGTGACAGCCCGCATGAGGATTTTGCTGACAGTGGTCTTGCCGGAACCGCTTTCGCCGACCAGGCCCAGGCACTCACCCCGCCTGATATCGAAGCTCACGCCGTCCACGGCACGCACGGAGGTTTGATGATCGCCGCCGAACCATCCGGACTTGCGGATGGTGAAGACCTTTTTCAGATCCCTGACCGACAGCAGGATGTCGTCCGGCCCCGTCGATGCCGGTGCCGTTTGCTTGCCGAGCAGGTTCCCGACATTCACCGGCACCTCGCGGAGCGCCTTTAGCCGTTCGCCCGGCTTCAGGTCGAAATGCGGAACGGCCGCCATCAGGCCCTTCAGGTAAGGGTGACCTGGCCGGCGGAATATCGCCTCGACAGGTCCCGCTTCCATGATCTCGCCATGGTACATGACCACCACCTCGTCGGCGACATTGGCGACCACGCCGAGGTCGTGGGTGATCAGCAGCATCGCCATATTGAGCTTGGTCTGAAGCCCGCGCAGCAATTGCAGGATCTGCGCCTGGATGGTGACGTCCAATGCCGTCGTCGGCTCGTCGGCGATCAACAGGGCGGGCCGGCAGATAAGCGCCATCGCGATCATTGCGCGCTGACGCAATCCTCCCGAAAGCTCAAAGGGATACATGTCATAGGCGCGCTTGGGATTGGGAAAGCCGACAAGGCCGAGCATTTCCTCGGTCCGTGCCTTGCGCTCCGCCCGAGACATGGGTGTATGAATCTGCAAGGACTCGCTGACCTGGTTGCCGATCGTGTGCAGCGGCGACAGCGATGTCATCGGCTCCTGAAAGATCTTGCCGATGCGGCTGCCTCTAAACGCCCGTATCTCGGGTCCATCGCGCGGCATCTTCAGTATATCCTGCGTCGTGCCGGGCCGTTCAGGATCGGAAAACAGGATACGGCCGCGAACATGGGCTGATGCCGGCAAAATGCCCATCACTGCCTGGCTGAGAACCGATTTTCCGGAGCCGGACTCGCCCACAAGCGCGGTAACCTTGCCGGGCAGGACGCGAAGGTTTGCGCGCCTGACGGCATGCAACGGTCCCCCGATGATGGCAAAGGAGATGCCAACATCCTCGATCCGCAGCAGATCAACACCCGAATTCATTCCACACCAGCCCCACTCTGGCAGGTCCGAGGTGAGACTAACGCATTGCCAGCCTAGAGCAACTTGGATTCGAAGCGGTCGCCTGAGGCGGAACCGGCAACCGGACTGGCTTTGGAGCCATTCGGACCAGGTTTGCCAGTTTACTGGAGCTTTCTGGGGTCACCTGCCGACAGCCGCGCGGTATCGCGATGAAGCAGCATGACCTGCTCGGCGTCCGATCTCCGGCCGTAAATCGGCTCCAGCGCAGCGTCTTCATCGACTGCGAGAGCACCCGAGAGATCGGGTGAAAGCACCGTCAGCTTCTGCTTGATGCCGGGCAGTTCTTCCTTGCCGAGCGTCAGCCATTTGCTGGCGCCGCAATAGCTGGCGAAGTGTTCGCTGGCCAGGACGCTGTGAGGATATTTCTTAGTGAAGATCTGGAGGCGCTGGACCTCGTTCACAGCCGCGCCGAAGACGGAGAATGTCAGCCGGTCGGTAAGCCCGACATTGCCGAACATCACATTGCCGACATGCAGGCCGATGCCAAACTTTATCTCCGACAGTCCCTTTTCTTTTCTATGCAAATTGAGATCCATCACGCGCGCCGTGGCCTTGTGCGCTGCTGCAAGAGCAGCTTGGCAGGCGATCTCGGACTGCGAGCGGTGCCTTTCGCAAGGATAGACCGCAATAAAGCCATCACCTATGAAACTCATGATCTGCCCGCCATTGCGATTGAACGGTGCAGCTACGGCGTCGAAAAACTGGTTCAGCGTGTCGATATAGATTTCGCGGCCGGAGGTTTCGGCGAGCCTTGACGACCCGCGCATATCGGCCATGACCAGTGCGGCCCGGATGGTATCGCCCTCGCCGCGCTTGATCTGGCCGTCAAGCACGCGCCTGCCGGCGTCGCCGCCGAGATAGGTGGTCATCATGTTGTCGGCGAGCTTGGTGAGCACCGCCATCTTGGTTGCGATAGCGAGATGGTTCTGGATGCGCAGCAGCGCCGAAATCATGCTGTCGCTGAAGCCTGCGGCGCTGTCGGTGGACCAGGAGCCCATCATGCCCTGACTGGTGCTGCCGCCGAAGGGATGGACGAAAGCCATGTAGTCGGTGATGCCCATAAGCCTGAGTTCATCGAAAACAGGAAACTCCGACGGCACGGACGTGTCCAACCGGCGCCGCAGATGGTCGAGCTTGTTGCTGAGCAGATGGAAGTATGGACTGGTCAGGAACCTGTCGGACGGCACGCCGCCCTTATTGCGGAAGCCTTCCACTTCCATGCCATGGCCGCGAAGCCAGGTGAAGCCAAGCGCGTCATAAAGCGGATGAAGCATCGAAAAGCTCAGATGCACCCGCTTCAGCGGCAGGCCGGCAGCAGCTAGCCGTTCGCAAAAGCCCTTTACCAACGTTTCCAGGTCGTTGCCCGCCAGCGCCGATTGGGTCAGCCAATCGGCAACCTTGTCCATGAGAATGGTGGAAATCTCTGCTTGCGCTGTGCTCATGCGATCTCGAAACCCGTCGAAGACGGAGCCATTATCGTTTGATCCGTCCATAAAACAGTTCGCCAACGACTTAGATACAGGACCCTCGAAGTCAATGAAGCCGGCTTCAGCTGCAAAGCCGGCGAAGAATTTCTCGAACGCTGTCCTTGCAGGCAAGGAGCAGGCGCAACTGCTTCTACCTTCCGGGGCATTATGTGTTGAGCCCGTCGGCGGAATGCAACCACGATCCTGACAGCGGGTGAAAGATTCGCCGGCTCACACGCCTCAGGCCTTCACCACCGTGTCTCGGGCCAGCCCGAGGCGACCAAAAACATTGCGTGTGTCGACGACCAGAAGAGCGTGATCAGCGATCGCCTGATAGTCGATCGCGTCGTGGTCGGTTGCCACGACGACAGCATCGAAATCCTTCAAGGCGGCCTCGGTCAATTCGATCGAGCGGCGCCCCTTGAGCGCCATATGCTCCCGTGTGGTCGGTATCTCGGCAACATGCGGATCGTGGAATTCTGCCCTGCCGCCCCATTCCTCGATGAGCTCAATGAGCCGTAATGAAGGACTTTCCCGGATGTCGGGCACGTTCTTCTTGTAGGCGAGCCCGATGATGAGAATTCGCGAGCGGCTGAGTGCCTTGCCGCAACGCCGATCCAGCGCTTTCGCCAGTTCATCGACCACATGACGCGGCATAGCCGTGTTGATCTCTGCCGCCAGTTCGATGAAGCGGGTCGGCAGTTCGTATTCGCGCGCCTTCCACGTCAGGTAGAAGGGATCGATCGGAACGCAGTGCCCGCCAAGACCGGGGCCGGGATAGAAAGGCATGTAGCCGAAGGGCTTGCTCTTTGCCGCCTCGATAACCTCCCAGATGTCGATGCCCATCGCGCCGAGCACGACCTTCAACTCGTTGACCAGGGCTATATTGACCGAGCGGAAGATGTTTTCCGTCAGCTTGACGGCTTCGGCTGTCGCCGTGCTGGTAACCGGAACGACGGTCTCGACCACGCCCTGGTAGAAAGCCTGCACCAGCGTTGCCGCTTCAATGCCGTCGCCTGCCACGACCTTGGGGATCGTCGCGACTTCAAAGCTGCGGTTGCCGGGATCCTCGCGTTCGGGCGAGAAGCCGAGGTAGAAATCTTTCTTCGACTGCAAGCCGGTTTCTTCCAGTATGGGCTTGATCACGTCGTCGGTGGTGCCGGGATAGGTGGTCGATTCCAGCACGATCAGTTGGCCGGGAAGCAGATGCTTCGCGATGGTGCCTGCCGTGTTCCTGACAAAGGAGAGGTCCGGTTCACGGTTTTTCGTCAGCGGTGTCGGAACGCAGATGATGACGACATCGCAGACGGCCAGTTCGGCAAAATCCGCAGTGGCGCGGAACCGTCCGCTCGCCACCTGGCCGGCAAGGGCTGTCGACGTCACAGCCTCAATGTAGGATTGGCCGTTGTTCAGGCTCTCGACCTTCTGGGCTTCGATGTCGAAGCCGTAAACCGGGAAGCCGGCGCGTGCGATCGCAACCGCAAGCGGCAACCCGACATAGCCCAGTCCGATCACGCCGACTTGCGCGGCGCGCGTCGAAATCCGCTTCAGAAGACGGTCATATATCGATTGTGAGGCGTCCAAAAATCTGCCTTCCGTCACCCAAGACCTCGAGGCATATTGCGGAAAATGCACCTCCGCAAGCCGTCAGACCGACACCTTCGCCTTCAGGCTCGCGGCAGCCATCGCGTAGCCGCCAGCGGCGCCATCGATGAAATGAACGTGGTCGCGCTGCAGCGGCGAGGCGACGAGACAGGTCATCAAGGCCGATTGCTGGCGGTGCAGGCCATAGCTGCAAATGCCCGCCTCTTCCGCCTGTTTCAGCCGGTTCTCGATCCGTTGCAACACATCCGCGTCCACGTCGATGGTCATCTTCAAGCCGTCGTCGAACTTCCGGAAATCCGAATTGCTGGCCACGTCGCGTTTGTAGATCCTTGGATCGAAACGGCCGATCGTCCAGCCATACCGATCGGTGACAGCCGCAAGCGACAGCAGGAACAGTATCCACAGCTTCGACAGCCACCGCCGTCCCGCCGGCGCGACGGCCCGCGCCTCCAGATCGAGGCCGGCGGGCGAAAAACTGTAGGCCGGCCCATCGGCCGGCACCGGATGGCCACCGCGTTCCTGTCCGCCGGCAAGGCCGATGATGTCGGAAGTCAGGACCTGAAAACCGCGCAAATCGCGCGAGGCACCCGGTACGGCTATGATCGAGACGATTTCGCCATGCCGGGCGTCGATCGGGCTCCAGCGGCACGAGAGACCGGTCAGATCCGGCCGCGCGTCGGCCGGCGCAGGACCGATGCGGTAGCGCCCCGCTTTCATCTGGGCCTCCGCCCAACTGCCGCCACCGCCGGCGAACATGGCATAGAAAACCGCTTCGGAGGCTTGGAACCTCGCCACGCGAACGTCGAGCCCTTGCGCTCTTATATCCGCTATCGGCACGATTGCGGCACGCAAGGTCAGGTCCAGTTCGTCCGCCGCCCATCTCTGGACAGCCGCCAGCGCCTTGCTGGTGATCTCCAGCGCCGAGCCGGGAAACGCCACGAGCGCGCCGTCGCCGCCGAAGACAAAGGGAAGATCTTGCCGACCCAGCGCGTTGAGCAACGCCGAAATGACGCTGGCGCCAGCCATGTTGACGGTTTTATAACGCCCGGCCTCGATCGCCTTGGTCGAGCCGACGATATCGGCGGTGGCCAGCGCCCAACCATCGGGGAGAGGCCGATAGTTGTCGATATCGGCAACGCTTTCGAATTTTGCGAAGACCGGCAAAGAAGCGACAAACGGGTCGGACGCCGCAGCTGTTCCCATGAGCATCAGATAGCACATTCCACTGCTTGATGGTGAAAGTCGATCATGCTTCCAAATTGACTTGCACAGGCTTTCCAATGATAGGGTCCAGCGATGCGAATTGCCTTCTACGCGCCGCTAAAGTCGCCCAATCATGCCGTTGCCTCCGGCGACCGCCAGATGGCACGGATGCTGGTCAAGGCGCTGGAGCATGAAGGACATCGCGTCGAACTGGCATCCGAATTGCGTTTTTATCTACGCGAACCGGACTCGAAAAGTTTCGATGCGCTCAAGGCCGAGGCCCGAGAGGAAGTCGCGCGGCTGACAGAGCTTTGGGATCGTGACGGCAAGCCCGATCTCTGGTTCTCCTATCATCCCTATTACAAGGCGCCCGACCTGATCGGCCCTGAGCTGGCTTCGGCCTTTGCCCTCCCCTACGTGACTGCGGAAGCCTCCTATTCGAGGCGGCGCAGCACCGGTTTGTGGGCCGAGGCGCAAGCGTTGGTGGTGGGAGCCGTCGAACGGGCAGCGCTGAACATCTGCTTCACGCAGAGGGACCGTCGGGGACTGATCGACGCGATTCCCGACGCCGCTTTCGGCATGCTTTCGCCCTTCATCGACACATCGCTATTCCGGGAAACACCGGCAAGCACTTGTCCGACACGCCTGGTCACCATTGCCATGATGCGCCCGGGCGACAAAGTCGAAAGCTATCGCATGCTGGCGCAAGCGCTCGGTCCGATCCGCCACCTGCCCTGGACCATGTCGGTCGTCGGGGACGGCCCTGCCCGAGACGAGGTCAAAGCGCAGTTCGCCGGCTTGCCCGCCGACCGTGTCGAATGGCTTGGCGCGATCGAGCCGGCCGCCGTGCCGGATGTCCTCTACAATGGAGGAATTTACGTCTGGCCGGGTTGTGGCGAGGCCTATGGCCTTGCCTATCTTGAAGCACAGGCCGCCGGCCTTCCAGTGGTGGCTCAGGACATCGCCGGCGTTCCGGAGGTGGTGCGGGATGGCCAGACCGGGCTTCTCACCCCGCCGGGCGATGTGGCGGCGTTCAGTTCTGCCATTGAAAGGCTTCTGGTCCGTGACGACGAAAGGGCGCTCATGTCCGGCGAAGCCAGACGTTTCATCCTCGAAGAACGATCCCTCGATACTGCAGCGGCGCGTCTGGCCGAACTTCTTGCGAAGATCCCCGTTGCATGACATCCGATCAGATCTGGCAGCCCTTGGTGGAAGAACTGGCGCGCTGGCAACGGGCGGACCGTAAGGCGGAGTTCTGGCTGCGCGACGATGACGCCGTGGATCCGACGCCTGCGCTTGATCGGCTGCTGGACCTCACCCGTGAATTCGCGGTTGCGCTCACTCTGGCCGTCATTCCGGCGCTGACCGATGAGAAGCTTGTCGTCCGGCTCGACGAGGCGCCGCATGTCACGGTCGCCATCCACGGCTGGGCGCATCGGAATCATGCGCCCGAGGGCCAGAAAAAGCAGGAGCTCGGCCGGCATCGGCCGCGCGAGGCGGTGCTCGATGAGCTGGCTCGCGGGCTGTCGCGCGTAAGCGGGCTGCACGGCGCTCGTGCCGTTCCGATGCTGGTGCCGCCCTGGAACAGGATCGACCCCGGCCTGGTATCCGAGCTTGGATCGATAGGATTTGCGGCGTTATCCGCCTTTGGTCCGTCGAAGCCGGCTTCAGTGGCGGTCGTCAACAGCAATGTCGACATCATGGATTGGCATGGCACGCGCGGCTGTCGCGATCATGGCCTATTGGTTCAGGCCATCGTTGCGCAATTGCAGCATGCGTTCGACGGTGGCGAACCGGTCGGCCTGCTCACCCACCATCTCGTACATGATGAATCGGCCTGGCTTTTCCTCGAACGGCTGTTCACAGTCGCCGCACAGACCGAAGCCTGCGCCTGGCTTCCGATCAGGGCATTGATCGGGCGCAGCGCCGGTACAGCAAATCCAGGAAAAATGTGAGCGGTTTTCTGTCCGGAACCGCGTCAAACAACAAGATAGAGCAAAATAACTCAGCGCTTCTTGTGCAATGAAACTGGAAACGTGAGCGTCTGGCCGTCCCGCGCGGCAAAGGCGCCGGCAAACCTGTCTTTGGCCAGTTTCTCCATCGCGTCCAGTTCCTCATCGGTGCGTGCCGGATCGTGGTGAAACAGCGCAAGCCCCCGCGCACCGGCAGCCTCACAGAGCTTGACGCCCTGTTGCCATGTCGAGTGCCCGTTGCCGCGGCGATGTTCCATTTCCTCCTCGGTGTAGGTGCAATCGTAAATGACGAGGTCGGCATCTTCGATCAAGCCGAGCACCGCCTGGTCGAGTTTGCCCGGCTCGTGCTCAGTATCCGTGATCACCGCCACGACGCGTCCGCCCCATTCGACCCGGTAGCCTATGCAGCCGCCCGGATGAAGAAGGCTGGCGGTTCGCACCACAACCCCCTCGCGCGGCCGAAGCACGTCTCCGGAAGCAAAATCGTGACAGTCGAGCCTTGCCTTGCAGATATCCAGTTTCACCGGGAACCATGGCGGCCGCATGAACTCATCGATCATCTGCCGGGTCGTCATGCGCCCTGCAAGATGCCCGGACCAAAGCGCAACCTTAACGCTGCGGTCATAGATCGGCGCAAAAGCCGGCAGCCCGATAATGTGATCGTAGTGGCAATGGGTGAAAAGCAGATCGAAATCGGTCACGCCTGACGCCCGAAGCGCTCTCCCGGCAGGCCGTAGTCCAGAGCCCGCGTCGAACAGAAGCGTATGCTTGCCGCATCGCATCTCAATGCAGATTGTATTGCCGCCGTAGCGAGCGAATTCTGGTCCCGATACCGAGATGCTGCCGCGCACGCCCCAAAACCTGACCAGGAAATCCATGCTGCTCCTTCGGCCCGTCGTAGCCAAACAAACTGCTGCTAGGCGTTTCGTGCGTCGATCAGATCCGCGGTCGTATGGCTTAGCCGATCGGCAAGAACCCGCAATATCTCGATGGTCATCTCCGGGAACTCCTTCATAAGCCTCAGGAAATGATCCTTGTTGATTTTCAAGGCTTCCAGCGGACTTGCCGCCCTGACGGTCGCAGTGCGGGAGCTGTTGCACAATATCGCGATCTCGCCAACAATCGAATTCGGCGCCAGTTCTGCAACTTTTATTGGTCCGCTATCGGAATCGACCAGAATATCCGCCGTGCCTGAAAGGATAACATAGGCGGCGTCTCCCTCGTCGCCCTGCCGGAAAAGGATTTGGCCGGCGCTGTAGCTCACCCGATCGGACGTAAATGCAAGCAGCTTGAGCTTTGTCGCTTCGATGCCGGAGAACAAGGGAACGCGCTGCAGCATTCCAACTTCATCCTTGAGCAGCATTGTCGCAACCCTTCTCAAATTCGCGTTTGCCAGATGAGAGCAACCGACGCCCAGACAGAGTGAATTCTGTTTCCGCAATGGCGGGTCGAACCATGCGAAAGATGGCGAGCCCGCAGTCGAGCCAGCGGCCCGACAAAATGGGCGTCCGCCAGCCGGCAACGCGGAGAGCCGGGTGATTTGCGCAAAATCCTTCGGGTTTTCGGCGCAGATGTGGTCCCGCTGCGCTTTTCGCCGAATTCCTTGATCTTGCAGCAAATTCCCAGCGGCAGAATTTTCGCATCCGAATGACCGTTGCTTCTACGACAGCAGTTCCTTGAAGATACTCTTCCCTGCCAAAAGTGTCTCGTGCGTTCCGTCTTCCACCAATTGGCCCGAGTCGAAGACGATAACGCGATCGAACATCATCCCCATTGCCGGATTCGTCACGACCCACACGATTGCCGGCGAATGGCCGTCGCACCTGGCTTCCTCGAGCACGTTCCGCAGCACCTTGTCCTGCACACGCTGGTCGAGCGCCGACAGCGGCCGGTTGAGAATGAGAAAATCAGGACGCTTGAGCAGGGCCCGGGCAACATCGAGCTTCTGTCGCTGTCCAGCGGTCAGCCGCCTGCCGCCGGCGCCGACGTTGAAGTCCAGGCCGACATCCAGAAGTTCGGAATAAAGCCCCAGTTCGTCAAGAATGTCATAGACGATGGAGCGTATGCGGTCCGGCGCGTCGGGATGGTTGTTGCCCACGCGCCCGAACAGGACGTTATCCATGACGGTGGCCGCGGCAATGTATTTGTCGGGATCGTACCGTTCGATCGCATTTTGCAGCTCGGGCGGCAGGTTCTCATAGAACCGGTTGCGTGCAGCGACGATCTTGCTCATCAGCTCGTCGCTCAGCAGGCCGAATCGATGCCGGGGCTCGATATAGGCAAAGCTCAAGGTGACGATCATGGCACGGTCGCTCTCCGAGACCGCCTCGTAGGGGCGGTTCTTGAGCCGTTGCAGCAAGCTTTCGTAGGCGGGTATCTCCTCGGCGCTCATGAAGGCGAGCTGCTGGAAGAAGTGATGATCGGGCGGCAAGTCGGCGAACAACTCGATCGCCTGTTCTGCGATCTCCATGCCCATTTCGTAGAGGATGCGATCGAGGCCGGCTTCCCTCAGCACAGAAGCGAAATAGGAATTGCCCGCTAGAGCCTTGTCGGCCAGTTCCGGGCCGGCGGCAGCACCGAAGAGCAGGTTTTGGCCGATGCTTGCTTCCTTGTTGTAGGCACCCGGTTCGAAAGGAACCACCAGTCCGCTCAGCCCTTCCTGTTCCAGCCGGGTTCGCAGTGCCGTACGCAGTTCGACGATCCGGCTGGCGAGTTCCGTGTGACGCGTGAGGTCAGCCGATGAGCGCAAGCCAAGATCCAGAATGTCGCGCGACAGAACAACCGCGTCGAGCACCCGGCGCACCGCTTCAAAGAGGTCCTGCTGGCCGGTGGCGCCGGCGGCAGCATAGTCGATCCAGTCGCTGTTGATGTCGATATCCGGATTACCCGACCGGCGCGCCTCGTGCATGTTCCAGCGGTGCTGGTCTGCCGCAGAACCGTCATACGACACCGGTTTGAGCGGCGCATGCTTCAACCCGTAGAGCAGATTATCGCGCAGGCTTGCATGGAACAGGAAAACGTCGGATGAGGCATAGGACATGCGCCGGCCGGTCACCGCTTCGGGGAGTTCAAGCAGGTCGTCGGCGCCCGAAGCGACCTTTCCGCTGTCCGGCCAGCTCAGCCGCGCGAAGGCTTCTGCAAGCGCCTCCGCTCCACCCGTTCCGGTACTGACCAGCGCCACCGTCTCACCCGGCTTGACCTGGAGGGAGATACGGTCGAGGAGCATTGCACCGCCATCGTCTGCGATGGACAGATTGATCGCCGACAGGGGGTTGGTCATCGGAGCGGGAGCGTCGATCGTCAATGCCCCAATTGTCGGCGCGATGAGATCCTCGACGGTGAATTGTTCAACGACCTGCTGATATTTGACTTGGACGTCCTGCCGGGCCTGATCCCAGTCGATCAGTTCCTTCATCGGTCCGGGCAGGTCCTTGTAGGCGCTGATCACGGCCACGAGCTGGCCGACGTCCAGCCGCCCCTGGATGACCAGGTAGCCGCCGATCATGTAGAATAAAAAGGGCGTGACCTGCGCGAGAAAATTGTTGAGGAACTTTACCATGAATTTCCACTGGTAAAGATCGAAGCGGATCTTGAAGATGAGCCCGAGCCGGGCAGCAATGTCGGCGCGTTCGTAATTTGAAGTATCGTGGACGTGAACCGCGCCGATGCCGTCGACGATTTCCCCAACCCGGCCCGAGAGCGCGCGCGCCGTCAGCTGCCGTTCGCGCCCCAGCACGATCAGCCGCCGCCGCATTCGCGGGATGAGCACGATCTGAATCACAACGATCACGCCCGCTATCATCCCGAGCCAGACGTTCTGGACCATGATGAACAGCATGGCCGTCAGCGCCTGGCCGCCGAGCAGCACCGGCTGCAGGAAGGCATCGCCGATGAAGCCGCCCAGCGGCTCCACCTCGTCCTTCACCATGGTCGCCACTTCGGCGGATTTCACCCGTTTGAAGTAAATCGGCGGAAACCGCAGCACACGATCGACCAGATCGAAGCGGATGCGCCGGAGCATGCGTTCGCCGAGCCGGCCCTTGTAGGTGTTGATGTAGAGTTTGAACAGGCCGTTGATGACGACCAGCAAGAGGAACACAACGCTCAGGGCAAACAGCGTCTGCGTGCGGTCGAGCTGAAAACCGGAGAAGAACTGGACCTCTCCAACCAACGGCAGGTCATAGTGTAGCCTCATGAATGCCTGGGTCGCGCCCGGCTGCTCGAAGCCCTTGCCCTGAATTGGGCCGTTGACGATCAGCTTCGGCAGGTCGAAGGATATGAAATACGGGATCATCGAAAGCAGGACGATCATCAATATCCAGACCTGCTGCTTTTTGGTGTGCGTCCAGATATAGCGGGCTAGGCTTGGTTCCATATGCGACCGTGGATCCTTCATTTGGAAGGTTGCCGGGTGTAAAAGCAGCTGTCCGCGAATGGCCTATCGGCAATTTCCGCGTCGCCGCCGACAAGATCCGGCGCATGGTCGACGACAGCGACATGGGTATCGTTGATCAGCGAAGTCATCGGCTGGCCAAACGGTCCGCGGCTTCCGCGAGGTTTGGGCGAATAGCCGGGCGGCACGGGGCCGCGGCTGCGCGGCTGGTGCCGGCGGATGGACGCCAATGGTCCGGACAGACGCAACAGGCTCTCTCCCGCACGGGCAATGGCGAAGCGACTTGCCGCAAAATCACGTCCGCGAAATCAAACAGCCTCGCGCGAGGGCAAGATTGCGTTGTGCCGCCCGAAATCCCAACATACAAGACGAATATGATGGATGTCGCGCAACCACGCAATGCCGGCATGGACTGGCACGAGCAAGCCTTGGACCTCACGCGTGGAATTGCTGCCTATGTCAGCTGCCCTCTCGTGGCAGGACTGGCGCGCGTCATCGCCAAGCACCCGCAGGCCGACATCGCCAACGCCTTCAACCACAAGCAGGTCGCCTGCAAGATGTGGGCGCTCGACGGGCTGTTCGACAGTTGCGGCGGCCGGTTCGGGCGCATATGGGTTCTGGGTGGATGGTACGGCGTATTGCCGGCAATGCTTTTCAACGACACCCGCTTCGACATCGCGGCGATCGATAGCATCGACATCGATCCCGAAGTCGCTCCGGTCGCCCGGACCCTCAACCGGGAAGCCGGCGACCGGTTCCAGGCGCTGACGGCCGACATGTACGCGCTCGATTATGCGACCGGACGGCCCGACCTGGCAGTCAATACCAGCTGCGAACACATAGCCGATCTGCGTGCCTGGCTTGCCCTGCTTCCGCAGGGCACGAATGTGCTGCTGCAATCGAACGACTATTTCAGCGAGCCGACGCACATCAACTGCGTCGCTTCGCTTGCAGCCTTCGAAGCAATGGCGGCGCTACGGGAGGTGCGGTTTTCCGGCGAACTGCCGACAAAGAATTATACGCGCTTCATGCTGATTGGAGCCGTTTGATGCATTAATGCATGTCGCTCAGAAGTGTGCGCGGTCCTGAGACAACGACATGCGTGAAGACAAGGAGTTGAAGCGCGCCGCATGAATCTCACCAGACCGCGACGCGCGCTAACACCTTGTCGCGATCACTGAACTTTTCCGAAACCAAGCCCCTCCTTCCGGGACCATCTTCGATATTGCTCGCGCAGGATTTGCGCCGAACGAGGCCCGCCTTCCAGGTCGAGGCGATGCGCGGCTGGCGCAGGTCCCAGAAGCGCCTGTGCGATCGTTTGGGCCAAACCTTCAGGCGTCAGATCCTTTTCCATCAGCACGGTTGCAAGACCGAGTTCTTCAAGCATCAGCGCGCGAACCGTCTGTTCGGTTTCGGCGCCGGCTGCAAACGGAACGAGCAGGGAGCGACAACCGGCGCGCAGGATATCGCAAACGGTGTTGTAGCCCGCCTGCGAGACTGACAGGCGGGCGCCGGTCAGCAGGCTGGCGAAATCGGCGCGGAAGCGGAAGATGGACAGACCCGGCGTGGCATTGCGCGCGATCACGTCAAACTCGTCTTTCGGCAGGTTTGGGCCGGTGATCAAACACCATTTCCAGGCATTGTTGGCATTGTGCGCCGCCGCGATGGTGGACGTGACAAGGCTTTTCCCCGCAGCCCCGCCGCCAACCGACACCAGGACGTCGAAGCGCTCGGAGGCCGCGGACGGTGGCGGCGCAGCAACGAGCCCTGTGTAGGCAACCTCGGCCCTGATCGCCCCAGCCAGTGGAAACGTCCTGTCGATGGTTGCGAAAGCCGGATCGCCGTGGACCATGACAAGGTCGAAATGCCTGTTGATGAGATCGACCGTTTCCTCGTTTCGGCCCGGCTTGACGCGGTCCTGAAGGATATCACGGACGGACGTCGCCAGCAGCGGCTTGGGCAACGTCGCGTCGATGGCCTCGATCAGCGGCAAGAGTTCGAAATGCATCTGCCGGCGTCCAAATGGAAACGCTTCGACAATGACGATATCGGGCCTGCAATCCCGAAATGCCTGCAGCAGCATCTCTGAGCGGCATTTCTTGAAAGCTTCGTCGATGGGTTTGCCCTGGAGATCGACAAGTCCGGAAAAGCCCTCATCACCGGAGGTGACAGGCGGCAGGGCTACAGATTTCACACCCGATCCCGGAAACCCCGCGATCGGCGCTCCGCCGGTCACGACGGTGACGTCAAATCCGTCATCGACCAGAGCCGCCGCAATTCGGCTGGCGCGCGCCAGATGGCCGATACCGAGGAGGTGCTGGACGTAGAAGAAAACGCGAAGTCGCTTCATTCGGCGGGCCGCCACTCGCGCTCGAACAGTTCCTTGAGCTGTCCAATGCTTGCCATATGATCGAAATTGCCGCGCACGCGCCGCTCTGCGGCGTCGCCCAGGCGGGCGCGCAACACGGGATCACGGATCAGATGCTCCAGCGCCTGTGCCAGGGCAATCGGGTCTTCCGTCGGAACCAGCAGCCCAGTTTCATTCGCCGACAAAAGCTCCGGCACGCCGGAAATGTCGGTCGACACGCAGGCCAGCCGCTGGCTGGCCGCCTCCACCAGAACGTTCGGCAGGCCGTCCCGGTCACCGTTCGCGGTGATCCTGCAGGCCAGGGCGAAGATGTCGGCGCGGCGGTAGTGCTGAAGCACCTCCTCCTGCGCCAGCGCCCCCTTCCACGAGACGCGACCATCCAGGCCGAGCTTCTGCGCCAACGCCTTGAGCCGCTCCATCTGCTCGCCGCCGCCGATATGCTCGAAACGCCACGCCAAATCGCCAGGCAAGAGAGCAAGGGCCTCCAGCAGGGTATCGTAACCTTTCTTTTCAACGGCGCGCCCGACACTCAGAACGACAACCGGTTCGTTCGGCGCCGAGCCGTCATGCTGTTTGCGCGCTTCGCTGAAACTGCCGAAGCGATCGAGATCCAACCCATGATAGCTCAGATGCACAGGCGACTTGCCGTTGGCGAGCTCTTTCAGGCGCTCGAAGCCGGTTTTCGTGCAAGTGACCGTCCAGCGCGCCGACGAAAGCTTGCCGGCCAGATCCCAATCCGCCGAAGTCCAGATGTCCTTGGCATGGGCCGAGCAACTCCAGGGCAGGCCACGAAGCTGGCTGGCATAGCGTGTCACCGACGCCGGTGTGTGCGCGAAATGTGCATGCAGCCAGGCCCCGTCTTCCGGCCATTCGGCCGCCAGCACCAGCGCCTGTCCGAAGCGGCGCACGCGGTTGCGGGTAAAGTCACGGGGGACATCGATAGCCAGCGATCCGAGCGCGCGCCAGAATCCCGGCCTCAGCAGACAAGCACACAGCGAGCGAAGCACGCGCAGCGGCTCTTCATGCAGATATTCCGGCAGATAGTGGACGGGCGCTTTGATCTCGTCATGCACAGGGTGGCGTTTTGTGTCGGTCGGCCGCCTGAGCGCGACAAGCACCAGATCGAATCCGGCGCGCTCCAGTCCGAGCAGCTCCTGCGCGATGAAGGTTTCAGACAGACGCGGGTAGCCCTTCAGAACCACGACTATCTTGCGACGTTGCAACTCAGTTCATGCCTTCAATGACCGAAAGGTGATGGCCGGCGCGCCGGTCGAGCAGATCCGCGACGATTTCGGAAATGTGAGGCAGCCCTTCCAGCGTCAGGTGCGGATTGCTCTGCGATGGGCGGCGCCGGTCTGGCAGCACCTTCAGTGTATCGGCAAATCGCTGGTAATCCGCGGCTTCCTCCGGCAAAAGCATCTCGATGAGGCCGAGTTCGGCTGCGCGCCGCGCACGGATCAGTTGTTCCTCGCGGGGCTCGACGCGCGGCACGATCAGCGCCGGCTTGTCGAAGGACAGTATCTCGCAATAGGTGTTGTAACCGCCCATCGCCACTACCGCCCGGGCGCCGGCGATCAGCTCTTCCATGCGGTTGTCGAAGTCGATGATCTTGATATAGGGGATCTTGGCCCCCTTCTTGCGCAGCTTGTTGCGCTTGCGCGCCGGCATGTAGGGCCCAAGCACGATCAACGCCCTGTGCTGCAATTGCGAATCCTGCTGGTAGGCGTCGATGACGTTGTGGATCAGTTCGGCGCCGTCACCGCCGCCACCCGTGGTGACGAGGATATAGTCGCCCTCGGGCCGGTGGCCGGGCAATTCGTTCTGCGGCAGGCTCCGTTGCAGGAAACCGACGAACTTCATCTTTGCCCTGACAGCCGGCGGCACATCCAGGCCGACCAGCGGATCATAGAAATCCGGTGGGCCATAGACCCACACCTTATCGTAGAACAGGCCTATCTTGCGCATCACGTCCCTGCGTTCCCACTCTGCTTCGAGCAGATGCGGCGCGTCCATCACCTCGCGCAGTCCAAGCACGAGCGTGGTACCCCGCGTCTTGAGGTAGGACAGCGTGTCCTCGATCTCACCGCGCAGGCCGAGCGGTTCCTTGTCGACGATGAAGATATCGGGCCGAAAGGTCTCGGCTGTGTGGCGGATGATCGACTGGCGCATCCTTAGCGTCTCATGCAGATCGATATCCTTTTCGAGCGAGGTGTATTCGCCGTTGCGCAACTTGATGACGCTGGGGATCTTCACGAAGTCGACGCGGGCGCGGTAGTCGAAGGCGCCCGCGATGGTCGCACCCGAAATGATAAGCACCTGAAGTCCGTGGAAATCCTCGACCAGCGAATGCGCGATCGTCCGGCAGCGCTGCAAATGGCCGAGCCCGAACGTGTCGTGGCTGTACATGAGAATTCGAGCGTCTTGGACGTGCTGGGTCATTGTTGAACGTCTTTCCGAACTCTCGCCTGACACCATGCTCGCTGGTCTACCGCCTGTTGTGAAACATGAGGGCGCATTTTTCAAATTGTATTACCGAAGAGGTTCATGGCGGACGTCGTGAGGATGCCTCTGCTGGGCTGCCTGCTTGCCGGTCGGTCGGGAAGAACCTGGAGGCCTAGGGCGGGGTCGGAGTGCCGCCCTGCCCCCGGCGGCTAATCGAACCCGGCCCAGACTCGGAACAAAGAGGACTTGCGCGGCAACACCGGTTTCTTCAAGGTGAAGCAACAATGGACATAGATGTCGTTGCTTGCCGATTGACCGGAAGGCTAACAGCACGATGCCGCTCATGATTCAACGATGGGCAGTCACGAGCCTGGCACGAGGTCCCGGACGTCTGGCGGCGATGTTGGTCCTGATTGCCAGGCTGCTCATCATAGGCATCGCCCTCTTGTTGGCCGGTCCGGCAAAGGCGCAAGCGCCGGCGCCGGTCCCACCCGAAAGGGTCAAGCAGCTATTCGACCTTCTCGACGATCCGTCGGTGAAGGCCTGGGTGGCTGAACAACGAGACCGGGCCGCCGGGACAACGGGGGCCAAGGCAGCAGCTTCGCCGGCCGGCGCATCGTCCGATGCAGTCGCCCCAGGCCAGATGAATACGATGGCATCCTCGACGCTCGATCGGATCAGGCATCATATCGAAAGGATCGTGCGAACCTTGCCCTTGCTGCCCGACCAGTTCGCGCGCGTTCGGGCGGAGACCATGCAGGATATGTCCGGCAGACGGCCTGCCGGCGTATTGATGGTGATTGCGATCTTCATCGCCGCCGGTCTGGCCCTCACTTGGGCAACATACAAGTTCACCGATCCATTTCGTCTTTGGGTCAGCGCGCAACCGAAGGATACGCCCATTGGGCGAGCCAAGAAGATTGGCGGTCGCACGCTTTATTCCAGCTTGCTGATCGTCTCCTTCGCATTGGGCAGCGCCGGCGCGTTCATGTTGTTCGACTGGCCAATGCTGATCCGCGAGATTGTGCTGACATTTCTGATCGCTGCAGTCGTGACATGGGGTGTGCGCATGTATCTGACGGCCCTACTCGTCCCTTCCTTCCTAAAGGTCGAGAACGCCGTCGAGGTTCGTGCCTTGCCGATCACCAACGACGCGGCTGACCATTGGACCTATTGGCTATCCTGGATCGTCGGCGTCTTCGCCTTCTTCGCCGCCGCGTTTATCCTCTTGCCGGGTCTCGGCATCGATCAGGACGGAATGCTGGTCCTGTCGGTGGGCGCCGATCTCGCCCTGCTGTTGCTCTTTCTGCTTGCCGTTTGGCGCCGGCCGAGAACACGGCGGGACGGTGCGCGCCAAAGCGGTCATACGGGAGCGACATGGCTATTGACTGCCTATTTCGTCGTCCTGTTCCTGCTGCGCATCGGCGGCCTTCATATATTGTTCTGGTTTGCTTTGGCCGCACTCTTCCTGCCGTTGGCAATCGTGCTGACGCAGCGCGGGGTTAATTTCGTCCTGCGGCCGGGTTCGGAAGATGTTGGCCGGCCTACGATCCCGGCGGTGACGATCGCTGTCATCGATCGCGGAATCCGGATGGTCTTGATCCTGGCGGCGGCCTACCTTCTCGCGCGCGTCTGGGGTCTGAACATGCAGTCCATGCAGGACAGCAACACGACGACCACGCTCATATTGCGCGGCTTGATCAATGTCGTGGTCATTGCCCTCGCGGCCGATTTCGGCTGGTCGATCATCAAAGCTTTGATCGAAAGAAAGCTGGGCATCGAGACGCCGCACGCGGTGATCGGCGACGAGGAGATGCCGATTGTCGATCCGCAGCAGGCGCGTCTGCACACGCTCTTGCCGATCATCCAAAACATTCTGCTCGCATTGATCGTCGTGATGGCGGTGCTGATGATGCTCGCCTCAATGGGTATCCAGATCGGCCCTCTGATCGCCGGCGCCGGCGTCGTTGGCGTCGCTGTGGGATTTGGGGCGCAAACCATAGTCAAGGACGTCATCTCGGGCATATTTTTTCTGCTCGATGATGCGTTTCGTGTTGGCGAATACATCTCGTCGGGCCGTTATGTGGGCACCGTGGAGAGCTTTTCGCTGCGCTCCGTGAAGCTGCGGCACCATCGTGGCTCGCTGTTCACCATCCCTTTCGGTGAACTCGGGGCAGTCCAGAACCAGAGCCGTGACTGGGTTACCGACAAATTCAACATCACCGTCGGCTATGACACCGATATCGACTTCGCTCGCAGGCTGATCAAGCGAATTGGCCTCGAACTGGCGGAAGATCCCGAGTTCAAACACTGGGTGCTCGAACCGATCAAGATGCAGGGCGTGCAGGAGTTCGGTGAGTACGGCATCGTATTGCGGGTCAAGGTCAAAACCATACCGGGAGGCGCCTTCGGTATGAAACGCAAATTCTATGTACGCCTCCGCCAGGTCTTCAAGGAGCAGGGCATCGAACTCCCATTCCCAACCGTCCAGATCCAGGGGCCGCTGAACCCGGCCGGGGCAGAGACTGCGTCCCCGGCGATCACGCCCGAATTGGTCGCCGTCGCGCAGTCGCACACCAATCGGCGCAGAAGAAGAGCCAGCACGACCGGAGTAGGAAAACCGTGACGGCTGCCGGTCACGGCCGCCTTGGCGCGCACAGCTTCAAACGTTAAGACGCCCTCTGACGCTGACGGTGTCTGAAAATTCGGCCGGCAGCATCCGGAGGTCCGTGACTTTCAAGCGGCGTTGGTCAAACACTCCGCGCCGATAGCCCACCGGCTGAAAAGTATCAGACGCCGCATATTCCCGCAGCGCGAACGAACGACAGCCAATGCCAACGGCACGTAGGCGCCGAGAGCAGTCATAAGCAGGAAGCCGCATGCCGACCTTGTCGCGCTGCCGATATCGCCGGATCGCACTGGCGAGCATCAAGCACTTGGCAATTCGCCCGGCGCTGCTTTCCCGAGGTTCCAACGGATTTGGCCCTTCCAGGGCGCCAGATCTGGGCATGATCTGAGCTTAGATCTGGTTTTAAGCTGGATAGTATATTACTCTTTTGAGTGGGGCTTGATTCAATTGAAATTCCAGGTGGATTGAATCAATTTGAAGTTGCAAACGATAGATAATGCCGGCCCCCATCTGGCTTCCGCGCTTCCACCGCCGATTGTCGTCATCAACACCGCTCACTCGGGCAGCCGACTTCTTGCTCGGGTGCTGATGGACGCTGGCGTATACATGGGCACGAACCTGAACGAGTCGCTCGATTGCCTGGAAATCCAGCCATTGGTGGAGCACGCGGTTCTCGCGTCACGAAACGGCGTGCCAGCCGGCCGCGAGCTCGACGACCCTCAAAGCCGTCGCTTGGCCGAACGCCATTTCGGCAATCACCTTCGTGACTTGGGTGCCGCGACCCGGTGGGGCTGGAAGCTGTGCGAAACGCTGCTGATCGTCCCCTTGATACGAAGGTATTTTCCGAAGGCGATTTTCATCCATCTGGTGCGGGACGGCCGCGATGTCGCGCTGAGCCCTTTTGTGGCGCCCAAAGCCGCGTTCTGGCGGAAGGTCTATTTCGGCAGTTCCGATCTCGACTCCTGGCACGGATATCCCATGACGCAGCGGGCCTATCGGGCTCGCGGCATGCTGTTTAACGCGCATCGGTGGCAATACCACGTCGATCTTGCCAGGGAGTTTTCTCAAACGCTCGGCGAACGCTATATCGAGGTCAAATACGAGGACTTGGTCCTGGACTATGAGGCTACCGTAAGTCGCCTGTTTGGCAGGCTTTCACTGTCTATGGCCCAGACCGGCAAGAAGCCCAGGCTGCCCACGTCTTCGATCGGCAAATGGCGCCAGCTCCCGCAGCGCGACCTCGATGCGCTGTGTGCCATCATGGAGCCAACGCTCTCCGAGGTCGGATACACGCAAGTCGGAGATATCCCGCCGGCTCGTCATGCAACGCTGCTGGAGAAGCTTGCCTACCGCCGGTATTTTTAGGCGTGTGAAACGGTTTTCCGTCCGGATTTGGCTTGAGACAAACAAGCCACCGCCCTGGGCGCCTGGCGAATGGCGACAGTTCTCCCGGCGCTCGATCAGTTCTGCTGGATGGAAATGCCCTTGTCGTCGATCTTGAGCTCGACGCCTTTCGGCCTTGTCTGCTCGCGATAGATGTAGACGCCAAGCGCGATGACCACGACCACGAGCGCGCCGATGATCAGGTAGAGTGCGTTCTGCTTCATGGCGCGTCTCCGAGGTCCCTTTGCAAGGTCAGGCCTGCTTCACCAGTTTGATCAGCACCAGCAGGATCACCGCGCCGATCGTGGCGTGGACGATCGCGGCAAGGATGCCGCCGCCCACCGCAAAACCCAGCCTCGGGAACAGCCAGCCGGCGATCAGGGCGCCGACGATGCCGACCACGATGTTCCCGACCAGTCCAAAACCGAAACCCTTGACGATCAGGCCCGCAAGCCAGCCCGCGATCGCGCCGACGATGATGAAGAGGAGCAGACTTTCGACACCCATGCATGTCCCTCCGGTGAACGGCGACGGCGGAGACAAGCTCCGAATCAGCCATCGATTACAAGGGCTTCAGGCTAAAGCATGTCTCCCGAAAGTGGAAACCGGTTTCCGGACAAAGGGATTAGCAGATCAAAACCCAAGGCGCATCGAGCAATCGCGGCGTGCTCGGTGCATGTCGCCCGGAAGTGTGCAGCGGTTCTGGGGCAGCGACATGCATCAAAACAAGGACTTAAAGCGCGTCGCCGGAATCCCTTTCAGCGCGACGCGCTTTGGGCGAAAGTTGCGCGCCGGCGACGTCGTTCTTTTGGTCGTCACTCGTCGCCTGAAGCCGGCCGCCAGCTGGTCGGAACGACCTTCTTTTGGGTGTCGCTGTCGATGTAGACCCACCATCCGCCGTCGCGATACTGCGCGATCGATTCGTTGACCACGCCGTCGCTGTCCTTCCACAGGACGGTGACCTTCGAGCCGTCCTTCGGCGCGCTTTCGATCGGTTTGCGCTCTGCCATCTCGACTCTCCCTTGGACCGGCAGGAACGCCCCTCGACGCGCCCGGTTCCGTCAGCTGTGCGCGAAGATGTCTTCTTCCGCCCAGCCCATCAGGTCGAGCTTGGCCCGTGTCGGCAGGAAACGGAAGCAGGCGTCGGCCTCTTCGGTGCGGCCCTCGCGCGCCAGCCGTGCGGCCAGCGCCTCGCGCAGCCGGTGCAGGTAGAGCACGTCCGAGGCGGCATATTCGAGCTGTTCCGGCGACAGCGTTTCCGCCGCCCAGTCCGAGGACTGCTGCGCCTTCGACAGCCCGATGCCGAGCAACTCGTTGCAGATATCCTTCAACCCATGCCGGTCGGTATAGGTGCGCGTCAGACGCGACGCGATCTTGGTGCAGAACACCGGCTCGGCCATGACGCCGAAGCTCTGGTAGAGCACGGCGATATCGAAGCGGCCATAGTGGAACAGCTTGGTGATGGCATGGTTGCGGAGCAGGCTGACGAGATTGGGCGCCTCGCGCTGCCCCGGCGCGATCTGGATGACATCGGCGCTGCTGTCGCCGGGTGAGATCTGCACCACGCAGAGCCGGTCGCGATGCGGGTTGAGACCCAAGGTTTCCGTGTCGATGGCCACCGCCCCGACATCGTAGCGGGACAGATCCGGCAGATCATTCTTGTGGAAACGGATATCGGTCATCTTTCTCTCCGGTCCGCAACCGCAACGCCAGACATCCGTGGGATGCGCAAGCGGCGTTGCGCTGATAATCCGTCCTTGCCGTGATCAGCGCAAAAATCAACAGAAAGTTGCTTCTGAGCTTCGCGTGGTGATGAGGTCAGCGGGTCAGCGCATCGAGAATACGGGCCCAGGAGCGCTGCCCCTTGTGGAAGGAGGTCAGCTCGTATTTCTCGTTCGGCGAATGGATACGGTCGTCGTCGAGGCCGAAGCCGACCAGCAGCGATTCCATGCCCAGATAGGTCTGGAAGTCGCCGACCACCGGGATCGACCCGCCGCCGCCGGTGGTCACCGCCTGCTTCTCCCATTCGTCGGACAGCGCGTCCTTGGCCTTGGCCAGGAACGGTGAGTCGTAGGAGAGCTGAATCGCCGGCGAGCCGCCATGCGGATGGAATTCGACCGAGCAATCGGCCGGGATGCGTTCGCGCACGAAAGTCTGGAACGCGGCACGGATTTTCTTCGGATCCTGCTTGTGGACAAGCCGGAACGACACCTTGGCCGAGGCTTCCGCCGCGATCACCGTCTTGAATCCCTTGCCGGTGTAGCCGCCGATGATGCCGTTGAACTCCGCCGTCGGCCGCGCCCAGGTGAGTTCCAGCACCGAACGGCCCTTTTCACCGGCGGGAATGGAAAGCCCGACCGGTCCAAGGAAGGTCTCGGCGGTTTCGCCCAGCCCCTCCCAGGACTTCAGCACCTGCGAAGGCGTCTCCTCGACGCCGTCATAGAAGCCGGGGATGGTGACGCGGCCGTCCTCGTCGTGGACCTCGGCGAGAATCCTGGCGAGGATGCGGATCGGATTGGCGGCCGGGCCGCCATAGAGACCGGAATGCAGGTCGCGGCTGGCCGCCTTGACGGTGATCTCCTCGCCGACCATGCCGCGCAGCGAGACACAAATGGAAGGCGTCTCGCGGTCCCACATGCTGGTGTCGCAGACCAGCGCGAAATCAGCCTTGAGCTCGGCGGCGTTCGCTGCGAGGAACGGTTTCAGCGACGGCGAACCGGATTCCTCCTCGCCTTCGAAAAGGATGGTGACGCGACAAGGCAGATCGCCATGCACCTGCTTCCAGGCGCGGCAGGCCTCGACGAAGGTCATCAGCTGCCCCTTGTCGTCGGCGGAGCCGCGCCCGGCGATCACCTTGCGGCCGGGCTCGATCTCCTTGATCGACGGCGCGAACGGATCGCTCTCCCAAAGCTCGATCGGATCGACCGGCTGCACGTCGTAGTGGCCGTAGAACAGCACATGCGGCGCCCCCGCGGGTCCCTCGTGATGCGCAACCACCATCGGATGTCCGGGCGTGTCGCGAACGCTGGCGTCGAAGCCGATCGCCTTCAGTTCTGCGACCAGCCAATCGGCGGCCTTGCGGCAATCGGCGCTATAGGCGGGATCGGTGGAGATCGACCTGATGCCGAGCAGGCCGAGAAGCCGCGCCAAGCTCTGGTCGAGATTCTGGTCGAGGCGATCGAGGACGGGGGAGATTCTGGACATGCCGAAGCCTTTCGATTTTTGGGCGAACCCTAAAGGGCCGCGCCGAAAAGGCAAAGCCGCGATCGTTGGACCAAGGGACGGAATTCCTGCCGACGGGCAAAAAAGAACCGCCGTGGTGGAGGGGGAACCACGGCGGTCTTTACTCGAAACGTTGCGGCAGCCCGGAGAGGGGGGATAGGCTGCCGCAGTTTGCCCGGTATAGGCGGGGGACGGGCCTTGCTCCGGACTTCGGCGAAAACTGCCGATGACGTGTATTTGGGTCTGTGAACATGGCGATTCAAGGGCACGAAGATTACACTTTTGTAACATACCCGTGAGCGGCCGATTCCACCTGCCGGGGCGATGTCAGGGTGTTGCTGGAACCGGTGGGTTGCACCGCCTTTGGCATGGACCGCGAAGCTGTGCCGCGCTATCCCTGCCGGCATGAAAAAAGGCGATCATCTCTTCCTCGTCGACGGCTCCGGCTACATCTTCCGCGCCTACCACGCCCTGCCGCCGCTCAACCGCAAGTCGGACGGCCTGCCGACCAGCGCCGTCCTCGGCTTCTGCAACATGGTGTGGAAGCTGATGCAGGATGCCCGCAATACCAATGTAGGCATCGTGCCGACCCACTTCGCCGTCATCTTCGACTATTCGGCGAAGACCTTCCGCAGCGATCTGTATCCCGAATACAAGGCCAACCGCTCGGCGCCGCCGGAGGACCTCATTCCGCAATTCGGTCTGATCCGGCAAGCCACCGCGGCATTCAACCTGCCCTGCATCGAGATGGAGGGTTTCGAGGCCGACGACATCATCGCCACCTATTGCCGGCTGGCCTGCGAAGCCGAGGCTGACACCACCATCATCTCCTCCGACAAGGACCTGATGCAGCTCGTCGGCCCGACGGTCGGCATGTACGACCCGATGAAGGACCGTCAGATCGGCATTCCCGAGGTGATCGAGAAATGGGGCGTGCCGCCGGAGAAGATGATCGACCTGCAGGCGCTGACCGGCGACTCCGTCGACAATGTTCCGGGCGTGCCCGGCATCGGGCCGAAAACGGCCGCGCAGCTCCTGGAGCAGTTCGGCGACCTCGACGGCCTGCTCGCGCGGGCCTCGGAGATCAAGCAGGAGAAGCGACGCGAGACCATCATCGCCAATGCCGACAAGGCGCGCATCTCGCGGCAGCTGGTGACACTGAAGAACGACGTGCCGCTGAAAGAGGGCCTCGACGAGTTGGTGCTCCATGCGCCGGACGGGCCGAAGCTGATCGGCTTTCTCAAAACCATGGAGTTCACCACGCTGACCCGCCGCGTCGGGGAAGCGACCGCAACCGAGATCGGTGACGTGCAGGCTTCGGCTGTGACCATCGAGCGCGCGGATACCGCGCACGGCCCCGATGTCGGGGCGGGTGCGCCGCCGGCAAGACCAGCCGCGCCCGGCTCGAACGGCACTGGAACAACTGCAAGACCCGCCGTCAGGGGTGAGGATGCGCCGCCGCAGGGCGATACCCCTTCCCTGCTCTCGGCGCTGCGGCTGGAGGCGGCGTCGGCCCATAAGATCGACTCCTCCACCTATGTCGCCATCCGGGATACGGACACGCTGAAGGCCTGGATAGCCGAGGCAAGAGAGGGCGGCCTGCTTGCCTTCGACGCCGAGACCTCCTCCTTCGACCCGATGCAGGCCGAGTTGATCGGTCTCTCCATGGCGACTGCACCCGGCCGCGCCGCCTACCTGCCGCTAACCCATGGCAGCGGCAGCGGCGACCTGCTTGGCGGCGGCCTGATGGCCGATCAGATCCCGGTCCGGGAAGCGCTGGCGCTGCTCAAGCCGCTGCTCGAGGACAGGTCTGTTCTCAAGATCGTGCAGGACATGAAATACGACATCGTCGTGATGAGCCGGCACGGTATCGAGGTCGCACCTTTCGACGACACGATGCTGATCTCCTATGTGCTCGATGCCGGCACCTCCGGCGGCCACGACCTCGCCTCGCTGTCGGAGAAGTGGCTGGGCCATGCCCCCGCCTCGAAGAAGGAGCTTGCCGGCTCGGGCAAGAACGCCGTCGGCTTCGACCAGGTCGATATAGGGCGGGCGACCGCCTATGCCGCCGAGCAGGCCGACATCACGCTGAGGCTCTGGCAGGTGCTGAAGCCGAGGCTCGCCGCCAAGGGACTGGTTTCGGTCTATGAGCGGCTGGAGCGGCCGCTGGTGCCCGTACTCGCCCGCATGGAGCAGCGCGGCATTTCGGTCGACAGGCAGATCCTGTCCAGGCTGTCGGGCGAGCTGGCGCAAGGGGCAGCGCGCGCCGAGGAGGAAATCTACGGCATCGTCGGCGAGCGCATCAACATCGGCTCGCCGAAGCAGCTCGGCGACATCCTGTTCGGCAAGATGGGTCTGCCGGGCGGCTCCAAGACCAAGACCGGCCAGTGGTCGACCTCGGCGCAGCTCCTGGAGGACCTCGCCGCCGAAGGCCACGAGCTGCCGCGCAAGATCGTCGATTGGCGCCAGCTCACGAAGCTGAAATCGACCTACACCGACGCGCTGCCCGGCTTCATCAATCCCGGCACCAATCGCGTGCACACCTCATACGCGCTCGCCGCGACGACAACGGGACGATTGTCGTCCTCCGATCCAAACCTGCAGAACATCCCGGTGCGCACCGCCGAGGGGCGCAAGATCAGGACCGCCTTCATCGCCGAAAGGGGCCACAAGCTGGTCTCGGCCGATTACAGCCAGATCGAGCTGCGCGTGCTGGCGCACGTTGCCGAGATCCCGCAGCTCAAGCAGGCCTTCGCCGACGGCGCCGACATCCATGCGATCACCGCCTCCGAGATGTTCAGCGTTCCGGTCGAAGGCATGCCTTCGGAGGTGCGCCGGCGCGCCAAGGCAATCAATTTCGGGATCATCTACGGCATCTCGGCCTTCGGCCTCGCCAACCAACTATCGATCCCGCGCGAGGAGGCAGGCGCCTACATCAAACGCTATTTCGAGCGCTTCCCGGGCATTCGCGACTATATCGAGGAAACCAAGGCCTATGCGCGCGAGCATGGCTTCGTCGAGACGATCTTCGGCCGCCGCATCCACTATCCGGAGATACGAGCCTCCAACCCGTCGATCCGCGCCTTCAACGAGCGCGCCTCGATCAACGCCCGGCTCCAGGGCACCGCCGCCGACATCATCCGCCGCGCCATGGTCCACATGGAGGAGGCGCTGGAAAAGGCGAAGCTCTCGGCCCGCATGCTCCTGCAGGTGCATGACGAACTGATCTTCGAGACGGTGGAGGCGGAGGTCGACGCGACGATTCCCGTTGTGCGCCGCGTGATGGAGAACGCGCCGATGCCGGCGGTCTCGATGTCGGTGCCGCTGCACGTCGATGCCCGCGCCGCCGACAATTGGGACGAGGCGCATTAGCCGGCATCCACGCCGGTAAGTGCGGCGAGATTCAGGTCAGGCCGAGTCGAAAAAGGCGGATTCCGAGACCGGAGCGGAGCGTACTTTTCGTACGTGAGCACCGGAAGCGCAGGAAGCCACCTTTTGCAGGCCGGCCTCACCTGAATATCGGCGTACTTATGCCGCTTCCGACCTGCACTTCGCGCAGACACCCCGAAACTCGATCACCGCCTTCTTGGCGGCAAATCCCGTCGAGCGCACCCACTCGTCCAGCCGGTGGTCGACGTCGTGGTCCGACATCTCCGTCACCTGGCCGCAGCTGTCGCAGATGGCGAAGGCGGTCATCGAATGGCTGTGGTCGTGCGGCTCGGCGCAGGCGACGAAGGAGTTGAGGCTTTCGAGCCGGTGCACGAAGCCCGACTTCACCAGCGTGTCTAAAGCGCGATAGACCTGCAGCGGCGCGCGGAAGCCCCGTTCGCGCAGCTGGTCGAGCAGCGTATAGGCGCTGAGCGGCCCGCTGGCCGCCTCGAGCTTCTCGAGCACGCACAGCTGGTTCTTGGTCAGCGCATCCCTTGCCGTCATCATCCCGTTCCGGTCATGGCGTCGTCCCGCGCGTCGATTGCGCACGCGAACGGTCTCGACTCCATGAGATAACGACGAACCGGCGTTTTTGCCACTGTTTCCGCAGCGCTCGCCGCCCTGGCGTCGGCCAGGCCCTACTTGCGCGGCGGCCCTTTGCGCTCGGCCGAAGCCGCCCACAGGTTGATATCGGCCTCGTGCGCATAGGTGTCGATCTCGGCGAGCTCGGCATCGCTGAAGTCGAGTGCCTTGAGCGCGCCGACGCAATCCTCGACCTGCTCCGGCTGGCTGGCGCCGATCAGCGCCGTAGTCACCCTGCCCCTGCGCAGCACCCAGGCCAGCGCCATCTGCGCCAGCGTCTGGCCGCGCCGGCCGGCGATGGCGTTGAGCGCCTCGATGTTGGCGATCGACTTGTCGTTGATGAAGGCCGGCCTGAGCGACTTGCCCTGGCTGGCGCGGCTGCCCTCGGGAATGCCACCGAGATATTTGTCGGTCAGCATGCCCTGCGCCAGCGGCGAGAAGACGATCGAGCCGATGCCGAGACCCTCCAGCGTGTCGAGCAGCCCGTCCTCCTCGACCCAGCGGTTGAGCAGGGAATAGCTCGGCTGGTGGATGAGGCAGGGCGTGCCGAGCTGCCTCAGAATGTCGGCCGCCTCGCGCGTACGCTGTGAATTGTAGGAGGATATGCCGGCATAGAGCGCCTTGCCGGAGCGCACGGCATGGTCGAGCGCGCCCATTGTTTCTTCCAGCGGCGTCTCGGGATCGAAGCGGTGGGAATAGAAGATGTCGACATAATCGAGCCCTATCCGCTTCAGGCTCTGGTCGAGGCTCGACAGCACATATTTGCGGCTGCCCCATTCGCCGTAAGGTCCGGCCCACATTTCATAGCCGGCCTTGGTGGAGATTATCAGCTCGTCGCGATAAGCGGCAAAGTCGGTGCGCATGATCTCGCCGAAGGCGATCTCGGCCGAGCCGGGCGGCGGGCCGTAATTATTGGCCAGGTCGAAATGCGTGATGCCGAGATCGAAGGCCTTGCGCACGATTGCCTGCTTGGTCTTGTGCGGCGTGTCGTTGCCGAAATTGTGCCAGAGCCCGAGCGAGATCGCCGGCAGCTTCAGACCGGACCGGCCGCAACGGTTATAGATCATCTTCTCGTAGCGGTTTTCGGCGGCGACATAGGGCATAGGGAATCCTCAGATCTGAACGGAGCGGGCCCAGCCGCGAAAGTTGCGCGCATAAACCACGCCCCACCCTTTACCTTCTCCCCGGCGGAAGGAGGAGAGGCAATCGGCAAATTATCGATAATCGCAGGAGGCTACTTCCCCGTGGCCATGAGCGCCTTTGCTTCCTTGATGCCAAGCGCTGCCGGCCGCTCGCATGTCGTCTGCATGGCGACGAACTTGCCGCTTTCGCCCGAGCGCAGGATGCCGGTCATCACGTCGACGGCGTGCAGCGCCAGTTCCATCGAGCAGCGATGCGGCCGCCCTTGCGCGATCGCGATCGCCATGTCGGCGAGGCCGGCGGTGCGGTAGTTGGCCAACATGCCCTGCGAATGCATGTCGTTCGGCACGGCGAAAGGGTGCTCCCATCTCGGTAGCTTCTTGACCGGCTTGGTGCCGTTTGTGAACCGCACCTCGCCGCCGAAGAAGTTCGGGTCCGGCACGAACACGGTGCCGAGCTCGCCATAGAGTTCCATCGGCGCATGGCCGTGGCTCCAGACGTCCCAGCTGGTGTTGAGCGTGATCACCGCGCCGTTCTCGAACTCGAGCAGGCCGTGGATGGTGGTCGGTGTGTTGACTGGGATCTTTTCACCCGCCCGCGGCTTGGAGCCGATGGTTCGCTCCTTGGCCGGCGTCGCCGCGAAGGCCGCCACTCGGCTGACCGGCCCGATCAGTTGGATCAGGTTGGTGATATAGTACGGGCCGATGTCGAGCACCGGACCGGCGCCCGGCTGGAAGAAGAAATCCGGATTGGGATGCCAGTGCTCCATGCCATGGCCCATCACGTGGCAGGTGCCGCTGGTGATCCTGCCGAGCTTGCCGTCATCGATGAGGCTGCGCACCAGCTGATGCGCTCCGCCGAGAAAGGTGTCGGGCGCCGAGCCGATGCGCAGGCCTTTCTTTTGCGCCCGCTTCTTCAGGTCGAGTCCTTCCTTGACCGACAACACGAAGGGCTTTTCGGAATAGACATGCTTGCCGGCGTCGAGCACCTGCTTCGACACCTCGTAATGCACCGCCGGGATCGTCAGATTGACGATGATGTCGATGTCGTCTGCCCTGAGCAGTTGGTCGACTGTCTCGGCGCGCAGCTTGAATTCCTTCGCGCGCGCCTTCGCTGCATCCATGTTGATGTCCGCGCAGGCGCGCATCTCGATACCGCGAAACAGCGGCGCCAGCGAGAAATACGCTCTTGAGATGTTGCCGCAGCCGATCACGCCGACGCCAAGTTTCCTTGCCATGTGTGGTGCTCCTAGTGGGTCTTGGCGGCTGCGATCGAGCGGCGGGCGAAACGCTCGATGTCGTTGGGGTTGTCCTGTTCCATCACGTAGTAGCTTGCGGCGCTCTTGGCGCGGAATGCCTTGATCAGGCCGGGCCAATCGATCGTGCCGTGGCCGACATCCGACCAGCCGTCCTCATCCAGTCCCTCGCCGGGCTTGGCGATGTCCTTGACATGGACGGCGACGATGCGCTTGCCGTGTTTTTCGATCCAGGGCAGCGGGTCGGCGCCGCCGCGCACCACCCAGGCGACATCCATCTCCCAGCCGATGTCCGGAGCGGCCGCCAGGATATGATCCTGTGGCAGCGAGCCATCGGCGAGCGCCTTGAATTCGAAATCGTGATTGTGCCAGGCAAATCCGTAGCCCGCCTTCTTGGCGGTCTCGCCGACCTTGGCCAGACGCTCGCCGAAGCCGCGCCAGCCGGCGGCATCGCTCGGCCGCGCATCAGGCATCAGATAAGGGCAGATCAAAAGGGTTATGCCGAGCGCGTCGGCTGTTCTGCGCACACCGTTGAAATCCTTCTCCAGCGCATCGATCGAGAAATGGCCGGTCGGCATGGCCAGCCCGTTCTTGTCGAGTTCGGCGCGGAAGCCCTTCGGGTCGTCATAGACGCCGCCGAAGCCTTCGACTTCCTTGTAGCCGAGCTCGCCGAGCATTTTCAGCACGTCCGTCCATGGTTGGAAGTTTCGGGCGCTGTAGAGTTGGAATGACCAGTTCATCTGTCTGTCCGTTCTGCTTGGGGTGGTTTGGAAGATCAAAGGCGGTTGCCGGTTTGAGCATCGAAGAGAGAGGCACGCATAGGATCGAAGCCGATGCTGGCCGTGTCCGCATTCTTGGGCGTGCGCTCGGAAGTCACGCGAACGGTGAAATTCTGCTTGGCCAGCTTCAGCCAGACCAGCGTGTCGGACCCCATCGGCTCGACGACCTCGACAGTCGCCGTCGCGGCGAACGGCCACCCAGTGCCGCTATTGAAAGCGACATGTTCGGGGCGGATGCCGAACACCGCCGGTCCCGGCGTCGGCTCCTTCTCGAAAACATAGGTTGCCAGCGGAATACGCACGTCCTCGACCGCGAAGGACCAGCCATCGCCGCTTTTTTCGAGCCTGCCATCGACGAAATTCATCGCCGGCGAGCCGAGAAAGCCGGCGACGAAGCGATTGACCGGGCGGTTGTAGATGGTCTGCGGCGCGTCGAGTTGCTGGATGACGCCGCCTTTCATCAGCGCGATGCGGTCGGCAAGCGTCATCGCTTCGATCTGGTCATGGGTGACGTAGATCATGGTGTTCTCGAGCTTGCGGTGCAGCAGCTTGATCTCGACGCGCAGCTCCGAGCGCAGCTTGGCGTCGAGGTTGGAGAGCGGCTCGTCGAACAGGAAGACGTCGACATCGCGCACCAGCGCCCGCCCGATGGCCACCCGCTGGCGCTGACCGCCGGAAAGCGCGGCCGGCTTGCGCTGCAGCAGCGGCTCGATCTGCAGGATCTCGGCCGCGCGCGCGATGCGTTTGGCGATCTCGTCCTTGGGCACGCCCGCGACGCGCAGGCCGAAGGAGAGGTTCTTCTCGACCGTCATTTGCGGGTAGAGCGCATAGGACTGGAACACCATGCCGATGCCGCGATCCTTCGGCTCTTCCCAGGTGACGTTCTTGCCCTTGATGAAGATGCGGCCCTCGGAGATGTCGAGCAGGCCGGCGATGCAGTTGAGCAAGGTGGACTTGCCGCAGCCGGACGGCCCGAGCAGCACGATGAACTCGCCCTCCGCGACATCCAAGTCGAGCGTTTGCAAAACGGTGACCGCGCCGAAATTGAGCGACAGATTCTGGATCGAAACGCTAGGATTGGCGATCGCTGCCATCGTCATCCTTTCACCGCGCCGGCGGCGATGCCGCGCACGAACAGCTTGCCGGAAATGAAGTAGACGATGAGGGGCACAAGGCCGGTCAGGATGGTGGCGGCCATGTTGACGTTGTACTCCTTCACGCCCTGCACGGAGTTGACGATGTTGTTGAGCTGCACCGTCATCGGATAGGTGTCGGGGCGGGTGTAGACGACGCCGAACAGGAAATCGTTCCAGATGCCGGTCACCTGCAGGATGATGGCGACGACGAAGATCGGCAGCGACATCGGCAGCATGATGCGCAGATAGATGCCCCAGAAGCCGGCGCCGTCGACGCGCGCCGCCCGGAACAGTTCCTCCGGCATCGACGTGAAGTAGTTGCGGAAGAGCAGCGTCAGGATCGGCATGCCGAAGATCGAATGCACGATCACCAGACCGGTCAGTGTCCCGTAGATGCCGATCTCGCGCAGGATGATGACGATCGGATAGATCATCACCTGATAGGGGATGAAGGCGCCGACGATGAGGATGATGAAGAAGGCATCGGCGCCCTTGAAGCGCCAGTTGGCCAAAGCGTAGCCGTTGACCGAGGCGATCGCGATCGACAGCAGCACCGACGGCACCGTAATGCGGACCGAGTTCCAGAAGCCGCGCGAAAGTCCGTCGCAATTGAGACCGGTGCAGGCCTGCGACCAAGCCTTCACCCAAGGCTCGAAGGTGATCTCCAGCGGCGGCGAAAAGATGTTGCCGAGGCGGATTTCGGGCATGCCCTTCAGCGAGGTGACGACCATCACGTAGAGCGGCAGAAGATAGTAGAGCGCCACGACGATGAGGGTGCCGTAGAGTAAGATGTTGCGCCGCGAGAGCACATGCCGCGGCTTTGGTCCGCTCGGCCCGACGGCTTGGCGCCCCAGCGCGTCCGCGTCCCTGGAGACAGCTACGTCAGCCACGTTTCCTGCCTCCGAACTCGAGATAGGCCCACGGCACGATGACGATGACCACGGATAGCAGCATCATGGTCGAGGCGGCAAAACCCTGCCCGAGGTTCTGAGCAAAGAACATGTAATCGTAAACGTATTTCGCCGGCACCTCGGAGGCGATGCCCGGGCCGCCGCTGGTCTGGGCCACGACGAGGTCATAGACCTTGACGATGCCGGCGGCGATGATCACCAGCGTCGTGATGAAGACCGGCCGCATCATCGGGATGACGATAAAGAGGTATGTCTTCCACATCGGTATGCCGTCCACCCGCGCCGCCTTCCAGATGTCCTCGTCGATTCCGCGCAGGCCGGCGAGCATCAGGCACATGATCAGCCCCGTGCCTTGCCAGAGTGCCGCGATCGAAATGCCGTAGATGACGATGCTGGAGTTGTAGAGCGGATCGAAGCTGAAGCTCGTCCAGCCGAGGTCTCGCACCACGCCCTGGATGCCGAAGTCCGGATTGAGCAGCCACTGCCAGACCAGGCCGGTGACGATGAAGGAGAGCGCGAACGGATAGAGGAAGATGGTGCGGAAGGTGTCCTCGAAGCGGATCTTTTGGTCGAGCAGGGCCGCCAGGATAAAGCCGATGACCAGCGAGAACACCAGCGAGATGACGCCGTAGATCAACAGGTTCTCGATCGAGACCAGCCAGCGCGGCGTCGCCCACAGCCGGTAATACTGGTCGAGCCCGACGAAGTTCAGCCGCGGCAGAAGCTTCGAATTGGTGAAGGAGTAGAGCACCGTCCAGGCCGTGCCGCCGACGAAGACCACGAGCGCGGTCAGGATCATCGGGATCGATGCGACTTTGGCATTGAGGTTGCGCAAAAGCTGGTTGGGGCGTTCGCTGTTGCTCATTCGGCAGCCGGGCTGAAACAATGAGGACATCATGCTCCCGACCCCGATTGGCAGGGCCGGGAGCCGGCGGGGGCGCCCGTGATCAGTCGGCCGAAGCGATGATGTCGGCGAAGCGCTTCTGCGCCTCCTCGAGCGTCATGTCGGGCTTGGCGAAGAATTCGGAGAACAGATCCTCCTTCTGCTTCTGGCTGTCCTGCGAGAGCAGCTGGTCCGTCCACGGGATCACCGCGCCTTTGGCGAGAATGGCCAGACCCTTCTTCATGCAGTCGTTCGCCGCGTTGACGTCGACGTCGCCGCGCACCGGCAGCGAGCCCTTCTTGAGGTTGAAGGCGACCTGCGTCTTCGGATCGAGCAGCGTCTCGGCCAGCACTTCCTGCGCCTTCGACTTCTCCGCGTCCTTGAGCAGCGGGAAGTAGAACGCATCGCCGCCGGTGGCGATGACCTCATTCAGGCCAAGGCCGGGCAGGCAGGTGTAGTCCTTGCCGGCGGCCTTGCCGGCGACCTGGAACTCGCCCTGCGCCCAGTCGCCCATGATCTGTCCACCGGCCTTGCCGGTGATGACCAGATTGGTCGCCTGGTTCCAATCCTGCACATTGGTGTTCTTGGCCATCTTGCGCGCATCGTCGGCTGCCTTGAACACTTTGGCGATCTCTGGGCCGGCCGCGAATTTGGCGTCCTTTTGCTGGTACACCTTCAGGAAGGCGTCGGTGCCGCCGACCGCGGCGAGCAGCACGTCGAATGCGCCCGATGCCTGCCAGGGCTGCCCGCCGACGGCGAGCGGGATGATGCCGGCCTTTTCCAGCGCCGGCGCGGCGGCGACGAATTCATTCCAGTCCTTCGGCATCGGCACGCCGGCCTTCTGGAAGGCATCGTTCGACAGCCAGAGCCATTGCCAGGAATGGATATTGACCGGCACGCAATAGATCTTGCCGCCGATCGTGCACGAGTCGAGCAGGCTCTTCGGCCGCACGACCTCCGTCCACTTGCCTTTCGTCGCGATGTCGGTGAGGTCGCGCATCAGCCCGGCCTGGACGAGTTCCTCCGCCTGACGGCCATGGTTGAACTGGGTGGCGCCCATTGGATCGCCGCCGGTGATACGGCTGATCATGATCGGCCGCGCCGTGCCGCCGGAACCGGCGATGGCGCCGTCGACCCAGTGATTGCCGGTCGCATCGAACGCCTTGGCGAGTTCCGCGACCGCCGCCGCTTCGCCGCCAGAAGTCCACCAGTGGGTGACTTCGAGATCGGTCGCGGCCGCCGGTCCGGCGACGTTTAGCGCGACCGTCGCGGCAAACGCGGCGGCCAGGAATTTGTATCGCATTTCGGTTCCTCCCAGAATCTGAAACGTTACAGATTTTCGATACGGCAAATGGTTGAGATAGGCAACCCTCGAATGAAACGGACATACGATTTTTTCGCGTTGCGAAGAAAATTCTTCCTCCAGGATGGCCCAGCTCTGCTCGAGTTAGCTCATTTGTGTCAAAATCCACCAGAAAGGAGACCGTCCTTGTGAATCCAGTGGGTTTCGCCGTGTTTCCAGCCTCTTGTCGCGACGATCAAGGCTGACCCTTCAGTCACGAGCGTTGGCAATCTGTAACGTTTCAGTATATTAAACCGTGGCGCGGGTTGAAGACCGCGATTGTCGGCTTGCGCGATTGCAGCTTGGCCTCGCGGCTGCTATGCGCCTGATGGGCGGGACAAATGGATAGACGGGCGACGAAGACGGACGGCGAGACGTCGGCCAAGGAACGGCCGACGCTGAAGACGCTTGCCTTCATGACGGGCCTCGGCGTCACCACAGTGTCGCGCGCGCTGAAGGACGCGCCCGAGATCGGCGCCGAAACCAGGCGTCGCGTGCAGCTCGTCGCCAAGCAGATCGGCTACCGGCCGAACCGCGCCGGCGTGCGGCTCAGAACCGGCAAGACCAACGTCATCAGCCTGGTGCTCAACACCGAGCACGAAATCATGAGCTTCGTCTCGGATATCATCTACGGCGTCTCCGAGGTGATCGCCGACACGCCCTATCATTTGATCGTCACGCCCTACTCGCGCTCGCAGGATCCGCTGGATCCGGTGCGCTATCTGGTCGAGACGGGTTCCGCCGACGGCGTCATCATTTCCCGCGCGCAGCCCAATGATCCGCGGGCCCGCTACATGCTGGAGCGCGGCATTCCCTTTGCCACGCATGGGCGCACCGATATGGGCCTCGTGCACCCCTATCACGACTTCGACAACTATGCGTTCGCCGGCGAAGCGGTGCGCCACCTAGCCGGCATCGGCCGGCGCCGCCTTGCTCTGGTGACGCCGCCGGTCGGGCTCACCTATTACGGTCACACGCTGAACGGTTTTGCCGATGCCTTGAGCGAGGTCGGCGCCAGCGAGGTTCCGTTCAACAGCGTTTCCATCGATCACTCGATCGATCAGATCAGGATGCGAACCGCGCAATTGATGCGCCGCAACGACCGTCCGGACGGCATTGTCAGCAGCGCCGCCGCCGCTACGCTTGCCGTTGTCGCCGGCATCGAGGACGCGGGCTTGAAGCTGGGCAGGGATGTCGACGTGGTGTCCAAACAATCGTCGGAATTGCTGCACCTTTTCCGGCGCGAGCTGCTCGTCGTCAACGAGAATTTCAGGCTCGCCGGCTCAGAGCTTGCGCGCGCCGTGCTCGGCTGGATCGCCGGCGCCGACCCCGGCTCGCTGCAGTCGCTCAGCATCCCGAGCGAGGTGCTGTCGTATCGCGGTTAGTTTTGGTTTCCTTCGTCATCCACGGGCGGAGCGGGAGCGAAGCGGACGCGGAGACCCGTGGATGACGAGTAAGGTGCTTGACGACGCCATGCGGAGCCAAGCCTACGCCGCCCCACTCCCCCACGGTCCGTGAAACGCCCCCTGCTCGCCGATCCGTTCGAAGCCGTGCGCGCCGAAGAAATCGCGTTGCGCCTGGATCAGGTTCGAGGTGCCGCGTCCCTGGCGATAGCTGTCGAAATAGGCGAGCGCCGAGGCCAGCGCCGGCACCGGCGAGCCGGCCTCCGATGCCTTCGCCACGATCCGCCTGAGCGAGGGATGCGCTTCCTTCATCATGTCAATGAACGCCGGCGCCATCAGGAGATTGGTGGAAGCCCCGCCCGAACCGAAGGCTTCGGCCATCGTGTCCAGCATCTGCGAGCGGATGATGCAGCCGGCGCGCCAGATCTGGGCGATGGTCGGCATCGGCAGGTTCCAGTTGAACTCCCTCGAAGCGCCGCTCATCACCGCGAAACCTTGCGCATAGGCGGCGATCTTGCCGGCGAACAAGGCAAGCTCCAGATCCTTCAGTAGGACCGCCTCGTCGCCCGAAATCTTCTCGACGCCGATATTGCCATAGGCCTTTTCGGCGGCTTGGCGCTCGTCCTTGATCGAGGACAGCACCCGCGCCGCGACCGCCGCTTCGATGGCCGTTGCCGGAATGCCGAGCTGCTGCGCCTCGATCACCGACCATTTGCCGGTGCCTTTCTGCCCGGCGCGGTCGAGGATGATGTCGACCACTGGCTTGCCCGTCTTCGGGTCGTCGGCGGCGAGGACCTTGGCGGTGATCTCGATCAGGTAGGAGTTGAGCCGGCCCTTGTTCCAGTCGGCAAAGACGGCGCCGATCTCCTTCGGCCCCATGCTCAAGCCGTCGCGCAGGATGCCGTAGATCTCGGCGATCATCTGCATGTCGGCATATTCGATGCCGTTATGGATCGTCTTGACGAAATGGCCCGCGCCGTCGGTGCCGAGCCAGGCGGCGCATGGCTCGTCCTTGAACTTGGCCGAGATCGCCGTCAGCACCTTCTCGACCCGCTTCCACGACTCTTCGGTGCCCCCGACCATGATCGACGGCCCATGGCGCGCGCCCTCCTCGCCGCCGGACACGCCCATGCCGATGAAGGTCAGGCCCGAGCCGGACAGCTCTGAGAAGCGCCGCATCGTGTCGCGGAAATTGGCGTTGCCGGCATCGATGACGATGTCGTTGTTGGAAAGCACGCCGCGCAGCGCAGTGATCTGCTCGTCGACCGGCTTGCCGGCCAGCACCATGATGATGATCGGCCGCGGCGGCCGGATCGCGGCGGCAAGCTCCTCCAGGCTGTAGCAGGGAACGACCATGTCCTTCAGCGCCCCGGCACTCTCGACAAAGGCATCGGTGCGCGACGCGGTGCGGTTGAAGACGGCGATGCGGTGCCCATGCTCGGCGATGTTGAGCGCCAGGTTGGAGCCCATCGTGCCGAGGCCGATCAGCCCGATTTCGGCTTTTTCCATCGTTTCTTCCCTGCTTTCGGATCTTCTTGTTGATGCCGCTTTGGGGCACTCTTGCGAAAATGAATGCCGGGCCTTCGCAGCGGCGTCAACCGCCTCGCCGAATTCTTGTCCTTCCGCGATGATCGGCCTATTCCGATCGGATGTCGATCGGCGCTTCGATCTTCACCTGTTCGAAATCCGAGACGAGGATATCGAGCCGGGCTGTCCAGCGGCCGGATATCGGAATGACGAGGTTGTCGACACGCCAGGTGCCGTTGCCGGGCTTGGTCGCCGGCCGCTTGATCGGTTCGATGCCGGAGTCCGGCTTCGAAAGAACCAGCGTCACCGCCTTGGCGTCGAGCGGGCCGAAATCGCCGGTCATGATCACGATCGAGGCGGCGACCTGGCCGGCATGGCCGGGCGTGATGCTGAGATCGGCCATTGCCTTCAGCGTGTGGATGTGGACAGAAGCCGGCTGGGCGGCGGCAATCGCCAGCGCACGTGGTGGCGGCGTGAAGCGCCAGCCGGCGACGACGCCGAGGATGGCGAGCACGATCAGCGTCTCGATGCCGATCGAGCGCACCAGCCGCCTCTGCACTTCCGTGTCGCCCGCCTCCGCCGGCTTGGTCAGCGTCCAGCGGTTCACGGAGGCCAGGGTGAACAGGAACAGCAGCAATGCCAGTTTCAGCAGCAGCAGACGCCCGTAAGCGGTGCCGATCAGAGCACCCGGCTCCTGCACCTGGATAATCGCAAGCCCGATGCCGCTTGCCGCCAGCACGGCAACGATGGGCAGGATCGTGCGCGAGAACCGGCGAAGGAAAATCTTCGCCTCGGCCGGCTGGTGCCTCAACGCCAGGCCCAGCGGTGCCAGCGCGCCTGTCCAGAAGGCGACGGCCGAAGCGTGCAGGAAAACCAGCGGCCGCGTCAGCCATTGCGGCTCGGCGGCGCTCGCATGGCCGCTGGCGGCGAGAGCCGCGCCGACACCGGCAAGCCCGGCCAGGGCAAGCAGCTTGCGGGAGACGGGCGGACCCAGCAGCGACAGCAATGCCAATCCGAACGCGATCAAGGCGACGAGCACAGTCCAGCTGAAGCTGGTCGCAAGCGCGGCCTTCCAGACCGCCGGCTGCGCGATCCGGGCGAGCGGTGCGCCGAGCGCGTCGAGGCCCTGCAGGCCAAGCGAGATCGGTGCCGCGACCAGTCCGCAGAGCACCGCGCCAATGACGAAGCGCTGGCCGCAATGCCTCGCGCCGTCCAGCCAGCCAAAGGCGAAAGCGCCGCCGACACCGAGAAACAGGCCGGCATAAAGAAACAGCTTGCCGGCCCAGATCGCAATTCGCAGCGACCAATCGACGGTCTCGCTCACCACGGGCGCGGCGCCGGGCGCGCCGATGGAAAACAGCACGGAGCCGCCGACCGGATGGCCATCTTCCGAGACCACCCGCCAGCTCAGCACATGCGTTCCCGATTTGAGCGTTTCGGGGTTGTCGATCGCAAGCGTCTGGCCGTCGAGGCGGAAGGAGGTCAGCGCGAATTGCGTACCGTCGGGCCGCACGAGGGTCAGCACAAGCGGCGAGACCGGTTCGCTGAAGGTCAGCGAGAATTGGGTGGGACTCTGCGCCAGCACCGCTCCGTCGGCTGGGTCGGTCGAAAGCAGCGCCGCATGGGCGAAGGCGAGGCCAGGCAGGACCAGCAGCGCCATCAGCATGGAGGCGGCGAGCAGGCTGGCAAATGGCCTGATGCGGAAGCCGCCCGAGGCAGCAGTCGATGGCAAGGGAGCTGGTTTCATACTGTCATGACGAAGTGGTGGCGCGCTGTGGGAGCGCGCCACCAAGAGACTATTTCTTGGGCAGCAGTTTGATGCCGGGCGCCGGATTTTCCAGTGCGTCCTCATCCTGGCCGGCGGCGGGAATCTCGATCCAGCGATCGGCGGCGTCGCCGCATTCCTGCACGACCGGGAAGTAGAGCATCTGGCCGGCCGGCAGATCGGTGGCGAGCGAGGCACGGAAGACGAACTCGTCATAGAATTCGTCCGGTAGATCGCCGCCGCTCCAGTCGACTTCCTTGACCCCGGTGGTCAGCGTCTCGCCATAGAGCTGGTACGACTTTTCGTATCTGCCCTTCTTGGTCTGAAGCGTCCAGCCGGGCTTCGGCATCGGCTTGACCGAGATCACGCCCTCCGGAATCTGCACCCGCACAGCCGTGGTCGCCTTGCCCTCGCAGCCATGCGGCACCCGCAGCACCGCCTTGTAGGTCGAGCCGACGGCCGCCTCCTGCGTTTCCAGCGTGATGTGAGCAAGCGCGGCATTGGTGCCAAGCGCCAAAACCGTGCCCGCCGCCAATAGATATCTCTTCATGCAATGTCCCTCTGATTTCGTGTTGTGGCGAATGGCCGGATCAGTCGTCGTGGTCCATGTCGGCCGTCTCACCCATGCCTTCGACGGCAAAGTCGACCGTGACGCTGCCGGCCTTTTCAAAGGTCAGAGTGGCCTGGAATTTCTCGCCCTGCTTGGGCTGACGCTTGAGGCCGACGAACATCAGGTGATAGCCGCCGGGCTTCAGCGCGACCTTGCCGCCCGCCGGAATTTCCAACCCCCCGCCGACCGGCCGCATGGTCATCACGCCGTCCTTGACCCCCATTTCATGCAGTTCGGCCTTTTCGCAGATGTCGGAGGAGACCGACACCAGCCGGTCCGGCGCTGCACCCTTGTTGGTCACCGAGAAATAGCCGCCGGCCACCTTGGCGCCGGGCGGCGTCGCCCGCGACCATGGATGGCCGATCTCCAGATCGCCGAGCTTGAAACCGTGTGCCGAAGCTTCCGGAATGCAAGCCAACAGAAGGAGGATGAACATGGCAAGGCCGAGATATTCGCGCCCCCGCCCTAGCGGACCGCGATGAGCGTGTGCGCGCGCCGCAGGAAGAAAAACGGACATGGTTGCTCCATGGATATGACATCGCGCCGTCGTCCGGTCGCGAGCAGTCTGAACTTGGATGAATACACCCGCCAAAAGTTCCGCGGGCCGTCTCGTTAGACCGTTGCCGGCGGCGCGCGTGGATTGGCCGGCGACCGGCAACGGGCGAAATCGAGATGCAGGAACGCCCGAGCCGGGAAAGCCACGGTCTCGGACGCCAAGATCCTGGCAGTCGCTTCGATGTCCGGCGGCGGCAGATGCGCCGGTGAAACCATGCTGCAGCCGAGCGAACAGCAGGCCGGCATATGCTGCTGATGCCGCTCGCCGCCCGGAAGCTTGGCTGCCCCTTCATGGGTGCAGATGACGTTGCCGAAGGCATCGGTCTGTGGCGGCTCGCCAAAGGCGAAGGCGCCGAGCGCCGACTGAAGCAACAGCAGCAAGGCCGCGACGAACGCGGCCGGCATGCTCCATCGTCTCAGCCGGATCTCCAACAGACTGCCTCTTGCCAGCAACTGGCCGACCCTAGCACGTGCCCGGCGGCCGGAAAATCGGCAAAACCGTGCTGCGGCAACGGGGCGCGATGCGCCAGGGGATGCGCCGGCGTCAGGCTGGCTGCGCCTGTCGTCCTTCGGGGATAGAGCTCAGCAGCGTCTGCCGCGCGGATTTCAGATGCTTGCGGCAGGCCGCGTCGACCTTGGCGAGATCGCGCGATTTCAGCGCCGCGATATAGGCCAGATGCTCCTGGACAGCGACCTCGTTGCGCTGACGTTCCTCAGCCTTGTTCCATTGGTAGTGGTAATGGAAGATCATCGCGATCACGTCATAAAAGTCGACGATGAAGCGATTATGCGACGCGCGATGGATCAGCCTGTGAAGTCGCTCGTCGAGTTCGGAGAATTCGTTGAACCGCGTGGCGATCTCGCCGGCGAGCTGGCGATGCTCGATTTCCAGCCTCTCCAGATCGACCCAGACCGGGCTGTCCTCCGGCAGCGCGACGAAGGCGGCAGCCGAGCGCAACTCGAACATTTCGCGGATTTCGGTCAGTTCCAGCGCGAAGGCGCGGGTAAAACCCTTCAGCACCCAGTGGCTGTTGCGCCGCTTCTCGATCAGGCCGAAGCGCGAGAAGCGGATCAGGAACTCGCGCACGCTGGTGGTGCCGACGCCGATCTCGCGCGCCAATTCGAGCTCGTTGATCTGCATGCCGGCTTCGGCGCCGCCGGCCAGCAGCTTGCGCATGAACGAGCGCTCGATGATCTCGGCCAGCGTATCGGTCTCCTCGTCGGGGAAGAAGTCTTCCGGCCGCGGCCCGCGAAGCACGATCTTGGTGCGCTTGTTCCAGGCGATCAGGCCGGTCTCCTCCATGCGCGCCAGGATGCTGCGAACCGTGGTTCGGCTGACGCTGAGCAGCGTGCCGAGCTCGGGTTCCGACGGCAGGCTCTTGGTTTCGTCGAGCAGCCGCAGGCAGCGGTTGAAGGCGTCCTTGTAGACGTTGTTGCTCTTCGACATGCCCGTATCCCCTGCGCTTGCGGCGGCTGGCCGGACGCGCGATATGATCGGTGTTCCTAGCCTAAGCCTTGCGAAAGCGGAATCGGTTTTCGCCGGCTCGGCAGGCAGGCGAGGGCGCATCCGAACAGTCGCTGCGTCCCCGATGAAAAAACAATTGACGCAAAAATGTTTTTTCACGATAAAAGACATTATCTTCAAACGGGCGCGTGTCAATCCGCCCGCATTCCCAGGATTACCCAGGACCGCCGCCCGTGAACGCCTCAAACAGCATCCTTCTTTCCCCTGCCGACAACGTCGCGGTCGCCAATGGCCGCATCGAAATCGGTGCCCCGTTGCCGGGGGGCGCCGTCGCGGTGGCGGCGATCGATCCCGGGCACAAAGTGGCGGTCAAGCCGATCGCGGCCGGCGAGGCGGTGGTGAAATATGCCCAGGCGATCGGCCGCGCCACGCAGGATATCGCACCGGGCGAACACGTCCACTCGCACAATCTCGTATTCGAGAGCGGCCGCCTTCCCGTGGTGCCGCCAAGCGAGGCCGAGCACGCCACCGAGGCCGACCGCAAGCGCACCTTCATGGGCTATCGCCGCGCCGACGGTCGCGCCGGCACGCGCAACTTCATCGGCATCATCGCCAGCGTCAATTGCTCGTCCACCGTCTGCCACGCCATCGCCGACGAGGCCAACCGCACGTTGCTGCCCAAATACCCGGGCATCGACGGCTTTGTGCCGATCGTCCACGGCCAGGGCTGCGGCATGAGCGCCACCGGCGACGGCATGATGGTCCTCCACCGCACCCTCGCCGGCTATGCCCGCCACCCGAATTTCGGTGGCGTGCTGATGGTGGGCCTGGGCTGCGAGGTCAACCAGCTCACCCTCTACGGCCAGAAGGGTGCTGCCGCCGGCAAGCGCCACTTCAACATCCAGGAGGCCGGCGGCTCGCGCAAGTCGGTCGAGCGAGCGATGGGCGTGCTGGCCGAAATCGCCGAGGAAGTCGGCCAGTTGCAGCGCGAGCCGATCCCGGTCAGCGAGATCGTGGTCGGCCTGCAATGCGGTGGCTCGGACGGCATGTCCGGCATCACCGCCAATCCGGCGCTGGGTGCCGCCGTCGATATCCTGGCCGGCTGCGGCGGCGTCGGCATCCTGTCCGAAACGACCGAGATCTACGGCGCCGAGCACCTGCTCGCCTATCGCGCCGCGAGCCCTGAGATCGCCGCCAAGCTCGATGGTTTTGTGAAGTGGTGGGAGGATCATGTCGCCAAGCATGGCGCCTCGATCGACAACAATCCTTCGCCCGGCAACAAGCGCGGCGGCCTGACAACCATACTGGAGAAGTCGCTGGGCGCAGTGGCAAAGGGCGGCCGGACGCCGCTCAACGGCGTCTTCGGCTACGCCGAGAAGGTCACCGGGCACGGCCTGGTGTTCATGGACACGCCCGGCTACGACCCGGTCTCGGCCACCGGCCAGGTGGCCGGCGGCGCCAATGTCATCGTCTTCACCACCGGCCGCGGCTCCTGTTTCGGCTGCCGGCCGACGCCGTCGATCAAGATCGCCACCAACTCGACCATGTACCACCAGATGGAAGAGGACATGGACGTCAATTGCGGCGTCATCGCCTCGGGCGAGAAGACCATCGCGGGCATGGGCCGCGAGATCTTCGAACTCATCATCGAGACGGCGTCGGGCCGCAGGACCAAGAGCGAGGCGTTCGGCTACGGCGACAACGAGTTTGTCCCCTGGCATCTCGGCGCCACGCTCTAGAGCAATCCCAGGAAAAGTGCGTAGCGGTTTTCCGTCCGGAATTGCGTGAAAACAAGCACTTAGAGCGGATCAGCGATTCTGAGAAAAGCTGAACCGCTCTAGCACCCCAGCAGGAACATTGGCCTGGCGGACACGACAGACGGCACGGGGAGGGTTTGCATGAACAAGCGCCGGATCGGCACGACCGCGCTCGAGGTGACCGAGATCAGCTTCGGCGGCGCGGCGATCGGCGGGCTCTATCGCGCCTGCTCCCGGGACGCGGCGATGGCGACCCTGGAAACGGCGTGGAATTGCGGCCTGCGCTATTTCGACACCGCCCCCTTTTACGGCTTCGGCCTCTCCGAGCGGCGCACCGGCGACTTCCTGCGTGACAAGCCGCGCTCGTCCTACGTGCTGTCGACCAAGGTCGGCCGCTTGTTTCGGCCGGTGCCTGAGGATCAGGTTCCCGACCACTCCTATGTCGATCCACTGCCCTTCGCGCTCGACTACGATTACTCCTATGACGGCATCATGCGTTCGGTCGAGTTCTCCTACGCGCGGCTCGGATTGAACCGGATCGACATCCTCTTCGTGCACGACATCGGCACCTACACGCATGGCGCCGAGACGACGAAACTGCATTTGCGCCAGCTGATGGACAGCGGCATGAAGGCGCTGGAGGAACTGAAATCGTCCGGCACCATCTCGGCCTACGGCCTCGGCGTCAACGAGGTGCGGATTTGCCTCGACGTGCTGAAGCGCGCGCCGCTCGACTGCATCCTGCTTGCCAGCCGCTATTCGCTGCTCGACCGCAGCGCCGAGGCCGAACTGCTGCCGCTCTGCCGCGAGCGCCAGACCTCGCTGGTCATCGGCGGCGTTTTCAACTCGGGCATCCTGGCGACCGGACCGGTGGAAGGGGCGCATTTCGACTATCTGCCGGCCCCGCAGGACATCCTCGACCGCGTCGGTGCGATGCAAAAGATCGCCACCGCAGGTGGCTATCCGCTGGCCGCCGCCGCCTTCCAGTTTCCTCTGCACCAGCCCGTGGTCGCCTCGGTCCTGACCGGCACGGCCAAGCCCGCCAACCTGACGCGCAACCTCGAACTGCTCGACGTCAAGGTGCCGCCGGCGGAGTTCGCCAAGTACGATCCCTACAAGATCGTACAACAGCTTTGATGCCCTGCTTCAAGGCGCAATGGCGCGGCCCCGCTCGCTCAACTCGTCGCCATCGCACGATACTTGCCGGCACGCCACGCGATCTCGCAAGATGGGCGCATGAGAAATCCGGCCCGATCAGGGCCATCATCGAGATCGGATGAGACGATGCAGAAGATCGACGCGCACCAGCATTACTGGCGGATCGACCGCGGCGACTATTTCTGGATGGGTCCGCATGTCGCGGCCATCATGCGCGATGTCTTTCCGGCCGACCTCAAGCCGCATCTCGACGCTGCAGGCATTGGCCGCACCGTCGTCGTGCAGGCGGCGGCCACGGTCGCCGAAACGGACTTCATGCTCGATCTTGCCGAGAACGAGCCCAGCATCGCGGCGGTGGTCGGCTGGGTCGACCTCGAAGCCGACGACGTCGAAGCGACATTGCGCCGGCTGGCGGCGCGGCCGAAGTTCCGCGGCATCCGCCCCATGCTGCAGGACATCGACGACACGTTCGACATCCTTAAGCCGAAGCAACTCGCAGCGCTGAAGCTTCTGCCGAAGCTCGGCCTGCGCTTCGACGCGCTGGCCCAGCCGCGCCACCTGCCGGTGGTCGCAGCCATCGCCGACCACATTCCAGACCTGCCCATCGTCGTCGACCACGCGGCGAAACCCTTCATCGCCAGGGGCATCCTCGAACCCTGGGCGAGCGACATGGCGGCGCTGGCGAAGCGACCATCGGTGGTTTGCAAATTCTCCGGCCTGGTCACCGAGGCCGGCGCGAACTGGTCTGTTGCAGGCCTGAAACCCTATGCCGATCATCTGCTCGCCTGCTTCGGGCCGGAGCGCCTGATGTTCGGCAGCGACTGGCCGGTCTGCGAGTTGGCCGCAACCTACGAGAATTGGCTCGCCGCGGCGAAGGAGCTTCTGGCGGGGCTCAGTCCAGCCGAACTGGACGCCGTCTTCGGCGGCACCGCCGCACGCTTCTACGGCATCGATTAGTCGCTGGCGGCTAGTGAATGGTGAATGGTGAATGGTGAATGGTGAATGGTGGGCAACATAGGGCGCGGCGAAGGAAAGGATCTCAATCACTAATCACTAATCACTAATCACTAATCACTAATCACCATTCACCATTCACCATTTGACCGACAGCAGCCCAAACAGGGCGTTCAGTCCCGGCCTGCCGCCTTCCAGCCATCCCTGATGTGCTTATACCCCTCCCTATACACCGCCTCCGGGTTCTCCGCGAAATCGCGCCACACCTTGGTCGCGGCCGCCAGATCCTTCAGCGAGCGCCCGAAGGACTCGATGGTCAGCCAGTCGTCATAGCCGCTCTTGCGGATGGCGGCGAAGGTCTCCTTCCAGGGGACGTGGCCACGTCCCGGCACGCCGCGGTCGTTCTCCGAAATATGGATATGAACGACGTTCCGGCGGTTGCGCGTATAGGCGCCAATCGGATCGGCCTCCTCGATATTGGCATGAAAAGTGTCGTACATCGCCTTGATGTGCGGCCGGTCGATCGCGTCGATATGCTCCGACAGATCGTCCATCGTGTTCAGCAGATAGCATTCGAAGCGGTTGAGCGCTTCGAGCCCGATGGTGACGCCCTTCTTGCCGGCATGGTCGCCTATCGCGCGCTGCGAGGCGATGGACCGCTTCTTCTCGGCCGCCGTCGGTCCGCTGCCGGAAAAGGCGCCGAGCGTCGAATGCAGCGGCCCACTCAGCCTGTCCGCGCCGAGCGCGGCGCTGCAGTCGATCGCCCATTTCATGTAGTCGATGCCGGCCCTGCGCGTCGCGCGGTCCGGCGAGATCAGGTTCATCGCTGGATCGCCCATGGCCGAGACCGCCGTGCGTTGCAGGCCGATACGGTCGAGCATCTCGCCAAGCTTTTTGTAGTCGTCAGGCATCCCACCGAAGACCGGTATCTCGACGCCGTCGAAGCCGGTCGCCTTGATGTCCTTCAGCACCGCCTCGTGCTTCTTCGAGACGCTCGTCGTCCACAAGAACATGCACATGCCGATTTTCATCGACACCCTCCCCTTGCAGAGCGCCTAGGGGTGGCGAGGTTCAGGTCAGGCCGAGCCGGAGCGGTGGATTCTGAGAACCGGAGCGGAGCGTATATCCGTACCTGAGCACCGGAAGCGCAGGAAGCCGCCGTTTGCAGGCCGGCCTCACCTGAAGATCGTCACCCCTACAGCTTTGTCCAGGCCCCATTCTTCTTCGACGACTTCACGCAGGCCTCGATGAAGGCCATGCCCTCGACGCCGTCGGCAATCGTCGGGAAGACGACATCCTTGGCCAGCTTGCCGCCCTTCCGGCGCGCCGCACGGATGGCGCGGGCGGCCTCCTGGTAGATGTTGGCAAAGCCTTCGAGATAGCCTTCAGGATGGCCGGACGGCACGCGCGTGACACGTCCCGCGACCGGCATTGCGCCGGCGCCGGCGCGGGTCAGCAACTGCTTCGGCTGGCCGAAAGGCGTGTACCAGAGATAATTCGGGTCGGCCTGCACCCATTCCAGCCCGCCTTTCGAACCGTAGATGCGCAGCTTCAGCCCATTCTCGTGACCGGGCGCCACCTGGCTTGCCCAGATCATGCCCTTGGCCGGATGCGCCTTGCCGACCGGCTTGAAGCGCAGCAGCACGTTGACGTTGTCGTCGAGTTGCCGGCCGGGCACGAAGGCGTCGAGGTCGGCCGACAAGGAATCCAGCTCAAGCCCCGAGACGAAGCGCGCAAGGTTGTAGGCATGCGTGCCGATGTCACCCAGCGCGCCGCCGGCTCCGGCCTGTTTTGGATCGGAGCGCCACGCTGCCTGCTTCTGGCCAGTCGCGGCAAGGTCTTCGGTCAGCCAGTCCTGCGGATATTCCGACTGCACGATGCGGATTTCGCCGAGCATGCCCTTGGCCACCATCTCGCGCGCCTGACGGATCATCGGATAGGCAGTGTAGTTGTGGGTGAGGACGAACACCTTGCCGGTCTTTTCGACCAGCGCCGCGAGCTTCTTGGCCTCGGCCAAACTCGTCGCCAGCGGCTTGTCGCAGATGACGTGGATGCCTGCCTCGAGGAAGGCCTTGGCCGCCGGCACATGCACATTGTTGGGCGTCACGATCGCCACCGCCTCGATGCCGTCGGGGCGCTTGGCTTCGGCCTTGGCCATCTCGGCGTAGGAGCCGTAGCTGCGCGACGGGTCGAGCCCGAGCTCTTCGGCCGAAGCCTTGGCTCGTTCCGGATTCGATGACAGCGCGCCGGCCACCAGCACGAAATCATTGTCCATGCGTGCCGCGATCCGGTGCACCGCGCCGATGAAGGCGCCCTGCCCGCCGCCGACCATGCCGTAGCGGATCGGGCCGCCTCCCGTTTCCGCCTTCGATGCGCCGACCATGTTTGTCTCCCTCGTGTGAAATACCCCTCCCCTTGAGGGGAGGGTGGCCCGAAGGGCCGGGAGGGGTCGGTTCATGCCGAGCTCTACACCCGGCGACCCCACCCCGATCCGCTACGCGGATCGACCCTCCCCTCGAGGGGGAGGGAAAGCAGTGCTAGATCCCCATCATCGCGCGCAGCAGCTTTTTGTCACTCGTGCCGCCGGCGAAATCGTCGAACGCCCGCTCCGTCACCCTGATGATGTGGTGCTGGATGAACGGCGCGCCTTCGGCGGCGCCGTCCTCGGGATGCTTCAGGCAGCATTCCCATTCCAGCACCGCCCAGGAATCGTAATTGTACTGGGTGAGTTTCGAGAAGATGCCGCTGAAATCCACCTGGCCGTCGCCGAGGGAACGGAAGCGGCCGGCCCGGTTTACCCAGCCCTGATAACCGGAATAGACGCCCTGCCGGCCCGTCGGGTTGAACTCGGCATCCTTGACATGAAAAGCCTTGATCCGCTCGTGATAGATGTCGATGAACTCGAGATAATCGAGCTGCTGCAGGAGGAAGTGCGACGGATCGTAGTTGATGTTGCAGCGCTTATGGCCGCCGACCGCGTCGAGGAACATCTCGAACGTCGCGCCGTCGAACACGTCCTCGCCCGGATGGATCTCGTAGCCGACGTCGACGCCGTTCTCGTCATAGGCATCGAGGATCGGTTTCCAGCGCTTGCCGAGCTCGGCGAACGCCTCCTCGATGAGGCCTGGCGGGCGTTGCGGCCACGGATAGAGATAGGGGAAGGCGAGCGCGCCGCTGAAGGTGACCGACGCCTTGAGGCCGAGATGCTTCGACGCCTTGGCGCCGAACTCCATCTGCTCGACCGCCCATTTCTGTCGCGCCTTTGGGTTGTTGTGCACCTCGGCCGGTGCGAAGCCGTCGAACTGCGCGTCATAGGCCGGGTGCACCGCCACGAGTTGGCCCTGCAGATGCGTCGACAGCTCCGTGATCTCGACGCCGGCATCGGCGCAAATGCCTTTCACCTCGTCGCAATAGGTCTTCGACGCCGCCGCTTTCTTGAGGTCGAACAGGCGTCCGTCCCAGGTCGGGATCTGGACGCCCTTGTAGCCGAGGCCGGCCGCCCATTTGGTGATCGAAGCCAGCGAATTGAACGGTGCGGCGTCGCCCGCGAACTGCGCCAGAAACAGGCCGGGACCCTTCATCGTCGTCGGCATTCGGCATCCTCCCTCTGTGTTCTCACGACCAAGCATAGCGCCGATTGGAAGGAGGGCCAGCCTGTTTGGTCATCTTCCGCGGACATGTGTCGGTCTCGCCATTCTGGTATGACCAAATATCGTTATCGGGTCAAGCGCCATGATGGTCGCTGGCGACGCGCGCCTCGGCATTCGGCAGCACCGTTTTTCCATATTAATCAGCACTGTAAAGGGAAAATCCAGGCTCGGCCTCCGGCTCCTTGCCGCGCCGGGCAAATTGCTGTAGACCTCGCATCAGGCCCAATTGGTCGAACCAGTTTGCCAATCTACTGGAACGCCGTGGGGAGGAGATCGCGCGGCGTGGCTTCGCCGGAAGAACGCCGCGGAAAACGTGACAGGCGAATTCTGGGAAGGATAGACCATGCATCTTTCGACGCACAACTGGATGCGGGCGGAGCCGTTGGAGGTGACGCTCAAGCGCATCAAGAAACTCGGCTATGAGTCGATCGAGATTTCCGGCGAGCCGGAACAGTACAAGACCAACGAGACACGCGCCCTGCTGAAGGAGCACGGCATCCGCTGCTGGGGTTCGGTGACGCTGATGCTTGGCGAGCGCAACCTTGCCGCCAAGGACCAGGGCCAGCGCGAGCGCTCGGTGAAATATGTCAAGGACGTGCTCACCATGGTGAGCGAGCTTGACGGCGAGATCATCACCCTGGTTCCCGCCACCGTCGGCAAGGTCGTGCCTGACGGCACCGAGGCGGAAGAATGGGGTTGGGTGGTGGACGCCACGCGCGAATGCTTCGCCCACGCCAAGAAGGTCGGCGTCAAGATCGCCGTCGAGCCGCTCAATCGCTTCGAGACATATCTCTTCAACCGCGGCGCCCAGGCGCTCGCGCTCGCCGATGCGGTCAGCCCGGAATGCGGCGTCTGCCTCGACGCCTATCACATCCACATGGAGGAATTTAACGTCTACGACGCCATCCGACAGGTGGGAAAGCGCCTGTTCGACTTCCACGTCGCCGACAACAACCGCTTCGCCGCCGGCCTCGGCCAGATCGACTGGCCGAAGATCGTCGGCACGCTGAAGGAGATCGGCTATGACGGCGCGCTGACCAACGAATTCGTCGCGCCCGTCGACCGCACGCCGGCGGCACCCTATCCCGAGATGGTGGAGCGCAACCCGGTCGATATCTCGCCCGAGCAGCTCAAATTCATCCAGGACCACGGCTCCAGCCTGCTGACCGAGAAGTTCTACACCGACCAGATGCGCATCACCGCCGAAACGCTGCTGCCGCTGATCAGATAGACGGTTCGATTGAAACCCTTCCGCCTCGCCGGGCGGCAGGGCCGGGGATGAAGATGCGCATCAGAAACGTCCAGGCCTGGTGGGTCCGCATACCGATCGCAGTCGCGAAGCAGCATCGCAGCGACTTCGGTCAGGTGACGACGTTCGACGCCGCCATATTGCGCATCGAGACAGAAGACGGCCTGGTAGGCTGGGGCGAGGGCAAGAACGCCGCCGGCAGCGCCGGCAGCTACGGCGCCCTCGTCCATATGCTCAACCACGAGATCGCGCCGCAGCTGATCGGCCGCGACCCGGCCGATATAGGCGTGGTCTGGGAGATGCTCTACAACGGCGTGCGCCACCAGACGGCGGCCCATGCCGGCCACGCCATGCCGCAGCTGGCGCGGCGCGGCATGAGCGTGGCCGCAATCAGCGCCGTCGACATCGCGCTCTGGGACATTCTCGGCAAGTCGCTGGGACAGCCGGTCTGGCGGCTGCTCGGCGGCCGCAAGGTCGAGCGCATGCAGGCCTATGCGTCCGGCGGCTGGGCCGCCGCCGATGCCATTGGCGACCAGCTGAAATCCTATATCGCCAAGGGCGGCTTCAGAGCGCTGAAGATGCGCATCGGCGCCATGGACGGCGCCCCGCATATTTCGGCCGCGCGCGTGCGCGCCGCCAGACAGGCAATCGGCCCGGATGTCCAGCTGATGGTCGACGCGCACGGCACCTACACCGTCGCCGAGGCGAAGCGCTTCATCAGCCTTACCGCCGATCTCGACCTCGCCTGGTTCGAGGAGCCGGTGATCGCCGACGATAAGCCGGGCATGGCCGAGGTACGCGCCTCAGGCTCGGTCCCGATCGCCACGGGCGAAAGCGAGGCGACACGCTATGCCTTCCGCGATCTGGCGGTGCTCAAATCGGCCGACATCTTCCAGCCCGACCCCGCCTTCTGCGGCGGCATCAGCGAGGCGATGAAGATCGGCACCATCGCCAGCGCCTTCAACCTGCGCCTGGCGCCGCATCTGTGGGCGGGAGCGCCGTGCTTCTTTGCCGGGCTGCATGTCTGCGCCGCTTCGCCGGCCAGCTTCACGATCGAATATTCGCTCGGCGCCAATCCGATGATCCACGATCTCGTCGAAGAGACTGTCGAAGCAAAGGACGGTATGATAGCGATCCCCGAAAAGCCTGGATTGGGTTTCACCATTTCCGAGCGGTTCCTGGAGGCGCACGCGCAACGCATTTGACGATGAAAGAAAAGAACCTTCTCGCCGAACTCGCCGCCTATCTGTTCTCCAACTCGGACAAGGAGACCGGCCGCACACCGTCGGAGCGCGAGCTGGCGGAGCATTTCGGCGTCAGCCGCGGCCAGATCCGCGAGGCGCTGGCGATCCTGGAAGCCATGCGCATCGTCGAGCGCCGCGCCAAATCCGGCATCTATGTCGATACCAAGCAGGCCAGCGTGGAAGCGTTAGCGCTTTTCGCTCGCGCGGGCCTGCCGCTCGACCCGGTGCAGATCTACGAGACCGTCGAATTGCGCAAGATCCACGAGATCAAGGCCGCCGAGCTTGCCTGCTCGCGCGCCACGGAGGAGAATTTCGAGCGGTTGCGCGAAATCCTGAAAGCTTCCGAGGAGCGCATCGCCGCCGGCGAAGGTCTCGCCAAGGAAGATCGCGAGTTTCACCTTGAGATCGTGCGGGCGACCAAGAACGGCGTCTTCCACAACATCTGCAGTGTCTATTATCTGATGGGCGAGCAGCGCTTGCCGATCTATTTCAACGATCCCGAGCGCAGCGTGCGCTCGCATGCCGAGCACATCCAGATCTACGAGGCGCTGCTGCGCCGCGACGGCAACCTTGCCCAGGCGCTGATGAGCGCTCATCTGCAGGGCGCCGAGAGCTACTGGAAGGGGCTGATAGAAGGCCGGGCAACGGAGCCGGATAGCGCGGTGCTCGAAAAGGCCTGAGCATTTTGCAGCCAAGCGGAATCGCTTGGCGTGGCAGAAATGCGGCTAAACAAACAGGGGCTCAATGCGAAAGATCCTGTCGACGCATCCGCTGCACCCACGCGCGACCGCCATGTTGGGGGGAGCAGGCCGGCTGGCTATCGCGACTGCCCTCGACGCCAGGACGTTGACCGCCGAAGCCACGGACGCCGACATCGTCATCGTTCGCGCGCCGCTGCCGCCGGATCTCTTTGCCGGCGCGGCGAACTTGCGCGCCGCGATCCGCCATGGCGCAGGGCTGGACATGATCCCGGTCGACGCGGCCACTGCCGCCGGTGTCCTGGTGGCGAACGTGCCGGCGGTCAACGCCCGCTCGGTCGCCGAGCATGTGATGTTCGTCGCGCTCGCGCTCTTGCGCCGTTTTCGCATGATGGATCGCGATCTGCGCGCCAAGGGCTGGCTCGCCGGTCGCGAGCACGCCAATTCGACCAGCGAGCTGGCCGGCAAGACCATGGGCATTGTAGGCCTTGGCGCCGTCGGCCAGGCCGTCGGTCATATCGCCGCGCACGGCTTCGACCTCAATGTCATAGCGACCACGCGCAGCCTGCGTCCGGCGCCCGAGCGCGTCGGCTTCCTGTCGATCGACGCGTTGGTCGAGCAGAGCGACATCATCGTTCTCTGCTGCCCGTTGACCGAGGAGACGCGCGGCCTGATCAGCCGCGAGCGCATCGCGCGCATGAAGCCCAATGCGCTGCTGATCAACGTTTCGCGCGGACCGGTGGTCGACGACGATGCGCTGATCGAAGCATTGCGGAACGGCCGCATCGGTGGCGCCGCGCTCGACGTTTTTGCGTCCCAGCCGCTGCCGCCCACCCATCCCTATTTCGGTTTCGACAATGTCATCGTCACCCCGCACATGGCAGGCATCACCGAGGAATCGATGATGCGCATGGGCGTCGGCGCTGCCGGCGAGGCGCTGCTGGTTCTCGCCAACAAGCTGCCGGTCAACCTGCGCAACCCGGAAGTGATCGAGCACTACCGGCGACGTTTCCCGAGCAGCGATTAGTTCCCCGGCGAGCACCGCGACAGTGCAGACATGAGAGGCCGGCAGGGCCAGAGGGGGCGCGACGGGATGCAACGGCATTTCCGTGATGTGCATCTTGCTTCGGTCGCGGCACCCATATTAACGGCCAAGCAAAGCCTCCACCGCCGCAGCAATGCTGAGAAGCTGACGGTCGTGGCCATGCCGCCCCACCAGCATCAGTCCGACCGGGAGTCTCATGCCCGGCATCGGCAGCGAAATCGCGCAGAGATCGAACTGGTTGGCAACCTGGGTGTTGCGCAGCAGCAGGCCTTCCGTCCGGTTTCGAAGCGCTTCGTCGCTGGCGATGACGGCGATCGACGGCGCTACCATCGGCGTGGTTGGAAAAGCCAGCACATCGACCCCACTCAGCCGTTCATCCATTGCCGCGACCAGTTCCGTTCGGCGTCGGATTGTCCGGATGTAGACGGAGGCGGTCACCGCCAGAGCCCGCGACAACGGCCCGCTGACATGCGCATCGACCGGCACCGAGGCACCCGTCGCCAGCCAGTCGGCATGAACCTCGGCGCCTTCTATTGCCGCGATCGAGGCCTGCTTGGTCGCCGCACGCATCTCTACGATGAGGTCGTCGATCGACCAGTCGGCGATTCGCGCGCCGGCCTGTCCGGCCCTGTCGACGCAAGTCCCGAAAGCTGCAGCGACGTCGGCCTGCGTGTCGCTGAACAGCATGCCGCGGGGAATGCCGATGCGCAGGCCGGCAAACGGGAGCGGCTGCGGAGCAGCCGGCTCCTCGCCGGCCATGACCGCATCGGCGATCGCGCAGTCGGCAACGCTGCGGGCGAGCGGCCCGATGGAATCCAGCGTCGTCGACAGCGGGAAGGCGCCCGCCAGCGGCACGCGCCGCGCCGTCGGCTTGAAGCCGACGACGCCGTTGAGCGAGGCCGGAATGCGCACCGAGCCGCCGGTGTCCGAGCCGATCGAGATGTCGCTGCTGCCCTCGCCCACAGCCACCCCGGCCCCGGACGACGAGCCGCCCGGGATCAGGCTGGCATCGGCGGCATTGCCGGGCGTGCCGTAATGCAGATTGTCACCGATCGCGGTGAAGGCGAATTCGGTCATGTTGGTCTTGCCGAGGATCACGGCGCCCGCCTGGCGCAGCCGGCGCAGGATCGTGGCATCCCGCGTTGCCGGCGGCGCGCCTGCAAGCATCAGCGAGCCCGCCCTGGTCGGCTCGCCGGCGACATCGAACAGATCCTTGATCGAGACGATCGCACCGTCGAGCGGCCCGAGGCTCATGCCGGCCTTTTGCCGGGCGTCCGCTGCATCCGCTGCCGCGCTCGCCGCCTCGCGATAGAGCTTCATGTAGACCTTCTCGTCGGCAACGCGGTCCGCAAGGCGCGACAGGATGGCTTCGAGGCGGTCGCGGGCGGCTTGCATGTCGATGTCGGACTCCGGCAGCATGAAACGTCTTTGAGGCACCGGCCAAGGGATAACCCGTCAAGGGCGCCTTTGCACTTACCGAAGCGAGAGGAAGAACCGATGCTCTACAAAGGCAGCTGCCACTGCGGCAAGGTGGCGTTGGAGGTCGAGGGCGAGCTTGGCGGCGCCGTGCGCTGCAACTGCTCGATCTGCGCGCGCAAGGGCGCGCTGCTCTGGGCAGTGCCGCATGCCAGCATGCGCCTTGTCGCCTGGGGCGACGACCTCGGCAGATACAGCTTCGGCAAGGCCTCGATCGCGCATCGCTTCTGCCGGACCTGCGGCATCCATCCGTTCGCCGAGGATGTCGGCCAGGGCAGCGAGCGCAGCGCCTATATCAACATCAATTGTCTCGAGGACGTCGACCTCGCCGCGGTGCAAGTGTTCGATTTCGACGGCCGCTCGGCGTGAGGGCCATCCCAACGGTATCGGCCCGAAACCCCCGAAGAGTCTGGGCCGATCCGAAAAGGGATACCGGCTTCTTGCTATTCAGCCTGTCTCGGTCCCACGGCAAAGGTCACCAGGGCCGCGAGCAGGGTTGCCGCGGCGCTATAGGCGAAGGCGCTGGCCACGCCGGCATGGTCGACCAGCAGGCCGCCGAAGACCGCGCCCAGCGCGATTGCCACCTGGAACGTGGCGACCATCAGCCCGCCGGCGCTCTCGGCCTGGTCGGGCGCGGCGCGCACCAGCCAGGTCTGCAGCCCGACCGGCACCGCGCCGAAGGCAAAGCCCCAGGCGGCGACCGCCGTTGCCGCGATCACCGGCGAGGCGCCGAGGGTCAGCATGGCAAGCGCCGACAGCGCGATCAGCAGCGGCGCCAGCGCGACGGCAAGCTTCAGGTTGCGCTCGGCCAGGAAGGCGCCGGCGAAATTGCCGAAGAAACCGCCTATGCCATAGGCGAGCAGCACCAGCGAGATGGTCGCTATCGGCATCGCCGGCACCGTCTCGAGGAAAGGCCGCACATAGGTGAAGCCGGCAAACTGTCCGGAGGCGACCAGCAGCACGACCAGGAGGGCGACGCGAATGGTCGACCGCTTCAGCACCTCGATCAGGGTGCGAAAGCTTGCCACCGCCATAGGCGGCAGGCTGGGAATGGTGGCGAGCTGCACCAGCAGCGCCAGCGCGCCGACGACTGCCGCGATCATGAAGGCGGTGCGCCAGCCCCAGATGTCGCCGACATAGGCGCCGACGGGCGCCGCGGTGACGGTCGCCACCGACACGCCGGTCAGGATGATCGACATGGCGCGCGGCATCAGCCGCATCGGCACCAGCCGCATCGCCGTGGCGGCCGACATCGACCAGAAGCCGCCGAGCGCGACGCCCAGGACCACCCGGGCTAGTAGCAGCATCGTGAGTGAGGATGCGAAGGCGGCAAGCAGGTTGGAGACGATCAGGAGCACGCTGAGCAGCCACATGACCAGCCGACGGTCGAGCCGCTTGGTGACGATGGCCATGGTGGGCGCGGCAATCGCGCCGACAACGGCCGTCGCCGTAACCGCCTGGCCCGCGGCACCCTCACTGACGCCGAGATCCTGCGCCAGCCGCGTCAGCAGGCTGGCGGGCAGGAATTCGGCGGTCACGAGGCCGAACACGCCGAGCGCCAGCGAGACCACCGCGCCCCACACGGGCTCGCTTCGTTCCTCGGGTTCGGTTCTGTCGAGGACAGCAGCGTCGATGGCGCCCGTGGCGGGTTCAGTCATGGCAAATTCTCCGATCTGTCTGCGGCGCCACGTCAGGGGATGACCGGCTCGGGCTCCACCTGTTCGATGCCTGGCGGGCGGCTTCGTCGGTCGATTTGGTTGCGCTGCAACATTGGCTTGCGGTGCAACATAGGGAGTGACTGCCTGGAGTTTCCATGCTAGAAACGCCGAAATGTCTTACAATTCGTCCAAAACCACAGGGCCCTCATCGGGCGATCCACTAACCCATGCTGCGCGGCTTGCGGCTCGACGGCGTCGATTATGGCCGCTGCGTGCTGGGCGAGCCCTGGGCCGTTTCCTTCCCGGCGCAGAAGGCGGCGCGGTTCCATTTCATCAGCCAGCAGGGCTGCTGGCTATTCTCACCGGCCAAGGAATGGATCGAGCTCTCGGTCGGCGACGCGCTGTTGATCTCGCGCGGCGACGAGCATGTGCTGGCGAGCGCGCCCGGCGTCCCTCCGGTGCCGATCGGCCGCTACACCATCGAACCGGTCTGCGAGAACATCTACGACGTCTCCAACGGCTGCGACGGCCGTAAGACCTTGCTGTTTTGCGGCAGCATGCATTTCAACCTCGACCGTTCGCATCCTCTGCTCGACATGATGCCCGACCTGATGCAGGCGCATAAGCTGATGGCGAACGCGCCGGGCATCCAGCATCTGCTCGACGCGATGGCCGGCGAGGTGACGATGGACCGCGTCGGTTCCGGAGGTATTCTTGCCCGCCTGGCCGACGTGCTCGCCGCCACCATCATCCGCTCCTGGGTGGAGAACGGCTGCGGCGACGCCACCGGATGGATCGCCGCCGTCCGCAATCCGGATGTCGGCAAGGTGCTCGCCGCCATTCACCTGCAGCCCGACCGCGACTGGACGGTCGAGGCGCTGGCGCGGCTGATGGGAGCGTCGCGCTCCGCCTTCGCGCAGCGCTTCGCTGCCGTCGTGGGCGAGACGCCGGCCAAATACGTGTTGCGCGTGCGCATGCACCAGGCGCGGCAGTGGCTCGCGCGCGACGGCATGCGGGTATCGGTCGCGGCGGCGAAATTGGGCTACGATTCGGAAGCCTCCTTCAGCCGCGCCTTCAAGCGCGTGATGGGCCTGGCGCCGAGCCATGTGCGCAACAACGGCGTCGAAGGGCAACCCTGACGCTCGATCATCGACTGTCTGCGAGAGGCGCTTCTCTTCTGAGGAAGGACGCCGGCGCTATCCGGCGTGCCGCAGGCTCACCCCGCTACCCTTGTCGAACATCACCACCTTGTCCGGGTTCCAGGCGAAGCGGACGGGCTGCTCGATCTCGACGGCGGTCCTCGCCGGCACGGTGGCTCTCAGCATCGTTTCGCCGACCCTCAGCGTCACGATCTTCTCGACGCCATGGTTCTCGACATCGTGGACCTTGGCCTCGACCGGCGCGCCGCCTTCCAGATAGACGTCCTCCGGACGGATGCCGAAGACGAGCGGCCGACCGTCGGCCGCGCCGTCGGTTTTGACCGCGCCTGAAAGCGGCAGCTCGAAATTCATCGGCGCCATCACCGCGCGGTCGTTGACCAGTTTGCCGTCGATGAGATTCATCGGCGGCGACCCGACGAAGCTCGCGACGTAGGTGTCGCGCGGATTGTTGTAGATTTCCTGCGGCGTGCCGGTTTGGACGATGCGGCCGTGGTTGAGGACGCCGACCTTGTCGCCCATCGACATTGCCTCGATCTGGTCGTGGGTGACGAACAGGAAGGTTGCGCCGAGTTGCATCTGCAGGTTCTTCAATTCCGTGCGCAGCGCCTCGCGCAGCTTGGCGTCGAGCGCCGACAGCGGCTCGTCCATCAGGAACACGCGCGGCTTGCGCACGATCGCCCGGCCGATCGAGACGCGCTGCATCTCGCCGCCGGAAAGCCGGTCGGTCTTGCGGTCGAGCAGGTGCTCGATGCGCAGCGTGCGGGCGGCGCGCGCGACGCGGTCCTTGATCTCGGCGTCGGGCAGCCGACGGATCTTCGGCTTCAGCGGGAATTCGAGGTTCTCGCGCACCGTATAGCGCGGATAGAGCGAATATTGCTGCAGCACCAGCGCCACGTCGCGCTCGGCCGCGCCCCATCCGCCAACATCGACGCCGTCGATGAAGACCTGGCCCTCGGTCGGCTTCTCGAGCCCGGCAATCAGGCGCAGCGTCGTCGTCTTGCCGGCGCCGGTCTCGCCAAGCAGCACGAAGAACTCGCCATCGGCGATTTCGAGGTTGAGCCCGGTCAGCGCCGTGTGGCCGCCGAACTTCTTGGTGATGTTCTTCAGCTCGATATGGGCCATGTCTCTCTACTGTCTCGTTTCTATTCCGAGGGCGGCCAGCCCTCCGCTGCGGCTCCGGGCGTTCGATTGTTCGAAAGGCCAAATCGTTGGTCTTTCGTGTCCTTCGGCCATCACAATCTCACACCAAGCGACCTGCCGCTTGCCGTGTCGAAGAAATGCGCCTGCTCCGGATCGATGCGGGCATGGACCTTCACGCCGGGCCCTGAGACGTAACCGGCCTTTGTGCGGGCGCGCAGCATCTTCGAGCCCACCTTGAGGTCGACGATGTCGAAGGAGCCGAGCGGCTCGATGATCTGCGCCTCGACCGGCAGGTAGCCGGGCGCGGCGTCATGGCGGACGAGCACCCCCTCCGGACGGATGCCTAACGTCAGCCCGCCATTGGCAGCGTGGCCGTTGAGCTTGGACAGCAATTCGCGCGGGAACTCGAAACCCTTGGCCGCGCCGCCGATCGCGACGGCGGCGGTGCCGGCCGCATCGGCGACGCTGGCCTCGGCGATGTTCATCACCGGGCTGCCGACGAATTGCGCCACGAAAAGATTTGCCGGATGCGAATAGACCTCGTCCGGCGTGCCGACCTGCTGGATGAAACCCTCATGCATGATGACGATGCGGTCTGCGAGACTCATCGCTTCGATCTGGTCGTGGGTGACGTAGATCGTGGTCGAGCCTTGCTTGACGTGCAGCCGCTTGATCTCGGCCCGCATCTCCTCGCGCAGCTTGGCGTCCAGCGCGCCGATCGGCTCGTCCATCAGCATCGCCTTCGGGCGCCGCACCAAGGCACGGCCGATCGCAACGCGCTGCATGTCGCCGCCGGAGAGTGCGGATGGCCGCTTGTCGAGCAGGTCAGTGATGCGCAGCACCCGCGCGATCTCGCGCACCGACTTGTCGACCTCGCCGCTGCTCATGCGCGTTGCGCGCAGCGGAAAGGCGATGTTCTCGAACACCGTCATATGCGGATAGAGCGAGAAGGACTGGAACACCATGGCGATGTCGCGGTCGGCGGCCTTGAGATGCTGCACCGCCTTGCCGTCGATCAGTATGTCGCCCTTGTCGATCGTCTCGAGCCCCGCTACCGCGCGCAAAGTGGTCGTCTTGCCGCAGCCCGACTGACCGAGCAGCACGATGAACTCGTTGTCGGCGATGGCGAGGTTGAGATTGTGGATGACCTGAACGGCACCGAAGAATTTCTCGATGCCGCGAAGTTCGATCTGCGTCACTGCCGGGCTCCCTCATGCGTCGCGGCGCCGGTTTCCTCGCTGCGCTCCGGCGCAATCTTGGACGTGATGTTGAAGCCGATCAGCCCGGTCAGGATGATCGTCACGCCGTAGGAATGCAGGCCGAGGCTCCATGGCTGGCAGAGCGCGATGATGCCCAGCACCATCAGGATCTGCGATGCCGGCAGCAGGTATTTCTCGTTGACGGCGCGAAAGCTCATTTGCGGATCGCTCCGAACGTCACGCCGCGAAGCAGGTGATTGCGCAGCAGGAAGGTGAAGATCGCGACGGGCAGCAGGAACAGGAACGTGCCGGCGGCAATCGTCGTCCAGTCCGGCAGGCCGGAGCCGATCTGCGACGGGATGAAGGGCGGCGCCGTCTGGGCGCGCCGGTTGGTCATGATCAGCGCGAAGGCGTATTCGTTCCAGGCGGTGATGAAGCAGAACACCGCGGTGGCGGCGATGCCGGTCGCCGCCTCCGGCAGCACGATCTTGAAGAAGGCCTGCATGCGCGTGTAGCCGTCGACGAGCGCCGCCTCCTCATACTCCTTCGGGATCTCGTCCATGAAGCCCTTCATCAGCCAGACCGAGAAGGACAGGTTGAAGGCGACGTAGAGGATGATCAGTCCGATATGCGAGTCGTTGAGGCCGACCGCGCGGTACATCAGGAACATCGGGATGGCGACAACCACCGGCGGCAGCATGCGTGTCGAGAGGATGAAGAAGAGCAGGTCCGCCTCGCCTGCGATCTTGAAGCGCGAGAAGCCGTAGGCGGTGAATGTTCCCATGCCGACGGCAAGCACCGTGCTGATCACCGCCACGATCAGGCTGTTCATGAATCGGTCGGGATATTGCGAAAGCTGCACGTCCTTGCCGACCTTCAGCACCCGCTCGCCGCCGTCATAGATGCGCTTTTCCCACCAGGGCGCTGCCTCGTAGACTTGCGGGTCGACGGTCTTCTGCATCTGCACGCGCTTGGTGAAGAGCCGCACGAACGGCGTCACCTCGGGCTCGAACAGCACGGTCGGCGGCACGCTGACGGCCAGCTCCTTCGGCTTGAACGCCGTCGAGGCGATCCAGTAGATCGGCGCCAGGAAGATTAGCGTCGCGATCAGCACCGCGGCAATGGCGATGCGGTTGAGCGCAACCTCGGAAGAAGTGCGGACGGCGGCCATGTTAGCGCTCCTTCACCTTGTTGAGGTACTTCACGTAGAGGTTGGTGATGGCCAGCACCATGATCAGCACGATGTAGGCCAGCGCGCAGGATTTGCCGGTGTCCCACTGCTGAAAGGCCTGCTTGTAGAGCCGGATCGCGATGAGCTCGGCCGTCGGCTGGGTCGTCATCGTGTAGGCGATATCGAAGGTCTTGAAGGCTTCCATCGTGCGGAAGATCAACGCGATCAGCAGGATCGGCGAGACCAGCGGCAGCGTGATGCGGGTGAAGGTGTACCACCAGCTGGCGCGGTCGATCGCGGCGGCTTCGTAGAGATGCTGCGGCACGGCCGAGAGGCCGGCGAGCGAAAGCAGCATGACGAAGGGCGACCACATCCAGATGTCGGTGATCGCGACCGCATAGAGCGCGCTGTCGGGATTGGAGAGCCAGGCGAAGTCGCCCAAACCGAAGACGTAATTGATCGGGCCCCAGGACGGGCTGTAGAGCAATTGCCAGAACAGGCCGACGACCGCCGCCGACATCATCATCGGCAACAGCAGCAGCGTGGTGATCAAGCCCTTCATCGGGAAGCTGCGGTTGAGCAGCAGCGCGAGACCGAAACCTACGACCATCTGGCCCGCCACCGAAACGATGACGTATTTCGCCGTGATGACGAAGTTCGACCAGATGTGATCGTCGCTGAGCAGCTCGCGATAGTTCTGCAAGCCGACGAACTGCCAGGGCTCGCTGCGGTTCGCGGCGAAATTGGTGAAGGAATAGCCCAGCGAATAGATCAGCGGGAAAATATTGAAGACGATCAGGAAAACCAGCGTCGGAATGATGAACATGTTGCGGATGGTCAGATCCGACCAGCCGCGCGCGGCGGCCCTGGAGGCGGGATCAAGATTGGTGAGGGCTACCGAAGCCAACGATCGTTCTCCTGAGAAACAGGAATGCCGGAGGGGAAACCCTCCTCCGGCATTCTGATTGTGATGCTTACTTGTAGCGGTTGTACTTGGTGAACGTCGCCTTCCAGTCGGCGGCGGTCTTGTCGAGCGCTTCCTGGGCGGTGCCCTTGCCGCCGACGACGAACGGATAGATGTTCTGGTTCAGCTGATCGAGCACTTCCGCGTATTCAGGCGTCGCCCAGAAATCCTTGACCATGAACATGGTGTCGTAAAAGGCCTTGTTGTAGGGCGTGGCATTCTGGAACGCCTCCGACTTCAGCACGGCCTGGCTGCAGGTGTAGCCGCCGAGTTCGGCCCACTTCTTCTGGGTCTCGTCCTTGATGAACCACTCCAGGAATTTCATCGCCTCGTCCTGGTTCTTTGAATAGGAGACGATTGAAATTCCCTGGCCGCCGAGAGCGGCGAAGCGCTTGCCGTCCGGGCCGGCCGGATTGGCGAAGAAGCCGGTAACGTCGGCATAGGGGTTGGTTGCCTTGTTCACGAGCGGCGGGAAGAAGGCGAAGAAGTTCATGCTCATCGCGGCGAGGCCGCCGGTGATCGCCTGATTGTCTTCCACGAAGAAGGTCTTGCCCCAGCCGGGAGGCGTGAACTTGTAGAGCTCCTTGTACATGTCGAGGCCCGCGGCAGCCTCTTTCGAATTGGTGATGCCGTCGACCTTGTAGGTCGCGTAGTCGCCGAGATCGCCGCCATAGCTGAAGATGGCGCTTTCGACGCCCATTGCCATCGCGTCATAGGAATTGTCTGTATAGATGGCGATGCCGTAGCGCTTCTGGTCCGGACGGTGGAAGAACTCGGCGATGTCGCGCAGCTGCGCATAGGTCTTCGGCACGTCGAGATCGTAGCCGTACTTCGCCTTGAAGGCTTCCTTCTCCTTCGGGTCCTCGAACCAGTCCTTGCGGTAGGACCAGCCGATCGCGTCGCCTTCCAGCGGGATCGCCCAGTACTTGCCGGAACCGCCGGGATATTCGGCATAATATTTGATGGTCGCCGGCGCCATGACATCGCCGAGCTTGTGCTTGTTGAAGAAGTCAGTGAGGTCCACATAGTGGCCCTGCGTCGACCCGGCGCCTAGCCATTGCGAGTCACCGACCACCATGTCGTATGCGTCGCCATGCGCGTTGAACTCGGTGAAGGCCTTGGTCTGGAAATCCGGCCATGGCGTCGTCTGCACCGTGACCTTCACCCCGGTCTCGGCGGTATAGTCGTTAACGAGTTCCTGCAGATAGTTCGCCGGATCCCATTCCGCCCAGAAGATGGTGAGTTCCTTGTCCTGCGCGCGGACGGATGTCCCGCAGGCAAGCGCCAGCCCGATACCAGCAATCATGCTGGTCACTATCTTGCGCATAGTTTTCCTCCCTTGTGCGCATTCTACCTTTCATGAGCGCCGGCATCGTCGCCGGCCTGGTAGTTCCTCCGCAACGGCAGTTTGCCGGTTCCGAACCTCCTCGCCTTGCCGGAAAAATGGATCGCAATCCCTACTTGCGACCCGCTTTACGCCAACTGATCTGGTATTACCAATTTCGGATGTTCGTCAAGCTCTTTCTTGGACGCCGGGACGCGGCCCGACAGCCCATTCAGTGCCGCATCGGTCTGATTTACCTTAGTTTTTCTGCTCCTCTTTGGATAGAACACTTGTCTTCTTCCATCTGCTGTAGTCAATATTGCCAAGCGCTCTTCCGATCTGGTCCAACCAGATACTATCATTCGGCGCCGGGGGCCGAGAGTGCCCCATCCACTTTCGCCATTGATTCCGCCATGGCGGCACGCACCAGGGCGCCGGCCGCCCACTGCGTGACCTGCGCCACCCCCTGACTGTCCAGCCCCCACATGTCTTTCAGGACGATCAGCACCTCTACCCCGAACATCATGGACAGCGCCTGGGCCAGGCGCCTGAACTTGCGCGGCGGCAAGCGGTCCTTGAGCGGTGCGATCGCGTCCTTGAGGAGATCGACGCGATGACCGCGCGTGAATGCGGGCTCGGTCCCGAGCGTGCCCGCCTGCTGCCGCGCCCACTGGTCGAGCGAAAGCTTCAACGCCGCCTTGAACGTCGCTTCGAATGCCTCGATCCGCGGCATGGCCGAGCCAAACAGGTCTGCCACCCGACGCTCCGGATCGCTCGAAGCAGACTTCCAGGTGAGGATCGGACCAAGTCCCTCGTCGACGACCGCCTGCACCAGAACGGCCTGGCTCGGGAAATAGCGATAGGCGGTCGCGCGCGACACCTGCGCCGCCTCGGCGACTTCGCTGACGGACGGCGTGGCGCCGGATTGCATCAGCTTCGTCGCCGTCTCCAGCATCAACCGCCTGGTGCGCGCGCGCGGCCCCTTTTCGGCCATCGGCGTTTGCTCGGCGTCGTCGCTGGAAGCGGCTTGTTGACGTGAGACATCCATGTCAATATGATACGCGCGTCTCAAAAAATTGCAATGGCCTCCCCTCTCTGGAATGGCTTCGTTGACACTCTACGGCGCCCCCTTCTGTCCTGCCGGACATCTCCCCCACTTGGGGGGAGATCGGATTTCATCTTTGCTTTCGCCAATCACCAAGGTTGGAGGAGAGGCGTCAAGGCCGCGGCAAGCCAATCTCCCCCCTCGTAGGGGAGATGTCCGGCAGGACAGAGGGGGACGCCGTAGGGCACTAAATTTTTATGCCTTGAGAAGCGCCGCCTCCGCGCCAGCCGGCACGGGGAGGCGTCGATGAAGCGCATCTACGTGGTCGGCACGGCCGACACCAAGGGTGAGGAGCTCGCCTTCCTCGCCGATGCCGTCGCTGCTGCCGGCGGTGCGGTCGCCCGTGTCGACATCGGCACGCGCCGCGCCACCGTGCCGGTCGATATCGCGGCAAGCGACATTGCCGCGCATCATCCGGATGGAGCCGCGGCGGTGCTTGGCATCGACGACCGCGGCAGCGCCGTCGCCGCCATGGGCATTGCCTTTGCCCGCTTCATCCAATCGCGTCACGATATCGCCGGCGTGATCGGCATTGGCGGTGGCGGCGGCACTTCGATCATCACCGCCGGCATGCGCGCGCTGCCGCTCGGTCTGCCCAAAATCATGATCTCGACACTCGCCTCCGGCGATACTGCACCTTACGTCGATGTTTCCGACATCGTCATGATGCCGTCGGTCACCGACATGGCCGGCCTCAATCGGCTTTCGCGCGTCGTGCTGCACAATGCCGCTCAGGCGATAGCCGGCATGGCCGCAACGCCGGCGCCGTCCACCCTCGGCAAGCCGGCGCTTGGGCTGACCATGTTCGGCGTCACCACGCCATGTGTGACGGCAATCGTCGAGCATCTGCGTGCGCAATACGATTGCATGGTCTTCCACGCCACCGGCACCGGCGGCCGCTCGATGGAGAAGCTGGCCGATTCGGGCCTGCTTGCCGGCGTTATCGACATCACCACGACCGAGGTCTGCGATCTGCTGTTCGGCGGCGTGCTGCCGGCAACGGAGGATCGCTTCGGCGCCATAGCCCGCACCGAACTGCCCTATGTCGGCTCGGTCGGCGCGCTCGACATGGTGAACTTCTGGGCGCCGCCAACCATCCCCGAGCGCTATCGCGGCCGGCAGTTCTACGAGCACAATCCCAACGTGACACTGATGCGCACCACTGCCGAGGAATGCCGCAAGATCGGCGAATGGATCGGTAGACGCCTCGCCCGCTGCGAAGGCCCGGTCCGCTTCCTGATTCCGGAAAAGGGCGTCTCCGCTCTCGACGTCGAAGGCGGCGCCTTCTTCGATCCCGAAGCGGACGCAGCGCTCTTCGACGGCATCGAGCGCACCATCATGCCGGCGGAGACCCGCACCGTCACACGCCTGCCGCTGCACATCAACGATCCCGCCTTCGCCAAGGTCGCGGCCGAAGCCTTCCTCGACATTGCCCAGAAGTGAGACCGACAAGCATGGCCGCCATTCCGCGCAGAATGATTCTGGATAAGTTCCGCAAGATGATCGCCGAAGGCGTGCCGATTGTCGGCGGCGGCGCCGGCACCGGCCTGTCGGCCAAGGCCGAGGAAGCAGGCGGCATCGACCTCATCATCATCTACAATTCCGGCCGCTACCGGATGGCCGGACGCGGCTCAGCCGCCGGTCTGCTCGCCTATGGCAACGCCAACGAGATCGTCAAGGAAATGGCCTGTGAGGTGCTGCCGGTGGTCAAGAACACGCCGGTGCTGGCCGGCGTCAACGGCACCGATCCCTTCGTCATCATGCCGCTGTTTCTCGCCGAGCTGAAGACGATGGGCTTTTCCGGCGTGCAGAATTTTCCGACCATCGGCCTTTTCGACGGCACCATGCGGAAGAGCTTCGAGGAAACCGGCATGGGCTTCGGCCTCGAGGTCGACATGATCGCCGAGGCGCACAAGCTCGACCTGCTGACCACGCCTTACGTCTTCAATCCGGACGAGGCGCGCGCCATGAGCAGGGCCGGCGCCGACATCATCGTCGCCCACATGGGCGTGACGACGGGCGGATCGATCGGCGCCACGTCGGCCAAATCGCTCGATGACTGCGTCAAGCAGATCGACGCCATCGCCGAGGCCGCGCGCTCGGTGCGCCAGGATGTCATCCTGCTTTGCCACGGCGGGCCGATCTCGATGCCCGACGACGCGCGCTACATATTGGAGCGCTGCGAAAGGCTGCACGGCTTCTATGGCGCAAGCTCGATGGAACGGCTGCCGGCCGAGGCGGCGATCGCCAGGCAAACGGCGGATTTCAAGGCGGTCAAGATCGGGAAAGGATGACGTAATGGCCGACAAGGAAAAAGTGTTCGTCTATCCGAAGGACGTCAGCGCCTTCGGCTTCGACTGGGGCAAGCTCGCCCTCACCGTGGCGCCGGAAGTAAATGGCGCGGAGCGCTTTTCCGGCGGTGTCGTCGACCTCCCGCCCGGCAAGGGGCACACCCGTCACAACCATCCGGGCGCCGAAGAGATCATCTTCGTCATCTCCGGCAATGGCGAGCAGATGGTCGAGGACGAGAAGGGCAATCCGGTGGTTGCCAAGGTCGGCCCCGGCTGCACCATCTACGTGCCCGAAAGCCGGTTCCATTCCACGCTCAACACCGGCGATCAGCCGATGCAGCTTTTCGTCGTCTACTCGCCGGCCGGACCTGAACTCGCGTTGCGCGATCTGCCGGATTTCAGGCTGCTGCCGCCGGGTTAGTGAGTAGCGCCGACGCTAGGTCCATTAGATGCCGCCTCTGTTCCACCCCCGCCCGCGGTCGCCGAACATCACATAGCCGGTTTCGGTAACCGCGACCGTGTCTTCCAGCTTGATGAAGCCGCGCGTCGGGTGGAGCATGGTCGTCTCGACCGAGAGCACCATGTTTTTCTCCAGCGGTTTGGCCGCATAGGTGCCTTCATAAGCAACCGGGTGGTTGGTCATCAGGAATGGCGCCTCATGCGTGATCAGCCCCATGCCGTGGGCGAAGAAATCCGTGTAGGCCGCGACCTTCGAACGCTTCAGCACGCTTTCGGCATGCGTGATCATGTCGCCGCCCAGCGTGCCGGCCTTGACGTTGGAAAACGCCGCCTGCTGCACCGCCTCGACTTCGGCCAGGAGGTCTTCGAGTTCTCCGTCCGGCTCGCCCAGCACGCCCATGCGGCAGAGGTCGCCGATATAGCCGTGATAGTTGCCGCCGGAATCGATCGACAGCACATCGCCCTTTTGCCACGCCTGGCTTGAAGCGGCGCGGTTGTGGCTGGAGCCCAGCGTCAGCAGGCAATATTCGAAATGCGCGCCACGATTGGTTTCCTCGCGCCGCAACTGCTCGATGATGTCGGTCTTCGTCGTGCCCTCGCGCGCCCAGGCGATCGTCGCCAGCATCGAGTCGGTGATCAGTTCGGAGGCGATGCGCAGCTTTTCGAGCTCGGCTTCGGTCTTGATGGCGCGCATGCGTTCCAGCATGCCGGTCGCATCGATCAGCTTCGCATCCGGCAGCGTCTTGCGGATCAAGGCATAGGCATCCGACGGCAGGAAGGCCGGCTCGATGCCGATGCGAGCAGCGCTCTTGCCGATCTTATGCAGATGCTCAACAGCGAGGTTGGCGGCGTCGAGCGTGCCCCAGCACGCCGCATGCAGCGTCGGCGTCCAGAACGGATGGTTCTGATGCTCACCGCCTTCCATCTTGTTGCCGATATAGGCGGCGTGTTCCGGCCCGCCCTTCTCATAGAGGACAATCGGCAAATAGCGGCTATGGCCGATCGCATCCATGGCCGCGAAGAAGATGAACTTGTAGCCGCCGAGCAGATATTGCGTGTTGTGCTTGGAGGTGGCGAGGAGCACATCGATGCCGGCCTCGTCCATCAGCCGGTCCACCCGTCCCTGGTCGAAAGGGATGCCGCTGACGTTTGCCTTGTCCGCAGCGATGTTCATTTCGTCCTCCTTGGAGTAGTCAGTCCGATCGTCGGATCGCCGGCTGTCCTCATGCTTGCCCGTCTAGCTGCCGGCCAAATTTGCATCATCTCGGCCACTCTGGTCCAGCCAGAATTGATGACGTCGATCCGATATCGCCTTGCCCACCCGACCCTGGAAGAAATCCGACCAATTTGGTCTTACCAGACTGCGATGTGGTGCAGTGGACGGAAATCTCAAAGGCAAGGCAGCATGCGCCAAATCCGTCTCTGGCGAAACCTCTGCCAACGACCATAATCCCGTCCATCGATTGCGTCTGCGACCTGACGCGGGTGAAGAGCAACGCTCGAACTGACGATTTCACGCCGGTCTGCTGGCAGGTTCGCCGGCCGGTCGCCGAGAGCGGCGATGCACGCGCCCCGCAATCGGCGATCGGCAACGGCTGGTGCCAGCGACGCCGACTTTCGTCTCCTGGGCGCGCCGCAAATATTCGTGCCGGCAGCAGCGCATGACTAACGATGGTCCGTGGATGCCAGGTCGAACCGTTCCACGGCGCGCATGATGCCGCGCAGTTCGGCAAGGCCCTTGAGCCGCCCGATCAGCGAATAGCCCGGGTTGATCCTCGTCTTGCCGATGTCGTCGGCAAGCAGATGCCCATGGTCCGGCCGCATCGGGATGCGCCAATCGGAGCGGCCCTCCCTGCGGCGGTGCGCTTCCTCCTTCATCAGCGCCAGGACGACGTCGGCCATGTCGGTCGAGCCTTCCAGATGCTCCGCCTCGAAGAAGGAACCGTCCGCCTCGCGCGTCACATTGCGCAGATGCGCAAAATATATCCTTGGCGCGAATTCCTCGATCATGGCGACCAGATCATTGTCGGCCCGCACGCCATAGGAGCCGGTGCAGAAGGTCAGGCCGTTCGCCGGACTGTCGACGGTATCCAGGATGAAGCGTGCGTCATCGGCGGTGGAGACGACGCGCGGCAAGCCATAGAGCGAGAAGGGGGGATCGTCCGGATGGATGCACATGCGCGCCCCGACTTCCTCCGCGACGGGGATGATCTCGTTGAGGAACCAGGCGAGATTGGCGCGCAGTTCGGCCGGGCCGATCGCCGCGTACTCAGCAAGCGCCTCGCGCATCGTCTCGCGATTGTAGGTGCGCTCGGTTGCCGGCAGGCCGGCGATCAGGTTGCGTTCGATTTTGTCGATATCATCGCTACTCAAGGTCTTGAGCCGCTCTTCCGCCTGCTTGAGTCGTGCCGGACTGTAGCTCGCCTCGGCCTTCGGCCGTTTCAGCACGAAGACGTCATAGGCGGCGAAGTCGAGCGCGTCGAAGCGCAGGGCATAGCCGGTGGTCGGCAGCCGGTACATCAGATCGGTGCGGGTCCAGTCCACGACCGGCATGAAATTGTAGCAGATGGTGGAGACGCCGGCCGTGGCCAGCGCCCGGATCGTGTCCTTGTACCAGCCGGTATAGCGCTCCCGCTCGGGCGCCCCGATCTTGATCGAGTTGTGAACGGGAATGCTCTCCACCACCGACCAGGCCAGTCCCGCTGCCTCGACGATGCGCTTGCGCTCGAGAATGGCATCCAGCGGCCAGGCGCTGCCGTCATAGATGTTGTGCAGCGCCGTCACGATACCCGTGGCGCCGGCCTGCCTGACATGATCGAGCGTGACCGGATCGTTAGGGCCGTACCAGCGCCAGCACTGTTCCATGACTGCCTCTCCAAGGCTGCTTCCCGAAATTGGGTCGGTTTTCGGGACAAAGACATGCGCAAGATCAAAAACGAGCACACCTAGCGAATCTGGAGCATCGCGATGCGCTTTGGTGTGGTTGCGATCGACCATATTGTCGGATGACAAAGGCCGTCAAATCGGGTGATTGCAGCCAGCGTGCGGCTCCCGATGAAGCGGTCGCCGGCCAGGTCATCGATTTCAAGGTAGCGGCATCGGCTTGTCACTGAGAGTGCGCAAATAGGCGATGAGGTCGATCCGTTCGGTCTCGTCCGGAACACCAGGTGTCTCCATGTAAACGCCCGGCGTGGTGAGCATGGGCCCGAAGAGATATCTGTTCAGGTCCTCGAACGTCCACACACCCTCCCAGCCCAGCAGGGCTTCGGAATAACGTCTATCTTCCAGAGATGCCTTGTCGCGGCCGACGACACTCCACAAATTCGGTCCCACTTTGCTCCCGCCCTGCGGTTCGATACTGTGGCAACGGGTACACAAGCGGTCGAAGTGGGCTCGGCCTTTCTCGACATCGGCTGTCGCCAACTTCATCGAGATTGGGGCTGGCGTCGGCAAGACGACGCCGCGCGACATGAGATAGTCGGCAATTTCGCGTTGCCCCGCACGTTTTGCCAGATGGATCGGTGTCTTGCCGTCTTCTGCCTTCGCATTCACGTCTGCGCCGGCCTCGACCAGCGCCTTCACGCAGTCGAGACAACCGAGGGTGACGGCGACATGAAGGGCAGGTTCGCCGGCACGGCGGGAATTCGGATCTGCGTCCCGTTCCAGCAACAGATTCAACAGCTCGATCTTGCCTGTTCCTATGGCCGCCATCAGTGGGGGACCCCAAGTCGTCTGGGCGTTGACGTCCGCACCACGTTCTATGAGGAGTCTTGCCGCTTCGACGTGGCCCATCCAGACCGCAAAATAGAGCGGCGTCGCGTCTCCATCACTCTCATCTATGCCGGCACCCGCATCGAGCGCTGCTATGATCGCCGCGACGTCGCCGACTTGCGCGGCGTCGTGGATGTCGGCGGCATGCGATACGCTCGGGATGTGTGCAAGCAGCAGTGCAATGAAGAGCGAGGACGTGCGCATTTGGCATCTCCCAAGGCAAACCCCGGTATGCGTCACACTTGCAAGACGGCAGAATACCGCGAATGGCTGATCAGGCCAATCGGTGCCTAGTCCTATTCCACGAAGGCGCGATGAGCCGCGGATCCCACGGCAACTGTTTCGGGACGAAGACCTGCGCAAAGTCAAAGACCTGAAGCACACCCAGCGAAGCTGAACATCGGATGCGCTTTGGTGTGGTTGCGATCGAGCTTATTGTTGGATGACAATGGCAGTCAGATCGGTGATTTCGGCGGGCGTGAGCCTCCGATGAACGGCATCCAGCCTGGCTTGGCCTGGCGGGGCACAATTCTCGGACACTTTGCAGGAGTTCTGGTCATGAACGATTTCGACGGCAAGGTTGCGCTGGTCACGGGAACGACCGGGATCGGTCGGGCGACGGCCCGGCGTCTTGGCGAAGGTGGAGCTGCGATCATCGCCTTGGGCATCGATCTCGAGGCCAACGCGATGTTGCAGGCCGAACTCGAGCGTTCTGGCGTCGACACTCTGGTGCTGGCCGCGGACGTTTCCAAGCCGGATCAGGTCGAGACGGCAATCGCGGCGGGTGTCGAGCGTTTCGGTGGACTGGACGTCATCGTCAACTCGGCTGCGGTCCATCCTTACGGCACCGCGACCAGCACGGACTTCGAGACCTGGAACCGGGCGATGTCTGTCAATGTCGGCTCGATCTACCTCACCGCGCATTTCGGCATCCCGCAAATGATCAGGCGCGGCGGCGGCGCCATTGTCAACGTCGCCTCGGTGCAGGGCCATGCCTGCCAGCAGAACGTCGCCGCCTATGCCACCACCAAGGGCGCCATTCACACGCTGACCCGCTCGCTGGCGCTCGACTACGCCCGCCAGGGCATCCGCGTGAATTCAGTCAGCCCGGGATCGGTCCGCACGCCGATCCTTGAGAGGGCCGCGCGCGGCGATGATCCGAACGCCGACATCGAAGCCGCCTTCAGGCGCTTCGGCGAGGCGCATCCGATCGGCCGCATCGGCGAGCCGGAAGAGGTGGCGGAGCTCATCGCCTTTCTCTGCTCGTCCAAGGCAAGCTTCTGCACCGGCGCCGACTACAGGATAGATGGCGGTCTCCTGGCAGGTATCGGCGTGAGGTAAGGACCATCGCGTTGCTGGACCGGCTGGGGCTCGCACCCATCCATGGCCTGCCCAGCCGCCCACACGATCAGCGCTTGCCGCATTCTTTTGTCTGCATTGATGGGCCGGGGTGATTGGCGCGTCGCCTCGCATGGAAGGATCTTGGCGACGAGGGACAGGCGCGACAAGGCCGCAGCACAAACGAAAACGGCCCGCGCGAGGCGAGCCGTTTTCGGATTTGGTTGCGGGGGCAAGATTTGAACTTGCGACCTTCAGGTTATGAGCCTGACGAGCTACCGGGCTGCTCCACCCCGCGTCAACGATACAGGTAAGTTTGAGCTTACCGAATTCAAGAGGCCGCCAAATGAAAGGGCCGCTTGCGCGGCCCGAAATCCCGTTTGGCGGGCCTTATCGTAAGGAGAAGATTTGTTTCCATCCGGATCCTCTGGAGACGGATGTGAGATGAACGTGCGCTTGGCAGACCTGGCAGCGACCTACTCTCCCGCGTCTTGAGACGAAGTACCATCAGCGCTGGAGCGTTTCACGGCCGAGTTCGGAATGGGATCGGGTGCAGCCGCTCCGCCATAACCACCAGGTCGGCAAAACGCACGTTCAAATCGAGAAGCTGTCTATTCGTGCCGGCGTCAATCCCCTGGATTGCGCCTCAATGGGCATTAGGAATGAGAACGATCAAGCCGATCGAACTATTAGTACCGGTAAGCTTCAAGCGTTGCCGCTCTTCCACACCCGGCCTATCAACGTGGTCGTCTTCCACGGTTCTCAGGGAATACTCGTTTCAAGGTGGGTTTCCCGCTTAGATGCCTTCAGCGGTTATCCCGTCCGGATATAGCTACCCTGCTATGCGGCTGGCGCCACAACAGGTCCACCAGAGATCCGTCCATCCCGGTCCTCTCGTACTAGGGACAGATCCTTTCAATATTCCTACACCCACGGCAGATAGGGACCGAACTGTCTCACGACGTTCTGAACCCAACTCACGTACCGCTTTAAATGGCGAACAGCCATACCCTTGGGACCTGCTCCAGCCCCAGGATGCGATGAGTCGACATCGAGGTGCCAAACAACCCCGTCGATATGGACTCTTGGGGGTCATCAGCCTGTTATCCCCGGCGTACCTTTTATCCGTTGAGCGATGGCCCTTCCACACGGGACCACCGGATCACTATGACCGACTTTCGTCTCTGCTCGACTTGTCAGTCTCGCAGTCAGGCAGGCTTATGCCATTGCACTCAGCGAACGATTTCCGACCGTTCTGAGCCCACCATCGCGCGCCTCCGTTACTCTTTAGGAGGCGACCGCCCCAGTCAAACTACCCACCATACATTGTCCCGGACCCGGATAACGGGCCGCGGTTAGACATCCATAGTGATAAGGGTGGTATTTCAAGGGTGGCTCCACCTGAGCTGGCGCCCAGGCTTCAAAGCCTACCACCTATCCTACACATGCCACTACGAATGCCAATGTAAAGCTATAGTAAAGGTGCACGGGGTCTTTCCGTCTAACCGCAGGAACCCCGCATCTTCACGGGGAATTCAATTTCACTGAGTCTATGCTGGAGACAGCGGGGAAGTCGTTACGCCATTCGTGCAGGTCGGAACTTACCCGACAAGGAATTTCGCTACCTTAGGACCGTTATAGTTACGGCCGCCGTTTACTGGGGCTTCGATTCAGAGCTTGCACCCCTCCTCTTAACCTTCCAGCACCGGGCAGGCGTCAGACCCTATACGTCGTCTTGCGACTTCGCAGAGCCCTGTGTTTTTGATAAACAGTCGCTACCCCCTGGTCTGTGCCACCCTCCTCTGCTTGCGCAGAAAAGGGTCACGCTTCTTCCGAAGTTACGCGTGCAATTTGCCGAGTTCCTTCAGCATAGTTCTCTCAAGCGCCTTGGTATACTCTACCAGACCACCAGTGTCGGTTTCGGGTACGGTCTATAAGGAGGAGCTATTTCCTGGAACCACTCCGCTGCCCTTTCAATCCGATAAGATTGGACAACTTGTGTGATCCGTCACTACCTCCAGGCCCACGAATATTAACGTGGTTCCCATCGACTACGCGTTTCCGCCTCGTCTTAGGGGCCGGCTAACCCTGCTCAGATTAACTTTAAGCAGGAACCCTTGGTCTTTCGGCGGGGGAGTCTCTCACTCCCCTTACGTTACTCATGTCAGCATTCGCACTTCTGATACCTCCACCGCCCCTCACGGGTACGGCTTCATCAGCTTACAGAACGCTCCGCTACCGCTCGTATTGCTACGAACCCTAAGCTTCGGTGTATGGCTTTAGCCCCGTTACATTTTCGGCGCAAAGACCCTTATTTAGACCAGTGAGCTGTTACGCTTTCTTTAAATGATGGCTGCTTCTAAGCCAACATCCTGGTTGTTTTGGGATCCTCACATCCTTTCCCACTTAGCCATAA